>DASTXR010000054.1:0-87294 GCA_035765415.1 Steroidobacteraceae bacterium | reverse complement strand
AGGTCTGACCCCTTTTGCCCGCGAAGCGGGGAATTGGGGACTGTCCCCATTCCTTCACTCAAGCGCGCCCTCCGTTTCGCGCCGGAAGCCTGTCCTTCTTCACGCGCTGACGCTCCACCACCGAGCCCCGTCCCCTTTTGCTAGCAAATCAGGAATGTCCCCAATTCTTATTCCTTCATCGCCTGCGACAGGATGCCGAACAGCTCGTCGATGTGGTCTTGCCCGATGATGAGCGCCGGCGACAGCGCGATGGTGTCGCCGGTGGTTCGCAGCAACAGGCCACGCTCGAAACACTTGAGGTAGATGTCGAAAGCACGCGCGCCAGGGGATCCCGGAATCGGCTCGAGTTCGATGCCCGCCACCAGCCCATAGTTGCGGATGTCGATGACGTGCGGCAGGTCGCGCAACCCGTGCACCGCCTTCTCGAACTGCGGCCCGATCTGTTTGGCGCGCGTGAGCAGCTTGTCGCCTTCGTAGATGCCCAGCGCCGCGAGCCCGGCGGCGCAGGCGATGGGATGCGCGGAGTAGGTATACCCGTGGAACAGCTCGATGGCGCCGGGCGGGCCCTGCATGAACGCGTCGTAGATCTTCTTCGACGCCAGCACCGCGCCCATGGGCACGCAGCCGTTGGTGAGTCCCTTGGCGCAGGTGATGATGTCGGGCGTGACGCCGAACTCCTGCGCGGCGAACGGCGAACCCAGGCGGCCGAAGCCGGTGATGACCTCGTCGAAGATCAGCAGGATGCCGTACTTGTCGCAGATCTCGCGCAGCCGCTTGAGATATCCCTGCGGCGGCAACAACACGCCGGTGGACCCGGCGATGGGCTCGACGATGACGGCGGCAATGGTCGACGCGTCATGCAGCGCGACCAGCCGCTCGAGGTCGTCCGCCAGCTCCGCGCCATGCGCGGGCAGCCCGCGCGTGAACGCGTTGCGCCGCGGATCGTGGGTATGCGCGAGGTGATCGACGCCCGGGATCATGGCCGTCGGCCAGGCCTTGCGATTGGCCGTCATGCCGCCCACGCTGATGCCGCCGAATCCCACGCCGTGATAGCCGCGTTCGCGGCCTAGCAACCTCACGCGCCCGGCGTCACCTTTCGCCCTGTGGAATGCAAGCGCGATCTTGAGCGCGGTGTCCACCGCCTCGGAACCCGAGTTCGTGAAGAACACGTGATCGAGCCCCTTGGGGGCGATGCGCACGATGGCGTTGGCCAGCTCGAACGCCGCCGGATGGCCGATCTGAAACGCCGGCGAGTAGTCCATGACTTCCAGCTGTTCGGCCACGGCGCGCGTGATTTCCTGGCGACCGTGGCCCGCGTTGACGCACCACAGCCCGGCGACGCCGTCGAGAATCTTCCGGCCTTCGGGCGTCTCGTAGTACATGCCCGACGCGCGCGCCAGCATTCTCGGCTTCTGCTTGAACTGGCGGTTCGCCGTGAAAGGCATCCAGTAGGCGTCGAGGGAAGGGGCTGTATGTTCGGGATGAGCGGCCATGTTCGACTCCGGCAGTTGCGCGAGATCATAATCCGATATGGCTTACGACGTCGGGGCACGGCTGAAACACGTGCGTGAAATGCAGGGCCTGTCGCAGCGCGAGCTGGCGCGCCGCGCCGGGGTCACCAACGGCCTCATCTCGTTAATAGAGCAAAACCGCGTCAGCCCCTCCGTGGGCTCGCTCAAGAAGGTGCTCGATGGTGTGCCGATGTCCATGGCCGAGTTCTTCACGCTCGATGTCACGAGTGCCGCGCAGGTGTTCTATTCCGCCAGCGAGCTCGTCGAGATCGGCAACGAAGGCGCGTCCTTGCGGCTGGTGGCGGCGCAGCGGCCGGGACGGCAACTGACCGTGCTGCACGAACGTTACGAACCGGATGCCGCCACCGGCGACGACATGCTGTCGCATCGGGGCGAGGAGGGCGGCGTGGTGGTCCGCGGCAAGGTCGAGCTCACGGTGGGTGGGCAGACGCGCATCCTGGAAGCCGGCGATGCCTACTATTTCGCAAGCGCGACACCGCATCGCTTTCGCAATGTGGGCACCGAAGTCTGTGAGATCATCTCCGCCTCCACCCCGCCGACATTCTGAGACGCAAAGCTCATGCCTCCACAAATCACTGTTTCCGCGGTCGAGTGGCGCCAGCGCGCCGCCGCCCTGAAGCCGCGTTCGCAGGTGTTCATCGACGGTCGTTTCGTCTCCGCGGCCAATGGCGCGACGTTCGACAACATCAACCCGGCCACCGGCCGGTCGCTGGGCGTCATCGCGGCGGGTGAGCAGCTCGACGTCGAGCGCGCCGTCGCGAGCTGCCGCGCCGCGTTCCGGCGCGGCATCTGGTCGCAGCAGCCACCCAAGGCGCGCAAGAAAGTGTTGCTGAAGCTGGCCGAGCTGATGCTCGCCCACCGCGAAGAGCTGGCTTTGTTAGAGACGCTGGACATGGGCAAGCCCATCTCCGACAGCCTCGCCGTCGACATCCCGTCCGCCGCCAACTGCATCCGCTGGTATGGCGAAGCCGTCGACAAGATCTACGACGAGGTTGCGCCCACGGGTCCGAATGCGCTCGCCACCATCACGCGCGAACCCATGGGTGTGGTCGGGGCCATCGTGCCGTGGAATTTTCCGCTGCTCATGGCTTCCTGGAAGATCGGTCCCGTGCTCGCCAGCGGCAATTCACTGGTGCTCAAGCCTTCCGAGAAATCGCCGCTCACCGCGCTGCGCATCGCGGAACTGGCCGTGGAAGCGGGTCTGCCCGAGGGCGTGTTCAACGTGGTGCCCGGTTTCGGCCACACCGCGGGAAAAGCGTTGGCCTCGTCGATGGGCGTGGATTGCATCGCCTTCACGGGCTCAACGGCCACCGGCAAGGCGGTGATGCAGTACGCCGCGCAATCGAATCTCAAGAAGGTGTCGCTCGAGTGCGGCGGCAAGTCGCCCAACATCGTGCTCGCGGATTGCCCGGATCTCGACAAGGCGGCCACCGCGGCGGCCTACGCCATTTTCTTCAACCAGGGAGAAATGTGCTCGGCGGGATCGCGGTTGTTAGTCGAGGCATCCATCAAGGACGCGATGCTGGAGAAGATCGCGGCCGTCGGGCGCACGATGGTTCCCGGCGATCCGCTCGATCCGGCCACCAGGCTCGGCGCGATCGTCGACGAGACGCAGATGAAACGCGTGTTGTCGTACATCGACGCGGGCAAGGCCGACGGCGCAAAGGTGGCGCTGGGCGGCAAACGCGTGCGCGAAGAGAGCGGCGGTTTCTACGTGGAACCCACGGTGTTCGACGGCGTGCTGCCCGCGATGCGCATCGCGCGCGAGGAAATCTTCGGGCCGGTGCTGGCCACCCTCTCGTTCAAGAACGTCGACGAAGCGATCCAGATCGCCAACGACGTGGAATACGGCCTCGCCGCGGCAGTGTGGACGCGCGACATCAACGTGGCGCATCGCACGGCGCGCGCGTTGCGCGCCGGCACCGTGTACGTGAACTGCTACGACGCCGACGACATCACGGTTCCGTTCGGCGGCTTCAAGCAATCCGGCATCGGCCGCGACAAGTCGCTGCACGCGTTCGACAAGTACACCGAGCTCAAGACCACGTGGATCGAGCTCAGCTGATCACCAGCAACTCCCCCGTAGCCTTCGTCGACATCGAGACGACCGGCTGTACGCCGGGCATGCACCGCATCATCGACGTCGCCGTCATAGGCGCCACGGGCGACGATGTCGATTTCGAATGGCAGAGCCTGGTGAATCCGGGCGTGCGTGTTCCCGCGGGCATCACCGAGCTCACCGGCATCGACAACGAGATGCTCGAAGGCGCGCCGCCGTTCGAGCGCGTCGCGAAGGAATTGCGCGAACGGCTCGAGGGCCGCGTGTTCGTGGCGCACAACGTGCGCTTCGACTATGGCTTCATCCGGCGCGAGTTCGCGTCGATGGGCACCGCGTGGCGCAGCTCGAACCTGTGCACCGTGCGGCTGTCGCGCGCGCTGTATCCGGAAATGCCGCGCCACAACCTGGATGCCGTCATGGAACGGCATGACATCCACATCGAGAACCGCCATCGCGCCATGCCCGATGCGCAGGCGCTGCTGGCGTTCTGGCGCAAGCTGCGGGCGGCGTGGCCCGCGCAGGAATTGCAGAGCGCGCTCGACCTGGCGGGCCATCGCGTCACGCTGCCAGCGACGCTGCCGGCAGACCTCCCGGACGATCTGCCCGAGGGCCCGGGCGTGTACCGCTTTTTCGGCGTGGGCGAGGACGGCCGCGAGACTCTTATATATGTCTCACGGGCGAACATCCTGCGCGAACGCGTGCTCGATCACTTTCGCGGCGGCCTGCGGTCGCCAAAGGCGCTGAAGCTCGCGGCCGAAGTCCGGCGAGTCGAGTGGACCGAAACCGCGGGTGAGCTCGGTGCGTTGCTGCTCGAAGCGCGGGAAGTGCGCGAGCGACAGCCCATGTACAACCGCGCGCAGCGCGGCGGCGAGCGGCTGACCTGGCTGTTCGAAGAGGGGCACACCGCGCCGCGGCTCGTGGAGCTCGACGCGCAGGTGCTGCGCTCGAACGATGTTTTCGGCACCTATCGCAGCGAACGCGATGCGCGCCGCGCGCTCGAAGGACTGGCGCGCGAACACCACTGGTGCTTCAAGTTGTTAGGCCTGGAGGCCGGCGAGGGTTCCTGCTTCGGCCTGCAGGTGGGGCGTTGCAAAGGGGCCTGCGTGGGCAAGGAGCCCGCGCTGCTGCACACGGCGCGCGTGAAGATCGGCCTGATGCCGCTGCGGCTCAAACCCTGGCCGCACGAAGGGCCGGTCATGCTGCGCGAGGGCGCGGGCGAACGCCAGCAATGGCACATCATCGACGCATGGCAACACCTGGCGACCATCGATGCCGGCGACGAAGACGCAGTCGCGATGCTGGCCCGCGCAACCCGACGTTCCACCGGGCAGTTCGACATCGACGCGTATCGCATATTCACGCGCTTCATGCGCGACGCCCGACATCCGCCGCAGCCGTTGCCGCGTGTTCCATGACGCGCGTTGAGGTGCCCGGCTTCCAGCCCTTCGTGGGCCAGCATTGCGAGACGGTGGCGACGGGTACGCTGCTCGCGGCCGCCGGGATGAAGCTGTCCGAACCCATGTTGTTTGGTCTCGGCGAAGGACTCGGCTTCATCTACATCAACCTGAGTTCCTTGCCGCTGCCGTTCGTCGGCGGACGCACGAAGCCGTTCGCGCTCACCGAAACACTGTGCGCAAACCTGGGCGTGGATTACACGGCGACCGAGACGGCATCCAGGTCCAGAGCGTGGACGGCGCTCGAAGGTCCGTTGCGCGCCGGTCAGCCCGTCGGCCTGCAGCTCGACTGCTTCCACCTGGAATATTTCTCGCGACCTGTGCACTTCGCGGGACACTTCGTCGCCGCCTACGGTTTCGACGATCGCGAAGTCCTGCTCGTCGATACGGCGCCGCAAGGTTCGCTGCAGAAAACTTCGCGCGCCAGCCTGGAAAAAGCCCGTTTCGCGAGGGGCCCGATGGCCGCGAAGGCGCGGGCATGGACGATTGCGCTGCGCAAACGTGCAACGGCGCTCGACGCCGCAATCCGCAAGGCGATCCGATCCAACGCGAAGCAATACCTGGCGCCGGCATTCAAAGGCGCGTCGCATCTCGGCATCCAGAAGCTCGCCGCATCGTTGCCAGGCTGGCTCGCGTTGGCGAAGCGTCCGGCGGACGATCTCGCGCTCGCGGCGCTGCTCATGGAGCGCGCCGGAACCGGTGGATCCCTGTTCCGCAATTTCTATCGAGACTTCCTTGGCGAAGCACGCGAACACCTCGCCGGCGCTCGCGCAAGGCTCGCGCAGGCGCAGGAGCTGTTTGCGAGCTCGGCGCTCGAGTGGGCCGCGATCGCGGCGTCGATCGAGCGGAGCGGACGCACCGCGGAGGCAGCGCCGCTCGGGGATGCGGCGCAACGTTGCCGGCGCGTCGCGGACATGGAAGTGGCTGCAATGCGGCTGCTCGCGGAAGTCTGATGGAAGCCGTCACACACCGTTTCGTTGCGTCCAGCCCGCGGGGTTTCGGAGACTTGTTAGCCGCCGAGCTGCGCGCGCTCGGGGCCGCCGATGTGCGCGAACGCGCGCTCGGCGTGGAGTTCACGGGGCCGCTGCAGGTGGCGTATCGCGCCTGCCTCGAATCGCGCGTGGCCAGCCGCGTGTTCCTGGTGGTGGCGCAATTCACGGCTGCCACCGACGCCAGCTTCTACGAAGCGGCGCGCGCCATCGACTGGCGCAGGCACATCGACGCCGCGCGCACGCTGGCCTGCGATTTCTCGGGCCGTCATCCGGAGATCACGCACACGCGGTTCGGTGCGCTGCGCCTCAAGGACGCCATCTGCGATCAGTTGCGCGACACCACGGGCAGCCGGCCCGACATCGCGACCGAGCAGCCCGCCGTGCGCGTGCATGCACATGCCAACGGGCCCAACGTCACGGTGTCCATCGACTTGTCGGGCGAAGGCCTGCACCGGCGCGGCTATCGCGCGCAGGCGGGTGAAGCGCCACTGCGCGAGAACCTGGCCGCGGGCATCCTGTTGCGCGCCGGCTGGCCGGAGAAGTGCAGGAATGCCGCGGAGTTCCTCGATCCCATGTGTGGCTCGGGCACGCTGGTCATCGAAGCGGCCATGATCGCGGCGAACGTCGCTCCGGGTGCGCGTCGCCACTATTTCGGTTTCCTCGGGTGGGTGGGCCATGACCGCGCCGCATGGGAAACCGTCAAACAGGATGCACTCGCGCGCGAGCAGAAGCCCTCGCTGCGTTTGCGCGGCGTCGATGCGGATGCGTCGGTGCTGGCGGCCGCGCGCGACAATGCCGCGCGCGCCGGGCTAGGCGGGCTCATCAGCTTCGAAAGCGGGCGACTCGAGAGCGCGAAACCGGCAGGCGAGGGCACGGGATTTCTCGCCACGAATCCTCCCTATGGCGTGCGGCTCGAAGACCGCGACACCGCGCGCGCGCTGATGAAGCAGCTCGGCGAGGTGTTGCGCGCGAATTTTTCCGGCTGGAGCGCCGCGGTGCTCGCCGGGTCGCCGGATGCGGGACTGGAGCTCGGGATCCGCGCCGAGCGCGTGCACACGGTATGGAACGGCGCGCTCGAATGCCGCCTGCTGCGCCTCAACGTGTCGGCGGAATCCGCAAAGCAGATGCTGCACACGGGCCGCGGCGCGCGCATCGACGAGTCGCTGGCGGAGTCCCCGGGCTCGAAGATGTTCGGCAATCGCCTGGCCAAGAACATCAAGCAGCTCAAGGGCTGGGCGGAACGCGAAGGCGTGAGCTGCTATCGCCTGTACGACGCCGACATGCCCGAATATTCCTTCGCCATCGATCGCTACACCGAGTTCGATGGCGCCAGCACCTGGCTGTACGTGCAGGAATACGCCGCGCCCAAAACCATCGAGCCTGAAGCCGTGCAGCGCCGGCGCGCTGAAGCGCTGGCGGCGCTGCCGGGTGTCACGGGTATTCCCGTGGAGCGAATCCACCTGCGCCAGCGCCGGCGCACCACTCGCGGCGACCAGTACGAGAAGTTAGGCGAGAGCGCCGACTTCAAGCTGGTGGCGGAAGGGGGCCTGCGGTTCTGGGTCAA
Organism: Steroidobacteraceae bacterium; assembly: GCA_035765415.1. Taxonomy (GTDB): domain Bacteria; phylum Pseudomonadota; class Gammaproteobacteria; order Steroidobacterales; family Steroidobacteraceae; genus CADEED01. The sequence goes on along the minus strand of DASTXR010000054.1, from coordinate 79,693 downwards.
TTTCACCGACTACCTGGACACGGGCCTGTTCCTCGATCACCGCGTCACGCGCGCGCGGCTGCGCAGCGATGCCGCCCGCCGCCGCTTCCTGAATCTCTTCGCGTACACCGGCAGCGCCACGGTGTACGCAGCCGCGGGAAACGCCCGCGCCACCACGACTGTCGACATGTCGGCCACCTACCTCGACTGGGCCCAGCGCAATCTGGCAGTGAACGGGTTTTCGGGACGTGAGCATGAGTTCATCCAGGCCGATTGCATCGCCTGGCTCGAGGCCGCGATCGCGGAGCGGCGCGTGTACGACCTGATATTTCTCGATCCGCCCACGTTTTCCAACAGCAAACGCATGGACGACATCCTCGATGTCCAGCGCGATCACGGCAGCCTGATCGACAGCTGCATGGCGCTGCTGGCCCCGGGCGGAAAGCTGGTGTTTTCCACGAATGCGCAGAAGTTCAAGCTGGACGGGATGCTCGGCGAGCGTTACAAAGTCACGGACATTTCGCGCGCGACGCTGCCGAAAGACTTCGAGCGCAATCCGCGCATTCATCAGTGTTACGAACTGGAGTCAGGAAAATGATCAAGAAAGGATCCGCCGTCTGGAAGGGCAGTCTCAAGGAAGGCACTGGCGCTATCACCACCGAAACCGGTGTTCTCAAGAACGCTCCTTACGGATTCAAGGCGCGCTTCGAAGACGGCCCGGGCACCAACCCCGAAGAACTGATCGCCGCTGCGCACGCCGCCTGTTATTCCATGGCGCTGTCGGCGGGCCTCGGCAAGGAAGGTTTCACGGCGGACTCCATCGAGACCAGCGCCGCCGTGCGGCTCGAGAAAATCGGCGATGGTTTCGCCATCACGCACAGCGATCTCATCTGCCTGGCCAAGGTGCCCAACATCACCGAGGCCAAGTTCGCGGAAATCGCCGAGATCACCAAGTCGGGTTGCCCGGTGTCGAAAGTGCTGAACGCCAAGATCTCGCTGGTCGCGAAGCTGCTCTAGGCACGACGCGCGCGGTGCTCACAGTCCTGCAGACCTACCGCGGGTTCGCGGCGATGCTGGTGGTGTTCTTCCACTCGGCACTCGCCGCGAAAGCGTATTTCGGCGAGCAGCCGCTGCTGGATGTCTTCATATTCGGCTCGTCCGGCGTTCAGTTCTTCTTCGCACTGAGCGGCTTCATCATCTACTACATCCACCGCGCGGACATCGATCAGCCCGCCGCGTTGCCCAACTATGCGCTCAAGCGGCTGATCCGCATCTACCCTATCTACATTCTCGTGACGCTGGCTTTCGCGCCGCTGTGGCTGTTCGTTCCGTCCATTGGCGAGCCGTTTCACAAGGACGTCGGCGCGTTGTTGCTGAGCCTGCTGCTCGTTCCGCAGTCGCACTTCCCGCACCTCGGCGTGGCGTGGACTCTCACGCATGAAATGCTCTTCTATTTCGTCTTCGCCACGCTGATCATCCGGCGAAGTCTCGGGCTCGCCCTGCTGGCGGTGTGGGCCGCGGCCATCGTGGTGGCCAATCTGCTCGCCGACGGCGAACTGACGCTGCCGCTGCGCTACTTCGTTTCGACCAACAACCTGCTGTTCATGCTGGGCATGTTCGCCGCGCGCCTGGCGATTGCCCGGCGCTGGCAGCACGTGGCGCTGTTCGTGCTCGGCAACATCCTGTTCCTTGCCGTTGGCGCATGGACGAACACCGTCGGAATGCAACCCGACCCGTTCGAGTACAACCTCATGGTCGCCGGGTTTGGCGTGGCCTCGTTTCTCATCCTGCTCCAGGCCGAGGCGCCAGCATTGCAGCGCTTTTTCGCCAATCGCCGCCTGCTGCTGTTGCTCGGGGACGCGTCCTATTCCATCTACCTCATTCACTACCCGCTGGTATCGGCGACCTGCAAGGTGCTCAAGTACCTGGGGCTTGGGGCCGGGAACACGTTGATTGCGTTCGTGGTCGCCGCGGCATTTTCAGCCGCCGCCGGAGTTGCGTTGCACCTGATCGTCGAAAAACCGATGTTGCGCTGGCTGGGCCGGCGCTACCGCACGCAGCGGCGCGTCGTCGCGGCCTGACGCGCGGACGCGGGGAGCCCATTTGACAAGGTGTCGGGATTTCCTCCCACCAAAGTCGAATGAGCCCCCGCAAAGTTACCCGCCGCAAACCGATCCCTCGGTTAAAGTAGGCGCAATTTCCTTTTCGGGATCCTCCATGAAAGCCTTCTCTTGCGCTGCTTTCAGCGCGGCGATGTTGTTTGCTCTTCCGGCCGTCGCGGCCGACCTGCCTGCGGCCCAGCGCCTGCACTCCATCGACGTGTTCCAGCTCGAATACACCGACGACGTGCAGATCTCGCCCGACGGCAGCCGCATCGTCTACGTGCGCGTCAGCCACGACATCATGACCGACCGCGCGAGGCGCAATCTGTGGATCGTCGACGCCGACGGCGCTAACAACCGGCCGCTGCGGTCCGAAGCCCGCAATTTCAGCTCGCCGCGGTGGTCGCCGGACGGCACGCGGCTCGCGTACGTGTCCGCGGCCGAAGGCAGCCCGCAGCTCTACGTGCGCTGGATCGATTCGGGGCAAACGGCGCTGCTCACCAATCTCGTCGAGGCGCCGGGCGCCATCGCCTGGTCGCCCGATGGCAGGTCGATCGCGTTCACGCAGCTGGTGCCGGCGAAGAAGTCACCGCTCGCCACGCCACCCGAGAAGCCCGAAGGCGCGCAGTGGGCGCCGCCCGTGAAGGTCATCGATTCGGTGATCTATCGCGCTGATGGCGAGGGTTATCTCGAAGCCGGCTACCAGCACGTGTTCATCGTGTCCGCGGAAGGCGGCACCCCGCGACAGCTCACCGATGGCGAGTTCAACGACGACGGGCCGCTCTCCTTCACGCCCGACAGCAAGCGCATCGTCTTCTCCGCCAACCGCGGCGAGGACTGGGAACGCGATCCCCAGGAAAGCGAAGTGTTCGCCGTGGACATCGCGACCCGGAAGCTCACCCAGCTCACCACGCGCGACGGCCCGGACAATTCTCCGGTGGTGTCGCCCGATGGCCGAAAAATCGCCTACCTGGGCTTCGATGACCGGGTGCAGGGTTACCAGGTCACTCATCTATATGTGATGGATGTCGACGGGAAGAACTCGCGGGCGGTGACGGCGAAGGTCGACCTCGACATCGAGAATCCGCGCTGGGCGGCCGACAGTCGCGGTGTGTATTTCGCCTACGACGAACGCGGCGTGAAGAAGCTCGGCGTGGTTTCGCTGGACGGCAAGGTGCGCAACATCGCCGAAGGCGTGGGCGGCGCGGACCTCGGCCGTCCATACACCTCGGGCATGTACACCGTCGCGCGCAACGGGCGCGTGGCCTTCACGCACAATTCGCCGTCGCGGCCGGCCGATGTCGCCACGGCCACGCCGGGTGGCGCCACGCGCGTGCTCACGGCGCTCAACGACGATCTGTTCGGTGCGAAGACGCTGGGCCAGGTGCGCGAGCTCACCTGGAAGAGCTCGCACGATCAGCGGGAGATCCAGGGCTGGGTGATCACGCCGCCGGACTTCGACCCGGCGAAGAAATATCCGCTGGTGCTGGAGATCCACGGCGGCCCGTTCACCGCGTACGGACCTAACTACACCACCGAGCTGCAGCTCATGGCGTCCGCGGGTTACGTCGTGTTGTACACCAACCCGCGCGGCAGCACGAGTTATGGCGAGGAATTCGGCAACCTCATCCATCACGCCTATCCCGGCAACGACTACGACGACCTGATGTCCGGCGTCGATGCACTGATCGCGCAGGGCAACGTCGACACGAACAACCTGTTCGTCACCGGTGGTTCCGGCGGCGGGGTGCTCACCGCGTGGATCGTCGGCAAGACGGATCGCTTTCGCGCGGCCGTGGTCGCCAAGCCGGTGATCAACTGGGCGAGCTTCGTGCTGACGTCGGACGTCAACAACTTCTTCTACAAGTACTGGTTTGGCGCGCAGCCCTGGGAACAACCCGAGCAGTACTGGAAGCGTTCGCCGCTGTCGCTGGTGGGCAACGTGAAGACGCCGACCATGCTGCTCACCGGCGAGGCTGACTACCGCACGCCGATCGGCGAGTCTGAGCAGTATTACCAGGCGTTGAAGCTGCGCAAGGTGGACACGATCATGGTGCGCATTCCCGAGGCATCACATGGCATGACCTCGCGGCCCAGCAATCTCATCGCCAAGGTGGATAACATCCTGGCCTGGTTCGAGAAGTACCGGAAGAAATAGGGAGCAGGGAAGCTCGTGCACTTTTCCTCATGAGGTTCGCGATTCTCGGTGCGGGTGCGCTCGGCACCATCCTCGGCGCGCACCTCTCGCGCGCCGGGCATGACGTCGTGATGATCGCGCGCGGCGAGCGCGCGCGCGTGCTGCAGCGCCAGGGTCTGGTGCTCAACGGGCTCTCCACCATCAAGGCGCGTCCCAATGTGGTGGACGATCCCGCGAAGCTGCTCGACACCGATACGCTGATCGTCGCCACCAAGGCCATCGACACTGCCCGCGCCATCGAGGGGCTGCGTCAACTGCGGCTCGAGAACGCCTTCTCGGTGCAGAACGGCGTGCTCAAGAACGAACTGCTGGCCCGCGTGTTCGGATTCTCGCGCGTGCTGGGCGCCATGGCCGATTTCAGCGGCGAGCTGCTGGCCAATGGCGAAGTGAAGTTCACGCGTAATGTGTGCCTGCACATCGGCGAGGAAAAGGGCGGCAGCAGCGCGCGCGCGGAGAACATCGCGGCGCTCATCGACGCCGCCGGCGTGCGTTGCGCGACGGCATCCAACATCCGCACGCGCGAGTGGTCGAAGTATGCCGGCTGGATTGCGCAGTTTCCGCTGGCGGTGCTCACGCGCCAGATCACCTGGAAATTCCTCATGGACGAGCGCAGCGCCATGGTCATCGTGCAGATCGTGCGCGAAGCCGCGGCGCTGGCCGCGGCCATGAAGATCGAGCTCCTGGACATGCCGCCGCTGCCCGTGCCCAGCATCGTGTACGGCTCCGATGCGCAGGCCATCGAGATCGTGCGGGGAATCGGCCAGAAGTTTCTCGACACCTCGCCCGAGCACCGCATGTCCGCGCAGCAGGATGTGTTGCGCGGCAGCCGGCTCGAGTACGAGGAAACGCTCGGCTACGCGCTGGCCAAGGCGCGCGAATTCAATGTGCCCATGCCGACACTCGAGATCTGCTACCGCATCATCTCCGTGGGCTATCCATGAAACGAGGAGGGGATCGATGAGGTTTTTCAATCTGGCTGCCGTGGGTCTGTTGGTGCTGGGGTCGGCAATTGCCGCCGAGCCGGCCAAGCCCGAGGTGGCAGCCCGGGCAAAGCCCGCGGCGCCTGCAGCCCCCGTGACTCCCGCGCCGCCGCCGGCGCCGATCGTCGATCCGGCCGCCATCGACACCGCGCTCAAGAGCGTCGTCGACAGCCAGAAGGTCATCGGCGTATCCGCGCTGGTTTATGAGCGCGGCCAGGAAGTCTATTTCGGCGCCTTCGGCCTCGCCGATCGCGAAAACAACAAGCCCATGACGCGCGAAACCGTCGTGCAGATCTTCTCGATGACCAAACCCGTGACCGGCGTCGCGCTCATGCAGCTCTACGAACGCGGCAAGTTCGAGCTCGACGCGCCGCTGTCCAGGTACCTGCCGGAATTCGCCAGCGTACGCGTCTACGCGGGGCTCGATGCCAACGGCCAGCCGAAGTACGAGCCGCCGCGGCGCCCGATTTCGGTCCGCGACATCCTGCGCCACACCGCCGGCCTGCACGGCGACGGCTCGCCCGAGGCGGTCACGGCTATCTACCGGCAGGTCGCCGCGCGCGATTTCAACATGGCATTGCCGGACGTTTCCGCCAGGCTCGCGAAGGTGCCGTTGAGTTACCAGCCGGGCACGCAATGGAAATACAGCGACGCCGTCGACGTGCAGGCCTACCTGGTCGAGAAAATCTCCGGCGTGCCCTTCGATGAATATCTCAAGCTGCACATCCTTCGTCCGCTCGGCATGACGAGCACGCGCCACACGATATTGCCCACCGACCCCGACCGACCGCAGCTCGCCGCTCTCTACACGCGCAACGAAGACGGCACCTTCACGCGCCAGTCCGACGAAGAAGCGTACCGGTTCAACAGCGCCGCCTGGCCCTACAAGCCCGGCAGCTTCGGCCTCGTGTCCACCATCGACGACTACATGAAGTTCGCGCGCATGTTGTTAGGGGGCGGCAAGCTCGGGCGCGCGCGCATCCTCAAGCCTGAAACCGTGAAACTCATGGCCACCGACGCGATGCCCAGAGAGGTCACCGAAAAATCCTGGCTTCCGGGCAAGGGACAGGTGGGCTTCGGCATCGATTTCGCGGTGCGCATCGCGCCGCCGAAAGACGCGCAGGAATCCTCGGGCGCGGTGGGGGAGTTTTTCTGGGACGGCGCGGCCAGCACGTTGTTCTGGGTGGATCCGGCGCACGACATCGCCGCGGTTCTGTTCACGCAGATGCGGCCGTTCGACAAGGTGGGGCTGCACAAGACGTTTCGTGACGCCGTCTACCGCCACGATCCCGTGGCGCTCGCGCACTGATGAACAAGACACTGGGTTTTGGTTTCGTCGGTGCGGGCGCCATCGCGCATTTTCATGCGCGCGCGGTGGCCGCCGCGAACGGTGGACGGCTCGTTGGTGTGGCCAGCAGGACGCGCGCCACCGCCGAGAAATTCGCGGGCGAACATGGCATGAGTTTCGCCACGGATGACGTCGATCAACTCCTTGCGCAGCCGGGCATCGACGCGGTGTGCATCACCACGCCGTCGGCGCTGCACCTGGTGCCGGCGCTCGCGGCGATCCGTGCCGGCAAACACCTGATGATCGAGAAGCCGCTCGACGCCACCGTCGAAGGCACGGATCACATCCTGCACGAAGCCGCGAACGCCGGTGTGCGCGTCGGCTCCATCTTTCAGGCGCGTTTCGGCGATGCCGCGCGTTCGCTCAAGGCGGCGGTCGATGCGGGGCGCTTCGGCCGCATGGTGCTGGCCAGCTGCTACGTGAAGTGGAACCGCACTCGCGAGTACTACACCGGCTGGAAGGGCAGGATTTCCGAAGACGGCGGCGGCGCGGTCATCAACCAGGCCATACACGGTGTCGACCTGCTGCAGTGGTTCGCCGGCATGCCGGTGGAAGTCTTCGCGTGGACCACGCAACGTGTGCACGCCATCGAGTCGGAAGACACCGCGGTTGCGGCCCTGCGATTCGGCAGCGGTGCTTTCGGCACGATCGAGGCGAGCACCGCATTGTGGCCCGGGTTTGCGCGGCGCATCGAGATCTGCGGCGAGAACGGTTCGGCGGTCATGGAAGACGATGACATCGCGCGCTGGGAGTTTCGCGTCGCCGACCCCGCGGACGAGAAGATTCGCGCGGCACGCGAGACCAGCGCGAAGGGCTCGGGCGCGGCGAATCCCATGGCCATCAATTTCGAGGGCCACCTGCGGCAGATCCAGGATTTCATCGACGGCGTGCGTGATCGGCGGCCGTTTTTCATCGAGGGCGCCGAGGCCCGCAAGGCCGTCGCGCTGGTGCGGGCTATCTACGACTCGGCGGCGTCGGGCCAGCCGGTGCGTCCGGATGGCGTGTGAGCGGGTGAATCACTCGCAGATCGTCCGCAGCCGGTCGCGCGGTTTTGTCGGCGCGTTGGCCGGCCAGGGAATGCTCTTCGCCATCATGGCCAATTCGACGAGCGTTCCACCGCGCGGATGGGCGAAATCCGGGTCGTATTCGTAAGCCGGATCTTCCTGCGCTTCTTCGAGCGTGACGATTTCGAAACCTTCCTCATCGAGGATCTCGAACAGGTCGGGCAGGATGTGGGAGCTGAACGAGCCGAGATGCAGCAGCATCACGTGGTGGATGTCGCGACCGAAGACGGCGCGGGAATTCTCGACATCGAACCTGATGAACTCGCGCGCGGCGGTACGGTAACTTTCGCGCAGCCACTTCAGCGACTCCTGGTCCTTCTTCATCCAGCATCGCGCGTGCGCGCTGTTCCAGAGATAGTCCTCGAAGTCGAGCGTGGTCTGCGCGATGCGGTAGCCGCTGTTGGCGAGGAACGCGCGAATGTCGCGCCGTTTTTCGAGCGTGTCGCCCTCGTGCAGGTACGGATAGCGGAACCAGCGCCAATCGTGTTTGCCGCCGCCAGCCTTCTGGCCTTCGGGCATCAGCAGCTCGAGCGCGGGTTCGTTGCGCAGGATCTCGCGCTGGAATTCCTCGGTGCTGCTCTTCGTGAGGTCGAGGTGGTTATACGTATGGTTGGCGAGCGGGTGGCCGCCCTTGACCCAGATCTGCAGCGCTTTCGCGCCGTCCGGATTGCGCTCGAGCTTGTTGGCGTTGATGAATCCGTACGATGGCGGGATGCGGTGCTTTTTCAGCACCTTGATGGTGTCGCGCGCGAAGTCGGATTGACGCGCGCCCAGTGGCAGCGTGCCGTTGAGCGGCAGGTCGTCGAAGGTGAGCGCCACTTTGAGTTTCGGCTCGGCGGCCGCGACGGCGCACAGCAGCGACAGCAGTCCGACGAGCAAGACTTTAACGAGTGGGGACAGACTTAAGTCTGTCCCCACACATCCATGTCCCCATTTCACTTCAGCAGGCTGCGCAGCATCCACGCGGTCTTTTCATGAATCTGCAGGCGCTGCGTCAGCAGGTCGCAGGTCGATTCGTCACCCGCCTTTTCGGCGGCGGGGAACGCGGCGCGCGCGGTGCGCGCGACGGCTTCGTGGCCGGACACCAGCAGGCGCACCATGTCGAGCGCTTCGGGCATGCCCTCGGTTTCCTCGATGGACGTGAGTTTGGAGAATTCCTTGCCGGTGCCGGGCGCCGGGTAACCCAGCGAGCGGATGCGTTCCGCGATGGCATCGAGCGCGTTCCACAGCTCGGTGTACTGGTCCATGAACATGAGGTGCAGGGTGTTGAACATCGGGCCTTCCACGTTCCAGTGGAAGTTGTGAGTCTTGAGATAGAGCGTGTAGGTGTCGGCGAGCACGCGCGACAGGCCTTGCACGATCTTCTCGCGGTCCTTGGGCTTGATGCCGATGTCGATCTGCGGCGCGTCCGAAGCGGCGGCGGTGTTCTTCTTGCTCATTGCGTTACTCCTCGAGGATGCGAGGAGTCTAGCCATGCCGCGCGCCTCCCGCTATCGCCAATTTTCCGGGCAATTGCCTATCGGTAGTGCGCCCGCAACGCATCGCCGCCGAAGTCGCGTTCGAGATCGCGATACACGGTGTGGATGTGGTTGGCGTTGTTCTGCGTGTCGTCGTATTCGATGAGCAGCGTGGGACCGTGCACGCGGTAATAGTGCGGTTGTCCCGGCTCGATGCCGCCTGCCCAGGCAAAGCGCACTTTCCCGAAACCTGCGCGATCGAGGCGCATCAGCGCATCGGCGGCCGAGGCGGGCACCATGCGGCCCGCATACAACTCGATGAGCCGGCGCAGCTGCGCCTGCTCGGCGGCGCTCATGTCGGCCGCGGCGAGCCCGGCGACTTCGAGGCCCTGCACCTTGGGGTCGTTGCCGGTGAGGATTTCCGAGAACGCGGTGTCGCGAATCGTCGCGGTCTGGCGCTTCGCGGCGGGCAGCATCTTGATCAATTCGCGTCCCAGGTCTTCTTCCGCGGCCAGCAACCGAAAACCGGCATTGGGCCCATCGAGCACGCGCGCGGGATTTGCGCCCACGAACATCGGCGCGACGATGGGCGGCTGGCCGGGCAACTCGGTGACGTTCACCGACAGGTGATGCCCTTCGAAGCGCCAGCTCCATGCGCCGCCAGGCGCGGGGTTGCCGAAGATGCTGGTGTAGTAGAGCCCGGGATCGCGACGCGATGCGTTCCCCATGCCCGCCTCGGTTTCCACGCGACGCAGGATGTTCTCGTGCTTCAGCACGCCGCGCGTCGTCAGCAATCCTTCCGGGCTGAGCGCCGTGGCCAGCAGCGGCCCTAACAATTCGCTCTGGGCGTCATCGAGTTTCAGCAGCGAGACGCCGGCCCGTTCCATGGGAACGAAATTCCAGTTCAGGCGCTGCGGGGAATCGAGCGGGAAGCGGGCGGCGGCGCGCAGCTCTGCGGGCAGGGAGCCAAGAAACGCGGACGCTGCGCTGGCCGCGGCGCCTGCCGAGGCGCCCCTGGGTGGGTCGGCGGCGCGCGCCGCGTCCGTGCGCGACACGAGCAACGCGCCCGCCGCGCCCGCGGCCAGGGACAGACCGACCGCCGCAATCCGTGCAATTCGCATCGACTCTCTCCTCATAAGGAGAGCGATCGTACTTGCGTTGGCAGGTTCCGGCTAGCTGCGTTCCGTCACGTTGCCGAGCACCTTCTCGGCTTCCGTGCGGTTCTTCTTGAACGCTTCTTCGAGCCCGGCTTCGCGCAGGAACGAAACGTCGATGCGGCCCGAGCTGTCGAGGTTGCTCCCCGGCATGCGCTGGCCTTCGTCGCTCGCGGTCATCTCGTCGATGAGCCCGCTGGCGATGTGGATGGCGGCGACCAGCGGCCGCGACTCGGGCTGCACTTCGTTGGGGCGGTGATGGAACGCGACCGCTTCGACGATCGGGAACGGGATGCCCCACAGGCCGAGTAGATAGGCGCCGACCTCCGCGTGCGTGACGCCGAATATCTCGCGCTCGGCCGCGGCGCTGTCGCCGTTGAGCTCTTTCTTGCGCTCGAGCGCGCGTACGTAATCGGGCGGCGCCGCGTGCAGCAGCACCAGCGCGCCGATGTCGTGCAGCAGTCCGGCGGTGAAGGCGGCGTCGGCCAGCGCGGGGTTCGAGACGATCTTCTTGGCGAGCACGGCGGTGAGCATCGAGTGATGCTGCAGGCGCTCCGGCGAGAAGCCTTTGACTTCGCTGATGGCCTTGTCGGAGAACGACGTGGAGCCGATCACCAGCGACTTGATGATCTCGACGCCGAGGTAGGTGACCGCGGAACGAACGCTGACGATCTTCTGCCCCAGGCCGAAGTAGGCGGAATTCACGAGCTGCAGCACCTTGGCGCAGACCGCGGCATCCATTTCGATGACCTTGGCGAACGCGGCGCTGTCGGCCTTCGGATCGGCCGCCAGTCGCGCGAGCTCGGTGTACGTCGAAGGCACCGCGGGAATGCGGTCCAGCTTGCCCACGAGCGCGGTCAGCGCCGGGTTCTGCATGAGCTTGTGCAGCGCATGTGTCTGCTCGATCACGGCGCGCAGCGTCTCGCCATCGCAGGGCTTGTGCAGGAACTGGTGGGTCACGGGCAGCGCGCGCATGATGGATTCGCGCTCGGCCTGGCCGGACAGCACGATGCGCGCCGCCGCCGGGAAGTCGCGCTGGATCTGGCGCAGTAGTTCGGCGCCGTCCATGCCGGGCATGCGCATGTCGGTGATGACCACGTCCGCCGGGGTTTTCTTCATCTCCTCCAGGGCCTGCTGGCCGCCGAGCGCGAACGTCATGTCCCAGCGCTTGCGTTCCTTGCGCAGGGAATTACGCAAGCCATCGAGAATGGCCTGTTCGTCGTCGACAAATAACACGTGTAGCGAAGTCATGCGGCAGCCTGCTTGTTGGTGGAGACAGGCGCTGCCATCACATCCGCCACGGGGAGGCGGATGAAGAAGGTCGTGCCTTTTCCAGTTTCAGTTTCGAAATGGAGGGAACCTTTGAGCTTGTCGACCACGATGCCGCGAGACAGCGCCAGGCCCTGCCCGGTGCCGCGCCCGACCTCTTTCGTGGTCACGAACGGTTCGAAGATGCGCCCGCGCACATCTTCGGGAATGCCGTCACCGGTGTCGGTGATCGAAATCTCGACGTAGCCGCCGATCGCGCGGGTTCGCACGCCGATGCGGCCCTTGGACGCCGACCCCGCCACTCGATCGCCTATCGCATGTGCGGCGTTGAGCAGCAGGTTCAGCACCACCTGGTTGATGTCACCGGCGTGGCAGTGCACGGTGGGGATGTCGCCGAAATCCGTTTCGAGGTCGGCGACACTCTTGTACTCGTTGCGCGCCATGTTCAGCGTGGTCCGGATCGCGCGATTGATATCGACGTCGGCCTTGGTGCGCGAATCGGGATGCGCGAACTCGGTCATCGAACGCACGATGGAACCCACGCGGCCGATGCCTTCCAGCGCGCGGTCGAGCGCATCCGGCGCGTTCTTGAGGAAGTAATCCACGTCCGCGGCTTCGTCGGTCTCCGCGGCTTTCTTCGCGGGCGCGACCACGTCCTGGCCCGACAGGGCGTTGGCGGCCAGCGCCCGGTAATCCGCGAGCGCGTGCGGCACGTCGCGCAACGCGTGGCGCACGAATCGCACGCTGTCGGAAATGAACTGCACCGAGGTGTTGATCTCGTGCGCCACGCCGGCGGCGATGCGGCCCACGGACTCGAGCTTCTGGCCCTGAGCGAGCTCGCGCACCATGCGGCGCGCCTCGGTCACGTCGATCATCAGGCCGCGCAGAAAACGCATGCCGTTGACCAGTTCGCAGGCCACCGTCCAGCGCAGCTCGACCACGCGATCGTCGGCGGTCACCACCGAGCACAGCGCCTCGAAAGTCCCCGGCAGGCATTCGTCGATCTGCTGTCGCACGTTCGACTCGCGGGCGCGCGGCAGCAGAACGTCCAGGAATCCGTCTTCCTTCCACAGCGCTTCCGGGAAGCCCAGCATTTTCTGGGCCTGGGGCCCTATGTAGGTGAAGCGGCCCTGCGCGACGTCGAGCTCGAACGGAATGGCGCGCGTGGTTTCGGCGATGAGCCGGTATTGCTCGCGGCTGCGCGCGAGCTCGCGCGTGCGCTCCTCCACGTGCCTGCCGATGGTTTCATTGGTCAGCGAGAGGGTGGCGGCATGGGTCGCGTACTTCTGCAATGTCTTGAGGCTCTGCCACACGGCAATCAGCATGATCACGGCGTCCGCGAACACCCATACGGCGAGGTCGAACACGCGCCACCAGGCTGCCGCGCCGATCGCGTACGACTCGGGGAGCATCGCGAGCCGCACGATGGGATAGGCGATCGCGATGAGGGTCGCCGTCACGAGCACGCGCCAGTCGCGGTAGAACGAGATGAATGCCAGCGAGATGAATACGTGGAGCTGCGCTTCCGGTTGTCCTTCGAGCAGCCACATGAACAGCATCGACCAGCCGATCTGGCAGGTCGCCATGAAGTGGCGGACCCAGGCGGACTGCGGGGCCGCGCGCGCGAACAACAGCGCCGGCACCGAGAGCATCGCGCCCACGATCATGGTGAAGAGCACGCGCGGCTCGCCGGGCAGCGAAGATTTCCAGGCGAGCGCCGCCGCAATGACCCACTGGAACGCGAATACGCCGCGAAACGTGAGGTGCGCGCCCATGATGAGCGTCGCCACGACACCGTGACGCACTTCACGGGCACGAGCCTCGCGCTGCGCTTTATCCAATTCGATCACGGGTTTGCCTGCTTGATCCTGGTGCCGACTCCGGTTGTCTTGCCGGGTTATCGGCCCATGACAGGGCGGCCTTTAGGCTATTTGCGTGGCGGACCCGGGAAAAAAGCGTTCGTTTTCAAGACGTAGTCGGCATATTGCGGCCGACGATTGCCGATGTCCTTTTCCAGCAGGGCGACCCCGGAAACGCGCAGCAACAGGAATGTCAGGAGCACGGGGCCGGGCAGGGACCACCAGCCGCCGGCCGATACGGCCATGAGCCAGAACCCCCACCAGATGCAGAACTCGCCGAAGTAGTTAGGGTGCCGGGTGTAACGCCAGAAACCGGTTTTCAGGACTGCATCGGCATTGGCCGGGTTGCGCTTGAATCGCGACAGCTGCCAGTCGCCACCGGCTTCGAACAGGAAGCCGGCCGCCCACAGCAGCAACCCCAGGAAGTCGAACATGCCTGGCGGCGCGTTGCTCGCGAATACGCCGAGCAGAGGCAGCGAGATGATCCAGGCCAGCAATGCCTGCAGCCAGAAAACCAGGTAGAGACTCTTGAACGCGAAATGCGGTTGGTTGCGCGCGCGGATGGCCTGGTAGCGATGGTCCTCGCCCTTGCCGATGTTTCGCGCCGTGATGTAGAGCGACAGGCGTGCCGCCCACAGCGCCAGCAGCCACAACACGAATGCGAGGCGCGGGGCGCGCGGATCGGCGCCGAGCCCGTAGATGACGCCGGCGGCGAACAGCATCAGGCTCCACAGCGAATCGACGATGGCGACGTTGCGCAGCGGCAGCGACAGCAGCCAGGTCAGCGTGGCCGCGATCAGCAGCACCGGCAGGGCCGACAGCCACAGTTCGAAATTGAACGCCGCGGTGGTCAGAGAAGATCCTTGAGCCGGAACCACAACATGGCGAGCACCAGCGCCGGCCGGCGCAGATACGTGCCGCCCGGAAAATCGCGGTGCGGGATCTTCGCGAACACGTCGAAGCGGCCGGCCACGCCGGCCATGGCTTCGGCCACCAGTTTTCCGGCGATGCCCGCGAGCACCATGCCGTGCCCGGAAAAGCCCTGCAGGAAATACGCGTTCGGCGCGAGGCGGCCGAAGTGCGGCGCGCGGTTCGGCGTGATGTCGACGTAACCTCCCCAGGCGTATTCGATGCGCGGATTCAGGCCCGGAAAGACGCGCTCGATGCGCGAACGCAGCACGCGCGCGGAATCGAAAGGATCGATGCCGGAATAACTCACGCGGCCGCCGAACAGCAGCCGGTGATCCGCCGACCGGCGGAAGTAGTCGAGCACCCAGTTGATGTCGGCCACCGCCGCGTTGTTCGCGATCAGCTTGCGGGCGCGCTCCTCGCCGAGCACCTCGGTGGCCGCGATATAGGTTCCCACCGACATGAGCTTGCGCGACAGCTCCGGCACCAGGGCGCCTAACAAGGCGTTGCCGGCGATCAGCAGGTGGCGTGCGCGCACCGAGCCCGAGGCGGTATGCACCAGGCTGTCCGCGCCGGCGTGTGTCGCGACGTCGAGTTTCGTGACCCGGGAATTCTCGAAGATGCGCACGCCGATGCGCGCGGCGGCACGGGCGAGTCCGAGCGTGTACTTGTACGGCTGCAGGTGGCCGCTGTTGGCGTCGTGGATGCCCGTGGTGAAACGGTCGCTGTCGACGATGGCGCGCAACTCTTCGTGGCCGAGAAGCCGCACGCTGCGGTAGTCGTACTTCGTGTGCAGCGATTCGACTTCGGCGCGCAATTCGTCGTCGTGGCGCCGCTTCACGCCCACGTGCATGTGGCCGGCCACGTAATCGCAGTCGATGGAATGGCGGGCGATGAGCTCGCGCTGCAGTTTCATGCCTTCGAGCGAGATGTCCCACATGAAACGCGCGTCGGCCTCGCCCACGAGTTTCTCGAGTTTTTCCTGGCTGCAGGCGTAGCCGAAGATGGTTTGCCCGCCACTGCGTCCCGAGCCGCCGAATCCCACGTGTTTCGCTTCGAGCAGCGCGACGCTGAAGCCGCGTTCCACGAGATGCATCGCGGCCGACAGGCCGGAGATTCCGCCACCGACGATGCAGACGTCGGCGCGCGCCTCGCCGGCCAGAGGCGCGTGCGGCGGCGGCGCCGGAGTCGTCGCGTAGTAGAAGTTCTGTTCCATGACCTACAGCGGCCCGAGGTAACGCGCGATCTCGAGCGGCGTGATGTGCGAGTTGAACTCCTGCATCTCCGCGTGTTTCACGGTGGAGTAGAGGTGCGTGAATTTGTCGCCGAACGACTCGCGCGCGAACGGGCTGGCCGCGAAACGCTCGATGGCCGCGGCCCAGTTCGTGGGCAGCGGATCGCCCGGCTGTGTGTACGCATTGCCGGTCAGCACCGCCGGCGGCTCGATTCGCTGCTCGAGACCGTGAAGCATCCCGGCAAGCACCCACGCGAGCACGAGATATGGATTGGCATCCGCGCCCGCGAGCCGGTGTTCGATACGCAGGTTGTTTGCATCGGAGGCCGGCACGCGGATCGCCGAGCCGCGATTGTTGATGGACCACGTCGGATGCAGCGGCACGTAGGCCTCGGTGCGGAAACGCCGGTACGAATTCGGCCCCGGTGCACACAGGGCCATGCCGTCGGCGAGCGTGGCCAGCGTGCCGCCGATGACGTGGCGCAGCGGCGCGCTTTCCAGCGGGTTCGCGGCCGCGAAGATGTTCCGGCCGTCCTCGCCCAGCAGGCTGACGTGGATGTGCAGGCCGCTCCCCGCCATGTCGCGGTAGGGCTTGGGCAGGAACGTGGCTTCGCAGCCGTGCACGCGCGCCACGCTCTTCACCGCCCGCTTGAAGCGCAGGGCCTGGTCGCACACGCCCAGTGAATCCGGCGCGTGCGCGAGATTCACTTCGTATTGGCCGGGGCCGTATTCAGCGAGCGACGACGTGGTGGGCACATCCTGCAGGCGGCACACGCGGTCGATCTCCGCGAGCAGCGGTGAATAGTCGTTGAGATCCGACATCGAATTGATCTGCGTGCGGAACTCACGCCGGCCGGTGAGCGGGCCGCGCGGCGGCTGCGGCTGTCCGTTCGCATCGCGTTCGAGGTCGACGAGATAGAACTCGTATTCGATGGCCACCACTGGTGTGAGCGAAAGCCGCGTGAATCGCGCCAGCACGTTGGCGAGCAGGTGACGGGGATCACCGAAGAACGGCGTGCCATCGTGCTCGTTCATCGAGAGCTGTACCTGCGCGATGCCGTCCTTCGCCCAGGGCACGGGCACCAGCGTTTTCGGAATCGGCATGCAAGGGCGGTCCGCGTCGCCATCCGAAAATCCGAGACCCGAGTCTTCGATGGTGCCGCCTTCTATATCGAGCGCGAACATCGAGCCGGGCAGGGGCATGCCGCGCCGGAACACCGCGGCGATTCCCTCGCGATCGATGCGTTTGCCGCGCTCGATCGTGTTGAGATCGTTGACGAACGCATCGACGAAGCGGATCTCCGGATGGTCGGCGAGGAAGCGATCGAGGTCAGCTTCGGCGGCGGGCGTCATAATCTTCCCGGTGTCTATTATTCTCGACGCCGACAGGCGCCAGGGCGCAGCAGCATATGCCGGTGCGCCACGCGCCGGCAAACAGGCCAAACGGCGATTTTCGGCGCTTCGAAGCCCCGCATGCGCCACGCAACGCCTCGCGCCGGTTGGCCCCCGGCTGTGGTCTAATGACGGCCCTCGCCCTGGTCACAGGTGCGATCCCGTAAAAGATAATAGACAGCCAGCGGATCTTCGATCCGCCTCAAACCGTATGGCTAACTCACACAACAAAAGGCCCGTCATCGGCATTCCCGCCGATCGACGCATGATTGGTCCGCATCCGTTTCACGCGGTGGGCGAGAAATACATCGCGGCCATCGTCCAGGCGGCCGACTGCCTGCCGCTGCTGATACCCGTGCTCGAATCACCGCTCGACGTCACCGAGATACTGTCGCGCGTCGATGGCATTTTTTTTCCGGGCAGTCCGTCGAACGTGGAGCCCGCGCGCTACGCCGGGCCGGCCAGTATTCCGGGCACGCTGCACGATCCGCATCGCGACGCCACCACGCTGTCGCTGATTCCGCGCGCGGTGCAGGAGAGTGTGCCGGTGTTCGGCGTGTGTCGTGGGTTCCAGGAGATGAACGTGGCGATGGGCGGCACGCTGCACCAGCGCGTGCACGAGGTCGGCGAGTTCGACGACCATCGCGAGGACAAGGAGCAGCCGCTCGAAGTCCAGTACGGTCCGGCGCACGACGTGGTGCTGGAGCCGGGCTCGGTGCTGCGCGGGCTCGCCGGGCAGGAGCGGATCCGCGTGAATTCGCTGCATTGGCAGGGCGTGGACCGGCTCGCCCCCGGCCTCGCCGTCGAAGCGCGCGCCACC
Source organism: Steroidobacteraceae bacterium (assembly GCA_035765415.1). Lineage (GTDB taxonomy): Bacteria > Pseudomonadota > Gammaproteobacteria > Steroidobacterales > Steroidobacteraceae > CADEED01. The sequence goes on along the minus strand of DASTXR010000054.1, from coordinate 61,929 downwards.
GACGGGCTCGTGGAGGCGTTTCGCGTGAAGTCGGCGCCGGCGTTCGCGCTTGCGGTGCAGTGGCACCCGGAATGGCAGGTGATGAGCAATCCGTTTTCGAAGGCGCTGTTTGCCGAGTTCGGCAAGGCGGCGCGCAGCAGAAGAAAAAATAGTTAGGCCAAGAGAATTCAGGAAAGACCCATGGCAAACGAAATCAGACAGTTTCTCCGCGATCACGGTATTTCCGAAGTCGAGGCCATCATCCCCGACATGGCGGGCATCGCGCGCGGCAAGATCATGCCCGCGGAGAAATTCGCCGAAGACGAGGGCATGCGCCTGCCCGAGAGCATCTTCCTGCAGACCGTGACCGGCGATTACCCGCCCGACACCGACAAGGCGATGAGCCCGGCCGAGATCGACATCATCCTCAAGGCCGACCCCAAGACCGTGCGGCGGGTTCCGTGGGCCGCCGAGCCGACCGCCCAGGTGATTCACGACTGCTTCTATTCGGACGGGCGGCGCGTGGGCATGGCGCCGCGCGGCGTGTTGCGCCACATCCTCGAGATGTACTCCAACCGCGGCTGGGAGCCGGTGGTGGCGCCCGAGCTCGAGTTCTATCTCGTCGAGCCCAACATCGACGCCGACTATCCACTCAAGCCGCCCGTGGGCCGCTCGGGCCGCGCCGAGCCGGGCCGCCAGAGTTACAGCATCGCCGCGGTCAACGAATTCGATCCGCTGTTCGACGACATGTACCAGTTCTGCGAGGACCAGGACATCGAGATCGACACGCTGATCCACGAAGACGGCGCCGCGCAGATGGAGATCAACCTGGTGCACGGCAACGCGCTCGATCTCGCCGACCAGGCGTTCCTGTTCAAGCGCACGGCGCGCGAAGCCGCGCTTCGCCACAAGATGTACGCGACGTTCATGGCCAAGCCGCACGCCAAGGAGCCGGGCAGCGCCATGCACATCCACCAGAGCGTGGTCGACACCAAGTCGCGCAAGAACATCTTCTCCAATGCGGATGGCACGCCGACGCCGCTGTTCTTCTCGCACATCGCCGGCATGCAGAAATACCTGCCGGCAGCCATGGCGCTGCTGGCGCCGAACGTCAATTCCTACCGGCGCATCTCGCGCTTCCAGCTCGCGCCGATCAACGTGCAATGGGGTTATGACAACCGCACGGCGGGACTGCGCGTGCCGGCGTCGGATCCCGAGGCACGCCGCGTGGAAAACCGCCTGGCCGGCGCCGATGCGAATCCCTATATCGCCATCGCCACCTCGCTCGCCTGCGGATACCTCGGAATGATCGAAGGGCTGCAGCCGTCGGAGCCGATTTCCGGCAGCGCGCATGAGTTGCCGTTCTCGCTTCCCCGTTCACTCGACGACGCCATCCGCGAGTTGCGCGAGTGCGATCCGCTGGTGCGCATCCTTGGCGACCCGTTCATTTCGGCGTACACCATCGTCAAGGAAGCCGAATACGAGGTCTTCCTGCAGGTCATCAGCTCGTGGGAGAGAGAACACCTCCTCTTGAACGTATGAACACGCGCCCGGAGACGAAAGAGTGGCAACGGCTGGATTCAGCGCACTACCTGCATCCGTTCACCGACCACAAGCAGCTCGCCGCCAAAGGCGCGCGCATCGTCACGCGCGCGGAAGGTGTCTATATCTACACATCGGAGGGCGACAAGATCCTCGACGGCATGTCCGGGCTCTGGTGCGTGGCGCTCGGTTACGGGCGCAGGGAACTGGCGGACGCCGCGTACCGGCAGCTGCAGGAGCTTCCTTACTACAACAGCTTTTTCCAGAGCACCACCACGCCGGCCATCGACCTTGCGCGCCTCCTCCAGGAGGTGACGCCGCCGCAGTTCAACCACGTTTTCTACACGGGTTCCGGCAGCGAGGCGAACGACACGCTCATCCGGCTGATCCGCCGTTACTGGCAGCTCCTCGATCAGCCCGGGCGAAACGTGATCGTCTCGCGCTGGAATGGATATCACGGCAGCACCGTGGCCGGCGCATCGCTCGGTGGCATGAAGCCCATGCACGAACAGCTTGGCGTGAACGGCGCCCTGCCGGGCATCGTGCACATCAACCAGCCGTACTGGTTCGGTGAAGGCGGCGACCTCTCGCCGGCCGAGTTCGGTATCAAATGCGCGCGCGAGCTGGAGCAGAAGATCGAGGAGATCGGGCCGCATCGCATCGCCGCGTTCATCGGCGAGCCGGTGCAGGGCGCCGGCGGCCTGGTCATCCCGCCCGATACCTACTGGCCCGAAATCCAGCGGATCGTCGACAAGTACGGGATCCTGCTCGCCTCCGACGAGGTCATCTGCGGCTTTGGTCGTACGGGCCGGTGGTTTGGCTGCGAACATTATGGAACACGGCCGGACTTCATGACGATGGCCAAGGCCCTGTCCTCGGGCTATCTACCCATAGGCGGGCTCATGGTGGGCGACCGGGTCGCCGACGTCCTGATCGACAAGGGCGGCGAGTTTTTTCATGGTTTCACCTATTCCGGTCACCCAGTGGCCTGCGCGGTCGCCATCGCCAACCTGGAAATATTCCGCCGGGAGCAGGTGGTCGAGCGGGTCAGGGACGAAGCCGCGCCCTATCTAGCCGCCCGCTGGCGCGAGCTGGCGTCTCATCCCCTGGTCGGAGAGGCGCGCTCCGTGGGCCTGCTGGCGGCGATAGAGCTGGTGCCCGACAAGGTTTCGCGGCGTTTTTTCGAGCCGCGCGGCGAGGTGGGGCTGCGGATGCGCGACAACTGCACGCGCAACGGACTCGTCATGCGCGCCACGCGCGACACGCTGTTCGTCGCGCCGCCTTTGGTCATATCAAGGCGCGAAATTGACGAACTACTGTCCAAAGTAGTGCGATCCCTCGATGAAACCGCTACTCAAGCGCGAGCCGAGGGCTGGCTATAGACGCGGTCGCTGTTATATAACGTGTCTAAAGACGCGACGTGTGGGTCTCACGTCGCGACAACATTTAGGGGTCCTACAATGTCCACTCGCAGCCTTTCGGCTCTGGTTTCGGCTTCCTGTCTTTTCCTGATCGTCGCCTGCGGCAAGAAAGAAGAGGCGCCGCCTCCTGCGGCCGCTACGCCCGAACCCGCGGCTGCCGCCCTGGACACGGACGCCGAGAAGGTCGTGAACGTCTACAACTGGTCCGACTACATCGAGCCCACGGTGCTCGAGGCGTTCACCAAGGAAACGGGCATCACGGTCAACTACGAGGTCATGGATTCCAACGAGATGCTCGAGACCAAGCTGGTCGCGGGCCGCACGGGATACGACGTGGTCGTTCCGTCGGCAAACTTCCTCGCGCGCCAGATCAAGTCCGGCATCTACCAGAAGCTCGACAAGTCGAAGCTCGACCTCAAGAACCTCGATCCGGACATCACCCGGCGCATGGAAGTGTTCGATCCGGGCAATGAACACGCCGTGAACTACATGTGGGGCACGTCGGGCGTCGCCTACAACGAAGAGGCCATCAAGGCGGCCATGCCGGATGCGCCTGTAGATAGCTTCGCGATGTTCTGGGATCCGAAAGTGGTGTCCAAGTTCGCCAAGTGCGGTGTCTCGGTCCTCGATGCCCCTTCGGAAATCGTCGGCACGGTGCTCATCTATCTCGGCAAGGACGCGAACTCCGAGAACCCGGAGGACCTGAAGGCCGCCGAGAAGGTGCTGCTCTCGGTGCGGCCTTACATCCGCCTCATCAACTCCTCGAAGTACATCGAAGACCTGGCCAACGGCGAAATCTGCCTGGCGCTTGGCTGGTCGGGCGACACGCTGATGGCCCGGGACCGGGCGGCGGAGGCGCAGAAGCCCTTCACGATCAAGTACAACATTCCGAAGGAAGGCGCCGTCATGTTCTTCGACAACATGGCGATTCCCGCCGATGCGACGCACGTCAAGAACGCGCACATCTTCATCAACTACTTCCTGCGCCCGGAAGTTGCCGCCAAGAACAGCAACTTCCTCAGCTACGCGAACAGCAACGCGGCCTCGTGGCCGCTCGTGGACGCGGAAGTGAAGAACAATCCAAACGTCTTCCCGACCGCGGAAATGATGCCGAAGCTCGTGCCCGATCTGCCCGAAAGTGCCGAGTTCACTCGCATACTGACGCGCAGCTGGACACGCTTCCGCACCGGCAAATGATCCTGGCGGCCGCCGCTTAGGGAGCGACGGCCGTCCTTTCATTCGCAAACGGGGGCCTGCCATGCTGACGGCGGAACGACGTACAGAGAAGAAGAACAAAGACGAACCTTGGCGTGATCCGCACGCCGAGGCTTACGTGCGCATCGAAAACATCACCAAGCGTTTTGGAGATTTCGTCGCCGTCAACAACGTCTCGTTGAAGATCTTCAAGGGCGAGATCTTCTGCCTGCTCGGCGGCTCCGGCTGCGGCAAGTCGACCCTGTTGCGCATGTTGGCCGGATTCGAAAGTCCCAGCTCCGGTTCCATCTTTCTCGATGGCCAGGACATGGCCGGCGTGCCGCCGTATGAACGGCCGGTCAACATGATGTTCCAGTCCTATGCGTTGTTCCCGCACATGACGGTGGAGAAGAACATCGCGTTCGGCCTCGAACAGGAGAAGGGCCTGTCGCGCAGCGACATCGCCACGCGGGTCACCGACATCCTCGAAATCGTGAAGCTCGGGCCATTCGCGGCGCGTCGCCCGCACCAGCTCTCGGGCGGCCAGCGCCAGCGCGTCGCGCTCGCGCGCGCGCTGGTCAAGCGTCCCAAGCTGCTGCTGCTCGACGAGCCGCTGGGCGCGCTCGACAAGAAACTGCGCGAGGCCACGCAGTTCGAGCTCATCAACATCCAGGAGCAGCTCGGCGTCACTTTCATCGTGGTCACGCACGACCAGGAAGAGTCCATGACGCTGGCGTCACGCATCGGCGTCATGAACCGCGGTGAAATCGTGCAGATAGGCACGCCCACCGAAATCTACGAATTCCCGCAGAACAAGTTCGTGGCCGACTTCATCGGTTCCGTGAACATGTTCGAAGGCACGATGATCGAAGACCTGCCCGACCGCGTGCGCATCAAGTCCGACGACCTGGGCGGGGTCATCTACGTCGACCACGGCATCAGCTCGGCGCCGGGCGCCATCGTCTATGCCGCCATCCGGCCCGAGAAGATCAGCATCCTGCGCGCGCCGCCGGCCGACACCACCGAAAACTGCGTCAAGGGCGTGGTCAAGGAAATCGCCTACATGGGCGACGTTTCTATCTACCTCGTGAAGATAGACACCGGCAAGATGGTGCGCGTCACGCTGCCGAACATCGAACGCCTGTCCGACGACGAACGCATTCTCTGGGACGAGACTGTATGGCTCACATGGCATGGATCCAGCCCGGTCGTGGTGACGCAATGAAGCGTCCCGAGGGCTGAGGCCTTGAAACCGGCTGCCCGCACGCTGGGTTCGCGCGACGCCTATGGTCGCCTGAGCCCCTTGTGGATATTCCTGCTGCGTTACGGTCCGCCGCGCTGGTCGGAATACGTGGTGCAGAACTGGACGGGGCAGCGGCTGGTGATCGCCGTGCCATACCTCTGGCTGCTCGTCTTCTTCCTGATCCCGTTCCTCATCGTCCTCAAGATCTCCTTCGCGGAGTTCTCGCCGCTCGGCCGCCCGCCCTACGAACCGGTGTTCCAGTGGCTGGAGGAGGGCGCGCTGCAGGTCAAACTACTGATCGGCAGCTACGTCTACCTGTTCAACGAGCCGCTGTACGTCAGCGCCTGGTTCTATTCGCTCAAGGTCGCGTTTTTCTCCACGTTGTTCTGCCTGGCGCTGGGTTACCCGATGGCCTACGCCATCGCGCGCTCGCCGCCCACGCAGCGCAACGTCCTGCTGCTGCTCATCATCCTGCCGTTCTGGACGTCGTTCCTGCTGCGCGTGTACGCCTGGGTCGGCCTGCTCAAGACCGACGGGCTCATCAACCAGGTGTTGTTCAAGTGGTTCGGCATCGTCGACGAGCCGCTGGCGATGATGAACACCAGCTTCGCGGTGTACATCGGCATCGTCTATTCCTACCTGCCGTTCATGATCCTGCCGCTGTATTCCAACCTCGAGAAGCACGACAACACGCTGCTCGAAGCCGCGCAGGACCTGGGCGCCGGGCCTATCAAGTCGTTCCTGCGCGTGACGCTGCCGCTGTCGTTCCCCGGCATCGTGGCCGGGTCGCTGCTGGTGTTCATCCCCGCGGTGGGTGAATACGTGATCCCCTCGCTGCTGGGCCGGACCGACCAGCTCATGGTCGCCAAGCTGCTGTCGGATGAGTTCTTCCTCAATCGCGACTGGCCCAGGGCGAGTGCCGTGGCGATCGCCATGCTGCTGCTGCTGGTCGTGCCTATCATGATTTTCCAGCGATTCCAGAACAAAGAACTGCAGGCCGCCAGGAAATGAGCAGGCACGAATGAAAACGCAGGGCCTGTTCAGCAAGTCGATGCTCGGGGTGGGACTGGCGTTCCTGTACATCCCCATCCTGTCGATGGTTTTCTACTCGTTCAACAATTCGCGGCTGGTCACGGTGTGGGATTCGGTCAATTCGCCGACCGTGAAGTGGTACGTGCAGCTGTTCAAGGACCGCCAGATCCTGTCGGCCGCATGGCTATCTATCCAGGTGGCGGCCACCACTGCCACCGGCGCCGTCATCCTCGGCACGCTCGCCGGGCTCGTGCTCTCGCGGTTTGGCCCGTTCCGGGGCCGCGCCTTCCTGCAGGGCCTCACTACCGCGCCGCTGGTCATGCCCGAGGTCATCACCGGCCTGTCGATGCTGCTGCTGTTCGTGTCGCTCGAGCAGCTCTTCACGGCCTGGTTCGGCTGGCAGTTCGACCGGGGATTCGCCACTATCACCATCGCGCACATCACCTTCACCATGGCCTATGTCACGGTCGTGGTTCAGTCGCGCCTCGCGGGCTTCGACGACTCGCTGGAGGAGGCTGCGCTCGACCTGGGCGCCCGGCCTGCCAAGGTGTTCTTCCGCATCACGGTGCCCCTCATTTTGCCCGCCATCCTCTCAGGGTGGTTGCTGGCCTTCACGCTTTCATGGGACGACCTCGTTATCACGCAGTTCGTCTCAGGGCCAGGGTCCAACACGTTGCCCATGGTCATATTTTCTCGGGTTCGACTAGGTGTAAGCCCGGTCGTGAACGCACTAGCAACCATAATGGTGCTGGTAGTGGCTCTCGGGGTTGTCTTGTCGGCGATTTTCATGCGCCGGCAGGAACAGCGTCGCAAACGCGAGGAACAGATGGCCGCAACCGGCTAACTACTGCTAGACTTCCACCATCGACAATTTGACGAGGACTCGATCAATGGCCAAATCAGCCCGTAAACACAATGCTCCCTGGACGCCCGCAGACCTCAAGAAGATGCGGCAACTCGCCAAGCAGAAACTCTCTGCCCGGCTCGCCGCGAAGGAACTGGGCCGGTCCACCGGCGCGGTCAAGTACAAGGCGATGGTGGAAGGCATCCGCTTCCGTTTCATCGACCAGCCCGCCGGTGTTCAGTTGAAGCTCGCCCGCAAGGCGAAACGCGCCAAGAAGAAGTAAGGCGTCCAACGAAGACGCCGCGTACGGGGGTGCGCGGCGGCTTTGCTCCAAGCCGATGAGTTTTCCGGAAGGGTTCCAGAGCAAACTGCCCGACGTCGGCACCACGATTTTCACCGTGATGTCGCGCCGCGCCGCCGAAATGGGCGCGGTCAATGTAGGCCAGGGCTTTCCTGACTACCCCATAGACTTAAGTCTCGCTTCCTGCGTCACCGAAGCGGTCGCAGCGGGCTTCAACCAGTACGCGCCGATGGAAGGCAGTGTTGCGCTGCGCGCCGCCATCGCCGCCAGGATCGCCGCCGCCGGCGGCCGGTCCGTCGACCCCGAATCCGAGCTCACCGTCACCTGCGGCGGCGCCGAATCTATCTACTCCGCCGTCCAGGCGGTGGTGGGGGCGGGCCACGAGGCCATCGTCTTCGACCCTGCTTACGACTCCTACGACCCGGCGGTGCGGCTGGCGGGCGGGCGCTGCATCCACATTCCGCTCGAGGCGCCGCATTTCCGCATCGACTGGGACCGGGTCCGCGCGGCGGTCAATGACCGTACCCGCCTGATCATCATCAATAATCCGCACAACCCCGCCTGCACCGTGGCCTCGGCGGCCGACCTCGACGCGCTGGCGGCGCTCACGCGCGACCGGCCCATTGCCGTGCTCGGCGACGAGGTGTACGAGCACGTCCAGTTCGACGGGCGGGTCCACCAATCGGTGATGAACCATCAGGAGCTCAAGGCGCGCAGCTTCGCGGTCTATTCTTTCGGCAAGTCGCTGCACATCACGGGCTGGCGCGTGGGTTATTGCGTAGCGCCGCCCACGCTCACGCGCGAGCTGCGCAAGGTCCACCAGTTCAACGCCTTCAGCACGTCCGCACCCCTGCAGCAGGCCATCACGCTCTATCTACAACGGCATCCCGACGCCTGGCGCGGCCTCGCGGCATTCTTCGGCGCCAAGCGCGACCTGTTGCGCCAGCGCCTCGCGGGCAGCGGCCTCGTGTTGCCGCCCGCGCAGGGCACCTATTTCCAGCTCGCGGACTACTCGTCGCTCGGCGGGGACCTCGCCGCCTGCAACGACGTGCAGTTCACCGAGCGGCTCATCAACGAAGCCGGCGTGGCCGTCATCCCGCTGTCGCCGTTCTACCGGGAGCCGCCCGCCGGCATGCGCGTGGTGCGGCTGTGCGTCGCCAAGCGCGATGAAACGCTGACCGAAGCCGCGGCGCGCATCTGCGCGTACACTGAGAAGAAGAGAGTGAATCCATGAGTTTTCGAGTCAGCATCGCGCAGCAGCCGCTCGCCTGGCAGGACCCGGCCGCCAATCGCGCCCATTTCGAGACGGTGCTGGCGCCGCTGGCAGGCGCCACCGATCTCGTCGTGCTCCCCGAGATGTTCACCACCGGGTTCACGATGAAACCCGAAGAACACGCGGAAGCCGGCGATGGCGAGACCCGGCGCTGGCTGCTCGCGCAGGCGCGCGCGCTGGATGCCGCGGTGGGCGGCAGCGTGGCGATTCACGACGACGGCCGTTACTTCAACCGTTTCATGCTCGCGATGCCCGGCGGGCTCACCTACTGGTACGACAAGCGGCACCTGTTCCGCATGGGCGGAGAACACCGGCATTACAGCGCCGGCGGTCACGCGCTCATCGTCGAGTGGCGCGGCGCGCGATTGTGCCCGCTGGTGTGTTACGACCTGCGATTCCCGGTGTGGAGCCGGCGCCGGCCGGAGCTCGAATACGACGTCGTCATTTACGCGGCCAACTGGCCGGCGGCGCGCCGCTTCGCGTGGACGTCGCTGCTACGCGCGCGCGCCATCGAGAACCAGGCCTATTGCGTGGGCGTGAACCGCGTCGGCGACGACGGCGCGGGCATCGCGCACTCAGGCGACAGCGTGGTGCTCGACTTCACCGGGCAGCCCCTGCTGGAACTCGGCGAACACGCGCAGGTCATCACCGTGCCGCTCGATCTGCCGGGCCTGCGCGCATGGCGCGACAAGTTTCCCGCGCATCTCGACGCGGATGCCTTTACCCTGGAATCATGAAGTTACCGACGCTCGTCAACCATCCGCCCGATGTTTCGCCGCCGCCCGGCAATCAGCCGGTCATCGCCCCTATCTACCAGAGCGTCAAGTACGAATTCGAGACCGTCGATGACACGCTGCGCATGCTGCGCGGCGAGACGCCCGGCTATTTCTACATGCGGGCCAGCAATCCCACCACGCGGCAGCTCGAGCTGACGCTGGCGCAGCTTCAGGGCCGCGACGACTGCCTGGCCACCGCCTCGGGCGTGAACGCCATCGCGCAGACGCTCATCGGTCTCACTAAGCAGGGCGACCACATCCTGTGCTTCGTCGAAACCTACGGACCCACGCGCAACATCATCCGGCGCCTGCTGGCGCGGTTCGGCGTCGAGCACACCATGCTCTCCATCGAGGACATGGCCGGCATCGAGAACGTGCTCGCCACGCGCCCGACACGCCTGGTGATCTTCGAGAGCCCCACCAATCCCATCACCAAGGTCGCCGACATCGAGCGACTGGTCGAGCTCGCGCATCGTCACGGCGCGCTCGCGGTCATGGACAACACGTTTGCCGGCTTTCACCAGCACGGCGAGTACGAGGTCGACCTGTTCGTGCACAGCCTCACCAAGTACGCGTCGGGTACCGGCGACGTCATGGGTGGCGCGGTCATTGGCCGGCGCGAGCTCATCGAAGGGTTGCGCGCGGATTTCGCGGTGCTGGGAGCGCTGCTCGATCCGCACGCCGCGTTCCTCGTGCAGCGGGGACTCAAGACCTACTTCGTCCGTTATCGGGACCAGACGCGCAGCGCGCAGGCGATTGCCGAGCACCTGGCCGCGCATCCGGCGGTGAGCAGGGTGCACTACCCGGGTTTGCCCGGCCATCCGCAGGCGGCGCTCGCGAAGAAGCAGATGCGCGAGGCGGGCACTGTGGTGAGCTTCGACCTGAAAGAGGGCGGGGAGGCGGCGCGCCGCTTCAGCGAAGGCCTCAGGTTGTTTGCCCTGACCGCGAGCCTGGGTTCCACCGAGTCGCTCGTCATGGCGCCGCAGCTCATCGGCACGCGCGATTTCACCGCCGAACAGGCGCGCCAGTCGGGAATCGCGGCGGGTACCGTGCGGCTCTCCATCGGGCTCGAGGATCTCGGGGACCTCATCGCCGACATCGACCAGGCGTTGGGTGGTGCCGGGCACCAAAAGTCGTAATTCGCGCATACGCCGTCGAATTGCGGCTTTGTTAGCCGCGCAGATTCCTCCAGGCTTGCCTCGGTTTCCACATTCGAGCCGAGGCAAGGATGCCGCGCCGACTGCGTATCCACGTCCCTGGAGGCGTCTACCACGTCACCTTGCGGGGCAATCATCGCCAGCCGATTTTCTTCGCCGACTGCGATCGCGGACTGTTCAACGTCATCGTTGCGCGGGCGCTCGAGAAGTTCGAAGCGAGATTGCATGCCTATTGCTGGATGACCAACCACGTGCACCTGGTGTTGCAGGCGGGTAACGAGCCCATCTCACGCCCGATGCACGACATCGCAGCCGAATTCGCCCGCGCCATGCAGCTGAAACTCGAGACCACCGGGCATTTCTTCGAGCGTCGATACCATGCGGTGCTGGTTGATACCGAAAGCTACCTGCTGGAACTGTTGCGCTACGTACATCGCAATCCTGTGACCGCCGGCATCGTCGCGAGCGTCGATGATTTTCGCTGGACCAGCCATCACAACTACCGGGGCGCGCGCCACGATGAATGGGTCACGACAAGCCTGGGATTGAGCATGTTCGACGAGCAGCCTGCGCGGGCCATCTCTGCGTATTGCGAGTTTGTCGGCGCCCAGGCTGTGTCGCCCTGGGAGCCCGCGCAGGCGATGGCGCCCGGCGTCGCGATCATCGGCAATGATCAGTTCGTTGCGCGTGCGATGCGTTCCTGCAAGCCGGTCAAGACGCGTCAATCCATCGAAGAGCTGCTGCAGGAGGCATGTCGAAGATTCGAAGTGGAGCGCGAGTTGCTGGCGTCACCCGTGCGGAACGCCTACGTCGCGAGAGTACGCGCGTGGATCGCATATCAGGCCGGTGAACGCGGCATCGCGACGCTGGCCGCGGTGGCGAGAGAGCTGGGTCGCACGGAGGGCGCGCTGCGCTACGCCATCCGTGCATATCCCAATGACATCAAGTGATGGAGCCGGGCTGAACTACGACTTTTGGTGCCCGGCACCACCCCCACCTCACATGTTGCGGATCAGCGCGTCGCCGAACTCCGAGCACTTCACTTCCTTCGCGCCGTCCATGAGGCGGGCGAAGTCGTAGGTGACCGTCTTCTGGGCGATGGTTTTGTCCATTGCGGAGATGATGGCGTCGGCCGCTTCGGTCCAGCCCATGTAACGCAGCATCATCTCGCCAGAGAGGATCACCGAGCCCGGGTTGACCTTGTCCTGGTCGGCGTACTTGGGCGCCGTGCCGTGCGTGGCTTCGAATACGGCGTGGCCGGTGATGTAGTTGATGTTGGCGCCCGGCGCGATGCCGATGCCGCCCACCTGCGCGGCGAGCGCGTCGGATAGATAGTCGCCGTTCAGGTTGGTCGTGGCGATCACGTCGAACTCATCGGGACGCGTCAGCACTTGCTGCAGCGCGATGTCGGCGATGGCGTCCTTCACGAGAATTCTGCCCGCCTTGAGTGCCGCCGCCTGTTCGTCGTTCGCCGCCTTCTCGCCGGACGCCGCCTTGGTGCGGCCCCACTGCTCCCAGGTGTAGAACTTGCTCGCGAACTCACCGCTCTCCGCCAGCGCATAGGCCCAATTGCGGAACGCGCCTTCGGTGAACTTCTGGATGTTGCCCTTGTGAACGATGGTCACGCTGCGGCGCTTGTTGATCACCGCGTATTCGAGCGCCGACTTGAACAGGCGCTCGGTGCCTTCTTTCGACACCGGCTTGAAGCCGATGCCGGAGGTGTCGGGGAAACGGATCTTGGCGAACGCTTTCGGGAACGCCTGCTTGAACAGCTCCTTGAACTTCTTGTTCTCTTCGGAGCCGTGTTCGAATTCGATGCCGGCGTAAATGTCTTCCGTGTTCTCGCGGAAGATCACCATGTCGACCTTGTCCGGCGCCTTCACCGGTGAGGGCACACCCTTGAACCAGCGCACGGGCCGCAGGCACACGTAGAGGTCTAACATCTGGCGCAGCGCCACGTTCAGCGACCGGATGCCACCGCCGATCGGCGTGGTCAGCGGTCCCTTGATCGACACGAGGTAATCGCGGCAGGCCTCGACGGTCTCGTCGGGCAGCCAGTTGTTGAATGCCTTGAAGGATTTCTCGCCCGCGTAGATCTCGAGCCAGTGAATCTTCTTCTTGCCACCATAGGCCTTGGCCACCGCGGCATCCATGACACGTACGCTGGCGTGCCAGATGTCCGGGCCGGTGCCATCACCAATGATGAACGGGATGATCGGCTGATCCGGAACCGTCAGCTTGCCGTTCTGGATGGTGATCTTCGCTCCGCCTGCCGGCGGCGTGACTTTAGGACTCGTGGGCACTGTAGCCATCGTGTTTGCTTTCTCTTGCGTTGTCGCGGGGGAGGGGTCGGAAGGGCCGCGATGCTAACACAGCGTGCTTGCGGCCATGTTCGCCCGGCTACAATCCTGCCCCATGCCCAAGACCCTGCTCACTACGCCCGCCAGCGACGGATTCGCCATGCCTGCGGAATATGCCCCTCACGCCGGGTGCTGGCTGCTGTGGCCCGAGCGTCCTGACAACTGGCGCCTCGGCGCGGTGCCGGCGCAACGGGCATTTGCCGAAGTGGCGACCGCCATCGCCCGTTTCGAGCCGGTGAGCGTCGGAGTTTCCGCAGGGCACTACGAGTTCGCGCGTATGCAGCTTCCGCCGCACGTGCGTGTCATCGAGATCACCCACGACGACTCCTGGATGCGCGATGTCGGCCCCACTTTCGTGACGAACGGCCAGGGGGCGCGCCGGGGCGTCGATTGGGGGTTCAATGCCTGGGGAGGATTTCAGGGCGGGCTCTACTTTCCCTGGGATCAGGACGACCTGGTTGCGCAGAAGGTGCTGGAGATCGAAGGGTGCGAGCGTTATCGCGCTCCTATCATCAACGAGGGCGGCGCGATTCACGTCGATGGCGAAGGTACGGCGCTCGTCACCGAGCAGGTCCTGCTCAACGCGAACCGGAATCCGGGTGTAACCCGGGTAAACATGGAGCGCCATCTCATGGCGTACCTGGGCGTACAGAAAGTCATCTGGCTGGGCGAAGGCGTGGTGGACGACGAAACCGGAGGGCACATCGACAACCTCGCCTGTTTCGTGAAGCCCGGCGCCGTGGCCCTGCACTGGACCGACAACCGGCGCGATCCGCAATTCAAGGTCTCTTGCGACGCGCTGGAGAGGCTCATGGCCGCACGCGATGCGCAGGGGCGCCGCATTTCCGTGATCAAACTTCCGCTGCCTGGGCCGCTGCGTTATTCCGCCGAGGAAACCACGGGCGTGCAGGTGCGCGACACTGTTCGCGGCCGCATCGCCGGCATGCGCCTGGCCGCGAGCTACGTGAATTTTTATATTGCCAATGGCGGGATAGTCATGCCCTTGCTCGATCCGCGAACCGACAAGGCCGCGGCCGCGAAAATCAAGCGCGCATTCCCCGGTCGCAAGGTGGTCGGCGTGCCGGCGCGGGAAATCCTGTTAGGTGGCGGCAACATTCATTGCATAACTCAGCAGGTGCCCCGATGAGCCAGAAGGTTGTGCCGCGACGCGACATCCCCGACCGGTTGCGGATCCGGCCAGGTTCGCGAATCAAGCTCGTCGACGCGGATGCGGACCGTTGCTTCGGCTGGGACAAGGACAAGGCGATGGCGGCGACCGCCGAAAACCTGGCGCGGCTCGAGGAACTGCAATACAAGATGTACGCCGATCAGCGTTTCGCGATGTTGATCGCGCTGCAGGCCATCGACGGCGGCGGCAAGGACAGCACCATCCGCCGCGTGTTTGGCGCCTTCAACCCACAGGGCTGCACCGTCACCGCTTTCAAGGCGCCGAGCGCCGAAGATTTGCGCCACGACTATTTGTGGCGCATCCACAAACACGCACCGCCGCGGGGCGAGATCGCGGTGTTCAACCGCTCGCACTACGAGGACGTGCTCATCGTGCGCGTCAACGACCTGGTTCCCGAGGATGTTTGGAGCAGGCGTTATGAACAGATCAACCAGTTCGAGGGCCTGCTCAACGCCTGCGGAACCCGGGTTGTAAAAATTTTCCTGCAGATCAGCAAGGAGGAGCAGCGGGTGCGTTTCCAGGAACGGCTCACCGACAGGCGCAAGAACTGGAAGTTCGATACCGGCGATCTGGAGAAGCGTCAGCAGTGGACCGCCTACACGCGGGCATTCGAGGCGATGTTTGCCAGGTGTTCCACTGACCACGCGCCTTGGTACGTAGTGCCCGCAAACCGGAAATGGTTCCGCGATTTCGCGGTCTCACAGCTGCTTATTTACGAGTTTGAACAGTTGCCCCTGCGGTTCCCGGCGCCTAACTTCGATCCCAAGACGATTAAACTTGTTTGAGGGGCCGGTGCGAGGTTGATAGGCCGGGTGTCCGACGTGTCGGCATCCGGCGACGATTGACTACTAGGCAGGGAATTGTTGTTAGACTACGCCCCTCGTATCCCACCACACGTCTCGAGAGGACTCCGGAATGGCCAAGAAGAAAGGTGCAAGGCACATGCGCGAATGGTCGGCGGGCGACATGCAGAAGTTGCGTCAGTTCGCCAAGCAGAAAGTTTCAGCGCGCGTCGCCGCCCAGAAGCTGGGTCGCTCGCCCGGTGCGGTGCGCTACAAGGCCATGATGGAAGGCGTGTCCTTCCGCTCCATCAACCGCAAGAAGTAACGGAGCCGCGAAAAGCTTCTGTACTAGGTGTTTTGCAGTTCGCGGTGAGCTTCGTCCAGCCATTCGCGCTGGGTCTTGCGATAGTGAGCTGGCGCATATTTGGCCCGGTCCAGCAGCGCCTTGAGCGTCTGCTGGGCCAGCGGCCCCTGATCCGACTTCCGCAATAACCGCGCGTAACGCACGCCAGCCTCCGCGCCGGGGTAATACTCCGCCAGCGTCGCGTACTCGGACAAAGCCTTGGCCAGGTCTCCTTCGGCCTCCACCGCGCGTGCATACAGCAGGTGTCCGTCCGCGGATTTGAAGTCGGGATTTCTTGCGATCAGATCGTCGAGCGTCTTGCGCGCCGCAGCGTGCTCGCCCGCCTCGAACTGCGCGTGCGCGAAACCGAGCAGCAGCTTCGGATCGTCGGTGAACACCCCTGTCAGACAAGTCTGATAGATAGGCAGGGCTTCACTCGCCCTACCCAGGCGCACCAGCTCATCGGCGTATCTCTGACGCGCGGCCACGTTGCCGGTTATGTTCATCTCGGTCTCGAACCTGCGCAGGTTGCCTTCCGGGTCGAGCGTGGTCTTGAGACCGCGCATGGCGCGCTGGCTGGTGCGCGAGCGGAGCAGGTCGGGCAGGATTTCCGCGGCGATGTACACCAGTGAGCCCACGAACGGGAACGTGATCAGCATGACCAGCACGTAGATCCAGATGGTGTTCCGCTGGGTCTTGATGCAGTGGACGATGAGTCCCAGCGAAAGCAGTCCGGAGATCATGTAGAGCGCAAAAACCATCGTCTCGCCTCACTAGTTGCGCGCGTAGTTCACGGAAAGGAACACGGCGCGACCGCGCGCCGGGAAATAGCGGTAGTTGCCGAAAGCGAAGTCCGCACGGTCGGCATAACGCTGGTCGAAAAGATTGTCTATGCGCAACGCGACATCGAAGTTGCCGGGCGACTGCCAGAGGATGCGGGCGTTGGCCACGGTGTGCCCGGGATACGAGGCGGTGTTGGCCGCATCCAGGTAGTACCTGTCGACGTAATTGGCGTCGATGGCGCAACGCAGCCCGTCGAGCTGGAACAGCGATTCCATGTCCACTTCGAAACTCAGCGAATGCAGGTTGCGCGGGGCGGTGTCGACGTCGTTGCCGTCGACGATGGTTTCGCCGCCTTCGATGGCGCGCGAGAACGCGTATTCGTGGCGGGCGTAGGTGCCATTCAGCGCGATCGTGGTGTGCGTGCCGTTGCGCCGCAGCTCGTATTCGAATCCGCGATGGCGCGTGGCGCCGTTGCCGACGTTGAAGCCGTTGGTCTCGCGCAGGATCACGTTTTCTTTTTTCATGGCGTAGAGCGCGGTATTCGCCGAGTACGCGCCACTGCTGAATTTCCAGCCGAGCTCGAGCGAATCGAGGCTCTCGCTGTCGAGCGAGGCGGCGAACTGCTGGCGCTGCAGGCGGTAGAGCTCGGTGGTCTCGGGCGGGCGAAAGCCGGTGGACGCGTTGACGTACACCATGTGGCGCACGTTCGGCTGCCACGAGAACGTGACGCCGGGCGAGAAATTGTCGAATCGATCGCTTCGGTCGGCGGGGCGCGCATACAGGCAGCCGGCCGGACCGCAGGGTCTGCCCGTATCCGACGAATTGCCGTCGAGCATGCGATTGTCGTAGTCGTAGTTAGTCGAGTCGGCGCGCAGCGCTGCGGTGGCCGTGAACCGCTCGCTGATGCGGTAGTCGAACGCCAGCGTGGCGCCGGCCGTCCAGGAGTCCACGGTGTAGTTGTAGTGATAACCCGCCGGGCGGATGGCGTTGGCGGGGGGCGCGCCGTCCGTGGCGATGCCGGGCTGGTATTCCGTGAGCTCGGAATCGGCGATTTCCGCGTCGAGCGCGAGCCGCACGGTGAGCGCGTCGAACACTTTCGAGCCGATGCCGCTCAGCATGAAACTGGTCTGGGCGTTGTGTTCGAGTGGTTTGCCGATGAGGAAATGCTGCAGGAAATCCATGCGCGAACGGCGGTAGATGCCGGCGAGCTGGAAGCTGCTGTTGGCGCCGAACACGTCCGGCCGCTGGAAATCCGCCGACACGCGCGCGCTCGACGCATCGCGGAACGCTTCGGGATTCGGATTGGTCTTCGCGATGTCCTCGTCGCGATAGCTGTTGTAGCCCTGGATGAAGCCCGCGGTCTCCTGGTTGAGCACGGTGCCCGCGGCGCGCAGCCGCAGTCGGCCGCCACCCACGTCCAGGTCGCCCAGCAGGTTGAGCTTGGCTTCATCGACGCCGGAGGAGTCGCGCCAGCCGGGTGCGCTGGTCGCCAGGCCATAGGCGCCGAAGCCGAGTGACGCGTCTTCGGACTCGTGCGCGGTGGCGAGCGTGATGCGGCCGAAGGAATCCGAACCGCCATCGAGACCCAAGGCGAACTTCGGCAACGACTGGACGGAGGGCGTGATGAGATTGATCACGCCGTGCACGGCGCTGGCGCCAAACATGGAGGAACCGGGACCGCGCAACACTTCGATCTGCCCGGCCTGCTCGTAGTTGGTCTCGAACATCTCGTTGAGATTGCAGAAGCCGGTGGGGCGGATGGGCAGGCTGTCTTCCGCGACGAGGAATGCGCCGCAGGCGCCGGGACCGGCGAGCACGGGTGAGCGAATGGCGCCGAGGCTCTCCGCGCCGCTGCCGCGCTGGATGTACACGCCGGCATTTCGGTTGAGCACGTCGGCCTGATGTTTGGAGTCGAGGTCGGCGATGGTCTGGTCGTCGATGCGGCTGATGCTGACCGGTGTCTGCGAGGCCGAGCGCCTGTCGCGCGTGGCGGTCACGACAACGTCTTGCGGCGCCACGTAGTTGACGATGCTGTCCACGTTCTCATCGGCCGCGCTTGCGGCGAACGGAGCCATGGCCACGAGTGTGAGTGTGGTGCGCGTCATTGGCTGAGCGATTATCCCCGTGAACGACTATCCTTACCACGCCACCGATGCTCATTAAAGCAAGAAAACCAGCCTTGTTTGCCGTGCTCTGCTTCGGGCTGGCTGCCGAGGTGCCGGCACAGGGGGGGGCGTCCCCTGGCGCGGCGCACCGCCCGCGCATCGGCCTCGTGCTTTCCGGCGGTGGTGCGCGGGGCGCGGCCCACATCGGCGTGCTCAAGGTGCTCGAGGAGAACCGCGTGCCTGTCGACGTCATCGCCGGCAGCAGCATGGGCGCGGTGGTGGGCGGCCTGTATGCGTCCGGGCTTTCGGCGGCCGACGTCGAGCGCGTCATGACGTCCGTGGACTGGCAGGACGCGTTCCGTGACAGCCCCCCGCGAAGCTCGCTCAACTTTCGCCGCAAGCTGGAAGACCAGAATTTCCTCGTAAAGTTTCCCCTGGGCCTCAAGGGCGGAAAATTCCGCCTGCCACGCGGCCTGGTACAGGGACAGAAACTCACGCAGATCCTGCGCGGCCTCACGTTGCCGGTGGCGCAGATCCAGGATTTCGACGACTTGGCCATTCCGTTCCGCGCCGTGGCCACCGACATCGTCACCGGCGACCGCGTCATCCTGGGCAGCGGCGACCTAACTACGGCGATGCGCGCCAGCCTGTCGGCGCCCGGCGTGTTCTCGCCCGTGGAGGCCGATGGGCGCATGCTGGTCGACGGCGGGCTCTCCTCGAACCTGCCCATCGACGTGGCGCGCGAGATGGGCGTGGACGTGCTCATCGTCGTCGACTGCGGTTTCCCGCTGCTCGAGCGCGGCAAGCTGGATTCCGTGGCGACGGTGTCGAACCAGATGCTCGCCATCCTCATCCGCCACAACACCGCCCAGCAGCGCAAGACGCTGACCGCGACCGACGTGGTGATCGACCCGGCGCTCGGCGATTTTTCGTCGCTCGACTTCACGGCGCACGCGAAGGCGATGCGCATCGGCGAGGAAGCGGCCCGTGGCCAGACAGAACGCCTGGCCGGGCTGTCGATTCCGGCGGACGAATTCCAGCGCATCGTCGACGCACGCGCCGCCAGGCGCAGCGGCCTGCCCAAAATCGATTTCCTGCGCGTCGAGACCGGCTCCGAGCGGTATGCGGGCGCCATCGACGCGCTGTTCAGCGACCAGGTGGGCAAGACCGTCAACGTGAACAAGCTCGAACGGCGCGTGGGCGAGTTGTACGGGCAGGGAAACCTGGAGATATTCGATTACCGCCTGGTCGAGGGCCAGGCGGAGGACGGGTCCGAGCCCGGGTATGGCCTGGCGCTGACCACGCGCCGCAATTCCTGGGGCCCTAACTATCTGCGTTTCGGGCTGCAGTTGCAGAACGACTTCGACGGCAACTCTTCGTTCAATGCCGCGGCGCGCGTCACCATGGCGGAGATCACCAAGTATGGCGGCGAGTGGGTGTGGGACCTCCAGGTGGGCGAGACTCCCCGCGTGGCCACCGAGGTGTACCTGCCCGCGGGCTACCGCTCGCGCTGGTTCGTCATGCCGCACGCCGAATTCCAGATTCGCACGCTTCCGCTGGTGAGCGCCGAAGACCGCATCCTGGCTGAGTATCGCGTCCGCACCACCGATTTCGGCGTGGACCTCGGGCGCGAGCTGGGCAACTACGGTGAAATTCGCGTGGGCGCCGGGCGCACGATCGGCTCGGCGCAGGTGCGCGTGGGTGATCCGCTGCTGCCGCCCAACGATTTCGACACCAACAACCTGTTCAGCGAGTTTCGTTACGACACCATCGACAACGTGAATTTTCCAAGGCGCGGCGCGTCGTTCGAGATCGGCTGGGCGCGCGAACGGGACGATGACGGCGGCTCGGCGGACGATGCGGATTTCATGACTTTCGATCAGCTCTATGCCCATTCCTGGGGGCGTCACACCGCAATCCTGTGGACCACCGCCGGCTCGAGACTCGACAACGACATCAACCAGCTGAGGTCGTACTTTTCGCTGGGCGGCTTTCTCAACCTGTCGGGCATCACGCCCGAGTCCCTCATCGGCCCGCATTTCGCCATTGCGCGCGGCATCTACTACCGGCAGGTGGGCCGGCGCGGGCAGGGTTTCCTCAATGTGCCGGTGTACGTCGGCACGTCGATCGAGCTCGGCAACGTGTGGAACTCGCGGCACGATGTCTCGGTGGAAAGCGCCCGCACCAACGGCAGCCTGTTCGTGGGGCTGGATACTTTGTTAGGGCCGGTATATCTCGCCACCGGTTTCGACGAGGGCGGGGACTCGGCCTGGTACCTATTCCTCGGACGGACGTTTTGACGGCTGACGCCGACGTCGGAAAACGCCGCCGAAGCGTATTGCCAGGCCTGACGGCCACTTCGGAAAACGCCGCCGAAGCGGCGGCGTCAATCAAATTGTTAAGACTAAGGTGGCGCCACGTCAGAGGCCGCGCGATTCGTGCAGCTTCTCGACCTTGTCGAACTTCAGCGCGGGTTTGTCGCCGGGGCGCGAGTACTCGTGTTTGCGCGCCATCTCGATCAGCGCCGCATCGCGTTCGGCCGCGGTTCCGTACCAGTGCGTCTTGTTCCAGTCCGCGCCAAGCAGTTTCTTGAACGGATCGCCCGCTTTCAGCGTGATGCGCACACCGAAGGGGCGCTGAATGCCCGCGTCGGGGCGACGCAGGTTGTGAGGAGCGGCAATACCCATGGATTCTCCAGCCGGCGAGTGCCGACAGCGGCGCTAGGTTACGAAGCGTCGCCGCCGGCCGCAAGTGCCTGGCGCTCAGAACCGCCGGGATACCGACACGTGCCCGTTTTAGGCGCGTCGGGCGTCACGCGGTGCAGTAACCGCCGTCGGGGCTCCCATGTCAGAACTGCCAATTCAACGACGCCGAGACCGACACCGGTTCGCCGTAGTGCGAGTTGTCGTAGTTGTCGAGCACGTAATACTTCTCGTCGAGCAGGTTGTTGCCGTTCAACTGCGCGGAAATCTCCGGCGTGAACTGGTAGCGCGCCATGAGGCTGATCTGCGTCACGTCACCCTGGTGCAGCAGGACTCCGCCCGCCGGGCCACCTACCTGCGTGAAGCTCTCGGACTGCCAGTTGACGCCGGCGCCCAGCGTCAGCTTCTCGAGCGCAGCCGGCCGCCACGTCGTGAATCCGCGCACCAGCGTGCGCGGCACGAACGTGCGCACGGCGAGGCCGTCCGCGTCCTCGATGAGATAACGCGTCCAGCCGAGCGAGGCGTTCCAGCGTTCACCGAGAGCGCCCGACGCTTCGAATTCGAAACCTCGCGTGCGTGTGCCATCGATGGCGATCGAAGCCTGCGTCCCGTCCTCGAGCATGATGGGGCTGCCATCTTCATCGAATGCCGGCGTGGCCACGTTGTCCTGCTTCGTTTCAAACAATGTGAGCGCAGTGTTCAGGCGCTCATCGAAGTGCTCGCCCTTGATGCCGAACTCCAGGCTGTTGCCATCGATGGGGTCGAGGTAGCGGTTGTCCGCATCGCGCGTCAGCTGCGGTTTGAAGATTTCCGTGAAGCTGGCGAACGCCGAATAGTGTTCGCTGATGTCGAAAATCAGGCCGGCGTACGGGATGACCTTCTCGTATTCATCGTGGAACGTCACGTCGGGCGAGTCGTAAAGGTAGAAGTGATCGGTTTCCCAGGTGCTGTAGCGCGCTCCGGCAATGGCCTTGAGCCTGTCGGCGAGCACGAAACGTCCGGCGACATAGAAGCCGTTCTGGCGCGAGTCGATGTCGGTGAGCAGGTAGCCAGTCGCATCGAAGTCAGGCAATGGATAGGTGCCATCCCACTCGAAGAAATTGCCGACTGCCGGCAGGTCGCCGTGCGCGTATTCATTGCCCGACGCCTCGGCCTTCGATCCGTTGTAGCCCACGACCAGTTCGTGTTCGCGGCCGAACAGGCTCACGGCGCCGGTGGCATGCACATCGAGCGCGAGCGAGGTGATCTTGCCGTCGCTACGATACGCATACGGTTCGAGTCCTTCGCCCGTCTCGGGATCCGGGAATCCATAGACATAGAAAAGGGCGAGGTCTTCTTCGAAGCGGCGCCAGCTCAGCGTGCTGCGCAGCGACCAGCCGTTTTCGAAGGAATGCTGGAGCTCCGCGAATGCCGACGTGGTCTGGCGATCCCAGAACGCCCAGTCGGTCGCCGTGGTCACCGATCGCGGCCAGTTCGCGGGCGAGCCATCGGCCAGGAACAGCGGGAACGAGCCCCAGGTATTGGAGCTCGGCTGGTTGTCCTGGTAGTCGACTCCGACGGAAAGCCTGGTGTTCGTGGAGAGGTCGGCATCGACGATGCCGTAGAGCACCGTCTTCTCCTTGTTGTAGAGATCCTGGAAAGACTCCGTGTCCTGGTACACGCCGACCAGGCGGGCACGCACGCTGCCGTCACCGGTGAGCGGTGTAGATAGGTCCACGTCCAGGCGATGGTCGTCCCAGGAGCCCACGGTGAGGCCGAGGCTCGATGCAAACTCCTTGCTGTCGGCATGTTTGCGATACAGGTTGATGGACGCGGCGGGACTGCCGGCGCCGGTCATGAGGCCGGTGGCGCCGCGGACGATTTCGATCCGGTCGTACATCGCGGTGTCGATCGTCTCGTCGATCGACTCGGTGCCCGGATTGGTTTCCGCCGGCACGCCGTCGTACATCAGGTTGTCGACGACGAAACCGCGCGCGGTGAATATCACGCGTTCGGTGTCCCACGCGTAGCTGTAGATGCCGGGCGTGTTGTCGAGCACTTCGTGCAGCGACTGCAGGTTCTGGTCGTCGAGGCGCTCGCGCGTAACGACGGTCACGGACTGCGGTGTTTCGCGCAAGGACAGCGGTAGTTTGGCCGCGGTGCTGGTGGCCTCCGCGGTGGCTTCGACGCGAATCGTCGGCAGCGTTTTCCCGTCCCTGGACGTTTCGGTTTCGGCTGCGAAGGCCGCAGTGCTGAGCGTTCCGGTGAGGCACGCCAAAGACAACAAGGCAGTTCTGAACCGCATGGCCAAGTCCTTCTGTGGCAAAGCCACATAGATAAGAAGGGATGGCTGGCGGCCTTCAGGCCCTAAGGGCCGGAGGAGTGACTGGCTGGTCCCGGGAGGGCCCTACGGCCCCGAATTGCGGCCCAGATGATAATCATTCCCATTCGGGGCCGACAAGGGCTATTCGACTTCGTGCGGCGCCATCGTCGCGTCCCATCAACCTTTCCCCGGCAAAAAGGCTCAATGGAGACAGGTGTTTGCACGCACGCGTGCGACGCCAATAGCATCGGTCAGCAGGACAACGAACATGCGAACCATCTCCCCGTTCTTCATCGCGGTCTCATTCATCTTCGCAGTCACGGCGAGTGCCCAGGTGCCCGGGCCGCAGGCTCAGCGCGAGGCTCATCGAGCGCAACGCCTCAAGCTCGTGAAGATTGAACGTCGTGCATGGGAGCTGCGGCCGCGGTGTTCTTGAACATCTCGCCGGTGGTGGCCGGCTGCGCCTGCGAGGAAGGACCGCAATGCACGGACCAGGTGTACATCATTGCGGAAACCGGCCAGACGTCGAAGGGGCTTCAGTTGTCGCGAATCAAGAATTCGTGGACCGTCGGCAACGTGCAGCAGTGGTGGTTGAGGCATGACGAACTGCTCGCCAGATCGAAGAAGTGGGACTATGCAAAGCTCGAAAGCGCATTGAACGAGCTGTACGGCGAATTTCCGATCTGCGTGGGCGAGCTGGTGCCCGCGGAGAACTCCACTGCATCCAGGTCGAAGGTAGAAGCGAAGAAATGACGAAAAAGCGAGCGTCCATCAAGGTCCGTGCGGTTACACCAGCGGACTACGACGCGTGGAGGCCTCTCTGGGATGAGTACAACGCGTTCTACGAGCGCACCGGCCCCACGGCATTGTCCGAAGAGATGAATGACACGCTCTGGCGGCGCTTCTTCGACGCCAGCGAGCCGGTGCATTGCATCGTGGCCGAGCGCGAGCACAAGGTGGTCGGCATCTGTCACTACATCTATCACCGCAGCACTTCGCGCATGGAGCCGTTGTGCTACCTGCAGGACCTGTTCACCGCGCCTGACTACCGTGGCCACGGAATCGGCCGCGCGCTCATCGAGCGCGTCTACGAAATAGCGAAAGAGGCGGGCAGCAAACGCGTGTATTGGCAGACACACACCACCAACACGCCGGGGCGCACGCTGTACGACAAGGTGGCCAAACATTTCGGCTTCATCGTCTACGCCAAGGACGTTTGATTTGCCCATCACGCCATTCCACTTCGGCCCCGGCGTGCTGTTTCACGCGGTGTCGCCGCGCCGGGTGAGCTTCATCGCCTTCGTCGCCGCCAATTGCATCACGGACTGCGAGTCCGTCTACAACGTGCTGCGCGGCCATTATCCCGTCCATCGCTTCCTGCATACCTTCGTGGGAGCCGCGCTGGTGACGGCGATGACCGTTGCGCTGTTCGTGGCCATGCGCCGGTTGGCGAGAAATGTCCGCGTGCCCGACTGGTTCGAGTGGCAGCAACTGACCTTGGCACCGGTGGTCGTGGGCGCGTTGCTCGGCAGCTATTCACACGTCGTTCTCGACGGCATCATGCATGCCGACATGCGTCCGTTCGCGCCGTGGAGCGACGCCAATCCGTTCCTTTACGTCGTGTCGATGAGCACCTTGCACTGGATGTGCCTTACGTTGGGAGTTGTGGGAGTCCTGCTATGGCTGAAAACAAGACCAAGCCGACCAAAGTCAGTGTCGCAGCGTTCCTGAAAAAGGCGGCGACGGGCCAGCAATTGAAAGACAGCCTGGAGCTGATGAAGCTGTTCAAGGAGCTCACCGGCAAGCCCGCGAAGATGTGGGGCGCGAGCATCGTCGGCTTCGACTCCTATCACTACGTGTATGAAAGCGGGCGCGAAGGGGACGCGCCGCTCATCGGCTTCTCGCCGCGCAAGAGCGCGCTCGTGCTCTATGTCACGCCCGGTCGCGAAGCCACAGGTCTCGAAGCGAAGCTCGGCAAACACAAGGCCAGCGCGGGTTGCCTGTACATAAAGTCGCTCGATGACATAGACCGTGCGGTGCTCAGGAAGCTGGCGAAGGCCTCGATCGACGCGCTGCGCAGGCGATACCCACGCAAGGCGTGACGCGGTTCTCGACAGCGAGACACCAAGTGTATTAATGTCTCGATACACAGGTTCACTGGGTATCGCGTGTTCATACTCAATCCGCAATCCGGCATCCCGATCTACCGGCAGATCCTCGAGCAGGTGAGGCGCATGGTGGCGAGCGGGCAGCTTCCGCCGGGCACGGCGCTGCCGTCGGTGCGCGACCTCGCGCTGCGCCACACCATCAACCCGATGACCATTTCGCGCGCCTACAGCATCCTCGAGACCGAAGGGCTGCTCGAGCGGCATCGCGGCCGGCCCATGACGGTGGCCAGCCAGGCAAAAAATCATTCGCAGCTGCCAAAGCGGCTGCAGCAGATCGGTCCGCTGGTCGAGCAGACCGTGGTCGCCGCCAAACAACTCGAACTGAGCGAAGCGGAGCTGGTGAAGGCCGTACGTCGCGAATGGGAGCAGGACGATGAATAACGCCGCCGTCGAAGCCGCCAACCTGTGCAAGGCTTTCGGACAGAAGCAGGTACTCCAGGACGTCTCATTCGGAGTGTCACCGGGTGACGTGATCGGCGTGCTCGGCAAGAACGGAGCGGGCAAGACCACGCTGCTCGAGATCATGCTGGGGTTCACCGCGCCCACGGCCGGAGCGATCCGCGTCTTCGGACACGAAAGCCGGAAGTTGCCCGGTGACATCAAAGCGCGCGTCGGCTTCGTTCCGCAACAGGATGAGCTGCTGGACCAGCTCACGGTGGCCGATCAGCTGCGCGTCATCGCGTCGTTCTATTCGCACTGGGATTTCGAGCTCATCGACCGCCTGTGCGGAGAGTGGGGCGTCAATGTAAATGCGCGCATCAAGGGCATGTCGGTGGGCGAGCGGCAGAAGCTGTCGATCCTGCTCGCGTTCGGGCACAAGCCGGAGCTGCTGATCCTCGATGAGCCCGTCGCCAGTCTCGATCCGATTGCGCGCCGGCAGTTCCTCGAACAACTCCTGACAATCTCGGCGGACGGACAACGATCCATCGTGTTCTCGTCGCACATCGTGTCGGACATCGAGCGGCTCGCCAACCGCATCTGGATCCTCAAGGACGGCCGACTCGACTGGCAGGGCGATCTCGATTCACTCAAGGAATCGATCGTCCGCCTGCATATCCGCGGCTCGGGCGCGGAACTCCCGCGGCTCGAGATTCCGGGTGTCCTCAACGTACGCCGCGATGGCGCATTTGCGACGGCCGTGGTGCGCGACTGGACGGCGGAAGCGCAGGAGTCACTGGAGAAGAGCGCCTCGGTGCAGATCGAGGTGGAGACGCTCGGCCTCGAAGAAGTCTTCGTGGAGCTCCACCGATGAAAGCGGTGCTTCGGCTGGTTTATTCATATTTCATGGGCACGCTCGCGATGCGCGTGCTCACGATCGCCGGCCTGATGGTCATGCTGATCAGCTTCGCCATCCTGGTGACCCAGCCGCACGCCGGCGACAGCGTCTGGATCGCCATGATCGGGCTCCTCGCCTTCTTTCTCGGCAGCTCATTGATGCCATTGATGGTCGGGCGCCTCGCGCGCAGCCATGCCGTCGGCATCCTGCCGGGTGCACGCTTCAAACTACTGGCGAGCGCGTTCCTAACTACCCTCATCGTTGCGATACCCGCCGGCGTGTTGTCGCCGGCGGCATTCCTTTCCGGAATGAGCACCAGCCTTTCGGAAATCGTGAAGCATCCGGGCGCTCTCGAATACGTCGTGCAAATGGCACTCATCCTATTTACATCCGTGATGCTGTTCGCTGGCTGGCTGTATCTCGCAATGTGGTTCATGAGCAACGAGCCCAACGCGATCGGCTCCATCAAGGCCTTGCTGGTGATCGCGATCCTGATGTTCGCGCCGGCACGGGACCTTCAGGACCTGACCATGACGGCTTCGTGGAACCTGCTGCAGATCGCCGTCATCTGGATCGTGTTTGGCGCTGTGTTCCTGCTGTGGCCGCGTTACAAGGCGCGGAGGGAGCAGCGTGTCAGCCAGCGGCCCGCGGGCGCTCGTGTGGGCTTGCGCCGCAGTACCGCCGGGCGCGAATTCGATCTCATGTTAGGCACATCGAATCCGTGGTTGCTGATCGCCTCGCAGGTGCTGCCCGTCCTCATCGCCACGCGATTCGTCGGTGACTTCACCTCGATCTGGCTGTTCTACCTCACGATCTTCAGCACCGTGACCGGGGCCATTGCCGGGGAGGCCGCCAGCCGAAGCCGCGCGCTCTGGTTGCGCGGCAACTGGTCGAGAGACGAACTGTTCTCACAAGTGGAGCGATCGTTCTGGCGCCACAACGCCTACGTGCTCGGGTCTTTGATCCTGGTGCTGCTGTTCGTGGGTAGCTTCAGTGGATTTCCGGCAATGCTCCTCGTGGTCGGCGTGCCGCTGCTGGCGCTGGGCACGGTTCTGAGTACCTACCTCGGCCTCATGATCACGCGCGGCCTGCGTTCGATCGAGAGCGTGATAGCCGTCGCCGTCATGCTGACGCTCATGGCGGTGGCGATTTTCATCGTGCAGGAACCACTGGACCTCATCACCGTGTTGGCGATTGAAGCCGGACTCGCCGTGCTGGCCCTCATCCTGAGATCCCAGGCTCGAAACCGGTGGACGCGGATCGACTGGATGGAGTGCCGGCGGGACCGTGTAATGACGGCGCGCGGTGCCTGACTAGTTCGAAGGATCCTGGTTCGAAAGATCCTGCGACGCTCGCGCTTGCTGCGTTGCGTCATTGCACCGGGACCAAAGTCCCCTATCAGACCTCTCCGGGCTCTCACATATTCGACCTTCTTCTGCGGGAGGTCGTGAACCGGCATGTATGAAGGCAAACGCTGCCGGAACTGCGGAGCCTTGCTGTTAGGCCCGTTCTGCCATGAATGCGGCCAGCAACATTTCGAAAAACACCTCACGACGGGCGACTACATGCGCGAGGTGGCGCAGCGCGTGTACCGCTTCGATGGCCGGTTCCTGCGCACCATCCGCGGGTGCGTGATCTGGCCGGGCGGGGTCGTCAACGACTATCTGGATGGCCGGCGCAGCAGGATCGTCGATCCGCTGCAGTACTTTGCAGCGTGTGTGTTCGTGCAGTTCGTCCTCGCCTGGAGCTTGCGCAAGCTGGCGGTGATGACGGGGCAGGACTCGGTGCTCAACTGGCAGCCACACTTCAGCGGGTTCGTGGCCGGAAGATTCCTGTTCATCTTCTGGTTCGGCAGCCTGTGGTACCTGATGTTCCCGCGAGGCCGTCGCACGCTGTCGGAAATCTACGTGTTTGCGACGTATGCATTCCCGACGGTGGGTTTGTTATGGACCGTGCTGCCGTTCCTGGACCTGCTGTTGCCCGTGGACCTCGGCTTCTCGCGTGGATTCGTGATCTGGATCAAGTTCGCCATCGAGCTTTGCTACTTCATCTTCGCGATTCACACTTTTGGACGCTTGCAGCTGTGGAACATCGCGCTGCGATGCATCCTGGTGCTGGGCACGGGCAATGCATTGCTGCTCTTCATCATGAGCAAGCCGTGGGAGTGATCGATCAACGCTGGCGATCTCCCGCGCCTTCGCGGTCGCTCCATCGCAGGAGCTTGCGCGTCACGAATAGATAGACCTTCTTGCCGGTGGCCATCCAGATGCGCGATACCAGCGAGTGCTTCGCGAGGATGCGCATCTCGCGGGCGGTGAGGCGCCCGGGAAGATAGGTGCGCTTGTGCTTGAGCAGGTGGCGCAGGTCGTCGTGCCCGAGGGCGCGCGCGAGCGCGCCGCGTTTCGTCAATGTCATTGCAAGCTGGAAGTCGACGAGGGCGGGGCGGCCATCGGGAGTCACCAGCCAGTTGGTTTCCTTGGCGAGGTCGTTGTGGATGACGTTGGCGGCGTGCAGTCTGCGCAGCAGGCGCAGCGCGGCGCGGAAGTAGGCAGGGTCGCGGGGTTGCGCGATCTGCATGGGCGCGCCGTCGATCCAGCTTCGCGTGAGCTGCGTGGCGTCGAGGGTCAGGGCGCGGGGGATGCCTTCGATGCCGGCGCCGAGCGCAAGGCGCGACAGCGCGCGATGTTCGCGTCGCATGAGGTGTCTCGCCAGCGCACGCGCCCAGGGACGCGCATGATCCGCCTCACGAACGACGACGTTGCCGGCGCGGCGCACGCGGCCGAATACGTCGGACTTCAGGATTTGCGAGTGATCCAGGTGCGACCCCTTTTGCTAGCAAATGGGGAGTGTCCCCATTATTGCCACTCGCCGCGCAGGCCGCCGACGATCTGCTGCAGGCTGGTGGCGCTGGCGTCGTCGCCGGGGACGGGCGCGGTGACCACGACTTCGATGCGCGACCAGAACCGGCGCGGCGGCTTCGTCATCGGCGCCTTGCCGTCTTGCCGGCTGAAGAAGCTGCCGTACAGGCCGCGCAGCGCCATGGGCACCACGGGCACGGGGCGGCGCTCGAGAATCCTTTCCACGCCCTTTTTGAATTCGTTGATCTCGCCGTGTTTCGTCAGCTTGCCCTCGGGAAAAATGCACACGATCTCGCCATCGGCGAGCTCCGCGTCGATCTGGTCGAAAGCTTTCTGCAACGCCGCCGGGTCCTCGTGCGCAGGCGCGATGGGGATCGCGCGCGCGGTGCGGAAGATGAAGCTCATGACGGGGATCTTGAAGATGTTGTGGTCCATGACGAAACGAATCGGCCGGCGCACGCTGCCGCCGATGACCAGCGGATCCATGAAGCTCACGTGGTTGCAGACGATGAGCACGGGACCTTTCTCGGGAATGAGCTCGAGACCATGCACCTTGATGCGGTACATGATGTTGACGAGCACCCACGACAGGAAGCGCATCAGGAATTCGGGCACCAGCGTGTAGATGTAGGCCGCCACGATGGCGTTCAGCACCGCCGCCAGGACGAAGAGCTGCGGGATGGTGAACTCCAGCACTTCGAGCCAGACGATGGCTAACAACGCGGCCACGACCATGAAGCCCGCGTTCATGATGTTGTTGCAGGCGATGATGCGAGCGCGATGGCTCTCGGCGCTGCGCTGCAGGATCAGCGCGTACAGCGGCACGATGAACAGGCCGCCGAATATGCCTGTCAACGCGCAGTCGAGCGCGATGTCCCAGCCGCCCGCGGCGAGGAACTGCGTCCACGTAACCACCGCGGCGCCCGCTGCGTGCACACCAGGGTGTTCGAAGTACAGGTCGAGCAGGCACACCGTCATGCCGATGGACCCGAGCGGGACGAGGCCGATTTCCACCTTGTGGCCGGAAAGCCGTTCGCAGGCCAGCGAGCCGATGGCGGTGCCGATCGAGAACGCCGCCAGCAGCAGCGTGTACACCGTCTTGTCGCCGCCGAGCACGTCGCGCGCGTAGGCCGGCAATTGCGCCAGCAACAGCGCCCCGACGAGCCAGAACCACGAGATGCCTAACAACGACAGGAAGATGGTGCGGGTCTTCGCCGCGAAGCGGATCACTTCCCAGGTCGATGTGACCGGATTGAAGTTGATCCTGAGCGCGGGATCGGTGGCCTCGGCGCGCGGAATGGCGCGCGAGCACAGGTACATGATCACCGCCACGGCCACCATGGTCACCGCCGCGGCAAGATTCGCGTCGTCAGTCGCCGATGCGCCGCCGCTGGCGGCAGGGGCGAGCAGGCCGCCGGCGATCGTGCCTGCGAGGATGGCGATGAAGGTGCCGGCGTCGACGAGCGCGTTGCCGCCCACCAGCTCGCTCTGGCGCAGGTGCTGCGGCATCAGCGAATACTTGAGCGGCCCGAAGATGGTGGCCAGCACGCCTAACAGGAAGATCACGCCGAGCAGGATCGAAATCTGGCCGATGTACAGCGCCACCGCGCCGCAGAGCATGAGCACCACTTCCGCGAGGCGGGACTGGCGGATCAGCCGGCTCTTTTCGTACTTGTCGGCGAGCTGGCCGGACAGCGCCGAGAACAGGAAAAACGGGAGGATGAAGAGGCCCTGCGCCACGTTCGCCAGCACACCGGCGCCGCTCGCGGCCGCCGCACCGAAGGTGATGGAAACCACCACCGCGTTGCGGAACAGGTTGTCGTTGAAGGCCCCGAGAAACTGGGTGAGGAAGAACGGCAGGAATCGGCGAGTGCCCAGCAGGGCAAATTGCGAGCGTTCGGCGCCGGGAACCTGTTCCGGGAGATCCGTTGACATGTGCTGGCATATATACCAGAACCCCGCTGTCGGACCGGTACTGAAAAACGCTACAGTGAGTCCATGAACCGTCTACTGCTCCTGGCCAGTTTTGCGCTCATCAGCGCCTGCACCACCTACAAGTTGTGGAATGAAGCCGGCAGCGATCGGGACGCGGGCACGGTCGACTTGTCATATGAATACCGCAAGTACGAAAGCCCGCAGCTGGATGAGCGCGCGGGCCTGGAAATGGCTCGCGAACGTTGCAAGGACTGGGGCTATCCCAATGCGCGTCGCAAGGGCGAATCCCGCCAGTGCATCGACGGCATCGAGACCGACTGCAGCAAGTGGCTGGTGACGCGGCAATACCAGTGTGCCGCGCCCGCCAGGTAGCCTCTTCACCTCAGGTAGCGCGACTCGAAGGTTGCGAGCACCGTTCCCGCCGCGTCGAGTAGTTGCAGCGACTCGCCTTCGATCTTCCACGCAGCGACGCGCGGAAACACCTGGTGGAACTTCTGTTCCAGTTCCATGCCGTTCGTGCACGCCATCATGGTGCCGCCCATCTGGCTGAACGCGAGGCGCGTGGCGTTCAGCGTGTAGCTGCCCATCATGCCGTTGCAGCCCGCGAATCCATGAACGCGATGTCCTTCGGACTGCATGACGAAATGAATTTCGCGCGCACCCGCGGGCGACGCAACCTTTTCATCGCCGAGAGTCATGAGCTTCCAATAGGTGTTCTCGAGCTGCGCCGTCGATTGGTCGGATGCAGGGCTCGTCGCAGCCGACGCGCGACGCATCAGCACGTGCAGATGGGTGATGTTCGCAGCGCCGAGCACGGGATAGGCCTTGTCCGAGACGAACAACTCGGCGCCGTCCTTCATGACCCTGGCGCGAACCACGTAGCGATGGTTCGCGATGATGACCGACGGGTCGTAGGTGATTTCGAATTCGAGTGGCGACGACAACGATGAGCTGACCGATGTCGCCGATATGACGTGAGCAGGAGCGTCGGCACGCGATACGTCTTCCAGAGACAGATGCAGTTCCGCGCCGGCCGGCGGCGGCGTTTGCGCGCCGTACGAAACGGTGACGCTGATCGATGCATGCCCTTCGGGCGGCCTGCTGGTGCCTGGCTGCATCGCCAACAGTTCTGTCGTGCACGCAGCCAACGCCATCGACAGCATCAATACGCTGAACGCTCTCATGGTGTGTTGAACGTGGCGATCGCCTTTCCGGTGTTGTCCAGCAATTGCAGCGTGGTGCCCTCGATTTTCCAGCCGGCGACCTGGCCGAACATCGCCAGGAATTTCTGTTCGAGGTCCATGTGCGCCTCGCAGAACATCCGGGTGCCGCCCATCCCATCGAACTTCAGCGACGAGCCTTCGAGTGCATACTGGCCGAACATGCGATTGCAACCCGAGAAGCCGACGAGCCCGGTGTTCGAAGGCTGCAGCAGGAAATTGACGGCTTTCGCGCCCGGCGGATTCTCGATGACCTCATCACCGAGTTGCGTGAGCCGCCATGACGTGTCGAGCAGTGTCATGGGCGAGGCTTCTTTCACGGGCTGCGAAACTGTCTTGCAGGACGTAGTTAGGATACCGGCGCCGAACATGCCGCAGAGCAGCAGGCCGAAGGTTTTCGCAGCTAATGCTTTCATGACGCGCCAGCCTACGCGCACGCGACGCGGAACGCTGTCAGAAATTGTGAAAGGTGCGGAACTCCGCGGCCAGCGCCACCAGCAACCACAGCAGGAAGAACGAACCGGCATCGAGGAACGCTTTCCAGAAAACGGCAGGGCGAACATCGAGCGTTGCGGGCAATGGCGATTTTCTCGATGCGGGCAGCCACTTGTTCGGCGTGGCCGCGACGTACGCCTTGAACTCGTCCGGGAACGTGTCGGCGAGGAACTGTTCTTCGCAGGATGCCGCGTAGACCACGAGCGCGGATATCAGCGCCACGACCAGGATGCACAGCAGGACGGAGCGGCTGGTGAGCCCGAGACCCAGCGCGCCGAGCACGGAGAACGCGTAGAGCGGGTGCCGGCACAGGGCATAGGGCCCGGTGGTGACCAGCACTTCATCCTTGTGTCCGGCGATGAACAACGAGCACCAGATGCGGCCCAGGCAGGCCACCGCCACGAACCCGAAACCCACGAGACCGGTGGCGTAGTGCCAGGTCGGCGGGATTCCGTGCGGGCCAATGACTGCGGTCGCCACGATCAGGGCGAGGTAGATCGCGAATGTGGCGCGCAGGCGTGGTGTGCTGGCGGACTCTGTCATCGGCGGCGCAGTCTAGCAGTTGAGAACCGCACGCTGAGACCCCACACTTCGGGTCCTCTCCCGCGATACCAGGAGCCCCGTATGGCACTCCTTTCGAAGAAAACCACCATTCCCGCCGAAACCGAAGCATTGCCGGGCCGTAACACGCCGCTGCCGCTGTCGGGCAAACACTTCGTGAACGGCAGCAACATCAAGCAGCCGGCCGCGGGCGGGCTCGAAGAAGCGGTGTTCGGCCTCGGGTGTTTCTGGGGCGCGGAGCGCAAGTTCTGGCAGATTCCGGGTGTGGTCACCACGGCGGTGGGCTACGCGGGCGGCTTTACGCCGAACGCCACCTACGAAGAAGTATGTTCAGGTCGTACCGGCCACACCGAAGTGGTGCGCGTGGTCTACGACCCTAACAAACTGAGCTACGACACGCTGCTCAAGGCTTTCTGGGAATCGCACGACCCCACGCAGGGCATGCGCCAGGGCGGGGACGTGGGCACGCAGTACCGTTCGGCTATCTATACGACCACCAGCGCGCAGCACCAGGCCGCGGAAGCCAGCAAGCGTTCCTACCAGGAAGCGCTGACCATGGCGCACCGCGCCACCATCACCACCGAGATCCGGGACGCGCCCGAGTTCTACTACGCCGAGGAATATCACCAGCAGTACCTCGCGAAAAACCCGAATGGTTATTGCGGGCTCGGAGGCTGCGGGGTCAGCTATTCGCCGGCGGCCGCTAACTCTTGATCGCCCGCATTCTTCCGCCTATCCACAGCGCGATGGCGAGCCAGGCCACGGCCCAGCCCGTCATTCCGCCGATCAGGAAGTGGAACACGCGGCGTACGAACCATGTGTCGGAATTGAGAACATAGCCGGCGATCGCGAGGCCTGCCGAAGCCGTGACGAGAATGGCGGCGCATGACACGCGCGTTGCGTGGGGGACGGAGAGCAGCGATGGCTGCGGGTAGCGGCCGGGAGGCAGCCTCCAGGCCCAGAACATGAGCGCCAGTATCCCGATTACCGAACTCACGTACTGCAACACCACGAACCAGCGGATCCGCCAGCCTGCGTAGTGAAACGCCACTTCGCGCAGCGCGGGGATGGCCCCGACCACGCCCGTCCCCCGGTGCGTGAACGAGTCCCAGACGATATGCGTCAACGCTCCCACGATGACGGCGAGCGAGCCCCAGGCCAGCGACTTGAAGGAAATCTCCCGTTCGGATGGGGCAAAGCGAGAGCGCCAGCTTTCCGGAAGCAACGCTCGCGTCGGCTGTTCGAGCACGCGAACGAACAGGAGCCAGAGTGCAACGCTGACCGGCCAGCAGAACAGGAACACTCCCGGGATGCTGTGCGTCTGCATGCGCGCGGGTTCTCCGGGCAGGAAATACGCGAAGTCGGGCGACATGCTGCCGATCATCAGCGCAGCAAGCGGCAAGGGCAGTCTTCGGGCGTTTTGCAGCGGCAGGACCGCGGCGGCGTGTGAAATCGTAAACGGCACCTGCGAAGCCTAGCAGCCGGTGATGGCCGCAAAGATGATGAATTGTGGCGGCAGCGGCTCGCGAGTCCGCACCGCGCGCAGCCGCTCGCTCGCAGGAATGCGAGCGAGGGCTGGCGCTGAACGAAACCGAATCCGACGAAAGGTCGGCTCGGCGGCGCGAAACCCCACTTGTCCTCTTGCAGGACCCCCTCCGGGCAGCGCGCTCATGTCCGATCCGCGTTCGGACGCCAATTTTCTAACACGCGCACTCCGAAGCACGCAATCGACCGAGGTCTAAGATCAGGCGGCCTTTGCCGGCGATTCCATGGTTTGTTTCACCACGGCGATACCCGCGGTCATCATCTGATCGACCTGCGCCGCGAGCTCGTCGGGCAGAAGGTCGGTCGCCCAGACGAAACGTGAACCACCCCTGGGATCCGGGTCCACCCACGCGGCTCCGTTGTAGTGCCGGAACTGCTGGCCGACGATCGCCCATGCCACGCGGCGCTGCGCGGCATCCACGCTCACGATCTCTTCGCGCGCGACCATGCCGTTGCCGAAAGTGACGACGCGCGTGTTGCCTTCCATGCGCGTGTCCTTCACGAAACCCGGCACCAGCTTCGTGTGCAGCGCGCCGATGTCCCGCAGCGCGTCCCAGACACGGTCCACGGGCGCGTCGATTCGAATCTCCTTGCGAATACTGGCCATAAGTACCTCCGTTTGCGCAGGGTGTACGCGCGCGGCAGGTGGCGCCATCAGCCGGTGGCCTATTCGGTTGCCCGACAGCGCCGCGTGCCGTTCGCCGAAGATGTCCGGTGGCATCGTCAGCCCTCATGCGGGTACTGTGGCCATTTGGCCCTAGCTACTCCCGCAGTCATCGCCCGAAGCTGCGGGCTTGACCTCGGGGCTTGTCGCAGTTCGCGGCGACGTCAAACTACTTACGGAACTGTTTCACAAGTGCGCACCGCTCGCGCGCGGCGTGCATTGTGGTGCGAGCCTGCGCGAGTTAATTCTTCCGCACGGGGGAAGGACTCACTCGCCGGAGGAATCATGGAACGACATATCCGCAGGGCGCTGGCTGTCTTTGCCATCGCATGTGCCTTCTCGGGGCTCACCGCGCAAGCGGCTGACGACATCGGCCTGTCGCGCAACTGGAAAGTGTGCGCGACCGATACATTCGAGCTTCCCAAGGACATCTTTACTGAATGGGTGCCGGTCGGCTGCGAGATCGTCGACTGCTGTCCGGGTTGCCCGGGCATTCTCGACCGGCTCTCGTGGCGCATAAAAGTGGAGGGCGCTCCGCTCGAGTCCGCCACGCTGAAATTCTCCCGCCTTCCACGAGACGTAGCCGCGGGGCTCAAATTCGAAGGCACGGCGCAGGGCTCGGCGGAGAATCTGCTCATCGGCAAGGGCGAAGCGTCCATCTCGGGCCTGCCCGTTGAGCTCGCCGGTCGCGCCCCGGTGGCGCAGCTCGATGTGGGTCTGGATCAGGCGTGGCTTCAGGGGCAGGCGAAGCAGTCCCAGGCTTTCATGTTGGCCAACCTGGAGGATGCGGGCGACAGCGGCAGCATCACCATCGAGCAGTACTACGACAAGTATCGCGTCAACGAGTACAAGATCGCGTTCCGTTTCCCACGCTGCTTTTTTCCGCTGAGAGATCGCATCGTGCTGTCCAACAACGCTTCGGGCGATGCGGCGGCGGTGCTCGTGGATGCGCGCCGCTCCACGGGATGTGTGTTCGAGGAAGAGCGCCGCGGTGCGGGAATCATCGGCATGGGCAGCGTGCTCTCGAATGGCGGCTGCCGTTCCGAGGTCGCAGTGTTCTCCGACGATGACGCGATGAAATTCGTGCCGGGCGTGGCGGCATGGACCGATTTTCTCGGCGACACGCTGAACGTGAATCTCACGCCGGACCGGCTCATGGCGCCACTGCACGTATGGCTGGCGCGGCCGGGTTCGTTCATCACCGCGCTGGGCGACGTCAACAACGCCAACCTGCTGTACAACACCAACAACTCCGGCATCGGCTTTGCGCCGGTATTCCATTTCGTGAGCGGCAATCCGCTGGCGGTGGCGACCATCGGCACCGGTTGCGCGAGTGCGCCAGCCGTGATTGGCAGCGCGTTCTTCGTGGCGGGGCAGCTCAATGCGTACTACGTCAACGATGCGTTCACCGGCGTGAATTGCGGCGTCGACCGCAACGTCCAGTATGTGGGCACCACGGCTAACAACCAGACGCTGGCGCACGAGTTCGGGCATTCGATGAGCCTGTCTCACACCAACGGTGATCCGGCATTCCCCGTGACCAACGTCATGATCGGTGGTGGCGCCGCCCGCACGCACTTCGCCGACGGCCAGTCGTTCCGCATGAACGCGCATTGCTCGTCCACGCTGAACTCCAATGGAGTGCGCACCGGACCTGTGCGCCGATGCCCCAACACCATCAGTGGCAATGTCACGTGCTCGATCTTCACCGACACACACTGCCCGCCGCTGGCTGCCGACGTGCTGCCGAAGTAAGGAGAAGCCAAATGAAGTCATTCAAACAAATGTGGGTGGCAGCCGGCGTCGCTTTGCTGGTCGTGCCGGTTCTGAGCGCCGCGGCGGAACTGCCGCCCGAACAATCGCTCGCCATACGCCAGGCCGTGGTGGCCTGGCTCGAGTGCGAGGAGTGCACGGAAGGCGAGCTCGAGGTCGTGGCCAGGTACGGCGAGCTGGCCGTGCCGACGCTCGGCGCCGCGCTCGAGCGCGGGCCTTCGCCAGCCAGCCTGGAGAAGTACCAGCTGCATCTCGAGAGTACCTACCAGAAGATGGTCGAGTACGCGCGCACTCATGAGGAGATCAAGCTCGAGCAGTCGCAGGATGAGTACGTGAAGATGTACCTCGAGAACTATCGGGCCAACTATGCCGTGCGATCCGCGGAGGCGCTGCGCAAGATTGGCGGACGTGACGCTTCGAGATTTCTCGAGGCCGCCAGCAAGCGCAAGATGCGCGAAGACGTGGACACCGCGGTGCTGAAAGCCGCCAGGAGCGTCGCGAAGTAGGCATCAGGGAGGCGCGACGCAGGTCCGGGACCGGCCTGCGTCGCGCTAGATGATGCGCAGCGTGATGGCCTTGAGCACCGCACGCGTCCTGTCGCGCGCGTCGAGCTTCTCGAGGATATCGGACACATAGTTCTTCACCGTTCCCTCGGCGAGGAACAGCGACCGCGCGATCTCCTTGTTGGAGTAACCGCCGGCGAGCAAGCGCAGGATGCCGATCTCGCGCTCGGTGAACAGCTCCTTCGGCGCGGAGGATTCGCGGTAGGCGTAGCGCTCGCGCACCGGGTCCGTGGCCACTGGCTGCAGCAGGGACTCACCCTTGCGCGCCTGCAGGATTCCCTGCCGCAGGTCTTCGGGCGCCGCGTCCTTGAGCAGGAAACCCTGCGCACCGGCTTCCACTGCTTCGAGCAGCACCGCGCTGTCGTCGAACGTGGTCAGCAATATCATGGGCGTGCGATCGCCACGCGCCCGCAGCGCGCGCAATGCTTCGATGCCCGACATCGCCGGCATGCGCACGTCGGAGACGATCACGTCCACCGATGCCGCGGCCAGCTTGTCCAGCAACTCCCGGCCGTCGGCCGCTTCCACCGCGATCTCGATATCGAGTCCCTGCAGCAGCAGCTTGAGGCCCGCGCGCACCAGGGCCTGATCGTCGGCGAGCGCGATGCGGGCAACGGCCATCAGTGCAGCGGCATGGTGATGTCCAGCACCACGCCCGCTTCGCCACGCCGGGAAATCTCGAGGCCTCCTGCCACGAGCGCCAGCCGTTCGCGCATGCCCTTGAGCCCGAATCCTTCGCGCAGGGGCACTTCACCGCGCCCGTCGTCGCGGATCGAGAGCTTCACCACGTCCCCCACGCGTTCGAGCGTTATCCACGCGTTGGCCGCGTGCGCATGCCGCACGATGTTGGTCAGCGCCTCCTGCACCACGCGCAGCAGCGTGTCGGCCTGCGCGACGCTGTCGACGCGCGCGTCGGCGTGAACATCGAGGTGGATGCGCGGCGCCGGCAGCGGTGCGATGAGCAGTTCGAGCGCGCGCCGTATGTCGAGTCCATCGTGCTGGCGGATCTGCGTCACCACGCCGCGGATGTCATCGAGCAGCTCGGTCGCGAGCTGCGACACCACTTTCACGGAAGCCTGTGTGCTGGCGTCGGCGTTTCGTTCGAGCGCGGCGAGATTGAGCTTGAGGGCGGTCAGCTTGTGGCCGGCGACGTCGTGCAGCTCGCGCGCGAGACGCAGTCGTTCGCCATCGCGCGCGCTCTCTTCGAGCAGCGAGCGCGTGGCGAGCAGGTGGGCATTGGTCTCGCGCAAATCCGTTGCGGTCTGCTCGGAGCGGCGGGCGTACCAGGCCGTGAGCGCGGCGAACATCTGGAATCCGAAGTAGGAGAGCAGCACCAGCCAGGGCTGCGACACTTTCCAGGCCGCGACCACGATGACCCACAGCGCGATGTTGAGCGTGAGCGCAACGGTGATGAGCGCCGTTGCGCTCAGCATCATTGCGCAGTCGGCGATGAAGATGATGGCCAGGACGGGCGCCATGTTGCGTGGCCACAGGAAACACAGCGCGAGCACGGCCAGACCTTCGACGGCGAGCAGTGGATAGTCGCTCCAGTGCCTGCAGCCCTGCGGCTGCAGCCCCTTGCCGACGAAGGCCGCGAGAAAAACGATCAATACGATGAGCGCGGCATTGCGATCGGAATTGACGAATTGATCGGCCGGCGTGGCGAGCACCACCAGCAATACGGCCAGCCACGCGACGTAGGCCGCGAGATACAAAGGCTGGAAAAGCTCACGTAGTACGCGCAGCGCGGATCTCATGCCGGCAGCTTCCGTCATGCATCGGTCCCGGACAAGCCTTGCGGTGAATGTCATGACTTCCGGCACCTCGGCTCATGACCAAAGGCACTGATCGCGGGGATGACGCCGCGGCAGACTGGCCACGTCATCCCGCTAACGAGGACTGCCCATGAAAACCCTGTTGACCCTGCCGAGCATCGCCGCCATGTGGGTTCTGGCTGCCGTGGCCAATGCCGGGGAGCTGACGGTCACCATCACCGATATTCGCGAGGCCCGGGGCTTCCTGATGGTCGCGCTGGTGAATTCCGATGCCGCCTGGAATGACCAGGACAAGCCCGTCGCCGCGCAGAAGGTGCCGGCCGCAAAAGGCGAAGTGAAACTGCAGTTCAAGGACCTGATGCCCGGCGCCTATGCCGTGCAGGTCATGCACGACGAGAACGAGAACAACCAGCTCGACACGAACTTCCTCGGCATCCCGACGGAAGGATACGGGTTCAGCAACAACCCCAACGTGATGCGCAAGGCGCATTACGACGAAGCGCGGTTCGACGTTGGTGTCGAAGCCGCCAACATCACCATCCGCCTGCGCTGAGGTGTCCCATGCACCGCCGTTCGTTCATGCAGAGTGCGCTGCTCGCGTCGCTGGCCGCGGCGGGCAGACCCGGATTCCTGCGCGCCGAAGTGCTCGCACCGACAGGTCCCGAGCGCTTCGCCGCGGGTCTCGCGCGCGAGCCATGGCTCGCCGGCTGGAAATCGGTCGCCGTCGAGTCGCTGGGGCCCACGCCGGCGACCATCGAAGGAAACTGGCCGGGTAGTTTGACTGGCACGTTGTATCGCAACGGCCCCGCGCGATTCGAACGCGGTGCCTTGCGTTATAGACACTGGTTCGATGGCGACGGGATGATGCAGGCCTGGCGTTTCCGTGACGGCCGGATCACGCACGCCGGGCGCATGATCGCCACCGGGAAATTCATGCACGAGGAAAAGGCCGGCCGATTCGAAGTGCGCGCCGCGGGCACGACCATTCCCGATGCGATTCCCGCGCGCAACAACGACAGCATGAACACCGCCAACACCGCGGTGGTGAAGCTGGGTCAACGCGTGTTCGCGTTGTGGGAAGGGGGTTCCGCGTACGAGATCGACCCCGACACACTCGCCGCGCGCGGCCCCACCACCTGGCGGAGCGATCTCGTGGCGGCGCCTTTCTCCGCGCATCCGCTGCTGGAACGCGACGGCAGCGCCTGGAATTTCGGCTCGCTCGACTTCTTCGGCACCACCGGCCTGATCATCTGGCGCATCGGCGCCGATGGCGCGCTCGCGCGCACCGCCGTGCTGGAGTCTCAAGACCTGGGATACCTGCACAGCTTTGCGATGACGGAAAAGTACCTGGTGTTCACCTTCATGCCGTATCGAATGCTTCCGGACAAAGGGTCGTTCTTCGAACGCCTGCAGTTCACGCCGGATCGCGCCTGCCGCATTGCGCTCGTGCCCAAGGATGCACTCGATGCGCCACGCTGGTTCGAGGCGCCGTTCGCGGCCATCTATCACTTCGCCGATGCCTACGAGCATCGCGGTGAAGTCGTGGTGCGCGCCGCGAGACACCGCGACATCGAAGAAGCGAGGGCGCCGATGGCCGCGGCGATGCTTGGAGAGCGCGGCACACCGAGTTCCAACACCGAGCTCGTGAGTCTGCGGCTCAGCCTTGCGAGCGGTCGCGCGCGCTGGGACACGCAAGGCGTCAGCGGACTCGAGTTTCCGACGTTCGACGCGCGCACGCCCGGCGATCGGCCGGCATTGTTGTTTGCGCCCGCCTCGGTGAAACCCGCGAATGCGCCGTTCTTCAACGCGATCTCGAGCATCGATACGCGGGCCGATCGCGTGAACGTGCATCACTACGGCGCCGACGTCATGGCGGAGGAGCATCTGTTCGTGCCACGGCCCGGATCGAGCAAACCCGCAGATGGCTGGCTGGTGGGCACGCTGCTCGACTTCGGGCGCGGGCGCAGCGGCGTGGCGGTGCTCGACGCCGCGCGAGTGCAGGACGGGCCGCTTGCCATCGCATGGGTGCCGTACACCGTGCCGCTGGGTTTCCATGGCTGGTTCGCGGCGGGCTAGTCATTGCCTGCGCAGGTCCGCGGCTTTCAACAGCAGCCCGTTGTTGAGCACGCCGTGAACCTGCGCGGCATTGCCGATGTTCGCGAGCGGATCGGCGTCGAGAACGACGAGATCCGCTTCGAATCCTGGCTCGAGACGCCCGATGCGATCGCCCATGCCTAACAACGCAGCGGTCTTCGAGGTCGCCAGGCGCAGCACCTCCCACTCCGGGATGCCGGCCTGCACGTGCAACTCCAGCTCGCGCGCATAGAAGCTGCCGCCACCGGCATCGGTGCCGATCATCATCGGCACGCCGGCCTCGTGCAGCAGGCGCGCGAACGCCAGCACTTTCGGGAACACCGCGCGTGCGCGATCGAAATCCTCCGGCGTCCAGCCCGTGGCGCTGGCCTTGATCTGCGGCAGATAGACGGCGAGCACTTCGGGCAACGCGTCCGCCATTTCCTGCGCAGGCACGACGGGATCGAAGTCGTCGATGTTGTAGATGAGCTGATTGACGACCAGCGTCAGGTTCACCGGAATCTTCTTCTGCGCGAGCAGCGCGGCCATGCGGCGGATCAGCGGTCCGTCGTAGTCCGCCAATTCGAACCAGCGATACATGAACTTCGATGTGGGTTCCTTCTGCGCCAGGTACGCGGCGCGTGCCGCGGGTTCGAGCAGGTCGGCGCTGGTGGGCAGCGCATGTTCCAGGCCGTCGATGCCGAGCTCGGCGGCGCGCGTCCAGCTCACGGCATTGAGGTGAGCAATGGCCTCGAGCCCATGCTGGTGTGCTGCGCGGATGCCCGCGGCGAGCTCCGCCTCGGTGAGATCGACATAGAGCTTGAAGTAGGTCATGCCGAGAGCGGCCTGGCGCGCGGCCTCGGCGTCCCATTCAGCGTCATTGCGCGGATACGCAAACGTGCTGCCGGTGAAGGGCGGCGGCTCGATCACCGCGCCGGCGTGACGCGCTTCGGGTCCGGGCCATTCTCCTGAAGCCACCTGGCGGTCGTAGCGGGCATTGGCTTCGGGATCACCACCGGGATTGCGCACCGTCGTGACACCCCGCGCGAGCGCGATGCGCGCATTGTGCTTCGTGATGCGATCGATGCTTTCCATCTTCACCGTCACCACGCCGTCGTGCACCTCTATCTGCTGCATGCCGGTGGCGGTGATGTGCGCGTGCGCGTCGATGAAGCCCGGCAGCACGAACTTGCCGCGC
Organism: Steroidobacteraceae bacterium; assembly: GCA_035765415.1. Lineage (GTDB taxonomy): Bacteria > Pseudomonadota > Gammaproteobacteria > Steroidobacterales > Steroidobacteraceae > CADEED01. The sequence continues at coordinate 18,497 of DASTXR010000054.1, read as the reverse complement.
AAGTCGTGCGTGCGCGCGGCATCGCAACCGCGCGGCGGCGAGCCGCGGCCGAGGCTGGCGATGCGACCGCCGGCCACCACCACCCAGGCGTTTTCGATGCGCCGTTCGGTGGCCGGATCGATGGCGGTGAATCCCGAATAACACTGCGCATCGGCGGGCATGCGAACATGCGAGCAAGCAAACAAGAACGGCACAATCACCAGCGGCATGAACGTCAGCGGATTCATCGCATTCTCCTCGAGGACAGGTTGCCGGATGAGTCCCGGGGGAACGGGATTTCCATACAAAATTTCGATGTATGGGTTTGCTCGCGGGAGGGACTAGAGACCGGATGGGCGGGAATTTCGACGAGGTGATCGGGGAGTACGGACCGGCGCTGGCGCGCGTGGCAGCGTCTTATGAGCGCGACCGCGCGCTGCGCGAAGAACTGCTGCAGGAGATATTCATGGCCATCGTTTCGGCGCTGCCGCGACTTCAGGATCCTGAGAAGCTCAAGCCATTCGTGTTCCGCATCGCGCACAACCGCGCCGTGCGCCACATACAGCAACGCGTGCGCGAGCCCAGGTCCGCCGCGCCCACGGAAGACATTGCCGCGGAGGCGCCCAGCCACGAGCAGGCGCTGATCGCGAGCGAACGCAGCGAGAAGCTGCTCGAAGCGATTCGCGATCTGACCCTGCCGCACCAGCAGGTGATCACGCTGTTGCTCGAGGACCTCACGTATCCCGAGATCGCAGACGTGCTGGGAATCTCGGTGGCCAACGTGGGCATCCGCATCAATCGCGCCAAGGAACAGCTCAAGGAGGCGTTGCGATGACCGATGAATTTCTCGAAGAGCTGCAGTCGAGCTGGCGCGGCCAGCAGGTCGCGTTCGCCGACGTCCATGCGCGGCTGCGGCGTCAACGCTGGCGGCCGCACCTGGCGCTGGGGTTTGAGCTCACCGTCACCGCTGTGACCATGGGCGTGGGAGTGTGGTTTGCGTCGATGGCGGTCGCGCTGCAGTCTCTGTTGTTCGCGATGGCGGCGGGCGTCCTGCTGATCGCGGCGCCCGCGCTCGCAGTGGCCGGGTGGATCGCGCGCAAGGACAGCCTGCGCTGGGAGGAGGAAACGCCCGAAAGCGTGCTCACTTCCGGGCTGCGCCGAGTCGACGCCTCGCTGAAAGTGATCCGGCTGGGTCGCGTGCACCTGGGCGTCATCGCCGCGTTCGTGGCGGCCTTGTGGTTGACGGAGCTGGGCGGCCTGATCAGCGCAAGGCGTTTCCTGGTGATCTACACGGCGGTGTGCGCCGCGATGACCGCTTTCTATCTACCCTGGCTCGCCTGGCGGGAGAAGCGGCTGAACCAGGAACGAGCGGTATGCCAGCGCCTGCTGGACGATCTCCGCAATTGATACGTAAGAGCCCTGATTTTCCCGGGGCGCGCTTGGTGCGTGAATGGGCCATGTCCGTCGAACGCGTGGTCGTCGCTTTTTCCGGGATCGGAATCCTGCTGAGCCTGGTGCTCGCGTATTTCGTGCACCCCAACTGGCTGGCATTGGCCGCCATCATAGGCCTCAATCTCTCGCAGTCGGCGTTCACGGGGTTCTGTCCGTTCGAGTACGTGTTGAAGAAAGTCGGAATGGATCCCGACACCGCGCTCAGCAACCGCTAGAGCCGCTCCTCGCCAGCGCGCATATGCGCTGCGCCAAACCGTGCCGAAAACGGGATTGCGTCAGGTATTCTCCGGTGCATCTCCCAGCAAGGTGACAGCTCATGCAATTCCACCGACGCGATGCACTGAAGATTTTCGGCGGCGCCACGCTCGCCACGCTGGTGGAGCCCGCACTCGCCAAGGCCAAGCCGCTGCGAGTGCTCATCCTGGGCGGCACCGGGTTCATCGGTCCGCACTTCGTCGATGCGCTCACCGCTGGCGGGCACAAGATCACGCTGTTCAATCGCGGCAAGCGCGACCCGGAAGCGCGCGCAGGCATCGAACAGTTGCTAGGGGACCGCGACGGGCAGATCGACGCGCTCAAAGGCCGCGATTGGGATGTCGTCATCGACAATTCCGGCTACAAGCCCAGCCAGGTGCGGCTCACCGCTGAATTGCTGGAACGGCACACAAAGCTCTACATCTTCATCTCGAGCATCGCCGTTTATACCAACTTCGCCAGGGCCGGCATCGACGAGAGCTACGAGCTCGCCACGCTCAAGGACCCCACCAACGAAACCGTGACTGGTGAAACCTACGGCGGTCTCAAGGCGCTGTGCGAGAAGATCGTCGAAAGCGTATATGGTGGCGAACGCGGCAACATCATCCGGCCTACCTACATCGCCGGCCCCGGCGATCACACCGACCGGTTCACCTACTGGCCGTGGCGCGTGTCCAGGGGCGGCGAGATGCTCGCGCCCGGCACGCCCAACGACCCGTTCCAGTACATCGACGTGCGCGACCTCGCGGATTTCATCCGCGTGTGCGTCGAGAAGACCGTGACCGGCACGTACAACCTCTGTGGCCCGCAGGGCGCGGTGACCATGGGATCGCTGCTCGAGGAGAGCAAGCGCATCACCAAGGCCAACACCACGTTTGTCTGGGCCAGTCCCGAGTTCCTGACGGCCCAGGAGATCATCGGCGACAAGGCCAAGGGCAATTTCATGCCCATCTGGCAGCCACCGGTGGGGGACGAGGCGGGGTTGTTGCTAGTGAGTCCGGCGAGGGCGAGGAAGAAGGGGCTGAAGTTCCGCAGCCTGGAGACCACGATTCGCGACACGCTGGAGTGGCAGAAGACTCGGCCGGAGGACAAGCAGGTGTTGAAGGCGGGGTTGACGATGGAGAAGGAGAAGGAGCTGTTGGGGAAGATGCGCAGCGGCTAGCGGGAATACGTGCGTACTGACCCGGCCGATCGGCAGGAATCTTCCTGCTCGTCCAGCTCCGACGAATAATTCACTTTCCAGTGCCGGCACGCATACGCATGAATCTCATCAACTCTCCATTCAGCTGTTCCACATGGGTCAGCAACACGCCGTGCGGCGCGCCCTCATAGGTCTTGAATTCACTCCCCGGAATCAACTCCGCCGTCGGCTTCCCCGTCATCTCGATCGGACACGACATGTCCGCATTCCCGTGCACGATCAGCGTGGGGACATCGATTTTCTTGAGCTCTTCCCGAAAATCCGTCTCGGTCACCGCCACGTTGCTTTCGATCGCCGCATGCAGCGACGTCTGATACGCCAGGTTGATGCCCCACTGGATCATCTCCTTCGATGTGTCCGGCGTGAAAAACGGCGCGGCGTTGGCCGCTAACCACTTCGGATAGTCCTGCGCCCACTCGGCGCGGACACGATCGAAGTACTCCCTGGGGATCCCATTCGGGTTGTCAGGCGTGCGCAGCAGGAAGGGCAGCGTCGGCGCGACCAGCGCGATGCGCGCCACGCGCTTCGATCCATGCCGCGTGAGATAACGCACCACTTCCCCGCAGCCCATGGAATGCCCCACGAGCGTGGCCTTGCGCAGGTCGAACGCCTCTATGACGCCCGCGAGATCATCGGCGAGCGTGTCGTAATCATATCCACCGCCGGGCACGCTCGATCTCCCATGCCCGCGCCGGTCGAATGCGACACAGCGGAATCCCTGCTTGACGATGTGGGTCATGGAATACGCCCACACGTCGGAGCTGTTGCCGGCGCTGTGCACGAACACGACGGGATCGCCAGTACCCCAGTCCTTGAAAAAGAGCGAGGTGCCGTCGGGTCGCTCGATGTACGGGCCCACGCGTGCAGGCTTGCGCGCGGATGGGGCGGCATGAGCCTTGTGGCGCGCGAGGCCTAACACGGCCGCGGTGGCTGTCCCGAAAGTGAGTGCGCTGCGTCGATCCATGTCTGCCTCCTGGGTGTGTGACGAGTAAACCGCCGTCAGCGCGCGCCGTCGATTACCTCGCAGGTAATGGATGCGGGGTATCGAGGCCTTAAGATTCCACCATGAAGAAGCAACACGCATTCGGTAACGCCCTGCGCGACTGGCGCCAGCGCCGGCACCTGAGCCAGCTCGAGCTCGCGGGCGACGTGGAAATCTCGACGCGCCACCTGAGCTTCGTCGAGACCGGCCGCTCGCAACCAAGTCGCGAAATGGTATTGCGACTGGCGGAACGGCTCGAGGTTCCGCTGCGCGAGCGTAATGAGCTGCTGGTGGCGGCGGGCTACGCGCCGGTGTACTCCGCGCGGCCGCTCGACGATCCCGCAATGGGGTCAGCGCGCGCGGCGGTGGACCTGATCCTGAACGGTCACGACCCGTATCCGGCGGTGCTGGTAGATAGGCACTGGAACCTGCTGGCTTCGAACAAGGCGGCGCACGCGTTCATGGTGGGCGTGGATCCGTCGGTGCTCGGGCCGCCGGTGAATGTGTTGCGCGCGACGCTTCATCCAAAGGGCCTGGCGCCGCGCATCGAGAACCTGGCGGAGTGGCGCACGCATCTGCTGACGACGCTGGCGCGGGAGCTGGAGCTTTCGGCTGATCCGACACTCGCGGCGTTGCTCACGGAGTTGCGCGGCTATCCGGGTGGCGAGGCGGAACCCGATCCGCAATTCGGTGGGGTGGTGGTTCCGCTCAAGCTGCGCACGGAGGCGGGCACGCTGTCGATGTTCACCACGACTACGGTGTTCGGGACGCCGGTTGAAGTGACGCTCTCTGAGCTCATGCTCGAAGCGTTTTATCCGGCGGATGAGTTCACTGCCAACGTGCTTCGAGACGCCGCAAGGTAGAACTGAACTTGGCCGAGCGGCGTTTCTGACTGAATGCGTTCGAAATCGGGCTTCCACTCGTCTGCGGCAAGGCCGATGGTTATCCGCATTCAATGACAAGTGAATCCCAAGCTGGTGCTGATGCGGTAGCAGGTATCGCCCAGACGATATTTTTACTCCGCGGGCGTCGAGTAATTCTCGATTCGAGTCTCGCTGCTATCTACGGCGTGGAGACGCGTACGCTCAACCAGGCTGTTAAGCGGAATTCAGGCCGGTTTCCGGACGATTTTCGCTTCCAACTCATTGATTCGGAAGTCCTATCTTCAAGATCACAAATTGTGATCTTGAACAGGACTCGCGGTACAAACGTGAAATTCCTCCCGTACGCGTTCACAGAGCACGGTGCGATCATGGCTGCCACCGTCTTGAATAGTCCGCGTGCGGTCGAGATGAGCATCTACGTCGTGCGTGCGTTCGTTCAGTTGCACACCATCCTCGCTTCGAACGCCGAACTCGCACTAAGGCTCGAGCGGCTCGAATCTGGAATCGAAAAGAGGCTTACGTCGCACGATGAAGCAATTGCGGCCATGTTCTCCGCGATTCGATTCCAAGGGCGCGCTAAAGCCGCTCTAGAAGTCCACGGCGCCCGTCTCGGAACGAAACGCCGTGAACCGGGCCTGCCGCCCTAGAACGTCAACGTCACATTCAAGAAATACCGCCTTCCCAACACGTCATACGTCGACGGATCGGTATTCGACTGAACACCCGCCTGGCTGTCGGTGGTGTAGATGGGCGGGTCCTTGTCGGCCAGATTCGTCACGCCCAGCGTGAAGCCGAATGTATCGTTCATCGCCCAGCGCGCCACGAGGTCGTGGTACAGGTAGGTGGGCACATGCGGCGCGACGCCAACCGTGGGTGGCGACAGCAACGCGTTGTTGTTCACCGCATCCATCTCGTCGATGTAGCGAAGGTTGTAGCGCAAGTCCCATCCGCCCATGGACCAGCCCGTGGTCAGCACACCCTTGAGCTTGGGGAATGCGCTGGCGGTGGTCTGGCTGATGGTGCCTTCGCGCGGAATGAACGGATCCACGACGGTTTCCTGCTGCTCCATTGACAGCAGCCGCGTCATGAGCAGCCGGAAGCTCAGGTTGCCCGCCGGAAGCGGCAGGCCCCAGTCGAGGCTCAGGTCCACGCCGGTCTGCTTGAGGCCGGCGAGGTTCTCCGACAGCGTGCTGACGTCGGTGACGACGAAGTTCGCGGGATTGCGGCTGAACATCTGGCAGAACTGGTTAGACGCATCGAAGGTGGGGTTGGAGTCGAGCTGGTTGAAGCAGCGCCCGACGACGGAGCTGGCGGTGAGTGCCTGGATCACGTTCTCTATGTCATAGCTGTAGTAGTCCAGCGCCACGTTGAGATTGCGCGCCCACGAGGCTTCGGCGTTCGACTGCCACGTGACGCCGAACGTGTACGTGTCCGCGGTCTCGGGCGCGAGCTCGGGATTGCCGCCGATGAACGAACGCGCCTGGCTGTTCAACTGCACGAACGTGGGCAGGAGACTCGCGGGAATTCCCTGCGCCTGGCACAGCGCCGTTACCTGCGCGGCATTGGCGCCGGTGCGGAAGCTGGAGTTGAAGTTGCAGGGATCGGAGTACTGCGGAAAGTTCTCCTGCTGCGGCAGGAACAGTTCGGAGATGCTCGGCGCGCGAATGGCGCGGTTGTACGACGCGCGCACGCTCAACGACTGCACGGGGCTCCACTGCAGCGCGGCCTTGTAGGTGTCCGCGGCGCCGGCGATGTTGTACTTCGAGTAGCGGTACCCCAGGTCGAGGCCCAGGGTGTGAATCAACGGCAGCTCGTGCAGCAACGGAACCGAGAGCTCGGCGAACCCTTCGGTCACGTCTATCTTCCCGGACACAGGCTGCGCGGCGTTGAAGCCGACGACATCGCCGCTGGACAGGTACTCATCGGGCCGGAACGCGGCATCGTTGTCGCGATACTCGCCGCCCACCGCGAACCGCACGTCGCCCGCGGGCATCGTGAACATCGACCCGGTGACGGAAGCCACGAAGTTGGTCTGCGTGAGATCGAAGATGTTGGTGGCATTGATGGTGATCGCAGCGGCGCACGCGGGCTCGAGGCTGCCTTCGCCGAACGGATTGAACTGCGCGCATCCGCGAGCCGCGTAGACCGCGGGATTGTTGAGCGCCGCCTGCAGGCGTGATCGCGAAATGTTGCCGCCCTGCAGCGCCGGATTGCTCACCTGGCCCCAGCTTCCGTACACGTCGTAGCTGAACCCGCGCTCGCCCACCTGGAAATCACCGCGCACACCCACCAGCGCCTGCATGACATCGAAGCGGTTTTCCTGGGTGCGCGGCCCCACCTCGGTGTAGCGCCGCGTGAAAGAGAGTGGCGCGGTGTTGTTGGTGCGCGAGTTCAGCAGCGTGCGCAGGTCGGCGGGGATGGCGCTGTTGGCCACGGGCAGCGAGCAGCCGAGCGCCGCGCCTGAACACGTGACGGGCGTCGACGCGAGCTGCTGATCGGCATGGAACGTGGTGTACATGAGCCGCGAATAGAGCTCGGCGTGTTCCGGGATGGCGTCGTAGCGCAGGAACGCGGAGACCTGCTTGCGGTTGATGGGCAGTTGCAGGTAGTTGAGCGGGCCGAAGTTGTACGAATACGAGAGCGGATTGAAGCCGGGGTCCTCGGTGTTGCCCAGGTAGTTGACGACGGGATTGGCGGCGTTGCCGCTGCCGAACGAGAACAGCGAACCGTTGGGATTCAGGCCGAGGGAACTCGTCGGCAGCACGCTGCCGGCCGCGGCGCCGTAGCCGGCGAACACCTGGTTCACGGCCGTGGCGGTGGGGCTGTTGGCGCCCCAGTCCACGCGGCCGTCGGGTACGGTGCCCGAGCCCACGGGCGTCAGCAGTGGACCAAGCGACACAGTGCCGAAGTCGCGATCGCCGGCGAGCACGGCGTCGCGCTCGTCGAAACTGAATGCCACCACAGCATTGCCGCGCTCTTCGCCGAAGTTGCCGCCCATCACGGCTTCGATCAGCGTGGAGCTGCCGTCGCTGCGCTCGGTGACATTGTGCTGCGTGGATATCTGGATGCCCTCGAAGTCGCGCTTCAGCCGCACGTTCACCACGCCGGCGATGGCGTCCGAGCCATAGGTGGTCGACGCGCCGCCGGTGAGGATCTCCACGCCGTCGATGAGCGCGGTGGGCACGGTGTTCAGATCCACGGCGCCGGTGGGGTTTGAAGGCGTGAGCCGTGAGCCGTCGACCAGCACGAGCGTTCGCGGCGCGAGCGTATTGCCGCTCAGGCCCCGCAGATCGATGTTGGCCTGCCCGCCATTCGAAGGATTGTTAGACGTGGTGGTGATGGAAGGAACGAGTTGCGGCAGCGAGTTGAGCACGGTCTCCACCTGCACTTCGCCCGAGAGCTCGAACGCGTCGGCGGCGATGGTCACCACGGGGCTGGTCGCTTCGTAGTCGCGATTCTGGATGCGCGAGCCGGTGACCACGACTTCGTCCATCGATTCGGCGGGCGTCGCCTCCTGGCCCGAAGCCGGGCCAACTACCGACAACGCCATCACGGTTGTGCTCGCCGCCACGCCAAAACTTGAAGCTCGCATGTAGTTTTCTCCCGATAGTTGTTTGAATTCGCCAGGGCACATGTCTATTTCACGAGCGGTGAGTTCGCCAGCGCGAGGTCGTTCATCCCCGTGGGCGGTCACTCGACACCGGCGCGCGCGGCCTCATCGAAACGGCGGGATTGCCGCTAGAATTCACCGACCTTGAGTAGCCGCGACACAACAACCGCAACACATCCGGCGCTGTCGCTGCGCGCCACCCTAACTATCGCGACCCTGTTCTGGATGTACTCCTGCTTCGCGGTGGTGCTGCGCCTGGAGTTCGCGCGGCGAGCCTTGAGCGGCAAGGGCCCGGGCGTCGACGTGCTCACCACCTGTTGTGCGCTGCTTTACCCGATGTTGTGCGCGCTCACGTACATTTCCTGGCGCGTGGGCTACGAGAGCGCCCGCTGGGTGAAGCTGGTGCTGGTCAACTTCCTGCTGGCCTGCTTGTTTGGAGCCTGTTCGCGGCCGGCCTACATCCTGGCCACCGCCATCCACCGGGATCTCACGGTGGCTCAAGCACAAGAGCGCATCGATGGCCCGGTTTTCGCCAAGGCCTCGAAGCTCTGGGCGTCGAATTTCACGGAAGATGCGGCTCTCTATCTCATGCTCCAGGCGATGCTGTTCGGCGCCAGCGCCTTCGTGCGGCTCAAGGACGAATCCGCGGCGCGAGGCCGCCTCGCGCATGAATACGATCGGGCGCGCCTGCAGGCGCTGCGCATGCAGACCAACCCGCATTTTCTGTTCAACACGCTGAGCGCCATCGCCGGGCTCATCAACACGCGACCCGCCGCGGCGCAGTCCATGGTGACGCAACTCGGTGAGCTGTTCCGCGCCACACTCGAAGAGCGCGATACCGAGCTCGTCTCGCTGCAGCGCGAGCTCGAGCTCGGCCAGCAATACCTCGAGATCCAGCGCACGCGCTTCGATTCGCGGTTCGACTACGCGTTCAACGTGCAGCCCGACACGGTGAACGTAGCCATTCCGCCGCTGCTGCTGCAGCCGCTGCTCGAGAACGCGGCCGAACATGGCCTCACCACGCAGGATGGCTCGGTGCTCGTGGAGGTGGATGCGCGCTGCGAAGCGGGCGCCGTGGACATCGTCATCCGCAACCGCGCATCGCTGGCCAGTCCCGGCAGGCGAGGCGCGCATCGCGGCCTCGGCCTGGAACTGGTGCGCGAGCGTTTGCGCGCGGCGTTCGGCCCGGCGGCGGGTCTCACCACCGAGCTGACCGATGCGGGAACCTTCCTGGTGCGCCTCACGTTTCCACGTCGCGAGAGCGGGGCTCTCGCATGAACGTGGAGCAGGCGGCCATTCGCACGCTCATCGTCGACGACGAGTCGCCGGCGCGCCAGTGGCTGCGCACGTTGTGCGCACGGATTCCCGACATTCGCGTTGTGGGCGAGTGCGCCACGGCGTCCGAGGCCTCGCGCGCGCTGCGCACTTCATCCATCGACCTGCTGCTGCTCGACATTCAACTGGGCGCGCACACCGGCTTCCAGGTGCTGGATGGCGTGGCGTGTTCGGCGGTGCCAAACCTGGTGTTCGTGACGGCGCACGACAAGTACGCCGTGCGCGCCTTCGATCGCCGCGCGGTCGACTATCTTCTGAAGCCGGTGCGCGAAGACCGTTTTCGCGAGTCGCTGGAGCGCGTGCGGCGCCAGCTTCGTGGCGGCATGGCCAGCGAGATCCAGTCCGCGGTGCGCGAGACCATCATTCCGCTCGAGCAATCGCTGCTGTCGATGCGGACGCACGGATACACGGAGCGACTGGTGGGCGAGCGCGACGGCGCCTATCGCATCGTCGAGTGCCGCAACATGGTCAGCCTGGAATCGGAAGGCAACTATGTTCGCGTGGTGGAGCAGGGCAGTGCATCGCCCGCCATCATGCGCGGCACGCTGCAGGGCCTCGTCGGGGTGCTCGATCCGGAGCAATTCGTGCGCGTCAACCGGTTCGCCATCCTCAACCTGGCTTTCGTGGATCGCATCGAACGCGACGCCGACAGCCACCTGGTTTTCATCATGCGCGAAGACGCCCGCGCATTCAGCGTGGGCCGCGCCTTCGCCGCCGACGTTCATCGCCTGCTGCGCCTGAACGGCCATACCTGACAATAACGCGGCGATTTGGGCGCACGGGGGGCGGCGGGTATGATCGTGCGCGACGCCAAGCTCAAACCGGAAGTCCCATGCCTACGCTCCTTCGCGCCAGCCTGTTGATTGTGGTTACCAGCATGCTTTTCGCCTGCAAGCCCAAGCCGGCACCCGAGCAGGTGGCCGAAGCCGAAACGGCGGAGACCGAATCGGCAGCGGAGGAAGAATCCTCCGGCGCAAGCACGATGATCGAGGCCTGCGAGATCAGCATGTCCGAGCCCGAATCGGAGGACTGGACTACCTACTGGGACAAGGCGTCCCGCGTGAGCCCGAGCAGCGCGCGCTCGATCTACTGGGCGGATGAAGAAGAGAAGCAGCTGCTGCTGAAGCGCAGCGTGCCCGTGCCGCTCGCCATCCAGTGCAGCACCGACGCATCGCCGAAGGTTTCCGTTTCCCTCTCCGCGCCTACGTCCGGCGAGGCGGACGTGCCGCTGGTCGCGGGCGAATACCGGATCGTGGGCAAGAGTTCAGGCCGTCCGTTGCCGGGGCAGTTCCAGGCGGAAAACATCAGCGTGGGTGAGCGAAGCTTCGAGCCCGTGAGCGGTACGCTGCAGATCACCGGGTTCGATTCTTACGGCGTGCGCGGCAGCTTCCAGATCCAGGGCAAGGAAGCGGGCGAAGAGGGCGCGGCATTCAGCCTCCAGGGCACGTTCGACATCCCGTGCCGCGGCGGCAACATGGAAGGTGAATGCGATTCCAACGAGGCGATTTCGAGCAACTAGAGCTCGGCCTGCAGCAGATGGTCGGTCACGCTGGTGTGCAGCATCGAACCGGCGAGCCGCGCGCCCGGCGCGACCCCCGTGAAGAAGCGGAACTCGCGGTTGAAATGCGACTGGTCGTAGAAGCCCTCGAGCGCGGTGGCCAGCGGGCGGTGCGCCGGCTCTAACAAGCATCGATAGGCGCGCTTGAAGCGGATCACTCGCGCATATTGTTTCGGCGTCATGCCGGTGGCGGCGCAGAAGTTGCGCTCCAGGCTGCGCGCATCCACGCAGGCGTTGCGCGCCCAGCGCATGATGGGCGTGGAGCCGCGATCCCGATGAATCCTGCGCAGCAGCGCATCGGCGGCGGAAGCCTGCCGTCGCGCGCGCCGCATTTCGGCCAGCAGAAATCCGTCCAGCAACGCGGCGATGGCCGGCACGCCCGAGGCTTGCGCGATTTTCTGCTCGAGCTCCCCGAGGCCGCGCGACCCGAGATCGCGCAGCGACAACGTGGAATCGCGAAACTCGTGCAGGGGCACACCGATGATGTCGCGCAGGAACCGGGGATCGAGCTTCACGCCCGCGAGCGTAAGCGGCCCCGAGGTGTGCGTGCCCACCGAATGTGAGCGGCCGCCGATGATGTAGCTGCCGAGCATGTGTTCGCTGTTCCCGCGCTCACCGAGTTGCCAGCGTTCAAAACCCTGCGTGCCGCGATTGAACACGATTTCCGAAAAGCCATCGGGAAGCAGCAGGTCTTCGCCATGCGCAAAGCGCGGCTCGGGCGGCCTGTCGGGGACCTCCTCCACCATCCAGTAACACAGCACCTGTTCGCGCAGGCGCGGATCCGGAGCAACACGCCAGTAACGCATGTCGGCGGTGGCGAGGGTGGGTTGCACGCGCCGATCGTAACAGCGCCGCTGCCGAATTTTTACAAGACAGCCGCGATCCGGAACGAAATCCTACGGCGGTGAAATATCAACTGACCGTAAACGGCACACGGCACGCCGTGGAAGTGGACGACCCCACCATGCCCCTGTTGTGGGTCATCCGCGACTTTATCGGGCTGACGGGTACGAAGTTCGGCTGCGGGCTCGGGCTCTGCGGCGCTTGTACCGTGCACCTCGACGGAACCGCGGTGCGTTCGTGCTCGGTGCCGGTGTCGGCGGTGGCCGGCAAGCCGATCACCACCATCGAGGGCCTTTCGCCCGACGGCCAGCATCCGCTGCAGAAAGCCTGGGAAGAGGGTGACGTGCCGCAATGCGGCTACTGCCAGTCGGGGCAGCTCATGCAGGCGGCTTCGCTGTTGCGTGAGAAGCCGGCGCCGACCGACGCCGAGATCGACGAGGCCATGTCCGGCAACCTCTGCCGCTGCGGAACGTATCAGCGCATTCGTCGCGCCATCCGCAAGGCCAGCACATGAAGCGGCGTGAATTCCTGCGCGACTCGGCGCTCGTCGGCGGGCTGACACTGTGCTTCCGCGCAATGGGCGCGCAGATCGCGGTTGCCAAACCCGGGGATGGGCTCGCCACGGAAATGGGAGACTTCCTGCGCATCACCCCGACGGGTGATGTGCTGTTCCTCGTGGTCAAACATGAAATGGGGCAGGGGCTGGCCACGGCCGGCGCGCAAATGCTCTGCGAAGAGCTCGGCGCCGACTGGTCGCGCGTGAAACTGGAATTTCCGCTCGCGGACATGGCGCGCTGGGAAAACGACCGCAACGGTGGTCATGGCACGGGCGGAAGCTGCTCGATCACCTATCAATACGATCTGCTGCGCAAGGCCGGCGCGACGGCGAGGCAGATGCTGGTCGCGGCGGCGGCGCTGCAGTGGAACGTGCCGGTAGATAGTTGCGCCGCGGAAAACCACGGTGTCACACACGCGGCTTCGAACCGGCGGCTGTCGTTCGGCGAACTGGCCACGGCCGCGGCGCGATTGCCGGTGCCCGCCGATGTGAAGCTCAAGGATACGAAGGAACAGCAGCTCATCGGCAAGCCCGTTCACACCAAGCTGATTCCCGACATCGTGACGGGCCGGGTGAAGTACGGCCTGGACACGCAGATACCCGGCATGTTGTACGCGCTGATCGCGCGCTGTCCCGTGTACAAGGGAAAGCTGAAGCGCTTCGACGCCACGCGTGCGCGAAAGACCAGGGGCGTGCACAAGATCTTCGCGACCACGCCGATTGCCGGCCCGCAGCACACGCCCTGGATGCCGCACGACATTCGCGATGGCGTGGCCGTGGTCGCCAACAGCTTCTGGACCGCGCGCAAGGCGCGCGACCTGCTCGAGATCGAATGGGACGAAGGCCCCAATGCGGGGCTCAGCACCGCCGACTTCGAGATCATTGCGCAGGAACATGCGCTGCATCGCACCGATCCCACGGGGTTCATCGGCGACGAGAACGCGGTCGCGGACCTGAGCAAGGTGCGCAAGACGTTGCGCGCGTCGTACGTCTATCCGCACCAGCTCCACTCCTGCATGGAGCCGCTCAACTGCACGGCGTTCGCGCAGCCGGACGAATGCGAGATCTGGTGCGGCTCGCAGGTGCCCAACCTCATATCCAATTCGGTCAGGGACCTGCTCAAACTACCGGCGGAGAAGATCAAGGTGCATCTCATGCCCTCGGGCGGCGGATTTGGCCGCCGCGCGTATCCGGACATGGCGGTGGAAGCCGCGTTCATCTCGCGCGAGTTGGGGAACGTGCCGGTGAAAATGATGTGGACGCGCGAAGACGACCAGACCTGCAACCTCGTGCACCTGTTTCAACACATGGAATACCAGGCCGCGCTCGACGCGCAGGGCAAACTCTACGCCTGGTACGAGAAGGAGCTGAAGACCTACAACTGGAGCCAGCCCACCATCGATCCGTCGATGCCGGCCATGGCCTATGACATTCCGAACATTCGCTACGACCTCGAAGACATCATCCAATACGAACTTGCGCACTCGTCCGCCTGGCGCGGCGTGGTCGTACACGGCAGGGCGCTCAGCGAATGTTTCATCGACGAGATTGCGGCCGAGCTCAAGCAGGATCCGCTGGCGTTTCGATTGTCGCTGCTGAAGCCGGGCCGCGACGTCTACATCGATCCGAACCTCACGCTCTCCAGCGACCGCATGCGGCGCGTGCTGCTGCTGGCGGCGGACAAGGCGAACTGGGCTCAGAAGCTCGAGCCGGGCCGCGCGCGAGGCATCTGCCTGAGTCCCTACGGCAACACCTGCGTCGCGTGCATCGCGGAGATCACGGTGAAAGAGGGCAAGCTCAAGATCAACCGCGTGACGGTGGCCGTCGACTGCGGAAGGCTCGTCAACCCTTCCAGCGCCGCCAACCAGATCGAAGGCGGCATCGTCTGGGGCCTCACCGGCCTGCTCTATGGTGGAGCGCCCATCGAGAACGGGCGCCTGGTGCACGCCAACTTCCACCAGAACAAGCTGATGAGGATGAACGAGTGCCCGCAGATCGACGTGCACTTCGTGGGCGGAGATGCGGAGCGGCCATGGGGAATCGGCGAGGTGTCGACCCCGGTGGGCGCGCCGGCCGTGTTGAATGCCATCTTCGCGGCGACGGGCAAACGCTTGCGGAAGCTGCCGATCGAAGGCGCGAAGCTGGCTGGTTAGTGCAGCGAGTAAGCGCGCCGCGTTATCAGGTAGATCGCGAGCCCCGCCACCGTCGCGAGCCCTACATCCATCAGCTCGCGCATCGAACTGTTGGCGAGGAACGCCACGCACAGGATGGCGGACGCTATCGCCACGAAATTGCCGCCCGGCAGCGTGAACTGCGCCGCCGGGGCATCCGGCTTGCGGCGGAAGATAGGCAACGTGACGCAGGTGATCGCGTAGATCGACAGCCGCGCGATCAGCGTGACTTTCACCAGGTAGATGAACGAACCCGAGATCGCGAGCACGAGAATGGAAACCGCCGTGACGAGAATGGCGATGACCGGCGTGCGGAATCCCTCGTGCACGAACGCCAGCGGGTCCGGCAGCTGGCGGTGATCGGCCATGGAGTAGAGCAGCCGCGTCCCGGGCGTCATCGAGGCGCCGAACACGCCGGCGCATGAAATGACGGCGACGACCGCAATCGCGATTGCGCCCAGGGGGCCTGCCAGCAGCAAGGCCACGTCGGCGAGCGGGCGCTCCGACGCCGCGAGGTTCGGCAGCGTACCCACGCAAACCACCTGGATCAGCGTGTACAGCACGATGACGCAGGCGATGGAAAAGAGGATGGCGAATGGCACCGAGCGGCGCGGGTCGCGGACTTCCCCCGCCAGCACCGTCGTGCCGTCGAACCCGACGAAGGCATAAGCCGCGAGCAGGATCGCGGTAGATAGATCAGGCGTGGCAGGCAGTGCATCGAGCCGCATCGCCTGGGGATCGACAAAGAACAGGCCGAACGCCACGAACGCCACCAGCGGCACGATCTTGAGCATGGTGAACGTGGTGTTGACCGCGGCGGTCTGGCGGATGCCGCGGATGTTGATCCACGTATAGGCCAGCACGAGCAGCGTGATGCTGAGAGCGCGGATGCCCGGATGCGCCAACTGCGGCCACAGGACCTTGCCGTAATCCACGGCCAGGTTCGACACCGCCGCGCAGGAGCCGATGCGCGAGATCCACAGCAGCCAGCCGACGGTGAAACCCACCGTCGAGCCCAGCGCCTGCGACGCATAGTTCTGCGGTCCGCCGGTGCGATCGAACCGGCTGCCCACTTCGGCGAAACACAGGGCTATCAACGCCATCAACAAGCCGCAGGCGATGATGACGAGCACGCTGTAATTACCCACCAGCGCCTGGATCTTGGCGGGCAGGCCGAGGATGCCCGAGCCCACCGTGAGGTTGATGGCGAATGCCGTCAGCGCCCAGCGGCCGATGCCGCGCAGCAAGCGGTCATCGGTGTTGTTGGGTTGTGGCGCGGGCACCGCCGGAGTCTACACAAGCAAAGGAGGTGACAAGACGACGCCTCGGTGCGCCGGACTGAGTGACCGCGACGCACTAACGGTGTTTGAATACCCCGCATGACGCACTCCCGGCGCCAATTCCTCGAGATCAGCCTCTTGAGCGGCGGCGGCCTGATGGCGGCGATCGCGTTGCCGGAACTCGCGCACGCCGCAGGCGAGAGCCCCGACCCGCGCTACTTCCCGCTCGGCATGTTCGTCCGCATCCACGCCGACAACACCATCGAGATCGGCGCGCGCGGCTGCGAGATCGGCCAGGGCGTGGTCACCTCGCTGCCCATGCTCATCGCCGAAGAGCTCGAGGTGCGCTGGGACCAGGTGAAGGTGAGACAGCTCCCTTATGGCCTCTCGGGCCAGGAGCCGGACGGGCTCAAGGCCGCCTACGGCCCGCAGGGCGCGGGCGGCAGCACCAGCATCCCCGATGGGTGGACGGAGCTGCGCCAGGCCGGCGCGCAGATCCGCGAGTTGTTAGTCGCGTCGGCGGCGGAGCGCTGGAAAGCCGATGCGAAGATTCTGAAGGCGCGCGATGCGGCCGTCTCTCATCCCGATGGCCGCACGGCCACCTACGGTTCGCTGGCGGCGACCGCGGCGCGCAGGCCATTGCCGGATGGACCCTTCGAGCTCAAGAAGCCGGCGGACTTTCGCATCATCGGCAAGCCGGCGAAGACGGTGGATTGCGCGGACATCGTCTCCGGCAGGGCCAGGTATGGCATCGATGCGCAGATCCCGGGCATGTTGTATGCGGTGATTGCCCGATGCCCATACTTCGAGGGCACGCTGAGATCGTTCGATGACACCGCCGCGAGGAACGTGCGCGGCGTGCGCGCCGTGGTGCCCATCACGCCGCCGCCGGCCGGCGCGCTCTCGCGCAACCTGGCGGCCGGTGTTGCCGTGGTGGCGGACAACACCTGGGCCGCCATGCAAGCGCGCAAGGCCCTGAAGATAGAGTGGACGCCGGGACCGTGGGCCGCGGACTCCACGAAGGAGCTCGAAGCCCGCTGCCGCATGGCGGTGGCGGGCGACGCGAACATCCAGAAAGGGCGCAGCGACGGCGACATGCAAGCCGCGTGGGCCGGCGCGGCAAAAAAAATCGAAGCGGAATACAAGGTGCCGTTCCTCGCGCACTGCACGATGGAGCCGCCGGGCGCGACGATCCACTTGCAGCGCAGTCGCGTGAAGCTCATCGCCTCGCTGCAGAGCCCGGGTGGCGCGTCGCGCCTGATCAACGCGATGACGGGCATCCCGCGCCTCTCCATCGACATCGAGCTGCCGCGCTCGGGCGGTGGCTTTGGCCGCCGGCTCTCGAACGACTTCGTCGCCGAAGCGGTGCTGGTGGCGCAGGCGGTGGATCAGCCGGTCAAGCTGCTGTGGACGCGCGACGACGATTTGCAGAACGATTTCTTCCGGCCTTTCGGCGTGCAACGCCTGCGCGCCGCGGCTGACAAAGACGGCAAGGTCACGGGGTGGTCGCATCGCGTGGCGGCCACGTCGCGAAAATTTCGCACGGACATGGACGACGCCCCCGACTGGGTGGGCACGCTAGACATCGACGGTTTTCCGGCGGCCTGCGTGCCCAACTACCTCTCCGAGTTCGTGAACGTGGACTTCGGCCTGGCGCGCGGATGGTGGCGCGCGCCGCTGCACACCTTCTCTGCCTTCGCGACGCAGAGTTTCGTGGACGAGGTGGCGGCGGCGCTCGGCCGCGATCCGCTCGAGCTGCGGCTCGAGATGTTAGGCGAGCCGCGTGATCTGAAATACGAGGAACACGGCGGGCCGATTTTCAGCACCGGCCGGCTTGCGGCGGTGATGCGCGAAGCCGCGAAACGCATCGACTATGGCCGCAAGCTTCCCAAGGGCCGCGGCATCGGTCTCGCGTGTCATTTCACTTTCGGTGGTTACGCGGCGCACGCCATCGAAGTGCAGGCCACGGGCGACGACTGGCGCATCGAGCGCTGCATCTGCGTGGCGGACGTGGGGCAGATCGTGAACCCCGCCGGCGTCGAGGCGCAGCTCATGGGCGCCACCGTCGATGGGCTTTCGACCGCCATCGGGCTCGAGATCACGGTGGCCCACGGCCGCGTCCAGCAATCGAACTTCGACGGCTATCCACTGTTGCGCATGGCCGAAGCCCCGCGCGTGGAAACCTACGTGCTGCCGTCGACGATGCCGCCGTCCGGCGCCGGCGAGATGGGCATTCCGAGCGCCGCGCCTGCGCTGGCCAACGCCATCTTCGCGGCCACCGGCAAACGCCTGCGCAATCTTCCGCTGCGCACGTCCTGGTAGGCGATTCAGGCTCGGTTAAGGACCGGGGGCGCAATCTGGCACCCAAGATAGTCCTGGACCGCGCCCATG
>DASTXR010000053.1:0-54720 GCA_035765415.1 Steroidobacteraceae bacterium | reverse complement strand
CACCGCGCCCGCCTGCATCGCGGTGTGGATCTCATCTCCGGTGCGATCGAGAAAACCCGTGTTGATGAAGATGATGCGGTCCTTGACCGCGCGAATGCACTCCTTGAGATTGACTGTAGTGCGCCGTTCTTCGTCCATCACGCCTATCTTCACGGTGTGGCGCGCAAGCCCCAGGAGATCCTCGACGCGATCGAACAGCGTATTCGCAAACGCCACTTCGTCGGGCCCATGCATCTTGGGCTTGACGATGTACACCGAGCCCGCACGGCTGTTGCTGAATTGCCCCAGCCCCTTCAGATCGATGATCGCTATCAACACGGTGATCGCGGCATCGACGATGCCTTCCGGCGCCTCGCGGCCCCGGTGCAGGATGAGGTCGGTCGTCATCAGATGCCCGACGTTGCGGATCAACATCAGGCTGCGGCCGGGAATCCGGACGTTGCCGCCCGCGGGCGTCACGTAGTTGCGATCGGCATTGAGCCTGCGATCGACGTGGCCGCTGCCCTTGGCAAATCGCGCCGCGAGATCGCCGCGCATGAGGCCGAGCCAGTTGCGATACACCGCCACCTTGTCGGCGCTGTCGACTGCCGCAATGGAATCCTCGAGATCCATGATCGTGGTCAACGCCGATTCGAGCTGCACGTCGGCAATGCCGGCGCGGTCGTCGCGCCCGATGGGATGCGCACGATCGATGCACACTTCGATATGCAGCCCGTGATGCTCGAACAACAACGAAGCGGGCGAAGCTGCCGCACCGGTGTATCCCTTGAACTGCGACGGAGTTGAAAGTGCGGCGTGGCCGTCACTCAAGGCCACGCGCAGCGAGCCGCCGGCCACTGAATAGCCGATGGCATCCCGGTGGCTGCCCGACGAAAGCGGCACGGCCTGATCCAGCACCGCGCGCACGCGTTCGATCACCTCATGCCCGCGAATCGCGTTATATCCCTGGCCGCGCGCGAGCTTGCCGGTTTCCGCGATGGCGTCGGTGCCATAAAACGCATCGTAGAGACTGCCCCAGCGGGAGTTGGCCGCATTGAGCGCGTACCGCGCATTGCTGAGCGGCACCACCAGCTGCGGGCCCGCGAGCCGGGCGATCTCGGCATCGACGTTCTGCGTGCCGATGTCGAAGTCCGGCCCTTCCGGGACCAGATAGTTAGACTCGCGCAGGTGGGCTTCGTGGGCTGCGACGTCGAATGGCTGGCCGCGCCGGGCACGATGCCAATCGTCGATGTCGCGCTGGAGCTGGTCGCGCCGCGCGAGCAGTGCCTGGTTGACGGGAACGAGCTGGTCGAGCAGCGCGGCGAACCCGGGCCAGAACCGCGTGGCGTCCAGCCCCAGGATGGGAGCCAGTTCCCGGTCGACGAGCTGCGCCAGGGCGTTCGCCACTTGCAGTCCGCCGCGTTCGCAGTAGTCAGTATTCATGATTCTCCTGGTCAGTGGCAGGCGTGTGCAGGTCGCGGACAACGATTGCTGCGCGAGCAGATGGTGGTGGCCTCATGCGACAGCGCATCGCCGATCCAGCCGATGTTGAGCACCTTCGAGACGGTCTGCAGCGCCTCCCTGGCCTCGGCGGGAATCGGCGCGTCGCCACCGCCCTTCCGACAGGCTTCCGCGATGGCGTGGACCACCGCTGATTCGTCGTAACCTTGCGCCGACAACGCCGGAGACAGATCGACGCCAACCGAAATGACGTGCGAGACGGCCGCGGCATCACGCGTCAGCATGGAATGGCAGCAGTACAGCCGCGTGTGCTCGCCGTCCGGCATGATCGAGATCTGGGATTTCGGCTTCTGCGACTGCTTCGTGGACCCGGTGCCGGGATTCTTCAGCATCCGGAAAACCGCCCATCGCGGGCAAGGATCGGGAACCACGCTCATGTTGCCCCATGGCAGTGGAATGCCATTGGCGCGATACACCGCGCGCAGGAACCCGGGTGGATAGGCGTCGAAGAAATGCCAGTGACGATACGGCGACACGGAGGTCATGCGCCTCATCATCACCGCCGACGTCACGCCGAGGCGTGCGCCCGCTTCGACCGAGTGCGCCTCGCGGATGAGGAAGCGACGGAACGGCGCGCGCGGACACAGCAGCGCGGCCGCGAAGGAACCGCACTCGAAGTCGCGCCAGGCGTAGAGCACGTCCTGGGGGCCCATGCTCGTTCCGCCGGCCGCGGCTTCCGCGACGTCATTCCACGTCGCCTCGTGCGGTGAAATGAGGCCATCGCCGTTGTGCATGATGCGATGGCCGGCGAAGAACGCGAGCTCGTACTTGAGCCTCGGCTCCTGCGACTTCAGGCGCTTGTTGATCCACACGGTGTTCGGCGCCTCGAACCGCGACCGCACCATCGCGCGCGGCGATTCTTCCGGGGCGTCGAACCAGCGGATCTGCAACCCGAGACGCTTGCAGATCGCCAGCAGCTCGTTCGGCGTCAACGGCATGCGGCGGTCGCCCACCTGCTCCGCCGCGCGCTCGATGTCGGGAAAATCGTTGTGCCGCGTTTCCTGCCAGACGCGGATCAGCAATTGCGCGAATTGTTTGCCCGTGGTGGCGGTCTGGCTCAACAATTCTGGCAGCGCAATCCGCAGGAGATCGTGGGAAAACAGGAACCCCGGCTCCAGCGGCATCGCGGCAAGCCCGCCGCGCGAGGATCTCTTCGGCTCGGCCGCGAGCTCCGTGTTCTGGTCCAGGAACCAGCCCGGTGACTTGCCGAAGATGCCGGCCAGCAGCGCGAGCATGTCGCCGGAAGGCATGCGCTGGCCGTTCTCGATCATGCTGAGGTACGAGACGGAAGGCGCGGCGGCCGCGTCGATCTGCACGCAGCGCGCCGACAGCTCCTCGAGCGTGAGTCCATTGCGTTTGCGCAGCGACCGCAGCTTCGCGCCGAGAAAATGGCCTTGTCGGACTAATGCACCCATGCTGTGAAATTCACAATGTGAAGTTTCTGATGTGAAAATCCCCGTCCCAAACACTCTACTCTTCGACTCCACGGCGCGGCAAGCGCGCCAGTCAACTTCACGGAGTCCCCATGAGCGATCGAGCCGCACAACAACACCGACTCAGCACCGAATGGAGCACGCATCCACGCTGGCGCGGCATCCAGCGCCCCTACTCGGCCGCCGATGTCGTGCGGCTGCGCGGCACCGTGCACATCGAGCACTCGCTGGCGTTATTGGGCGCGGACAAGTTCTGGCAACTCCTGCACGACGAACCGGTCGTCGGCGGTCTCGGCTGCGTCACGGGCAACCAGGCGGTGCAGGCCGTGCAGTCGGGGCTCAAGGCTATCTACTGCTCCGGCTGGCAGGTCGCCGGCGACGGCAACAGCGCGGGCGAGATGTATCCGGATCAGAGCCTCTATCCCGTCGACTCGGTGCCGAAGATGATCGAGCGCATCAACAACGCGCTGCTGCGCACGGACCAGATCCATGCGCTTGACGGGGAGAGCCGCATCGACTGGCTGGCACCCATCATCGCCGACGCCGAGGCGGGGTTCGGCGGCAACCTCAATGCCTTCGAGCTCACCAAGGCGATGATCCGGGCCGGCGCGGCCGGCGTGCATTTCGAGGACCAGCTCTCCTCGGCGAAAAAATGCGGACACATGGGCGGCAAGGTGCTCGTACCCACCGACGAGGCCATCAACAAGCTGGTGGCCGCGCGCCTGGCCGCCGACGTGTCCGGCGTGCCGACCATCCTGATTGCGCGCACCGACGCGGAGGCCGCCAACCTGCTCACTTCCGATCACGATGCGCGCGACAGTGAGTTCCTGACCGGAAAGCGCAGCGCCGAAGGATTCTTCCACGTGAAGAACGGCATCGAACAGGCGATCGCGCGCGGGCTCGCGTACGCGCCGTACGCCGACCTGATCTGGTGCGAGACCGCCAAGCCCGACTTCGAGGAAGCGCGCCGCTTTGCGAAAGGCATACACGCGCGTTACCCGGGCAAACTACTCGCGTACAACTGCTCGCCTTCCTTCAACTGGGAGTCGAAGCTGAGCGCCACCGAGATGCAGAGCTGGCGCGAGCGACTGGCCGCCCTGGGTTACCGCTTCCAGTTCATCACGCTCGCGGGATGGCACGCGCTCAACCTGTCGATGTTCGAGCTGGCGTCGGCCTATCGCACCGACGGCATGCTCGGCTATTCACGGCTCCAGCAACGCGAATTCGCCAGCGAAGCCGCCGGCTACCGCGCCACGCGCCACCAGGCTTTCGTCGGCACGGGTTACTTCGATGCGGTGCAGACGGCCATTACATCCGGGCAGTTCTCGACGGGTGCGATGCAAGGCAGCACCGAGCAGGCGCAGTTCCATGTCAGCCGTGCTTCTTGACGACGTCGTGAGTGTGCGGTTCGAGGAACCGCCGCAGGCCCGTGCCGCGCCCGGACCCGCGGAACTGGCAACGTGCCTCAGAGAACGCTTCGTCGACTACAACGCGGAGTTCACGCGCATCACGCGGAAGGCGGCCCTGCATTTCATGAGGCGGGACTGGCAGGCCGCACGCGCGGATGCCGTTCAGCGCATCGAGCTGTACGAACTTCACGTCAGCGAAGCGATCGATGCGCTGCGCCAGGAACTCGGCGCGAAGATCCAGGAACGCGAGCAATGGGTCGAGATCAAGCGGCATTTCGCGCAACAGATCGCCAGCCTGCCGGACAGCGACTTCTACCGGACCTTCCTGAATTCCATTACACGCGACGTGTTCGCCACGGTCGGCGTCGATGAGGAGATCGAGTTCACCGCTACTGCCTCGGGCCGGGCCTCGGGCAGTGTGCCCATTCGAGTTCACCCGGTCGGCGACTCGTTGCAGCGTGCGGTATGCGAGCTCCTGCAAGACCTGCCCTTTGCGAACCTGATCGGCGAAGTGGATTCATTCGCGAAACAGATCTGCCGCGAGTTGACGCCGCATTTCGACAGCCGGCGGCAAAGCGCCGCCCCACAGCTCGTGGAAGTCATCGACGCGCCCTTCTACCGCGACGACACCGCCACCATTGTGGGACGCATGATCGGCGACGGCAGCATCACACCGTTCGTCATCGTCTTCCGGCACACTGCCCAAGGTCTGAAGATCGACTCGGTGCTGCTCGCGCGCAGTGACATCAGCTCGCTGTTCGGATTCACGCGCACCTATTTTCACGTCGATCTGCCGGTGGTGAGCGCAGCCGTGTCGCTGCTGCGCACGTTCATGCCCTGCAATCCCGTGGATGAGCTGTACACGATCCTGGGCCGCGCCAAACAAGGCAAGACAGAGCGCTACTACGCGCTGCGCCGGCACCTCGCACAATCATTCGACGTGTTCGTGCACGCTCCCGGCCAGCGTGGCCTCGTGATGATCGCCTTCACGCTGCCCTCGCACGACCTGGTGTTCAAGGTGATCCGCGACCGCTTCGGTCCGCCGAAGAACACCACGCGCGCCGAGGTCATGGAGCGCTACAAGTGGGTCTTCGAGCACGATCGCGTGGGCCGCCTCGTCGATGCCCAGGAATACAAGCAGCTGCGGCTTCCCAAGGCGCGTTTCATGCCGGCATTGCTCCAGGAACTCCTGACCGAGTCCGGCAGCGTGTGCCGGCTCGACGGCGAGGACCTGATCATCGGCCATTGCTACATCGAACGCAGGTTGCGTCCGCTCGATCTGTTTCTTCGCGACGCGGAGTCGGCCGCCGCCGAGCGCGCATTGCTCGACTACGGCGATGCGTTGCGAGAGCTCGCGGGCATCGACGTGTTTCCCGGAGACCTGCTGCTCAAGAACTTCGGGGTCACGAGCCAGGGCAAAGTCGTTTTCTATGACTATGACGAGGTGACGTCGCTGCACGAATGCAATTTCCGCGAGTTGCCCGTGGCAACCAACCCGGAGGACGAGTTCAGCGCGGAGCCATGGTTCTTCGTCGGCGACAACGACATCTTCCCCGAGCAATGGCTGCCTTTCCTGGGGATTCCGCCGGAACTGCTCGACTCGTTCAAGGAGCGGCACGGCGAACTGCTCGGTCCGCACTGGTGGCGGACGATGGCGGAAAAAGAGGGATCAGTATCCGCGGCACATCGCCATCGGTGCTAAGGATGAGCAGGCGCCTGCCCGGCAACGGGCGCGATTCGCCATGCGACACGATCAGCCTGGTAGGAACCCAGCCACAACTCGCCGGCGACGATTGACGCAGCCGAGACACCGTTGAAATCCGGATCGGGTTCGGCGTATGCCGCGATGGTGAAGTGCATCGAATGCGGATCGAGATGGGCGACCGTGTAACCACGGTGACAACGCATTTCATCCGCCTTCCCATCGATGATCTTGCGGATTCCCCCACAGGCGGGCTCGTCGTACTGCATCCCAGCGAGCAGCAGCTTGCCGGAATCCCAATGGATATTGTCCGGCATGAAGCCGGGCGCGACGGCACGCCGCAGCGGATGCGACGGATCGTCGCGCGAGAAAACCACGACCGATCGCCACCCGAAGGCGACGACGAAGAATTCCTTGTCGTCGCTCGATGTTTCGAGCCCGTTGTTGCCGGGTAGTTCGGTGCCGGCGAGAAGTCGAAAAACGGTTTCGCCGGGCGTCCACGAATACACGGCGCCCGTATTCTCACCCCGCCAGAAATCCGTGATAGTCCGGCCCGGATGCGTGAGGACGGTGACGAGAATGGTGCCGTCCGAGAAAGTGGCCACGCTGTTGGCGGCAAGACCCGGCGGCATCAGCACGCATCCGCTCCAGGTGAATCGCGGTTCTGCTGCCTGCGCATCGACCGAGAAGATTTCAATGCTTTCGCGGTCGCCGTGATTGATGACATGCAGCCTGTATTGGGATCGACCCAGGTCGCGAATGCTCAAGCCCTGTGTACTGAAAGCGGCGCTGCCGGGTGGCGTCCTGCACTGGGGCCAATCGCCCTTCTCGTGCGCCTCGGATACGTCGTAGGTCAATGGCCGCGCGGAATGTGCGGCCGTGTCAACCAGCCTGAGCCCGGCACCACGGCTGAATCCGCTATAGATCAGCCAGCGCGTTCCCGGTATTCGAACCACATCTTCCGGACGCTGAAAGCCGCACAGGAACTCGAGATCTGCCCGTGGCTTGCAATGTTCAATCGCCGCGCCGGCAGCTTGCGGGTTCCCGGCAGGCACGGGCCCCGTTCTTCCCACTGTCACGTCGATGAATTCAAACGTCGCATTCAGCGCCAGCAGACTTGCGCGACGCGTGGCTTCCGCGTCCGCGCCAATGAAGCTGTGGTCGGCACCTTCGATCACCAGCAATTTCGCTGCGACGTTGTTCGCCTGCAACGCCTCATGGAACAACCGGGATTGAGCGACCGGCACGACTTTGTCGAGGTCCCCGTGAATGAGCAACGCGGGAGGATCGCGCTTGTCCAGGTGTGACACGGGGCTCGCCAGCTCCGCAGTCGACCTGCAGTTAGACAGTGCGCAGCCGAGGTACTTGCCCGCAGCGGAGCTCGCCAACTGCTCTGCCGGGCCGGAAAGTGGCGCATTCACGAAATCGAAAATTCCATACCAGGCCACGACTCCCTGCACGCAGTCCGACTGCGCAGCGAGAGGCGACTCCGGATCCGGACTCCCCTGTTTCATGAACACGGGCGCGAGCGGCTCGACGTTGCACGAAGTCGCCGCAAGAGCCGCCAGCTGCCCGCCAGCGGAACCGCCCCAGATGATGGCGCGCGTCGCGTCAATGCCAAATTGTGCGCTCTTGGAACGCAGCCAGCGAATCGAGGTCTTCACATCCTGGATTGCAGCTGGAAACCGGGCTTCACCACTCAGCCGATACTCGATCGACGCGACGACGTAGCCCTTCGAAGCCAGCAGCGCCAGCACTCCTGGCCAGTTGGCGAACGCGCCTGAGTGACGCGTGTGACCGCCCTGCCAGCCACCACCATGCACATAAATCACCAGCGGCAATCCGCCTGCGATGCGGCCCGCGTTCCGAGGTCGATACACGTCCAGGCGCAACGGGCGGAAACCCGGTGGCGCCGAATAGACCAGGTCCGGCAGCGACTCGACATCCGATGCGAATGCCACGCTGGCCTGCGGAAAGCGGTCTTCGAGGACCGGCGTCGCGCCGACTGGAACGTCCAGGGGAGGCACGGCTGCCGTGACCGCAGTAGATAGCCACAGCATGGTTAGTATCGTCGACATGACCATGGCCCTCAGTCGCGTGGCGCCCTCGGCGTCGGCGCCGGCCCTACGGCCCCCGGCGCATTGACCGTCGAAAAGAAGTCCATGCGTGACCTGTTGAAGGAGATCACTTTCATCCCGTCATCGAATTCGGTCAGCAGTTCGCGCTTCGCATCGAATCGCGGCAGGCGCAACGACGGCGTTTGCGGGCTGCCGCTGCTGGCGAATGCGATGAGAACGCCGGACATGGTGGTTGCGAGCGCACGATCCCGATCAGTCCACGCACGCGTCGGCCGGATGCGGTTATAGGCATCGAGCGTGTTGAGGAAGAAGGGGATCTCGCTTGAATGATATGCACCGGCCGTTTGCGGGTTGAGATCGGCAATGACCACTCCGGGCGCATACGAGTGTTCGTGGGAGAACATATATAGATAGACAGGCCGCCGGCCCCGCTTCATCTGGCCGAATGCCCAACTGCGCATCGAAGTCGCCATGCCGCCATCGCGCGCAGCCTGCGCGCCCACCGCAGGAACATCCGCCGCGGTCACCGGATACAGGCGCAGGAATTCCGGGCTGCGTTCACCGAAGTACTTCCTGGCCGCCTCCCTGAATTCCGACACGTCCTTCGCCGCGCGCAGATCGTTGGAACTCTCGTCCCGGGTGAAGCCGAGCAGCAGCGGCACGTCGTTCTGCTCGCCGGCGGCGAAGATCTCGCGCGGTTGCCTGGGCATGAAATGCGCGTCGAGGTTAGGCCGGAAGCGCACGGTTCCCGCGGTGCCGCCGAGCTGGAATTCGGCCTGGACGCCCAGGATCCGATCCGCCGGGATATTGCGCAGAGCTTCCAGCGAGTCGACACGCAAGGCTTTTTCCAGCTCGAGCCCGGTGGCTTCTGCCTCCTGCTGCGTCGGCAGATCCACTCCGGAACGCATTCCCCCGCCACTCATCCCGACAATGCCATGAAACAGGCCCCTCGCGGCCGGGCTCGCCTGCAAACTGAACGCCGAGCCTGCGCCAGCGGACTGTCCCATGACCGTTACACGGGCGGGATCACCACCCAACAGATGGATGTTTAGCTGGACCCATCGAAGCGCCGCGAGCTGGTCGAGATACCCGTAATTTCCGGAGGCGTGAAATGGTGATTCCGCCGTGAGCTCTGGATGGGACATGAAACCAAGCGCCCCGACCCGATATCCCACGCTCACGTACACGACGCCCTTCGCCGCCAGTTGCTCGCCGGAGTAGTTAGCCATTGCCGCGGAGCCTATGGACAACCCGCCGCCGTAGATCCAGAGCACGACGGGCAGGCGCGAATCGGCCGTCGCGTTTGGCGGGACCCACAGGTTGAGATACAGGCAGTCTTCGCTGGTCGCTTCCTCTCCGAAGTAGTGATTGATGTGGTGGGGTCTCAGGATCTGGATGCACTCGGGCGCGAACCGGTCGGCGTTATACACGCCCTTCCACGGCTTGACGGGCTGGGGCTCGCGCCAGCGCAACGCACCGATCGGAGCCGCGGCATAGGGCACGCCAAAATATCCACGAACACCCGAATCCAGCAGCTTTCCTGCGATCTTGCCGCTGTCGAGCGCGATCGGGTCGCCGGCAATCGGGCGCTCGACGACCTGTGACCGGGCCTCCGTATGCCAGGCGAGTGCAGCCACGACGACGCACGTGCCGATACAGGATTCGAAAAGCCTCATGCCATCACAATGAGAAGCTCATCCCCAGGTACCACTGACGCCCCGTCGGGTCGTACAGTGCCGGATCGGTGCTCCACTGGGAGCTCGACACTCTGACCGCCAGTTCGTCCGTGAAGTTGGAGACACCCGCTCGAATCGTCATCTTGTCCGTGGGAGAGAAGGTCGCGTAGAAATCATAGGTGTTGTAGACCTCGGCACCCAATTGCGGCGTAACGGGTGTCGTGATGGTCGTCACGTCGTCCATTTCTTCCAGGTATCGCCAGCGCACGCCAACAGTGAACGAATCATTCTGGTAGCCGATGTCGGTCATCGACTTCCAACGCGGATGAGAATTGCCAACGGAGATCGTGTGGACGTAGTCGATCGTGGGATCGCCCACGATGGTCTGTATCTTGAATGAGTCCGTATAGCTGACGTTGGTCGCCAGGTACATGTTGCCCGCGGCATTCATGCCCATGCTGCTCAATGTCGGACGCCACGAGAATTCCAGATCGACGCCTGCCGTGGCGAGCTTGCCGAGATTCAGGTAGGGCGTTTCGATGAGCTGCAGGAGACCGTTGGTGTCGCGGTTGAGCAGTTGGCAAAAGGCATTCGAGCTCTCGTAGCCCGGGTTCGAGCCGTCCAGGTTGTAGCACTTGCTCAGCGTGCTGAGTCCCGGCACTACTGAAATGACGTCGTCGATCTCGATGTTGTAGTAGTCGAGTGACACCGACATGCCACCCATCAACTCCGACTCCGACGTTGTCGTCCACTGGAAGCCAATGTTGTAGGTGTCGGCTGTTTCCGGTTCGAGCTCCGGATTGCCGCTCAATACACCTGCCGTGGCGGTGGTCGGGAAGACGTACGTATCGATGACGGCAGCGGGAATTCCCTGATCCAGGCAGAGCTGCCGCACGCTTGCACCACCGGCGCCGGTGCGCGCGCTGGAGCGAACATCACAGGGGTCGCCGATGGCGCCCGGAGGCGTTCCGAAGGCCACCTGACTACCCACGGCTGCGGCGAACAGTTCACCGATATTCGGCGCGCGGACGGCCCGCTGGTATCCCGTGCGAATCAGCAGTGAATCGACCGGCCGCCACTTGAGATCGCCCGCATAGGCATCTACTCCTCCCGCCGTGCTGTAGTCCGAGAAGCGATAGGCCGTTCCCATGGTGAGACTGTCGAGCAGTGGAACTTCGAACTGCACGGCGATTTCGCTGACATCGATGTCGCCTTGCGCAGGCAACGATGCGAGCACCGCTTCGATGTTCTGCGCCGCCAGGTCGGCATTGGGGTTGTACTCGTAAGTGTTCTCGCGCCAGCCGCCGAGCACGGCCATCCGGACGTCCCCGGCAGGCAGCTTGAAGAGCGCTCCCTGGATGGTGCCCTGCACGATAGTTTGGTCCAGATCCTCGGTGCTTCTGGCCTTGGTAGTCATGTATTCGAGGCACTGCTGTGAAATATTCGAACTGTTGGCGAGACCGAATGGATTGAACCCGCCCGCGCAGATTGAGTTGCCGCCGTCCGCTGCGTTCAACAAATTCTGCACGCGATCCTTCAGGACGGCGTGGTGCATCGTCTGGTCGTGGTCGGTGGTGTCATACGAGACGTAAAGGTCGTATGACCAGTCGCCCATGGGCAGATCGCCTTTTCCACCCGCGATGTATTGAATCGTCGTGTACTGCTCGTCCCACCCTTTGTAGGGCACGCCGACGTAGCGGCCATTCCAGGTGAACCGCGCGCCAGGAGTGGGCCGGGATGCAAGCAAGGTGACCAGGTTGGCCGGAATGAACGGATTCGTGACGGGAATGCTGGTAAGCGTGCCGAACTGCGTGAGACTGCTGCCACTCTCCGTGTAGACATTCGAATCCACGTACATCAATTGACCGTAGAGCGTCAGCGCCTCGCCAACCTCGAAGTCGAACTTTGTCAGTAGGGAATTGCGATCGGTGGGGCTCACGAGCAGGAACTGGGGTCCGACAGGCATGCGAACGTTGCCGGCCAGGACGGCATAACCATCGGTAGTTGGCCCCCGGTAATTCCTGGCGCCGGTTTGCGTGAACAGCGTGCCATCGTCATTGAAACCGAGGTTCAACGTGTTCGAGACGGGAGGCGTTACTCCATAACTCGCGAACAGGTTGTTGACCGCGGCCGCGTTGGGAAGATTGGTCGCCGCAGGCACGAAAGTTCCCTGGCCGATGAACGACGATGGGGTGACGAACTCGAAGAAGCTTCTTTCGGAACCATACATGCCTTCGCGGTCGGTATAGCCGAGAGACAACTGAATCCGCCCACGATCGTCCGCAAAGGATGTTCCGAGCGCGAGGGATGCCGAGATCTTTTCCACATCGTTGCGGCTCGAATTCCCGTATTGGATGTCCGCCCTCATGCCATCGAAGTAGGGCTCTGATATGAAATTGACGACACCTGACATGGCATCAGAGCCATAGACCGCCGACGCGCCACCCGTAATGACGTCGAGTGAAGAAACGGCAGCTTCCGGAATTGCATTTGTATCCACGTTTCCGTTGATATCTGACAACGGTAGTCGACGCCCATCGAGTAGAACCAGGTTGCGGTTCGAACCGAGACCACGCAGGTTGATGGTGACGCGGCCGCCGGTGCCCTGCCCGCCGCTGAACACACCGGACTGAGCATTGAACTGCGGCAGCTGGTTCAGGTTCGCAATCAGCGAAACGTCACCCGAACGCTCAAGATCCTCCATGCCGGCTGAAACGATCGGGCTGGAAGAGCTTTGATTCGGGCTGCGGATCAACGAGCCCGTAACGATGACTTCATCGAGCTCTTCCTCCGGCTGATCCGCATCGGCGGCCCACGCGGTTCCTGATACCCACACCGAAACCATCATGCCGCCACAAAGAGCGCCTCTGACGGCTGCACGGACCGAGCTTGTTGCCGGTCGGCAACGTTCTTGTGACTTCGTCATTTGTATCCCCCCAAACGCCTGTCGGATTCGCAGGTGCTCGCTGTTGTGCCCGAGAACGGACGCCGCGATTCAGCATTGACGGCATCCGGACGTTATACGTACTAGTTCGTA
Organism: Steroidobacteraceae bacterium; assembly: GCA_035765415.1. Lineage (GTDB taxonomy): Bacteria > Pseudomonadota > Gammaproteobacteria > Steroidobacterales > Steroidobacteraceae > CADEED01. Next base: position 41,885 of record DASTXR010000053.1, on the reverse strand, counting down.
CATGTCAACATCGCGACACGGCCCCGCGCTCCTCGGCGCAGTCATCGCTCAGTGGGGGGAGTCGCTGAACCAGCAGTTGCTCGCGACGGTGATTCGCGGCTGCTCGCCGTAATACGGCGTCACTTCGTGGAATAGATAGGACGGGAACACGACCAGCTGCCCGGCCTGCAACTGCAGCTCGAGATCCCCCACGACGAAAGGCGGGCGCAATCGCTGAATGGCCGGATCCAGAAACGCATCGGCTCCGGTACGCGTGTCGAACAGGCGCAACAGTCCGCCACGCGGCGCACCCGCAGGATCAGCGCCGTCCGTCACGCAATACACCGCCGACCACGACGCCAGCGCATGATTGTGTGCGACGAAATATCCGGTGGTGCGCGTGATGTGGAACCATGTGTGGTTGTTGAGGCGCAGGCGGGAAAATTCTTCGGGCGCCGTTTCCGATGCGGACATGGCGACACGAAACACCGATTCGAGCATGAAGTTGCGCAGTTCCCGAATGCACGGCTCCGGCCAGGTAAAGAGATCGACGCGGCTCTCGAACATCTCCGCCTGCGGGTTGTGAGACGGCGCGGGGTTTCGATACTCCGGTGTCTCCCGCGCCAGAAACAATTGTTCGAGCTCGCGATTCAGTCGATCGCAGTGCGCAAGCCTGGCGTGGCCGATGGGCACGGCGAAGGCGGACGTGAGCTCCATGCAACGCCCTACGCGCTCACGCTGCCTGTGGCGCTGGCGTCGATGAACCGGATCATCGCGAACACCAGGATCAGCGAAGTGACTGATCGAACTACCGACACTTCGTGCGGCACGTGCGCGGGGAAAAGCGCCATCCAGCCCGGCTGCGGCGACCAGGTGTGATTCCCGTAGCGATAAGGCGACTTCAACTCCCAGGTGCTCGCGTCACGGTAGATGGACCCCAGCCGTCTTTCGTAGAGACGCAGCACGCCGGCGCCCTTGAGTCCCGCCTCCGGTTCGCCAGCTTGCGCGCAATACACCGCGAACCACGAAGCACGGGGAAAGTGCTGGGCCGGGACGTGGCCGTTCCGCTGCACGATCGAACACCAACCGCGCGCCTGGATGTGCAGCCTGGCGAACTCCGCGGCGCCGGTGCTGTTCAGGCCGGCAACCACGGCCGAGACGTTGCCCAGCATGAGGCGCCTGAGCTCGCCCGCGGTGGCATCGGGAGAATCCAGGAAATCGTCGCGGCTGCGAAAGTGCAGCGGGTCGCGCGACGGATCGGCCGGGAGCGCGTGCGCTGAGCGTTGCGATTCGCACAGGCTCGACACGCGTTCGTTGAAGTGGCGGTTCGCGCCCGTGTTGACGGCGGCAAACGGAGTCGCAAACAGAGGCACGGCGCCAAAACTGTTACCTGCGGGAGTCTGTTCGAGCACGGCATTCCTCACATGCGTCGAGTGGCAAGGAACTCGTCCAGTGCGGTCTTGAAGGCTTCTACGTAGGCGTCTCGATTGGAGTTCTTGGAGGGGATGATCCTGAGCACGGCTCCGGGGATCAACTCCGCCACCGCGGTCGCCGTCGCAATCGAGTGCACATAGTCGCCCTCGTTGGCGATGACCAGCGTCGGCAATGCAAGTCGAGACATCTGGTCCCGGGTCACCCCGGATCCCTGCGCTGGAATTCGACCGAGGAGCGCCACGGTGGACGCGGGGTTCTCACGGTGGAAGAAGCTTCGCATCGACGCGGCATTGTCGGGTGACGCGCTCATCACCTGCCGATATCGCCCGGTAGCCTGGAGGCGCTCGAGGCCCTGGCCGGGACCGAATTGCGCCAGTAGTTCGGCGACATCGATGTAGATCCTGAGTTGTTCGGGCGCGGATTCGCCGAGCCACACCGGCCGCGCGACAATCTGCGCACTCACCCGCTCAGGATGATGGACGGCCAGGTGAAGCGCGATCGCGGCGCCCAGCGAGATGCCACCGACCACCGCGCGCCGCACGCCGAGATGATCCAGCAGCCCCGCCGCATCCTCCGCAAATTGACGGATCGACAATGCTTCCGGCGCACCCAACTCCGAATCTGCATGCCCCCGGCATTCCAGCGTGATGCGCCGAAAACGCGCACAGTCCGGAAACACCCCGGCAACCTGCGCCTGGGTCGCACCCAGCCCGTGCTGCCACAACACAGGAATGCCATCTCCTGCGTCGACGTAGTGGAGCAGGCAGCCGTCTCTTGTTTTGAAGCTGCCCCGCGTCATCACATGACTTCCTCGAGGACGCGTCTCAGGTAGCCGGCGACGTAAGCCGCGTCCTCTTCGGGAAAGTTGTGGCTGACCAGTGGACCGCGATATCCGGTCGACACGACTCCTTTCAGGAAATTCCGGAAATCCACCACGCCCTTTCCAGCGGCCACCGCCTCTCCGGTCGCGCTCACATCCTTGGTGTGAACCAGCGCCAGGTCTGCACCGAGCAGGTTCACGGCCTCGGCTACGACTTCGCGCTGGCGGGCCTGGCTTTCCGGTGGCAGTAGATTGGCGGCATCCATGACGATCTTCAACCGGGGATCTCCAACTTCATCCAGCAGCAGCCGCGCATGTCTGGCAGTGGCGACGACGTTGCCGGGTTCGGGCTCGACACCGAGCGCCACACCATGACGCCCGGCCAGTTCGAGTGCGAAATCAAGCTCGTCTCGCAGTGCAGCCCAGGCTTCGGGAGATCCATTGTCCGCGTGAGCGGACCACATGTCGGTGGCGTCGCGAGTTCCGGTGCAGAGAGTTACCAGGGGTGCGCGCATGAATTGCGCGGCACGCACAACGTTCGAGAAGCCGATGCGGTCCGCCTGTCGCCTGGCCACATCGGGATGCGCCATGTTGTAAGTGCCCGACAGCGCACAGAGGGATAGTCCGCGCTGATCCGCACTGGCCATCACTTCTTTCACGGTCGCCTCGGGCCAATCCTTCGGCAGGGAAGTTAGGCCTGCACTCGAGAAATTGAACTGGATGGCCTGAAAACCGTCGTGCGCAGCGCGTTCGAAAATCCTGTCGACGCCGACCGGCGGGTACGTTCGCGAAAAAATGCCGAGCTCCATTACAGCGCGCCCTTCGCGCTCTCGACGTCGACACTCTTGCCGGACGCGACGGATTGCGCGATCGCCACCATCGTCTTGATGGAAGCGAGGCCGTCCGTAATGTCGGCGCCGCGCATCGGCGCGTTCAGGAGAATGCTGTCGGCAAATCCTTCGACCTGCCGGCGGTAGAAGTGAGCGTCTGCTCCAAGCACTCGGGTTGTCGTGGCGCTGTCCTCGTGGAACAGCTCGACGTCGCTCGACTTGTAGAACCAGGGGTTGTAGATCTTCGCCGAGGCGCTGCCATTCTCGCCGTAGATCTGGAACCCTTCATGCCAGTCCATGCGCACGCCGACAGTCAGGTCGAGGTGCCCGATCGCGCCGTTGACGAAGTCAACGTCGATGAACCAGCAGTACGCTCCGAAGCGCTGATTGAGCCGCGCCTGCACCGCTCGAATCGGACCACCCAGATAACGAGCCAGGTCCACGATATGGCTGCCGTGAGCCAGCATGAAATATCGCTGCTTGTCTGCTTTCGGATCACCACCGGGGCGCAGCACCTTGTTGCCCTTGCGCACCAGCGGTTGAACGGCATCCGTCATCGAGTAGCGATGCGTGCTGTCGCAATACCATGCCTTCAGCGCCAGCATCTCCCCCATGCTGGTGCTGATGAAGTGCCTGGCCGACTCGATGCCCGGATCGAAGCGCAGCATGTGGCCGATCTGCAGGATCTTTCCGCTCTTTCTGACCGCGGCATCCAGCGCCTCGACTTCTTCCACTGCCACGCCGATCGGCTTTTCGCACAACACGTGCTTTCCGGCGGCAAGCGCTCGCAGCGCAGCCGGAACATGCAAGGCGTCGGCAATGCCGATGATGATCGCGTCGACCTCCGGGTCGGCCAGCATCTGGTCGTAGTCCAGATAGATATTCCTGGCGTCGTAGAACCTGCCGAAGTGATTGGCGAGCCCTTCGTCCGCATCGCAAACCGCCACCATGACGGCATTGCGGGATTTCTGGACCGACTCGAAATGCGCGCATTGCGCGATGGGGCCGCACCCGAGGATTCCCATGCCTAACTTCTTCACCGGCATGTTCTCAGTAACCCATCTCGCGCAGTCCCAGCGGGCTGAGGTCGGCGAGAGTAAAACGATTCCTGAAGTCGACTTCGAAGTTATCCGGGGCAAAGTCCGGCGCCGACAGACCCGCTTCGAATGCGGCCTTCTGGATTTGCGCGTACTGGCGATTCTTGGCGCAATCAGGTGCCGGCGCGATATACATGACGCTCGAATAGCCGGTTCCCTGGTGCGCATCCTCGACACCATGGAGGACATCGGGATGCCAGAAGATGGCGTCTCCCGGCTGCATGAGCGGAATGGAACCGTAGCCGTGCAGCAATAAGCCGTGATACTCCTTCACGATCATCATCGCGCGACAGGCGGCGGCGCCACACAGCTCATCTTCCGGCACATCGTCCTGAAGCGCGCGCAGCAGCATCCACGGCATCGCGTCAGCAATGGGCAGCAGCTGCAGGGTTCCGTCGTTGGGGCCTTGCCGGGTCAGCGCCGTCCACCCCTGGAACGTGCGGAACATGCGGCATACGGCCGGCGATGGAATTTCCCGGATCTCGGTTCGGCCCCAGGCTTCGAACGGGTCGTATTTTTCCAGGTCACCGCCAAACACATGTCGATACACCGTGCCGTGGTAAGCCGGATCGATCCAGCGATCGATGGATCCTGCGTCGACGTGAGCCGACAGCCCGAGTGATGCATCACCGGGTTCGCGGAAGCGGACGCGGTCCGCGTAGATGAGATTCAGGTCGGGATCGAAGACCGGACCGTTCGGCGACGATGCGCGCCAGAGTCCATTCAGGAAGGCCTGGGCCCTTGCCATTGCGGGATCGGTCCGCGCCTCCATCTGCGCCCGTGACCAGAACACGCCGTAGATCTGGGGTTTGGCGCTGGCCAGCGTGCTGAAGTAGTTGTCGACCGCGCCTCCCTTCTTCAGTCTCTCCAGGTAGTCATTGGTCTCGAGGTATTCCGAAAGGCCTGCGGTCCACGCATCGACGCGGGCGTCGTCGAACACATTGCGGATGACGACGCAGCCACGCTGGCGAATGTGATTCTTCTGCGCCTCGGTGACCCGATCGAGCTGACCGAACTCGACCTGTGGCACCGGCGCCGTGCCCTTGGCCCGCTCGCTGACTATCTGCTCGATCTGTGCTTCGACGCGAGCCGTCGCGGCTGCGAAGCGCTTGGGCATGTCCAGGATCTGCGCGCGCAGCTTGCGCTTGGTCTCGATGATCCTCTGCCGATGGGGAGTATTGGCTTCATTCGCCATTCGCGTCTGTTCGAGCATGGGACTCCTCGATCACGGCTCATGCGGCCGCGCGACAATGACTCTCGATGAATTGCTGGTGCGTCGGCAGCCGGCTCGCCTCCGCGAGCATCGTGGCCCGCATTTTCTCCAGCCATTGCACGCTGTCGGTTGCGTGAGCCTGCGGCGGCGCGTCGCAGGCTTCGGGAAGGTTGAGCTGGCCGACCTGCACCGCAAGCCACGATGCCCTGACGAACACTTCGTGGTCACGCTGCACGATGCGGGCGTTGCGACGAAAGTGCTCGATGCTCTCGTTCAAGGTGTCCGGTATCGGCATGTTCGCGCAGTAGCGCCACAGTTCGCCGTCGCTGCGCCGATTGAGATGGTAGTGCAGGATCAGGAAATCGCGGACACGTTCCAGCTCGCTGTTGGCGACGCGGTTGTACTCGTCGCGCACGGCCGCGTCGAAATTGCGGTCGGGAAACATGGCCAGCAGCCGGAGAATATTGGCCTGGATGAGATGCAGGCTGGTCGATTCCAGCGGCTCGAGAAATCCGCTCGACAGGCCGATGGCCACCACGTTGCGGTTCCAGCACAGTCGCCGGCGACCGGTCACGAACCGCAGTGTGCGCGGCTCGGCCAGTGCCTTGCCGTCGAGATGCGCGAGCAGCGTGGCCGCGGCGCCTGCTTCGTCGATGTAGTTCGATGAATAAACGTATCCGTTGCCGATGCGGTGTTGCAACGGGATGCGCCATTGCCAGCCGGCCGTTCGCGCCGTGGAGCGCGTGTAGGGCAGGAAATCGCCGGCGCTCGCGCAGGGAACCGCGACCGCGCGATCGCAGGGCAACCAGTGCGTCCAGCTCTCGTAGCCCGTATGCAGCGCCTCTTCGATCAGCAATCCGCGAAAGCCGGAGCAATCGATGAACAGTTCGCCGGGCACTTCGCGCCCGTCCTGCAGCTGGAGCGCCTCGACATGGCCGCTCTCGCCGTGGAGCCGGCTGGCGACGATCCGCCCCTCGATTCGCACGACTCCACGCCGCTCGGAAACTTCGCGCAGATACGCCGCGTAGAGCGACGCGTCGAAGTGATACGCGTAGTCGTAGGTGGATAACACGCTGCGCGGATCGGTCAGCGGCACCGCAAACCGGGCCTGCGAGGCCATCACCCAGGCCATGCAGTAGTCGTCCAGGCTGGATGAAACCTGGCCGCGCCGCTGCGCCTGGTGCCAGAAGTACATCAGGTGAGCGAAATCGAAGGGACGACCGTAGGTGCCGAAAGGGTGGAAATAGCGCCGGCCGGGCTCCACCCAGTCGACGAACTGGATACCGAGCTTGTACGAGCCCCTGGTGCGGCGGATGAATTCGAACTCGTCCAGGCCCAGCGTCTGGTTGAACTTCCTGATCGGCGGAATCGTCGCCTCGCCGACACCGACGATGCCGATCTCTTCGGATTCGATGAGCGTGATGCGACAACCGGAGAGCACGTTCGACAGTGCCGCAGCCGTCATCCAGCCGGCCGAGCCGCCGCCGGCGATCACGATGCTGGTCAGTTTGCGCTCTTCGGCCTGCACGGTTTGTCGTGCCCGCTACTTGCTGTTTCGCAGGATGACGAAGCGCGCCTTCGCCGGCTCGTCGAGCACGCTGCTGTAGAAGTAGCTGCCCCGCATCTGCTCGATGACGAAATGCGGTGAAAACAGGGTCTGCAGCTGCTTCTCGGTGAAGTGGAAAGGCATCTGCACCTCCCGGCCGCCGACCTTGTCGTAGGTGATGAAACGCTGATCCTCGCTGCTCATCGTCTTCAGCAGCAATACGCCTCGTGGCCGGAGCACGCGCCGTATGCTCGCCACGTACTCCTCGTGGTTGAAACTGCAGATGGAGCAATAACAGCCGCGATCGAGCACCACGTCGAACTGGTTGTCGTTCAGGCGTGACTCGGCGATGTCGTCGTTCACGAAACTTATCGCAAGCCCCGTCTCCCCAGCGGCCGCGAGCCTTGCGCGTCCCAGCGCGGTCTCCGAAACATCGATTCCCACGACACGGTGTCCCCGCCTGGCGAGCTCAATACCCTGCGAACCGCTGCATGTGCCGATGTCGAGTATGTCCAGCCCGCTCGAGCCACTGGCTCGCAGATATTCGTCGATGTCCGGGTCGAGCTTGTCGCTGAACCAGGGCCACTTGTTCCGCGCGAACTTCTCGTACATCGCGTGGTGCTTGTGTTCCCACTTGCGCTTGTTCCAGTCCTGGATCTCGCGCTTGGTGATCATGGCGAGCCTCGGGGAATCGGGCAGTAACGATCGATGAACGTCTGATGGTCCGGCATCTGCGCCAGATTGTTAGCCACGTTCGCGCGGATCTGGTCCAGCGTCTGCCGGAGGCTCGCGGTCCCGGGTATCCGCGCGGCGCGATGGTGGCTTTCCGGAAACACGCCCTGCCCCAACATCACCTGCAACCAGGAGTCGATCCGGAACAGGTTGACCTTGTCCGGCCACACGTAGCCGTTCTTGCGGAAGATCTCGATGCGGTGCGTGACATTCCGGGGCACTTCCATTGTGCGGTAGTTGGTCCAGAAGGCGCTGTCATCCCTGCGGGTCTGCTTGTAGTGCAGGATGATGAAATCGCGAACTTCTTCCCACTCGAACCTGCTCTCGGTATTGAAGCGCTCGGCCTGGTGTTCGAACTCCCCGCTGAAGGGAAAGAGCCGCATGAGGCGAACCAGGGCAGTGGTGATGAGGTGAATGCTGGTCGACTCGAGCGGCTCGAGGAAACCGGCCGCAAGCCCCAGCGCGACACAGTTGCGGTGCCAGGCTTGTTGCCGGCGGCCGGTGCGGAATTTGAGCTGCCGCGGTTCGGTAATGGTCGGGCCGGTCAGGTTCTTCAGCAGCAGCGAACGCGCCTCGTCGTCGGAACAGAACCGGCTGCTGTAGACGATGCCGTTGCCGGTGCGATGCTGGAGCGGAATGCGCCATTGCCAGCCGACGGAGTGCGCAATCGCCCGGGTATACGGTGGCGGCGCCTGCGTGTTCTCGGTCTGCACCGCCCAGGCGCTATCGGCGCCCAGCCAATGTCCCCAGTCCTCATACCCGACGCCTAACACCTCGCCGATCAGCAGCCCGCGAAAACCCGTGCAGTCGATGAAAAAATCTCCCGGCACGGATGCGCCGTTCTCCAGATCCAGCGACTCGATGTTGCCGGTCTGCGGAGACAGCCTGACGTTCGCTATCTTGCCCTCCACGCGCCTGACGCCCATCGCTTCGCTCTTTGCGCGCAGGAACTGCGCGTATGCCGTGGCGTTGAGATGATAGGCGTAGTTCACATTGGTCTTGCCAGCCTGGGTTGCGAACTTGCCTTGCTTCGCGGCCTTCCACTCCAGGCAGTAATCCTCGAGGTTGCCGCCCAGGCCCTGCGCATGCAGCTCGAGCCAGTATTCATGGAATTCGGCCATCCACGATCCCTGGCCGATGACACCGAAAGAGTGAATGTAGCTGTCGCCGATATTGGCCCAGTTGTCGAACCAGATGCCGAGCTTGAACGTGGCCTGCGTGGCCGCCATGAACTCGCGCTCGTCGATCTCCATGAGGCTGTGGAAGCTCTTCATCGTGGGGATGGTGGCCTCGCCCACGCCCACCGTACCAATCAGGTCGGATTCCACGAGCGTGATCTCGAGCTGCGTGCCCAGGCGCTTCGCGAGGCTGTAAGCGGCCAGCCAGCCGGCGGTGCCGCCGCCGGCGATGACGAGACGAGTTTTGCCGGAGTTCACGCGTGCTTCTCAACGTTTCAGGCTGTGGGCAACGATTTCGCGGATGCGCCGCGCGTTCTCTTCGTTCATGTCTGCGAGCGCGCCCCGGATTTTCTCCGGCAGATGAGCACGTGGAACCGAGCTGTCGCCGAAGATGTAGTAGTCGAACAGTGCGCGCCAGCCCTGCCTGTCTGCCAGCGGCCGGTCGCGCAGCCCGAGCATGGCGTGCATCAGCACATCCATCGGGTCGCCCATGTAGGCAGGCGAATCCACCCACCAGTAATTCATCATGACGTTGAAACGGTCCAGCGCCTCGGCCTCGTGCCACCAGAGACTCGGGTAGTACAACGCATCGCCCGGCTCCATGTCGGCGATCCAGGCTTCCTGCAGCGCCTCGCGGAGCCGGGGGAAACGTTCGAAGTCGGGTTGCCGCAGGTTCGCCATCGTCACGACCTGGCCGCCGGGCGTCGGCGCCAACGGGCCCGGATACAGGTTCCGGATCTGCTCCGGGCGGAACAGCGTGAACCGCCGGCGTCCGAGTACGCAGCAGGCAATATTGCGCGGCACGTCGTAGTGGGCCGCGGCGACCGACTCGGTGCCTATCCAGATTTTCCCGACGCGCGGGTAGCGGTCGAAGACCGGGTGATCGAAGACCAGCGAGTTCTGCGCCGCCAGCCCGGGGAAGCTCTGCTCCACCACGATGGAGTTCATGTAGTAGTAAGAGTGCACCTCGCTGCAAAGTTCGGCGCGGATGCGGTCCAGCACTTCCACGAAGTCGCGACGCTCGGCCTTGTAGTTGAACCCGGTGAACGCGTCGTCGTAACTGAATCGACCGCGCATCCCGGGCTCGCCCACATACACGATCACTGGCTTCTTGTTGTAGTTGCTGGCCAGCGTATCCATCACGAGCGTCGGCGCCTGGCGGGCCGCCTGCACCAGCGGCCAGTCCGCGACCAGTCCGCGCATCAGCACCGGCTGGTTGCCGGCGAACAACTCATCGAAAGGAATGCGGTCGAATCTCAGTCCATCGATGACGCGGACCTGGTGGCTCATGGCTGTGCCCTCAGGCCGACTGCAGCCGCGCGATCTTCAGGTTGACCAGCTTCTGAAAATTGCCGAGCGAGGAGATCAGAAAGTAGACAGGCGCGAGCAGACCCAGCCGGTGCAACCTCACCACCTGGTCGGCGCCAAGGGCCGCGAGCTTTTCCTGGTTGATCGAGTAATAGCCGCTGAAGTCATATCGCAGTTCGGCGAAGACCGAGATCTGGATCTTCACTTCTTCGAGCAGGCCCATCGCGATGAGCTCGCGATACAGGATGCGATCGACGCGCAGGCCGGCATCGACTGTCTGCAACACGCGCTTGATGCCCTCGAGATACGGAGACTCGCCGCCGAGCGGAAGAAACACCGGCAGTCCATCGGCGCGCAAGCGCGGGTGCTGATCGTCGATCATTATCTTCATGCCAGCCGGTGCATCGTTGCCATCCTCGGCGCGAATGTAGCCCAGGGAAAACGGACCGCGGGCCAGTGTCGCCGGAATGAAAGTGCTGATCCAGCGATCGCTCTCGACGAACAGGTTTTCGTCTTTCTCGAACCCCAGGATGGCGTGAGCGACGAAACCCGGCTCCTCGCTGGTCTTGCGCAGCAGGAGCGGGTACTCGCGATGCAATTCGTTGAACTCGGCACTCAACGCTACTGCGCGGTTCACCGTGTCGCCGTACTCCGGGCGAGCACGCGTGTCTACGGCGACAGATCGGTGCTGGTCGCTGGTCAGGATGCTTATGGCCATGGATGTATTCGCCGTAAGAAAATCGGGTTCCCGGGAGCTATGGGAACCCGATTATCCCCGCAGAGGATTCCCGCCGCCATCCGGCGGGAATCCACTCGATGCGCTACTACTGGAAGTTGTAGCGCGCGGTCAGCATCCAGCGCGGATCGCCCTCGGCGTTCCACCACTGCATCTGCTTCGTACGGCTGTAGATGAGCTGGCCTTCACCGGTGATGTTGATGCCGTCGAGGCCCACGGCAAACTGATCGTTGAAGTTGTAGGTCACGTTGAGGTCGACCTGCTTGTACTCATCCACGAAGCCCGGCAAGCCCTGCTGGCCTTGCCACACCGTCGACGTCAGGAAGGCATCACGCAAGTTGTACGCGACACGGGCAGACAGCCCGTGCTTCTCGTACATCAGCACGGCGTTTGCGGAGTCCGACAGTCCTTCCAGCGCGAACTGCTGGATGTCCGGACGCGCCCGCAGATCGTATTCGACGTCTCCGTTGACGAACGTGGCGTTCAGCAGGAAGCCAAAGCCCGATTCGCCAAAGAAGTGCTGCCAGGCGAGTTCCGTACCGTCGATAACCGCAGTCTGGTTGTTAGCCGGCTGCGACAGGTCGAACTCGAACAGCGGATCGTTGGCAGTCGGAGCGACGTCATAGTTCGTGAGCACCGCCAGCGCGAAATCCGAATCGTCCTGGTAGTCGGCCGCACCATTCGGGAAGGCTGCCGGGTTGGCCAGTACGGCCGTCATGGTGAACAGGTTTTCCTCGTTCACCTGGAAGCCTCCCGCGACCAGCGCCGCCGCTGCATTGCCGCTCAACGTGCCAGGCGCGCCGGAGGTGGGATCCCGCAGATCGAACACGGGCTGGCTCGTGACTCCGGTACCGACGAAGTTGTTGACCGCCTTCCTGAAGAAGCCGAACGACGCGTAGCTGCTCTCACCGTAGTACCACTCGAATGACAGGTCGAGGTTGAACGACTCGAGCGGCTCGAGGGAAGCGTTGCCGCTGGAAGCTCTCGGGACACCGCCCAGCGCCGTCGGAGTCGACGGGCCACCGACAGTGGTCGTCTGGTACAGGTTGTTGTACTGGGGACGCGCAATGGTCTGGCTGACCGAGGCACGTACTTTCATGGCGTCGTTCAGGTCCACCGCGAAGTCGATGTTCGGCAACCAGTTGCTGTAATCCGCATCGTCCTGGAGTGCGATCAAACTAGTGCCGAAGACCGAGCGGAAGTCGTTGTCAGACACCCAGACGATTGCTTCCGGGGCGTTCTGCTGTGCTTCCGACTTGACCCTGGTCTGCTCGTAGCGCAGTCCAACTACCGTCTGCGTCGCAAGGCCGCCGATCTCGCCATCGAACTTGGCCTGAACGTACGCCGAGTAGATGTCTTCTTCGATCGTGTTGTTGTTGTAGGAATTCTGCGTCAGGTTGTCGGCATCCCAATTTGGATACAGCGGGCTGTCCTCCATTGCGTGCGCAAAGGACCAGGGGTCGACCCGGAAAGACTGCTGACCGAGCGTCGTGAGGTAGTACCCCGAGCTCGGAATATCTGCGGTATCGGGATAGCCGACAAAATTCAGGTCGTTGAAATGCGCCAGCGTGCTTTCCTCTGTCACGAGGCTCGGATCCGGAATGTCGGACTCTCCGCCCGGGCCCTGGCCGACGCCCCAGCCACCGAGGTAATCCTCGGTCTGCCGTTGGTACATGTTCATCTCGGTGGACATCACGCCCACGCCGAACCTGACGCTGATCTCCTCGTTCTTGACCCAGGCTCCCGACAGGTTGAACTGATCGGTGTCGGTTTCCTGCGTGGAATCGATCGTGCGGAATGTCTGCGTGGAGATGTCGGGAATGTCCAGCACGCCGTTGCCATTTCCCGTGACGCCGTCGAGCACGCCGATGGTCGCCGTGGGCACGCCGTTGCCCCAGTAGGCGCCTTGCCAACCCGCGCCGGCCGCAGCGATGTTCATGCGGATACTGTTGTAGCCGTTCGGACCATCACCGCCGGACTCGGAGCTGGAGGTCGCCGCGTCGAAGCCCAATGACCAGGCATCGTTGAACTGGTGATGCAGGTTCAAGCCAATGGTGAGGGCTTCGTCCTTGGTGTTGTCGTCGTAGTTCGCATAGAACAAGTCCTTGCCGCGTTCACCCGGCGCCGCATAGGGCTCGATGACCTTCAACGGCATGTTGACGATGTCGCTGCCGTCGAACTCGATGTAGCTGAACTCGCGCGCAAACCACATGCCGGGCACAAGACTGTCCTGGGCGAGCGTGTTCGAGGTGTACATCGCATCGGCGGTGATCGTGGTCTTGTCGGTCGGTGCCCACTGGAAAGTCACCATGCCATTGATGCGCTCACGCTCGATGTCGGCCTGGCTGATACCGATGTTCGTCGGCAGCGCCATGAGATCACCCACGGCCGGCGCATTGACGATCTCCGCGCCTTGCAGGAAGGACAGGTTCGTGGCGTAGTCGAAGAACTGGAACTGTTCCACGCTGACACCACGGATGCTCGACTTGCGGTCCTGGTAAGACGCAAAGGCGGCGAAGCCTACGGTCTCGCTGTCATTCGCCCAGCTGAAGAGACCGCTGACTTCCGGGGTAACTTCGTCGTCGGCGCCCCCGTCCAACACGGCCTTCACGCCGATCGAGGACCTGCTGCCGCTTTCCAGAGGCCGAATCGTCTTGATGTTGATCGTCGCGCCCATACCGCCCGAGGGCGTGGCCGCATTTCCCGTCTTGTATACCTCGAGGCCGCTCACGCCTTCCGATGCCAGCGTGGCGAAGTCGAAGGAGCGCGAGTTGCCCTGGGATCCGGCGCTCGTGGGATTGCCGGTAATGGTGCCGACGGACGCCGCCGGAAGCTGCCGACCATTCAGCGTCACCAGATTGAACGTGGGGCCGAAGCCGCGCACCGTGACGGCGCTGCCTTCGCCGTTCACACGGTCGATGGAAACGCCGGTGATTCGTTGCAGAGACTCTGCGAGGTTGGAGTCCGGGAACTTGCCGATGTCTTCGGCAGAAATCGCGTCGACGACGCCGCTGGCATCACGCTTGATCTCCATGGAAGCCTTCAAGCTTCCACGCAAGCCGGTGACGACCACTTCCTCGAGTTGGTCCGGGGATTGTTCCTGGGCGAATACGGGGTTGATCAGCACTGCGCCACCCACGATGGTGAACAGCGCCTTCGAAGTTATAGGCAGTGCCTTTGGCTTGAATTTCATATCGGACGTCTCCTCCTCTGGTGCATCTAACTACTTTTGAATTCTTGATCCAGACGTTCAGCAATCACTCGAATCGATGAAAGCGCTTACAAATGTCCGCAGACGTGGTTCCGCGGTAAAGAGATGTAAAGGCAGGGGCCGCGGAATTCGCAGACCTGTCGAGGCGCGGGAGAACCGCGCCGGAATGGATAGATGCAGCAAGCCCCAAGATGCGCACCCCTCAGCAATGCAGCGGAGAGTAGTGAGGCTGTGGACTAAAGTCTACAAAGAATTTCCGTGTCCCCCGAGACATGACGTGGACACCGTTTTTCATATTTCTCTTCAATATCAGGTGGTTGCCTTTGAATACCGGACATTGCCGGGGACCAGGCGCCGCGGCAGGTAGCGCTAACAACAAAAAAACAACACGCTTCGTTCGTGTGTGTCGCGCCGGCAGTTTCGACCAGCCCGATCGTCCCGACGCGGGTCGGGTAACGCGGCCACGTCGCAAACGCGCCCTTCCCCGCGCGCCTCGCTCGCAGCGTGAGGGAAGTCTTTGGCGCCAACCCGGCGGTTGGCGTGCTAACTACCGGCGCCCTGCCTCGCGGCAGCAACGGCTCGCGCACGCGCGGCAGCCGCCCGGCCCGTTGCATCGCCGCAAGACACTCACCGCCGGCGATTGGCGCCGGCACTCACGGCTGCACGCAACGCATCGTGCTGCGCTGCGTTCACGCCGTGACGTCCCTATCTATCTGAAGCGAATCCTGGAGTCGGCGTATAACCTATCCGTGCGCCAAGCCCGCTAACGGAGAAATTTTCATGGGCCGGTTGATCAAACAAGGACTCAGTGGTGCCGACGTACGTGCCGTTCAGGACGTTCTCAACTTCCACATCCGGCGTCTGGCCGCACTGAAGGTCGACGGCATCTTTGGGCCCATGACCCACGCGCGCGTGATCGAGTTCCAGAAGTCGAACCAGTTGAAACCCGATGGAATCGTCGGGCCGAACACGATGCTCAAGCTCTTCGAGGAAGAGCAGATGCCGATCCGCCTGGCCTTGCAACCGCAAGCGGCAGCGGCGCCCCGCCGGAACGCCATTCAGCCGCCGCGGTTGTTGCCGCCTCTGCCGATCCCCTTCATCTTGCCCCCGGCTTCCTCCGTCGGAATACCCGTGCTGACTCCCGCGGGACAGACGTTGACGTTCCTGCTCACCACGCCGGTACGAAACGACCCCGTGGACCCGGCGATGGCCAGTTTTCTGCAGATCATGCGGCTCCTGAACCAGTTGCCGCAGAACTTCCCGTTTCGAGGAGCGATCCTCGGCGCGGTACCGAAGCCGGTCAAAAAGATCGGGCCGCTCGAGCTCGACCCGGTGAAACCGATGAACTTCGGTTTCCAGTGGGGCGTCGATCCGGTGTTCGACCTCAAGTCACTCGGTCCACCCATCAATTTCCTCGTCGGCGTCAAGGCCGATGCCCGCTACGTGCTCAAACTAGTCGACAAACCGGGAGTGCTGGTCCCCCAGTTGGGATTGTTCGTGCAGGGCGACTTCAAGGGCACCATCGACTGGACGAGCAAATCGGCGGAGTCGCGACCGCAGATCGATTTGAAAGGCGCGATCTCGGCCGGCATCCAGGGAACCTTCTAGCGGCGAGCTTGCCTGCGAGAGCATTTCCCTCTCGCTGATGGACGCCATCGCCACATGCGGCGATTTTCTTGTGGCAGCGCAGTAGTTAGAGTCCGGACCAGCTCCACGATTGCCGCGATGTCGTCCTAAGGGCTGGCTGAGACGACAGGTCGCCGAAAGCGCGGCTGCGGCCGACGACTCGAACATGCTGGATTATTCGCCGCGCAGCGTGTCACGGAATCCCCGGCGCGTGCATATAAGTAGTGAGGTGGCGTGCAACGCGCCCACCACGAAAAGCCAGGAGGGAGACCTATGCTCACCAGCTCGCTGGATCTCATTCGCCGCCGTGGATCGATACCCCTATCCACCGCGCTGCTGAATCGCATGACGCCCGCCGGGCGCACGAACGGGTTGATGAGGATCGTACTGGCTTCGCTGGTCCTCGGAGCCGGGTTCGCCCAGTCGGCACCGCCGCCGATGAAGGACGATGTCTACGCGCGCGGCCCGATTTCTGCCGTGGGACACGGCGCGTTATTCGACCATGCGGGCAAGGAAATCCGCATGGCCCCGAAACAGGTCCTCGAAGCACAGCGTTACTACCTGGAGCGCTTGCAGCAGTTTGCAGACTCCACGCAAAAGGCCCGATATGAAGCGTTCAAACGCCGACTGCAGGGAGACCAGCCGCTCACCTCGCACGAGCAGGTGTTCGTGGATGCGTCGCTGACGTCCTGGTTGATCGATCAGGTGAAGCCTGCCCATGCCAGCCAGTTGGCGAGCATCAGCTCGGCATTGCGCCAGGAATATGCGAAGCAGACGAACGAGACGTTCACGCCATCAGCGCAAATGCTCGAGGCAATGAAAGCGGAGCGGCCAGGATCGGCCGCGGCCTTCTCGACCGGCACCAGCGGCGCCGCTTACGTCGAGGCCTGCCGTCTCAAAGGAGTGCCGATCCCTCCGGACTGGGGCGGAGGCCAGTGGATGGCGAGAGGAGTCCTGCAAACCAAGTTCATCTCGCAGAGCCAGGTGGCCGAGGTATTCACATTCGAGAGCAGCAGCCCGCGAGGAATCTGCTTCGCCCTGCCCCGATCCACCGGCAACTCGATCAATCTACTGGGCATCATTTGCCAGGGCAACGACACGGGCAACGCCTGCTTCTGGGACAACCAGGTCAACGACGTAAACGTCGCCATTCCCCGCGGAACCTTCAAGCCGTTGAGCCAGTTTGCCGGCGGCGCGGAATTGTTCGGTGGCGGCGGCGGCGTGTGCACCTCATGCCATGTGGGCGAGAACGCGTTCGTGATTCATCCGGGCACTCCGCTGGACCTGGGGTCCAGCGTACTCATGCCCGCCCGGTGGCACAGGCCGTTGGTGCATCCGCAGTGGCCAGCCAACCCGGGTCCCGAAAATTTCCTGGCGCAGGTTGCGTTGCCGAACGGGGCCGGCTCCTGTCTGTCGTGTCACACCAGGGATTTCGGCGGGCGACTGCCCCAGGTGTCCACCGAGCTGTCGATGTACTGCAGCACGATCCTTGGTCAGGCGATGACGCGAACCATGCCGCCGGGCAGCCCGGGAGACGCCGCATACGCTGCGCATCGCAACGCTTTGACGGCTGCCTGCGCCCGGCCGGCGTCGCAAGGGCCGCTGGATCCTGTGGGAGGGAACACGATCGCGATCTGGCGACCCTCGACGGGCACATGGTGGGTGGTCAACCACGTGACTGGCGCGAGCAAGGTCCAGCAGTGGGGTCTGCAGCACGACATCCCTGTGGCGGCGGACTATGACGGCGACGGTACGACGGACTTCGCCGTCTGGAGACCGTCGACGGGCACGTGGTTCGTCATCGAGAGCAGCACCGGGATCTCGTGGAACCGGCAGTGGGGTGTTGCCGGAGACGTGCCGGTGCCGGCTAACTATCGCACTGCACCGAGCGACGGCGTGGAGCTCACGGTGTGGCGTCCGTCCACGGGCACGTGGTTCGTGCTGAACCGGAGGACCGGTGCATCCGAGTCGCGGCAGTGGGGAGGTGCGGGAGACGTGCCAGTGCCTGGCCGCTACGAGACGGTCTCGGTACTTGGCCTTCGGTTCCCGGTGCCGTCATTTACGGTCTGGCGCCCCTCGAATGGCACGTGGTTCGTGCAGAACGTGGGCAACTCGGCAACCGCATCCCGGGCGTGGGGTGGCGTCGGCGATGTGCCCGTTCCCGCCGACTACAACAACGATCTTCGCACTGACCTCGCGATCTGGCGTCCATCGACGGGCGTCTGGTTCATCCTCAACAGCTCGTTGGTCGGTGCGACGTCGGGGCCGAACATGCGCACCCAACAATGGGGACTGCCTGGCGACATCCCGGTTCCGAGGGACTACGACCGCGACGGCATCGTCGACCTGGCGGTGTGGCGCCCATCGGAAGGGAACTGGTACATCATCCGGAGCACCGATGGCTCGGGTGTAGTGCACCACTGGGGCGAGCCCGGAGACATTCCCGTCCCCTACACCGTGGCTTCACCTCTCTGATGGCCTATTCCACGTGCGCGCCCTTCCGGCGGAAGGGCGCGCACTCGCGTCGAGTCCATCAGAACCTGACGCGTACGCCCGCATACCACCTGCGGCCGATGGCGTCGTACGTGCCGGAATCGGTCTCGGTTCCCGTCACGTCGCCCGGCAGACCGGAAATGATCGGCGGAGGTTCCTCGTCGAACAGGTTGTTGGCACCGAGAAAGACCTCGTATTCGTCCGTCGGCGAGAACGTCACCTGCGCATCCACATAGGTTGCGGATGGAACGCCGATCTCGCCGCGCCCCACGTCGAACGCGGCGAGGAACTGATCGTCGAGATCGGCCGAAGACAAGTAGGTGGTCTGCAGAGTCGCGCCGAATTTGCCGAGCGAGTATTGCAGCGTGAGGTAGGCGCGATCTTCGGAGTCGCCCACCTCGTTCGCCAGGAAATCACGGTCGCCGCCGTCGAGCGGAATCTGGTAGTGCTCGAGCACGTGCGTGTACGCAAGCCGCGCGCCGAAGTTTCCCGCACCCAGCGAACCCGTATACCCGACGGTGAAATCGATGCCTTCCGCGAATTCCCCGCCGGTGTTCGTGATGTCCGCGTCGAGGAATTCGATCGAGCCCGCGTTGTTGGGACCGACGGGGTTCGGCCGCCGCTGCACGAACTGGCACAGCGAGGTGTCTCCGCCTCCATAACACTGGCTCAGGATGAAGTTGCGGTCGCGCAGCGTAATCGCGTTCGAGATGTCGATGCGGTAATAGTCGATGCTGAAGTCGAAGTCCTCGAGCACCGCCATGCCTTCCGGCTTTATCACCGCGCCGATAGTCCACGAATTGCCCTCTTCCTCTTCGAGGTCGGGATTGCCGCGGTCGAAGCCCGAGATGCCCTGGAAGTCCGCCTGCGTGAGCTCGAATTCGCCATTCGCCGCGATGTTCGCGGCAACCCCGGGGGCGGCGCGGCACGCGATCGAGGTCGCATCGGCTGACGTCGCCGTGACGCCGAGGCAGGGATCCTGCACGCCGGTCGGGAAGGTCTGGCTCGGTGGCTGGAACAGTTCGCCGATATTCGGCGCGCGTGTCGACAGCGCACGGATCACGCGGAATCGCAGCGACGGAATGGGTGACCACTCGAACCCGCCGTTCCAGCTCAGGGTGTTGCCGACGGTCGAGTAGTCGGACGCGCGCACGGCGGCGCGAAGCGTGAGCTGATCAGCGAATGGCGCTTCGGACAGGATGGGCACCGACGCCTCCAGATAGGCCTCCCGCACGTCGAATTCGCCGCTCGTCGGCGGGATCGCGTTGCCCGCGTTGAGCCCGGCCTGCGTGAGCGGATCGGCTTCGCTGTCGCTGGTTTCCTCGCGATACTCGAAACCCACCGCGACCGAAAGCGGACCCGCCGGCATCTCGAAGAGACTGCCCGTGAGATTCGCGCCGATGAGTCGCTGCGACGTGAACGTCGCGAGGGACCCCGGCGCCTCGATGTAATCCACCATCTCCGGCGTGAATGAGCCATGTCCGAAAACGTTGACGGGAACACAGCCCTGTATCCGCGCGTTGGCATCGCGGCAGATGGCTTCGGTGACGTTGCCATCGTTGTCGACGTCTTCCACGTCGGCGATCGATTCCAGCGCGTTGCGGAAATTCAATACGTTCACCTGGCCGCTCGAGGTCTGCGCTTCTTTCGTCTGGCCATACGCGTAGAACCCTTCATACCGCCAGGTTTCGTCGGAGAACGATCCCTGCACTCCGCCGACGAGCCGGAACGTGTCGCGGCGCGCATCGCTCGTGCGCGGCCCGAACCCGGACAGACGTTTGGTGAAGTAGTAGTCGCGCAAACCATCGCCGTCATCGTCCGTCGCGGTATCGAATACGGTGTCGGGCACGATGGGATTGCGCACCAGTGTCCCGTCCACGTCGAACTCGACCGGAACCAGGCCGCCCGTCGCGGGATAGATGTCCTCCGCGCCGAGCGCGAACGGCTCGATGTTCGACGACGCATTGGTGGACGCATACGTTCCTTCGAAGAACAACCCGTGGTTGTCTGCGAAGTCGAAGCTGCCGCGTCCCGCGAATAGATAGCGCTCCACCGGCACTGCAATCGTGCGGAATTCGGAGCGGTTGAAGCCCGTCGCCGCGGTCTCCACCCCGTTGGTATCCCAGGGAATCACGTTGCCGGCGGTGTCGTAGGTGATACCGTTCGGATCACCGTTGCCGGTGAAAAACCTCCCTTGCGGCGCGAACCCCGAGAAGAACGGGCGGGTGATGTCGAAGAGCTCCTCGGGGTCGCCCGTGACGCCGGCACCCGTGGAAACCTGGTCGATGGCAGAGCGGGAACGATCGCGCGAGAGCACGGCCCCCTGCTTGGTGTAGCCGACGTGCGCCATGATGTTGCCGCGGTCGTCAGCGGTGGTCGTGCCGAACGTGAGACCGAGCTGCGTCTCCTCGTTGTCGCTTTCGGCGCTCGCGCCATACTGTCCGTCGAATGCGATGCCTTCGAAATTTTTCTTGAGGATGATGTTGACGACGCCGGCCACCGCGTCGGAGCCGTAGACCGCGGACGCGCCGCCCGTGAGCACATCGATGCGCTCGATGAACTGTGTCGGGATGGTGTTGTAGTCGACGGCCGCGGATCCGGGAACACCCGATACGAAACGCCGTCCGTCGATCAGCGTGAGCGTGCGTTCCACGCCGAGATTGCGCAGGTCAACCGTCGCGACACCGGCGCCGGATGTCAGGAACGCCGAGTTCGTGCGGCTGAAGAACGGCGTGCCCATCGTCGGGTTCTTGAGCAGGATCTCCTGCACGTTGACGGTTCCCGTCGCTTCGAGCTGGTCGGCCGTGATGGTCTGGACGGGCGACGGCGAGTCCAGATTCGGCGTGATGATGCGCGAACCCGTGACGACGACTTCCTGCATGTTCTGCTCACCGGCGGGTTCGTCGGGTTCAGCCTGACCCTGGGCGAAAGCCGCGGATCCGGCGAATGTTGCGGCGGCGGCCGCGCTCGTGAGCATCGCGAAGCGGATTGCGTTGCCGAGCCGGGAGAATTCGGACATGACCTGCTCCTTAGCGTAGGTATTCAGGCGACTCTAGATAGCCAGGTTCTTCGTAACCACTTCGGAAAATGCGCAGTGGCGGTCACACATGATTGCCGCACGCGGTCCGCCCCGTTGTCCGCGTGCCTCTTGCACCTGATCGTCCCTCAAGCGGGACCCATCCAAGTTAGGCCGCGCCGCGACACCACCGGCTGCGGCCGCGGGAACTTATGGCTGGATCCATGGTCCCGGCTCGGGATTGTCAGGGAGCGACGGAATGGCGCTCAGATATTCGTAGATAGCCCGCAGGTCCAGGCGCGTCATCTTGCCGTAAACATTCCACGGCATGACTTGCAGGATTCGACCCTGGTCCTCGCCGGTGCGCAGCAAGTGTTCGAATTCCTCGAACGTGAGTCCGGCAACGTCGCAGCGCCTGCGCCCGGCGTTGCCGGCCTGCAACAGCGAGCTCGATATGAAGAACGAGACCCGCACGCCCTTGGCTAACTACTTGCTCCCACGGCGAACCCGGTTGTTCGGCGTCGGCTGACCGCTCGTACGCGTCGTTTCGTCGCATTGCGGCACAACGCAGAGTCGGGCGAAAGCCGGCACGTCGCGGTGTTGAATCGCCGCGGGCGCTGGCGTAGCTTCAGTCTTCAACCGCGATCACGTTCGACTGCATCAGGCATCTCCGTGATTGCAAAACTTACGAACAACCGGGGAGTTCAAGACATGGAAAGTCAGAAAAGCGGGGCAAAGCTCGCGTGGCTGGGGCTGTCGATCGCCGTGGCCTTCGCGCTCGCACCAGCGACAGCATCGGCCGCCGATGAAACCGCAAAACTGGGTGAAGGCCTCAGGCAACTCGTCGCAGCACCGGCCGAGGCCCGCGCATCTGCGCGCACTGCCGCAGCGAGCGGAGAACCGGAGGCGACGGTGACCTCGCCCGTGCAATTCGACGATGCCAACCGCGCGCTCGTTCGCATTTCGCTCGATGGCTCGCCGACCGCGCCGCAGACGCTCGGCTCGCTGAAGCAGATAACCGGCGTCGAGGTCGTTGCGTCGGATCTGTCTTACGGCCCGGGTCTCGTCGAAGCGTATGTCCCGGTCGAACAGATCCTGAGCATTGCGCGCACCAGGGGTGTGCTCGCAATCGTGCCATCGAGCCCGATGGTCACCAACGTCGGCGCCACCGACAGCCAGGGCGTCGTGCAGCACCGCGTCGACAAACTTCCCGCGGGTGTAGATGGGTCGGGAATCACGGTGGGCGCGATGTCCGACAGTTATGACACCAACGTCGCGCCGAACAGCGCGGCGCTCGACATCGCGAGCGGCGATCTTCCGGGCGCGGGCAATCCGGCGGGCAATACCGAGCCGGTGGTCGTTCTCCAGGACTCGCCGGCGCGCACCGACGAAGGCCGCGCGATGCTGCAGATCGTGCACGATCTCGCGCCGAAGGCGAAGCTCGGCTTCGCGACGGCGCAAGGCGGCCAGCTCAACTTCGCGAACAACATCCGCGCACTCGCAGGCGACCCGACCGCCCCGAACTTCCGCGCGGACTTCAAGGCCGACGTGATCGTCGACGACATCATCTATCTCGATGAACCGTTTTTCCAGGACGGGATCGTTGCGCAGGCAGTCGATGAAGTCGTCGCGAAAGGCGTGGCGTACTTCTCCTCGGCTGGCAACCGTCCGGCGTCGCAGGCATACGATTCGAAAATCCGGATCGTTCCGGGTAACGCGTCGTCGTGGGCTAACACGAACCTGATCTTCACGAACGTGCCCGCGGCATTGTATGCAGGCGGCTTCCACAACTTTGCCGCGAGCGGCGCGGTCGACATCGCACAGAACCTGAACTTCACGATCAACCCGGGAAGCAGCAACAACGTCGTCCTGCAGTGGAACGAGCCGTTCGATTCGACGCCGCCAACCGCCATCGGCGCGCCGTTCGCTTCCGGCACCGGCACAGTTCCCACAGGCAGTTTCGCCGAATTCACGTTCAGCGGCACGGCGGGACAGGCAGTCATGATCTTCGTCGACGGGGACACGACGACCACCGGAACGTCGATTCCGGACATCGTGCTGGAGCTGTACAGCCCGACCAACGTTCTCGTGGCGACGAAGGACACGGGGACGAACCCCGAGTTCATCGCGCTGGAACTGCCGGCGACCGGGACGTTTCGCGTCCGGGTCATAAGCTTCGTCCCCACCCAGGGTGGCGACTTCCGGTACGAAGTATCCAACGCCGAACTACCCGAACCGGTGCTTTCGAACTTCAACCTGCTCTTCTTCCGCTCCACCGGAGAGTTCATAGGCGCACTCGCCGAGCAGAACACGCTCACCAATCGACCCATTGAGCTCGGCGGTATCAACGCGACGATCAGCGTGCAGATCGTGATCGCGCGTGCCAACACGCCGGCGCCGAGCCGTCTCGTCGCGGACCGCATCCGGTGGGTCGGCTTCGGAAACGTCAGCCCGCAGGAGTACGTCAGTTATCTGAATCCCGTGACCTACGGACACAACTCGGCGGCAGGCGCGATGGGAGTCGCGGCCTATCCATTCTTCGCGCCGTTCGTGCCCGAAGGCTTCACCTCCCCGGGCCCTTCGACTATCTACTTCGACAGGAACAGCCGACGCCTCCGCCACGCGGAGATCCGGCAGAAGCCGGATCTGGCGGCGATGGACGGCGCCAACAACACGTTCTTCTCCCAGGACTCGGCAGTCGATGCGGACACGTTCCCGAACTTCTTCGGAACAAGCGCCGCGGCCCCGCATGCCGCGGCGATCGCAGCGCTCGTGCTGGATGCCGCGGGCGGGCCGGGTTCGGTCAAACCCAGGAAGATGCGCGAGATCCTGCAGGACAGCGCGTTCGCGCACGACCTCGATCCTTACTTCTCGTGGGGGTTCGGGCTCTCGCGAGGCAACCTCCTCTCGATCAACGCATCCGCTGATCCGAACGCATTCAGCCAGTTCGATCCGAACGTCTTCACCGTCACGCACTTCGGCACGCGCGCATTGGCGAACCTCTCGATCAACGGTACCGGCGCGAATCCGACCAACTCGCCGGGCGGCATCGTGTTCGACGAGCGGACAGCGCCGCTGCCGGCACCGGGTCAGCCGTTCGTCGTCGGTCGCACGCACGGTCTGAGCCCGCTCGATGCCGTGGGCACGTTCTCGCTGCCGGCGGATCCGCCGGGCGTCGCGGGGCAGTGGAAGCAGCTCGACATCACGTTCCAGCCGGGGACGTTCGGGAGCGGTGACCTGTTGTCATTCGGCGTCGATCGCGACGAAACGGATGTCTCAGGTCCGAACGGCGCCGCGGGAGGCAACTCCGCGGATCTGCTCGGCGGCGGCGTGCTGATCCCCTCGGGTCAGTTCGTCCCGGGCGGCGCGAGCTTCTTCGGCAGGTTCGAGGGCGGTCACTCGTTCCGAGGCGAGTTCTTCAACCTGCTCGGCGACGGTTACAGCCAGCTCGACGGCTACGGCTTCGTCAACGCGGAGGCGGCGGTGAAAGCGGTGCAAAAGAAGCGCAAATAAGAGTCGACGACTGACCCTCGGCGATCGGAAGGCCCGCACTGGCAACGGTGCGGGCCTTTTTGCGAGACCCGTGGCGCCACTCGTGCGTTACTACGCACATGAACAAGGCAGTTTGGCTGGTGAGTGCCCTGCTCGCATCCACGTATGCGCTCGCCGCAGATTCTGAACGCGGTGCACTCGAAGCCGTGGCCCAGCGTTGGACTGCGGCCGTCAATACACGGGACGTGGACGCATTGAATGCGACCATGACCGACGACGTCGAGCTCATGGACAATGCGGCGACGGTGACAGGCCGCAACGACGCCATACGAGCGTTGCAGGAAGTGGCGGCGCGCGGGCGGCTGGTTGCGACCAGCCGCGAGATCACGATCGCCAGCAATTTCGCCTGGCGCGTGGGTGAGCTCACGCAGACTCAAAAAAACGGCGATGTGCACGCGCGCGGACCGACGCTCGAGATATGGAAACGCGTGAAGGGAAAGTGGAAGCTGCACAGGCTGATGGCGGCGGGATTCATCGCCCCGGCGGACTCGCTGTCGCGACCGCCACCAAGCGAACCGGTACTGGATCGACCTAGGAATTGACTCGGCGTGTAAAGCGAGCATGTCGCGGCGAAGCAGAAGAATACCAGGGCGCATGCTGATGTATGACGCGGCGGTGACGCACTGAATGAGAGCATCGTCATCGCGCACTTCGCGACCGCCGGCGTACGGCGTTTCATCGAACTACTCCATTCCTCCTGGCCAACTACCTAAGGCGACCTTCTGCGCTAGTTAGGCCTAGGGGCTCGTGGATCGTTGGATGGCACATGCCGGCGGCACGTAAAAAAGTGCGCTTAAGGGTGAGAGTTCTTCGTCGCTCGCGACACAAATACAGACTTCATCAAAAAACCCCGGCCCATCTACTCGCAGAGGTCTGACCGATGAATACGATCTTTACCTGCATCGCGTGCGGAGCGAGCGCGGTCATCGCCGGGACCGCCGGATGGATGCTGCGTGGCGACGACGCGATTGCGCGTGATGAGGCGCGGCGCGCCATCGACGCGCGACAGTCGCAGCAATCGGTCGAGGTGCAGCGCGACACGTCGCCGGTTATCGCGGTCCTCCATGACGGGAACGTGACGCTGCATGTCGAGCATCGACCGCTGGATTGGGTGCTCGAGCAGATTACCTTGCAAGGAGGCGTGCTCGATGCCAGGCACAGCGCTCGCGCCAATCCGCCGGCCAGTGTCGCCGCGGCGCAACCGACCTGCGCGGAAGCGCCCGCTGACACAACGCGGATACTGCAATCGATCGCCCAAGGCAGCGACACCGAGCGCCTCGATGGGCTGATGCAGGCGCGCCATGTCTCGGCCTTCGTGCCGGATGACATTCTGAAGGCGCTGTACGAAAACGATCCTTCTGATCGGGTCCGACTCGCAGCCTTCGATATCTACCTGGAACGGCACAGCGGCAAGGCCGCGACGGTACGCGAAACGCTCGAGGCCGCGCTGCAGGTGCCCAGCGCGGCGATACAGCAAGTCGCGCGACAACGCCTCGAAGAAGCGATCGAGCGCGACCGTATCGATGCCGCATCGTCGCAGGGCACACAGCCGTGACCGCAGCGCGCAACCCGCGCAAATCCGGATGAAATTCCGCAGCGCGACCGCGGGGCGGTGCTGCGCAACTCTTTGTTAGCCCCGCTTTTCTATGGAGGGAAAAGTCATGAAAATCCGCAGGAAGAAGAATCTGGTTGCGGCAGCAGGTGCAGTCGCCCTGGTGGCAGCCGCAAGTCCCGCGATGGCCGTGGTGCTCGCTTCGACGAACAACCTGGCCAACTTCACGTTCACCACGGGCACGCCCACGCTCCTTGCCACCGCTGGGTTCTTCCTGAACGCCAACGAAAGCTTCGTCGTCACCTTCAGCGCGGAATGCGCCGTCGACGCCGCCGCCGGTAGCACTTCCGCGTGGACCGACATCGACATCCAGCTTCTCAACGCCGCCGGTGCGGTCGTCAGCACGTTGTCGCCCACTTCCGGTAGCGCAGATGCGTTCTGCACGTCGAATGGGACGGTTGGCTTCGATGGCTGGACCACGGCATCCATGACGTTGTCCAGTTCGGTTGCGCCGGCCGGCGTCTACAGCATCCGCGTGCTCGGTCGCCTGAATTTCGGAACCGGCGGCTGGTTCGGCGAACGTTCGCTTGTCGTGTATCGCTGAGCGCGACTAACTTCTCACGAAGTAGCCGCCCCACTCCGGACCCACAGGGGTTGAGCGACGAAGGTCCCGGCGCGTGACACGCCGGGCCCTTCGTTGCACGACGACTAAGGTGTAGCCACTACCCTCGTGCATGCGGTAAAGGCGCCGCTGCCGCCGGATGCGAGAACGCGCCATCGGAAACTGAAGGAGGAACTGAATTGGCTGGCGTTCAATTCGATCGATTCAATCGATGTCGGCCCTTCCGACCTGGCAAACACCTGCCAGCTGCCGCGAGGGAACCATTCTAGATAGAGATCGAAATTGGCCGTCGCCGGGCCACTGAGGAGACCCGAGAAAGTGGTGGGAAGTGCGAAGACAAAAGGAGGAGTGCCTTCCTTCGGCGTCGGCGCGGAGTAGTACGCTGATGCGCCTGTTGCAAGAGTGCCCGTTCGTCTCGTAAATCCGACCGGGCAGATTGCGCTCGCGGCTGCCCGCGCGTCGACGATGCCTGTGCCGCAATTGGTGCACGTCGCTGGGAAGGCGCGCGTAGTAGTACGCAAGATCGTTTCGATCTCGGCCGGAGTCGTTGCCGGGTTTCTCGCCAGCATCAATGCCGCGGTGCCGGCAACATGTGGCGCCGCCATCGAGGTTCCTTGATAGAAAGCGTATGCGTCCGCCCCGGGCGTGGTGGTGCCGGTGTTCAGCGTGGACAGGACTCCGTTGGCTGCGGCAACGCTGGTATCGCCGCCTGGCGCGGCAACGTCGACGACCGCGCCGAAGTTCGAGTAGAAGGCACGCCCACCATTGCGATTCGTCGCGGCGACGGTAACGACCCCAGCGCAGTTTGCCGGGGTTGAATTCGCCGCGTTCTGATTCAGGTTGCCTGCCGAGACCACCACCACCGTGCCGCGGGCTACCGCCGCATTGATCGCGTTCTGCATCGTTGCACCGCAGGCGCCGGGGCCGCCGAGCGAGAGATTGATGACCCGCGCAACATTGGCGTTGGCAGGCACGCCGCCGACGTTGCCGCCGGAGGCCCAGACGATGGCATCGGCGATATCCGAAGTGAGTCCGCCGCAGCGACCCAACACACGCACCGGCAGTACCCGCGCACCGAAAGCGACACCCGCCACGCCGTTGGCGTTGTTAGTGAGTGCTGCAATGGTGCCGGCCACGTGAGTGCCATGCCAACTCGAATTGCGGGCATTGGGATCCGGGCATTGCCCCGCCGTGTTCCAGTCGCCGGGATCCTGCGCGTTCGTATCGCGCCCACCGCCATCGTTGGCTATGAAGCTATCGCTGATGAAGTCGTGGCCGCCGACGATGTTCGGTGCGAGATCCGCATGCGGCCGGAAGCCGGTATCGAGCACGGCCACTGTAACGCCCGCTCCGGTGGTGATGTCCCACGCGTCGGTCAGGTTGAGCCCTCCAGTCGCGTCGAAGTAATGCCACTGCTCGTTGTAGCGGGTATCGTTGGGAATGAGTGTGTGCTGCAGCAAACGATCCGGCTCGGCGTAGAGGACATTCGCGTCCTGAGCCAGGGCGCTGACGAAATCCTTCAGTTCGGCTTCCGTGACTCGCCGGCTCAAGCGAACCACGTCCGCACCTGTCGCCAACTTGCGCAGCGTCCTGGTGCCGACGCCCAGCCGTGTCGACGCATTCGCCAGCGCCCGGGTCGCGTCACCAGGTTGCGCGGCGTCAGCGATGGGAGCTCGCCACATGACGATGACCTGTTGGGGGACCCCGTCGAACTGCTGTGCAATTGCAGCACTGCTCGCGATGGACAAAAAAGCGGCCGCAACCACCCTTGATGACAGCTTCATGATTTACCTCCTTGTTGAACGAACTCCAGCCGAACGGCTGCGCCTGGCGCTGGCGCGTCTGGCCCGAGCCTAACACGGATGCGACCGCTAACTACCGTCCGTAGACCTTGGTAGCGGGGGGCGAAGCCCTGGCCGACGACCTGCAGTCAGGGTCGCAGGCCCGAAGGCGCCAACTTCAGTCGATCGGAGTTGATCGCGGCGGCCACGCGCGCGTGGATCGCCGCGGCCGTTTCGCCGTCGAGTGTCGCAGTGGATTCCGCCAGCGCGCGCACGTCATCCGCGGTCCATTGCCCCACGCCCAGCGCACGATCGACGATGTCGTTGCCTTCGCGGATCGCGGACGCGTGCGCCGCCGCGGCCACCTCGCCGTCCAACTCGGCGCGGCCGCCGGCCGCGGGAGCCGCCAGGCTTGCGGAATCGGGTGCCGATGGCGCGCCACTACGCGTCGCGGCGAGTTGCGCGACTGACTTCTCGAGCCGATCGAGGCGCGCGATGATTTCCGCCTCACCCGGGCTGCTCGCGGCGGGGGCGCGCTCGGCGATGCGTAGATAGATCAGGAACGCGGTCATGACGCCGAGACAGGCGATTACGACGGCGGCGATACGGTTCATGGGTCACCTCCCCGCGAAGCTGTTGAAGCCCCGGCGCGCGGAAGCGCCGCGCGCCGGGGACGATGTCACCCGGTCAGGCCTTCGGTACCGTGAGCGAGCCGTTCCGCACGATGACGAGCGTGCACTGCCCCGCCGCATTCCACGCGAAGTGCACGTACGAGTCCGTGCCGATCGAGTGGATCGCCGCGAGATGCGCCGGGTTCGCCGTCGAGCACGTACGCACGAGCAGCGCGAGATTGCGCGCCACGCACCGCGCGCTGGTGCCCTGCGATTCGCAGTAGAGGTACTGCACCACATCCGGCGTGTTGTGGACGAAACTCACGTCGCCGTTCGCGAACATTGCGGGATCGTTGATCGTGACGGGAAACATCGTGTGAGTCCCGGCGTATACGCTTGCGCCGATGCCGAGTGCGAGTGCCGCGCCGATGGCGAAGGCGGTTGTCTTCCTTTTCATGGCTAACTCCTTGGATTGTTGCCCCCGCACGCCAAACTAGCGCCGCGATTCGACGCGGAGTGCCGCACCCCCGCCGCAACGAACGCAAGTTGAGACTTATTACCGCCGACCGCTGCAACGCGGAAACATCGAGGTTCATCCGGGCCGTACAAGTCCTTAATCCACCTGTGCAGCACAAACGCAGCAATTGGCCCGGCCAGAGCGGTAGTTTGAGGTGGCCGTCCGCGAGTCGACGGGTTGACACACCTCTGCGAGCGCGGCCACCATCTCGTCGAGAGGGAATACTCGCGTTTTCAGAATCAGAAGGGGAATGTCATGGATCGACAGATCGTCTCGTTCGTTCGGTCACTGTTCCAGCCTGTTGCGCTGTTGATCGTCGCTGCCTTGCTCGTCGCGCCGCCGGCGCAGAGTGAAGAAGGCGACTACAGCACGTGGCAGACAATCGTCAATCTCGTATCGCCACCGGGCCCCGACAATCGTGTAACCGCCGCACAGAGGCAGGGTCCCTATCCGCTCCTGACGAATCCGTCTTCGTTCGCCGATGGGTTCAGTCCCGGCGCCTACTACGAGTGGCAGACCGTCAGGCTCGCGCCGTCCACGGGTGCGGTGTGTGGCAACGGGTCGCAGTACAAGTTCTTCGTCAACCGCGTGCCTAACACACGTAACACCATCATCTACATGGAAGGTGGTGGTGCATGTTGGGATTATGGGAGCTGCAGCGGCCAATCGGGCATTCGCGGCGCGCGCAATCCCAACGGCATTCCGGATGACTACATGAGCCTGCTCAATCCATCGAGCAGCCTGGTCAGCCCATTCGTCGTGCGTCTTCACCCATGGACATCGGTGAAGACGCAGAACTGGAACATGGTGTACGTGCCGTACTGCACCGGAGATGTGTACAGCGGTGACAAGGTCGCGGTGTATTCGGATCCGAGCGGGCAGAATGCGCCGTTGATCTGGCATCACAACGGCGCGCGCAACACCCGGGCGGTAGTCGCGTGGCTCAAGAACAATCTGCCGCGCCCCACGCAGATGCTCTCGACGGGATGCAGTGCCGGAGGCACCGGTAGTTTCAACAGCTACGCACATGTGCGACGCGACATGGCGCCCACGCGCGGTTTTCTCATCAATGATTCAGGGCCAACGTTCGATGCGCCCGCGGGTGCGGACCCTGCGCAATATCCTTCGCGCTTGTTGCATACACAGATACGGAGTGCGTGGGGCCTGGATCAGGGGCCGTTGCCCTATCTTGCCGCCGAGCTTCCCGGGTTCGATGGCAACAATCTCGGCACGCTGTACGGCGCGTTGTCAGCCAGGGTGCCTGGCGATCGACTGGGTCACACGCATTTCTGGCAGGACCTGAACTACTCTTCTTATTCCTACGAGCGATTCTTTCCCGAAATCCTGAACGCGCCGAATCAGGCGGCGAAAGAGGCGCTCATTCACGCCAAGTGGGCTGTCGATACGTCGCGTCTGAATCAGAAGCTCCTGACGCTTTCGAACTTTGGCGGCTACTTCCCGCAGTTTCGTGCGTTGAATGAGAGTCATTGCACGACCATCGTCGATTTCAATCACGGTGATATCCAGGAACAGTCGCTGCAGCTCGGTCACTTCATCAATAACGTGCTGAACGGCCAGGGCGCCGTGCTGGATGCGTCGGAGGCGAGCGATGCAGCGGATCGAGCCAAGCCACCGAATCTCATCTACCAGTTGATCGAATCGTTGCTGTAATGCGTCGACGAGTATTCACGATCGCAGCAGTCCTGCTCAGCGCTGTGGCGCTGGGCTGGCTGCTGCGGTCGGAAGAGTCGTCTGAAGGCTCACACGTTGTCGCCGTGGACTCGCCCGCAGTCGCTTCGCCGAAGCCGGAAACCATATCCGCGCCGCCGGCTCGCGCCGAGCCGAAAAGCTTCGCGGCAACTCCTGTGGATGTCGAAACCCGCGCGCGCTTCAACGAACAGGCGCGCGGATTTTTCGCGAGCGCCGCGCAAATGGATGAGGAGGATCGTCTGCGCGAAGCGCAGCGGCTCGAGCAAGAGCTGACGCGCATAGAGCAAGCCGGCGGATTGTCCGCCGGAGAAACGCTGATGGTGCGAGCTGGCCTGATCCGGGAGACGGTGCCCGCCGGTGCGCAACAGGACGCGCAACTCCGGGCGCTTCAGGAGCGCTACAGAGCCGAGACGCAGCGTCGCGTCGCAGCCGCGCAGGCTCTCTCGAACCCACAGTTCGGCTCCTACAAGGTGCGGGAGAGTGAGATCGTCAACGAAGTGATGGCCATGGAGACGATTCCCGATGGTCTCAGTCGCGACGAATATCTGAGACAGCGCCTGCAGAGCGCGCGCG
Source organism: Steroidobacteraceae bacterium (assembly GCA_035765415.1). Classification (GTDB taxonomy): domain Bacteria; phylum Pseudomonadota; class Gammaproteobacteria; order Steroidobacterales; family Steroidobacteraceae; genus CADEED01. The sequence goes on along the minus strand of DASTXR010000053.1, from coordinate 9,748 downwards.
AGCAACTCACGCCCCAATAGGGTTGGACCTGCCCGCCTTCCGCTGATTGCCCGGCGAATTGACGTGATACTTTGGCGTTCATGAACGCCAGCAAGTCCGTCTTCACGCGCTTCCGAAAAGTCCTGCTGACCTCCGTCACGCTCTCCTCCGTCCTGCTGTGCAAGTGCGCGCTGGCCCAGTGGCTGGTGCCGAAGTTCAATGCCGAGGTCGTCCGCAGTTATCCGCATGATGTCGATGCCTTCACCCAGGGATTGTTTTTTCTGAATGGCTTCCTCTACGAAAGCACCGGGCTTGCAGGTCATTCGTCTCTCAGAAAAGTTAAGCTGGAAACGGGCGCAGTCATTCAAAAACACGACGTCGAAGCGCAGTACTTCGCGGAAGGCATCGTCAACTGGAAGAAGGAAATCTTCGGGCTGACCTACAAGAGTCAGATCGGCTTCATTTACGACCTCGATACCTTCAAGGTAAGGCGCCAATTTTCCTATGTCGGTGAAGGATGGGGACTGACGCAGGATGGCAGTCACATCATCATGAGCGATGGCACCGAGTACCTTCGCTTCCTCAATCCACGCGACCTCAGGCAGATTTCCCGATTGAAGGTTACCTATGAAGGGAAGCCCCTCATCAACATCAACGAGCTCGAATGGATCGAGGGCGAGATCTACGCCAATGTCTGGCTGACCAATCACATCGTCCGTATCCATCCGAAAACGGGAGTTGTCCTCGGACTGATCGATCTCTCGTCGATCAGCCGCTTGTCCGGGAGATCCAACGACGCGGAGGACGTGCTCAATGGGATCGCCTATGACTCGGCCAGGAAGCGTCTATTCGTGACCGGCAAGAGATGGCAGCGCGTTTTCGAGATCAGACTGATACCAGTCCGTCGGCCATAGATTTGGCGCGGATGTCACCGCTAACTACCGGCCGTATACCTTACTTGACGTTCTGGGTGGCGGCGCCTTAGCGGGAAATCAGGCTTCAGCGACCGTCCGGTCAAGCGCGGGGATCACGCGTCGCGTGATCCCCGCCTCGACCGATCTCAGGGGCTGCTGCAGCTGGCAGTGCCAGGCAGCGCAGTGTTTCCGTTGGGGCGACTAGCCTGGAATCCCCACTCGCCGAAGCCACCCGGCGCCAGGGCGCTGTTGTGCCCGACGCCGCGCGCGGTCACGGTCTGCCCGCTGATGGTCACCGTCGCATTCCACGATCCGGTGATGCTGTGTCCAGCCGGAAGCGTAAATGTGACGGTCCAGCCGGAGATGTTGGTGGTACCGGTGTTGGTGATCCGCACGGGTTGAATGACATACCCGTTGCTCCACTGGCCCTGCGTGGTGAGCGTCGCCGAGCAGCCGCCGCTACTGCCGCCGTTCGCGGTCGAGACGGTGACGGCGCCGGAGAACCCGGACATGTTGCCCGCGGCGTCGCGTGCGCGAACCTGGAAGCGGTAGGTAGTGTTGGCGCTCAAGCCGGTGCTGACAAACGACGCGGTTGCCGAGGTGCCGACCAGCGCAAACGCGCCGCCCGTACCTGTTGCCCGGAAGATGTCATACCCCGTCACGCCGACATTGTCCGTCGAGGACGACCACGACAGGTTGACCGACGACGTGGTGATGCCCGAGGCGATCGGCGTGCCCGGCACGCTCGGGGCCTGCGTATCCGTGGTGCCGCCGGAAGTCGTGGCGACCACTGGCGATGTGAAGCCCGACGTATTGCCCGCCGCGTCGCGTGCGCGCACCTGGTACCGGAACGTGGTGTTCGAGGATAGACCCGAGTTCGTGAACGTGGTCCCTTGCGAAGCGCCGATGGAAGCGAACGTGCCGCCGCTCGACCCGGCCGCGCGGAAGATGTCGTAGCCCGCGACGCCCACGTTATCGCTCGACGCTCCCCACGACAGCGTCACCGATGACGCGGTCACCGTCACCGACGGCGTGCCCGGCACGGACGGTGCCTGTGTGTCGGTCGGCGGTATGACCGGCCCGGCCGCAATCGCCAGATCGTACGCACGCTGCGGCACGAACTGGCCGGCCGTGGCGATGCAGCCGTCGGCTTCGCCCGGCGGCTTGACCCAGACGAACGCGTCGATCTTCGCATCGCCGGTCGCGTTCGTGCTGGCAGTGCCGATGGCACGGCCGGAAGGATCGCACCACTCGGAACCCAGCGGCCCATTGCCATTGCGGCTGGTGTCGACGACCGCCTGCAGGCGGGAGATGCCGGTGGCGGCGATGACCTGCTTGGCGAAGGAGACTTCGGCGGACGTGGACCGGTAGTTAGACACGTTGGTCGAAATGCCGTCCGCGCTGTTGGCGATGTCCGCCGCGACCAGGCGCGACGCGGCTTCCGACGGCGAGAGCCAGTTCGAATGGCCGATGTCGAAGTACACGCGGGCCTGGGAAGAGGCGCCCTTGAGCCGCTTGCCCGCGTACGCCATGGACGCACGGGTCTCGGCCTGCTGCGCCGCTGACAGGCAGCTGGACATGATCGGCAGCACGTCTGGCTCGAGAATGATGAGAGCCGGACGGTTCTGCAGGCCCGCTGCGACCTGGTCGATCCAGGCCCGGTACGCGCCGTGGTCCGACAGACCACCGCCTGACGCGCCACCGCAGTCCCGGTTCGGAATGTTGTACACGACCAGGATCGGGATCTTGCCTGCGGCCGCAGCCGCGCCGACGTAACTGCTCACCTGGCTGGCAACGGTCGACGGATTGTTCTGCGTGAACCAGCGGCCCTGGGGCACGCTCGCGATCCGATCCCGGATGACCGGCATCCGGGAGTCGCCCGGGTTCATCGCCACCCAGCTCGCGGCGTTGGTGCCGGGATCGGCATAAAACACCGAGTTGCTGGTCTGCGCCGTGGCGGGCTGCAACAGCAGCGCACCGAGCGCGGCGGCCACCACGACCATTGCCAGTTGACGGAAGGAAATAACGCGGCTGATCAAACTACTCATGGCAACTCCTTTGCATCACGTCCATTGTTCGCGAGTAGATAGAAGCGCTCCCCAGCGATTCCATCGATTCGGTGCGCGGTTGAGGCCGGGCAATCCAGCCGCACGTCCCGTGGCGGCTCGCGCGAGTACACAGTCGCGTGGAGACCCTGTCAACGGGTTTCGGGCGCCACGGCGCAAATGTCCTCGCGACATGGCGGCCAGTCGCCCGGATGTCTCGCCGCTGTCCCTCCGAGACATCGCTTCGCGACTTACACGAGAACGAAGGACCACGCATTGCACGAGTTACAAAGGAATTTTGGTAGACGAAATGGAGACGCGCGGCTAACAACATCCCGCGGTCGCGGCGGATCTTCGGCCGGCTCATCGAATGCTGCAGCCTCGAGCGCCAGCACCAGGTAATGGAACGGCGCCGGGCGGAGGCTACGTTCCTGACGCAACGCGACATCGCGGCCCACCTGGCAGGCGCGTCCGATAGCCGCCTTACTACCGACGGCTCGACCGAGGTCTGCTCCAGCTGACACTACCTCTGTGCTGCAATGCGCTCGCCCTCGCCGACCTTCGGAATCCACGACTCGCCTGACATCGGCAGCGAGTGTAGTGTTCCATCGGGAACTAGATAGGGAGATGTCCATGGCAACACCCAAGTTTTCGCTTCAGCCGGGCAAGAACAGGAAACCGGCGAAACGCCTCAAGAAGCAGGCACTGAAGGCGGAGATCCTGCGTCAGCGACGCGCACCCGCCATCGTCCTCGAACCCTCGGAATACGATCAGTGGCTCGAGCACACGGTCCTGGCGAGAATGGGACGTGGCGAGCAGTCGCTGGACCGCGTGCAGGCCGCGCTGGAATCCGCGGCGTCCCGAGCGGCAACGCCGCAGGAAAAACGGAAGCTGAACCTCGCCGTGCAAGAGCTGAAATCAGCCCTGATCGCGTTTCAGTACACGGCGATTGGTGCGAACGTGATGTATATGCCAAGCATCAACGGCCGGGAGGCCCTGAACGTAGTGCTGTGGCCTGCGGCGCGGAAATAGCCGGCGTTGTCCACCGTGCGCATCAGGCGCGCGAGAGCCCTCGCGCTGTTCTGGCGTGAGGGCGAACTCGTCCTCTATAACTTTCTCGTGCCCCGTGCGCTGACGGCCACCCCGGAAGTGCTGACTCTCCTGTCGGATGCGGAGTCGTGGCGCGAGCCGCAATTCTTCTTCGATCTTTTCCCCGACGCTGAGCCCGCGAGCGTCGCCGAGCAGATCTCGAAGCTGGTTGCGCTGGGTGCGTTGATGGTCGAAGGCTCTCCGCAAGCCGAACTCGACGGTGAATACGAACGTGCCTGGGAATGGGGTGTTCCGGCGGGGCTTTATCATTTCGGCGTCAAATACCAGCGATACGCGACCGAGAAAGAAACGCGGACCCTGCTCAGGCACAGAATCAAGACGCGTCCGGCGCCTTCGCTAACTACCGGCAACGCGCACGGTGACGAAGTCGTGCAGTTGCCCCGGCCGCGTGCGACAGGCGTGCTGGGAACGATGTTCGCGCGCCGCACAGAGCGCTGGTTTGGCCGGCGACCGATCGGCGCGGCCCAATTGTGCAGATGTCTCTATGGCGGCCTGGGTATCACGGGCTTCGTCGAAGACGCGGAGTTGGGGCCGCTGCCCCTCAAGATGGCTCCCTCTGGCGGAGCCCGGAACCCCTATGAAGGATATGTCTACGTTCGCAACGTGAGCGACGTGCCGCCCGGCGTCTACCACTATTCGGGCGTCGAGAACTCGTTGGGCCTGGTTGCCCGCCCTCCGTTGCCGCCGGCGGCGAAGCTCCTGTCCGAGCAGGAGTGGACCAACGACGCAGCGGCAGTGGTGTTCCTGGTGGCCAGTTTCGAGCGCACCAACTGGAAGTACCCTCACCCGAACAGCTACCGTGTTATCGCCATCGAGGCGGGTCACATCGTCCAGAACATCCTGCTGCTGGCAACCGAACAGCGATTGGCGGCGGCGCCCACGGCCGCGCTGCAGGAGGCTCCGCTGGAAGCGCTATTGCATATCGATCCGATCCGCCAGGGAGTCATTTACGCGGTCGCGCTGGGCAATCCGGCGAAGCGCCGTTCGTTTTCGATTCGAAGGGCCTACTCTGCCCCAACGGAACAGCGCTGGGCGCGCAAAAGTCCCCAGTCTAAGATCCATCGTCAAAGACACATGCGCGAGGTATCGGAATGAGGCTGCGGGATATGTCATTGCTGGGCGCGTTCGCCGCCTGCCTCTGCGCCAGTGACGCCAACAGCGTCTCGTTCACCGGACCGATAGCTAGCTTGTTTGAGTTGAAGCCCGCCGAAAGCGTCCTGTTTCAGCAAATCGCATGCACCGATCGTTACGCCGTGCTGCTCGAGAAGGCCGAGGCATCTGATGAAGTCGGAACACAAAAGCTGGATGACAGCAAAAACGTAGACGTACGTTGCCAGCCGCACCGCAAGCTCGAAGGCCATCCCGTGAAATACCTGGTCGAATGCCAGCGCACCGATCTCGTATCGGCGTGGGAGTGCGGCCCCGGACGGGAGAGCATGCTGGCGCGCGTCGGCGGCATCCTGGTGCGCATCACCGTTGGCGAGGGCAGCTCGGCAAAGCTCGACGAGGCGTTCGTCATCGTCAAACACCTTCGGTCGAGCGGCCAGCTGAAGGACCAACTGGTCGAGGAATCGCAGGTGCCGGGCGAAGAAGGTTTCGCCAGATGCCACACATTCCCGCGTTATGCCGACCGCGTCGAAATGCTTCGTTGTTCTGGCGTCGACGATGTGCCGTTGACCAGGGCCCGGGAGCTTCAGCCGTACTGATGACGATACGACTGTTGGCTACTCTGCGACTTCCAGGACCTCGATTCCCGAGACCGTTGCGTTGTTCACGACCGGCTCGAATACAAGATTGATCTTGCCCTGCGCCGAAGGGCGGATGTGCTCGAACTTCTTCGTTACGACCCGCAGACTGCCGCCTTCCTTGAAGACGTCGAAGTCTTCGAGCAGCGTTTTGCCATTGCAATACACGTGGAAGATGCGACTCCCCACGCCGCCGCCGCCAGGAAGTTCGGGACCAAAATAGAACTCGGCGAAATGCAAGACGACCGTATATCGCCCCCGCACGTCGACGGGGATTGCATAACTGAAGTGGCCGAAACGTTCGCTGGCGAAAAGCTCTGGATTCTCGGTGCCCGTAACGGAACGACGATCCGTGGAGAGGTAACCATTCAAGTAGTAGTCGTCGGAGCGCCAGCGCTGCCCTTGATGGTCGACGAACGAAGCAGCCTGCGTGACGATGCGGATCGGTCGTTGCTTGTGCGGAATCCCCGGGACAAGCTCGAGCGCATTCAGCGACGGCGTGCCGGCGCGATTCGTGAATTGGAGACGAACCATACCGTCCTTGTCAGGGACGACGTCACGGAACACTCTTTCATCGGCGACATCGACGCCCATGGCATCGACGTTGGCATCGAACGCCAGGAGGAGTGGGTTTCCCGCAAGCGCGACATCGAAGCTGACGATTTTTTCTTCGCCGGCATGAAGCGCCGAGAGGAAGTACAGGCGCAACTCGTACACACCCGGTTGCGCGGGAATCGCGTACTCGAACTCGCCGGTGCGCCAGTTTGCAAAAAGAAAAGGTCTGCTCGTTCGCCGGATGAACCGTTTGTCGCCAGCCCATGGCGTTCCGCCCTTGAAGTACCGGTCGGAAGTCCAACGCACTCCTGAGTCGTCGATAACTTCGCCGCGGTCGTAGCCAGACATGAGATGAACTTCGGTAACACCTGAACTTGAAGTGGGCAGCGGCGCCGGAGGTTTGCCAAGAAACGCGAACCCAATGACGACGGCTGCAAGGATGCTCGCGGCAATCGCTACAGGAAGCAGGCGTCGCTTGAATGGTGCGACGGTTGGCGCCGCGCCGCGCTCAAACCTGGGCAGATACGATCCGGGCGGCAAAGAAATCTGCAGGCCGTGGACACCCGTCCCTGTCGCGTAGATCTCGCGCAGTCTCTTGCGAAGGCGGTGAGCTTCGACACGTACAACCGCGTCGTCCACCGCCACGAACGCCGTCGGCGACCGGCCGAAGACTTCAGTGGCGATGTTGAACTCAGTGAGCTGATCGTCCTGGCGATTGAAGTATTTACTACCGACATGTGCAAGCAGCCGCCCGCTCCGTGTGGAGCGGCCGAGCAGTTCGAGTACGCGATGGAGCTCTGCGAGCTCGTCGGCGGGTGGATTCATGGCGTTACAGATGCGGTGAAACGATCAATTCCATCAAGGATGTACAAAATCGAACTTACGCATCTCCATCGTCGCCTCTAGCTTCAGTTCGCATGAAAATCTTCTTTCGGGACCTCATCGAGCAGATCGCCGACTACGCAATCGTTGTCCTGGATTCCAAAGGCACTATTCGAAGCTGGAACGCGGGCGCGCGCGCGATCACAGGGTACACGGACCTGGAAGCGGTCGGCCGTCCACTATCCACGTTCTTGCGCGAAACGCTGGTCTCCGAGGCGATCAGCAAAGGGCGCGCATCGAGGCAATGTTGGCTGCTTCGGAAAAATGGAAAACCGCTGTGGACCGAGAACATTGTTCAGACCGTCGCCGCGGCCAAAGGCGGACAGACCACACTGTGCTGGTTGTGCCGCGACCCGTTTGATATGTGAATAGATATCTCGCGCATTGAAGTGCCACTACCCTGCCAGATAGTCCGCCCAACAAGCCAACCAGAGATGGCGGGTCCCTGCCAGCGAATCAGGGAGCTGCGCGCATTGAGCGAATCATCCGGGCGGCCTCCCGCCGGCAACGACGATGAGTTCGCTGAGCGCTCGCTGATATTCCTCCTCTCCAATCGCATCGACGGACCGCAGCTTGGCCAGCAGGTTGTCGATCAGCAAACGCAGACCAGGCCCGGGCGTGCCACGCGCGAATGAACGCTGGTATTTGATCGGTCCCGGGATGATCGCGACCAGGAACGCCATCTGGGCCGGCGTCAGCGCCTGGGGTTCGCAATCGAAATAGTGGCGGGCTGCAGGCCGCAGGCCACGCAAGTCCGGCCCCCATTCGATGATGTTCAGATAGATCTCGAGGATACGATCCTTGCCGAGCTCCGACTCGAGCAGAAACGTAATCGCCAGTTCCTGCAGTTTGCGTCCGACCTCCTTGTCACGCGACAGGAACAGGTTCTTGGCCAACTGCTGGGTAATCGTCGACGCGCCGCGCGCCGCGCCCCCGCGAGACCAGTTGGTGAGCAGCGCGGAGGGTAGTTCGCGAAGGTCGATGCCGCGATGCCCGTAGAAGCCCGCGTCTTCCGCAAGCAGCAGAGTGCGGACGAACAGCGGCGGAACGTCTCGCAAGGCGATGAAGTCGGGGGATGATGGCGAGACATCGATGGGGCGATGCGGGGTGGGTCCGCCGTTTGAGCGGAAGACGAAGTCGCCACGCAGTCGCGAGATCGCCGGCGGCATCGGGCGTGGCGGACTGAAGTTGATTTTCTGGGTCACCACGAGAGCGGCAGGCTCTGCGGCACGTCCGCGCACACGCACTTCTATCGTGGCCGATCCAAGATCATGGCTGCCGCCGGGCGCCACTCCCAGGCTTTCGGGCACCGCGAGGCCGGCTGCGCCCAGCAGTCGCCCGAACTCCAGCTGCCGCACGCCGAGTGCGACATCGACGCTCGGATCGGTATCCATCTCGCGCAGCGTCATCGACCCCGACAGGTCCGCACCGGCCAATGTGCCGTGGATCTCGGGTATTTCGATCGCGCCCTCGACACGTTGAAAGACGCCGTCGAATCGCAGGGTCACGTCCGTCGCATCGCCGAGCTGGGGTTCGCCACCGTCGTTGTCCGCCAGTGTGCCGAAGCGCGCACCGCGCGCACCGATGTCGACGCGAAAACTGAGCGCATCGGCGCTGGTCCGAAGATTCACCCGGCCGTCCGCGATACCACCATCGAGGAGCGGCGAGCCTTCGCGCCGCACGTCGAACAGATGGCCGATGTCGAGCCCGCGTGCCTCGACGTTCCACCCGCTGCCCGCCGAATCCTTCAGCTTGGCGATAGAAAGGCCGGCCTGCGGCTCGATCAACGTGAGTTGGAGATCCTCACCGCGAATGCCCGCCATATACCAGGCAGAAGATGGCGAGCTCACCGTGAAACCTGCCGGACCCAATAGATTGGCGGCGCGAACCTCGAGTCGCACGCGCCCGGGATACGTGGCTGCGATCATGTCGGCGTGCAGTCGCGCACCGTAGCCGAGGTCGAGTTCGACGCTCGTGAGGCGCAAGAACGGCCACACACCGACGCGTACCGAACCGATCCGGGCAACCATTCCATGGCGCACGGCTGCGGACTCGATCCGCTCAACGACCGCACGCTCGAGCATCGGTTTCAGCAACAACACGGCGAGGCTTGCGACCAGCCCCGCGGCGATCGCTCCTCCGAGCCACCACCATCGACGGCGGGTTCGAAGCGTAGTCATCGAAGCAGGATGCCACAGCCGGACCGGGCTGCGGTTGGTGGGCGTCTGGTCGCGGGTCTCGTCGATCAGGTCCGCTTCAACTCGTCGCTTGAAATTGGTGGAAAGGCAGGAAATCGAAACCGCGACCCCCGCATTTATGAGTGCCGTTGACTAGCTGACAGGACTTTCTCAATCAAATACTTGTCGCGGGCGTCCGTTGCCGGACATGCGCACTGAGCAGAGTCGGGCAGAGCCGGCCACGCACGAGCCCCGCGCCCGTGCCTTGGTCTGCCACCGCAGCCTCGATCTGCCAGGCATATTCGGATTGCATCCCGAGTTTTCGTTTTCTTGACGCGCAT
>DASTXR010000052.1:0-93358 GCA_035765415.1 Steroidobacteraceae bacterium | reverse complement strand
AGCGCTGCGCTATAAGGCGCACCAAACGCACATGCTGGATTGAACCACCAAGAGGATCTGCGCGCTGATCGCCTCGCGCTGCGCCGCCCTCGATGTTCGCGCCGGAAGCCTGTCCTTCTTCACGCGCTGACGCGCCAACGGCGTGCCTCGATCCCGCTTGCAAGGAAATCGGAGACTGGACCTACTTCGAACGGCCGCGTGCCCTCTGCGCGCTGACGCTCCACCACCGAGCCCCGTCCCCTCTTGCCAGCAAATCAGGAACGGCCCCGATGCGGGCCCTGACCCCATTGTTTGATACCCTCGGGCCATGCGCGAATTCATCAAGGACCGGCCGGTGTTCGCCTGGGCGCTGTACGACTGGGCCAACTCCGCGTTCGCGACCACGGTGATGGCGGGGTTCTTCCCGGTGTTCTTCCAGAAGTTCTGGAGCACCGGCGTCGCCTCCACGGTCACCACGCAGCGGCTGGGCTACGCGAACGCGGCCGCGGGGCTGGTGATTGCGCTGCTGGCGCCGGTGCTCGGCGCGATCGGCGATCGTGGCGGGCGCCGCAAGCAGTTCCTGATGGCGTGGACATTGCTAGGCGTCGGCGCCACCGGCGCGCTGTACTTCGTGGGGCAGGGCGAATGGCTGCCGGCCGCGCTGCTGTTCGTGCTCGGCACCATGGGCTTCAACGGCGGCATCGTGTTCAACGACTCGCTGCTGCTCGATGTCGCCAGGCCCGCCGACCTCGACCGTGTTTCCGCTTTCGGTTATTCGCTCGGCTATCTGGGCGGCGGTCTGCTGTTCCTCATCAATGTGCTCATGGTCAGCAAGCCCGCGTGGTTCGGCCTCGCGGATGCCTCGGAAGCGGTGCGCACTTCGTTCCTCACGGTCGCGGTCTGGTGGCTGGTGTTCACGATCCCGCTGATGCGCGGCGTGCAGGAGCAGCAGCGCGGCCCCCACCTGCCTTTCGCGGACGCGATTCGCGTGGGGTTCCGCGAGCTCGGCGCCACCATCGCGCACGTGCGCCAGTACCGCACCATCGTGATGTTCCTGCTGGCGTACTGGTTCTACATCGACGGCGTCAACACCATCATCAAGATGGCGGTGAACTATGGCGTGTCGCTCGGCCTCGATACCAACAGCCTGCTCACCGCACTGCTGGTCACGCAGTTCGTGGGATTTCCGGCGGCGCTGTTCTTCGGCTACCTGGGCGATCGCATCGGTCCGAGGCGCGGCATCCTCATCGGCCTCGCGGTGTACGCGGGCATCACGGTGTATGCGTACTTCCTGGATTCGGTCGGCGAATTCTATGCAATGGCCGTCACTGTGGGCCTCGTTCAGGGCGGCGTGCAGAGCCTGTCGCGCTCGCTGTTCGGGCGGCTGGTGCCGGAAGGCAAGAACGCCGAGTTCTTCGGCTTCTACAACATGATGGGCAAATTCGCGACGGTGCTCGGGCCGCTGCTCATCGCGGTGGTTGCGGGCATCACCCACAACGAGCGTGCGTCGATCATCTCGCTGGTGCTGTTGTTCGTGATCGGCGGCGTGCTGCTGTGGCGCGTGCCGATCACACCGCGAGCTTCCTGACCTCGCGCTCGAACGCCGCAATGTCCTCGCGGCTGGCGTCGCGCCCGAATCGCAGCCGCACATAAAACGCAGCGAGCGCATCGATGTGCGCTTTCAGGTCCGGTCGATGACTGGCAACTCTGCGCGCGTAATCCATCGGGCCTTCCGCGGGCGCGCGCGCCGGCGCGATGCGTGCGAGCTTGCGCGTCGCGCGCAGCCAGGCGCGTCCGATTCGATCCGGCTTCCTGCGCGCAACGCCGCGGCGCAAAGTCAGGCTCACCCACGCGATCCACAACACCAGCGCACCTGCGAACGCCCAGGCGAAGTGCATCCAGGACGGCGATTCGATGCCGAGGTCGCGCAGCAGATTGAGCTGCGCGCGCATGTTGAATTCGACGACGCGTTCCTGCCACCACTGGTTGGCCCCGTCCCACAGATGATTGAGACGATTGAGCAACGGGTTGCCGCGCATGAACGTGCTGGTCGCCGGCAACGACGCCGGCAACAGGTCGAAGATGCCTTGCGACAGGCGTTCCGGAGCCACGACTGCCGTCGGATCGATTCGCGTCCAGCCGGTTTCATCGAGCCAGACTTCCGTCCACGCATGTGCATCGGACTGGCGGACGATGATGTATCCACCGACCGGATTCCATTCGCCGCCGAGGTAGCCCGTCACCACGCGCGCGGGAATTCCCGCGGCGCGCATCATCATGGCGTACGAGGACGCGAAGTGGCCGCAGAAACCTTTCTTGCTGTCGAACAGCGTGGTGTCCACCGAATCGAGCGTGGTGATGCCGGGTTCGAGCGTGTACTCGAGACCGTTGTCACGGAACCAGTCGAGCGTCGCGCGGACGAACTCCGCGTCGCTGCCCGTACGCGCGCGCAGGTCGAGCGCCAGCGCGCGGGCACGCGGATTGCGTTCCAGTGGCAACGTGGTCTCGTGCCTGCGGCCCAGTTCGGTCAGCGAACTGACCTTGCGCGTCCGCAGGTTCGAGACGGCGTCGTAACTGAGCACGCTGGTGATGGGCAACGCCGTGGAGAGCTGGCGGTCGTGCGGCGCCATCGAGAAGTCGCGGCGCGGGTTCGCCGCCACGGTATCGAGCGCGAACAGCCATCGCTGGTTGGTGGGCTCGAGCGTGACGCGGTAACGCACCGGCTCGCCCAGTAGTTCGATGCGCGGCTCGGTGTAGTACTTCACGGGCAGGCGTCGCCAGGTGAACCCGTCGAAGTCGTTGAGCACCGGGCCGCGCCAGTACAACGCGGCTTGCGGCGGCGGAGTGCCGTCGAAGCGCACGCGAAACGCGGGGTCGTACTCGTTGGCCAGCTTGCTGATGCTGCCGGGCGACATTTCGTCGGAGAGCCCGGTGGTGGCCTGTTCGCCGCGCTGCAAGGCCCAGAACTGCCCGGCCAGGCGCGGGAACAGCACGAAGCAGACCGCCGCCAGCGGCACGGACATCGCCAGCGCGCGCGCCGCGAGCCGCAGCGCCGCGCGCGGCGCCAGCATGCCACCGCGATCGGCAACGGTCGCGATCGCGGCGCAGGCGCCCCACACCACGAGTAGATAGAACGGCAGGCGCGCCAGGGTCTGCGTGGCGAGCGCCGAGGCGAGCAGCAGGAACAGGGACACGCCGATCACGATGCCGTCGTCGCGGCGCGAGCGGGTTTCCACGAGTTTGAGCGCGCCCATCACCAGCAGCAGCGCGGTGCCCGCGCCGAGGCCGTTGAGCGTGCGGAAATTCGCGGCCACCGCCAGCACCAGCGCCGCGGTGGTGGCGCCGAGCAGAAAGCGCATGCCGGCAAAACGCTTCAGCGGCGCGATGATCCCGCGGGCCACGAGCACGCGCCACGTGGCCGCGGCGAGCGCGATGGCGACGCACCAGGCCGGCGCGTCCGAGGCGACCAGCAGCACGCTGGCCGCGAACACCAGCGTGGCCGCGGTGGTCGAACGCGCGGCCGCGTTCACCATGCTTCACCGCTGCCGTACAGCGCGAGCCCGTTGAGACAATGCGCGCGATGTTCATTGCCGCTGCCGGGCGGCAACGCCTGGTCTCCGAGGCGCAATCCGAATCGTTCGCCGCGCGCATGCGCCGCGACTATCCACGCCGACAACTGTTCGAGGCGCTGCTCGAGGTTGGCGCCGGGCACCGCCGCCAGGTCGAACAGGCGATGATGAGCGGCCGGCGATTGATAGGTCTTCACCAGCAGGCCGCGGCCACGCGCGTACGCGCCCCAGGCAACCTGGCGCGGCGAATCGCCGGTGCGGAATTCGCGCAAGCCGGCCCATTCCTCATCGCCGACGCGATGCACGGCCGGCGCGTTGCCGCCGCTCGCGGTTTCCGGCGGCGTTTCGCGGCGCCCGAGGGGTTTGGGCCAGGCGAGCAGGCTGGCTCCGACGTGCACGTAGGTCCACGAGCGGAACAAGCCAAACGGAAATCTCGTGGACAGCGTGATGCGATCGACGACGAGCCGGCCGCGGCGTTCGAGCGAGAGCCCGATGTCGGCGCGCGCCGCGCCGCCGGGCGGCACGTCCACGCTGGCGCGCTGACTGCCGGCGACTTCGCATTCCAGGCCCACGCGCACGGTGTCGGAGGAATTGTCGAGCGTGACCAGCAACCGGCCGTGTTCGCCCACGAAGGCATCCACGTTCGCGACGGCGCGCAGCGTGACGCCGACGAGATTCCGATGCGTGAGATGCATCGCGATCATTCCAAAGCCGGCGAGCAGGAAGGTGAGCAGCATCGCCATGCTGTTCGAGTAGTTGAGACCGGCGAGCAGCATGACCAGCACCATGGCCGCGAAGGCGAGGCCGGCGCGCGTGGGCAGGATGTAGACGCGGCGCGTGTTGATGACGATGGGCAGCCGGTCGTCGCCCTGGCGCCGGCGCGCCCACGCGCCCACGCGGCGACGCAGATTTTCCTTCAGGGTGCCGGATACCTCACGCACCGCGGCCGTCATGCGATTGCTAGACCGGCACCGGAACGCCGCGCCTGAGCTCGGCGATGAACGCCGCGTGATCGATGGCGGTGGCGACGCCGGCGCGTTCGAGCCGGTGCGTGGCCACGGAAGTGAATACCGCCTGCACGTCTTCCGGGATGACCATGCCGCGGCCGGCGAGCATCGCCCAGGCCCGCGCGGCGCGGACCAGCCCCTGGCCGGCACGCGGCGACAGGCCTAACAAAACATCGGTGCGCTGGCGCGTGCTGGCGATCAGCGCCTGCACGTATTCGAGCAGCGCGGGCGAGACGTGCACGCGCTGCGCCGCGGCCTGCAGCTCGCGCACGCCGTCGGGATTGAGCGCCGGCGTCATGCCGGCGAGCAGGTCGCGGCGGTCACCTTCGGCGAGCAACGCCCGCTCGTTGGCCGCGTCGGGGTAGCCGAGCGAAATGCGCATCAGGAACCGGTCGAGTTGCGATTCCGGCAGCCGGAACGTGCCGAGCTGCTCGAAGGGATTCTGCGTGGCGACCACGAAGAACGGGTCGGGCAGCCGGTAGGTAGTGACGTCGACGCTCACCTGCCGCTCTTCCATGGCTTCGAGCAGCGCGCTCTGCGTCTTGGGGCTGGCGCGGTTCACCTCGTCCGCCAGCAACAGCTGCGTGAACATCGGGCCTTTGCGGAAGGAGAAGCCGCCGCTGGCCGCGTCGAACACCGACACGCCGATGATGTCCGCGGGCAGCAGATCGCTGGTGAACTGCACGCGTTGCCAGGCGAGGCCCAGCACCTGCGCGAGTGCATGCGCGAGCGTGGTCTTGCCGACGCCGGGCACGTCTTCGATGAGCAGGTGGCCGCGCGCCAGCAGGCAGGTGAGGGCGAGCCGGACGGCTTCGGGTTTGCCGAGGATGACGCTGTCGAGGGCGGCCAGCGCGGCGGTGATCGCCGGGTTCTGCGCGGAATTGGGTGGGTTCACGATCCGACTATAGCCCTCACCGCCCCCGAATATTCGTGACGTCGCTTCAGCTTCCGCCCAGGCGACGGACTCGTTCGAGTTGCGCGGCCAGGCTGACGTTCTGCGCCTCGAGCTCCGCCATGCGCGCGCGGTCCGCCGCCACCACATCCGGCGGCGCATTACGCACGAAGTTCTCGTTGCCGAGCTTGGCCTTGAGCTTTGCGATGTCCGACTCGTTCCTGGTTATGCGTTTGGTCAAACGCTCGATCTCGGCTTTCGGGTCTATCAGGCCCGCCATGGGCACCAGCAGCGTGAGCTCGCCGAGCATGGCCGTGGCCGACTCCGGTGCCGCCTCGCCATCCGCGAGCAGCTTCACGGTTTCGAGACCGGCAAGCCGCGACAGGTAGGCAAACAACTTTTCGACGAGCGCGCGTTCGCGCCCGCCGGCGTTCCGCAGCAGCAGCGGGATCTTGCGCGAAGGTGCGATGTCCATCTCGCCGCGGATCTGCCGCACGGCCAGGATGAACTGCTTCATCCACGTGACTTCCGCTTCGGCTTCCGAGTCGGCCGCGAAGTCGGTCGCGGCCGGGTAGGACGCGCGTATCAGGCTGTCGACGGAAGTCTGGTCGGCGCGCGTCTTCTGCGCGGCGAGCAGCGGCGCGGCGAGCGGATGGACTCGCTGCCAGATCTCCTCGGTGATGAACGGCATGACCGGATGCAGCGCACGCAGCAGCGCTTCGAGAACCGTCACCAGCGTGCGGCGCGTGCCGCGCTTCTGGGCTTCGGTGGTGGTGTCGCCCTGGAGCACGGGCTTGGTCAGCTCGAGGTACCAGTCGCAGAATTCGTACCAGGTGAATTCGTAGAGCGCGGTGGCCGCGAAGTCGAACCGGTATTCCGCGAGCGCGCTATCTACCTGCGCAAGCGTGGCGGCGAATCGCGAGACGATCCAGCGGTCGGCCACCGACAGTTCGGCCGCGCCGACGAGGTCGCCCTGGCCGGCGTCACCTTCCACGGTCATGAGCACGAACCGCGCGCCGTTCCAGAGCTTGTTGCAGAAATTGCGGTAACCGCCGACGCGCCCGAGATCGAAGTTGATGTCGCGCGACGGCCCCGCGAGTGCCGCGAACGTGAAGCGCAGGGCATCGGTACCGTAGGGAGCGATGCCCTCCGGGAATTGCTTGCGGGTCGCCTTCTCGATCTTGTCCTTCATGTGCGGCTGCATCAGCCCGCTGGTGCGCTTGGCCACCAGCGAGGCGATGTCGATGCCGTCGATGAGATCGAGCGGGTCGATGATGTTGCCCTTGGCCTTCGACATCTTGTCGCCGTTCTCGTCGCGGATGAGCCCGGTGATGTACACGTGCCTGAACGGCACGTCGCCCATGAATTTCATGCCCATCATGATCATCCTGGCGACCCAGAAGAAGATGATGTCGAAGCCCGTGACCAGCACGCTGGTCGGGTAGAACCTGGTCAACGCCTGGGTCTGGTCCGGCCAGCCGAGCGTGGAAAACGGCCACAGCGCCGAAGAGAACCAGGTGTCGAGCACGTCGTCGTCCTGGCGCAGTTTCGCGTCGCCGAGCGAATGTTTCCTGCGCACCTCGGCTTCGTCGCGGCCCACGTAGATTTTTCCGGCCTCGTCGTACCAGGCGGGAATCCGGTGGCCCCACCAGAGCTGGCGGCTCACGCACCAGTCCTTGATGTTGCGCATCCATTCGTAATAGGTCTTCGACCAGTTGTCGGGCACGAAGCGTATGCGGCCGTCTTCCACGGCCTTGAGTGCGGGCTCGGCGAGCGGCGCGATCTTCACGTACCACTGGTCGGTGAGGTAGGGCTCGATCACCGCGTTGGTGCGGTCGCCGCGCGGCACCTTCAGCTTGTGCGGCTCTATCTTCTCGATGAGCCCGGCGGCCTCGAGCTCGGCGACTATCTGCTTGCGGGCGACGAAGCGGTCGAGCCCGCGGAAGCGTTCGGGGGCGTTCTCGTTGAGCTTCGCGTCGGGCGTGAAGATGTTGATCTGCGCCAGGTTGTGGCGCTGGCCCATCTCGTAGTCGTTGAAGTCGTGCGCCGGCGTGATCTTGACGCACCCGGAACCGAAAGCGGCGTCCACATAACTGTCGGCGATCACGGGTATCGTGCGGCCGGTGAGCGGCAGGTCGAGTTGTTTGCCGACGAGCGGCTGGTAACGTTCGTCGTCCGGGTTCACGGCCACGGCCGTGTCGCCTAACAAGGTTTCGGGGCGCGTGGTGGCCACGACGACGTGGCCGCCGCCGCCGGCGATGGGATACCTGATGTGCCACAGGGAACCTTGTTCCTCTTCGGACAGCACTTCCAGGTCGGACACCGCGGTGAGCAGTTCGGGGTCCCAGTTCACCAGCCGCTTGCCGCGGTAGATCAGGCCTTCATCGTGCAATCGCACGAACACTTCGGTGACCGCGCGCGACAGGTCCGGGTCCATCGTGAACTTGTCGCGCGACCAGTCCACCGAGGTACCCAGGCGGCGCATCTGGCGCGTGATGGTGCTGCCGGATTCGCCTTTCCATTTCCACACGCGTTCGATGAATGCCTCGCGCCCGAGGTCGCGCCGATGTTTTTTCTCCGCCGCGAGCTGGCGCTCCACCACCATCTGCGTGGCGATGCCGGCGTGATCCGTGCCCGGCTGCCACAACGTGGCGTCGCCGCGCATGCGGTGCCAGCGCGTGAGCGTGTCCATGAGCGTGTGCTGGAACGCATGCCCCATGTGCAGCGTGCCGGTGACGTTGGGCGGCGGCAGCATGATGCAGTAGGCAGGTCCATCGCCCTGCGGAGCGAATGCGCCCGAGGATTCCCAGCGTTCGTAGATGCGGGCTTCGATTTCGCCCGGTGAATATGCCTTGTCCATGAGGGCGCGGATTATACGGGGGCGAAAAAGGGGACAGGCTAAAAAAGGGGACAGATCTATTTTTTTCAGCAGGATCCAGCCTCGGGTTGGCCAGCGCCGAAAAAAATAGATCTGTCCCCTTTTTTAGCCTGTCCCCTTTTTCGCCGGGTCAAGGCTGGATGGCGCGATAGTCGTCGAAATCCGCGGCCGTGCGATTGGTGATGGGGCCCCCCGCTCCGCGAGCGTGCGTGGCATCGGTGGCTTCGGCCACCAGGAACCCATTGACGTAGCCTCGTATCTGGGTTCCCACGGCTTCGAGCCGCAAGCGGTACCAGGCGCCGAGCGTGATGGGCAGCGAATAATTGCCGAGCTCCGTGACCGCGCCGTGTGTGAGCTTGCGCAGCGAAACCGTATTCGTGCTTCGCAACGTCAGGTAGTAATAGTTCGAATCGTCGACATAACGCGCCATGACGCCGAACCAGCGCTCGCCGCTGCCCGTGCCCGCGAACGTCGTCGGCCGAGCCCGCACTTCCACGGACTGATCGTCGGTCGGCACTCCGATCACGGCGCGTGTCGTGCCGGCCACGGAACTCTGTGAGAACACGAAGTTCGAGCCGAACGATCTTTGATTCCAGAGCCCGATGCCCGAGAACGACCACAGGTCCGTGGGCCCGCCCGTGGAGGTGAAGTCGTGGGCATAGAGAATCGCCGCGGGTGTCGGCGTGGCGACCACGTTGTCGAACTCCGCGGACGATCGATGCGTGAGCAGCGCGGCGCGTCCGCGGGCGAGCGCCGTGTCATCCGCATCCAGCACCGGCGCGCCGTTCAGGTACACGCGATGCCGCGTGCCGATGGACTCGAGCCTCACGCGATAGGGGCGGTTCAGCGCGGCAGTGAACGGAGCCGAGGCCACGGTCGTGGACACGCCGGCCAGCGCGCGTTTCAGCGCAACGACACCGGAATTGCTCACCGTGACGGAGTAGTGGTTGCCGGCATCGCGATACCGGGTCGCGAGACCGTGCCAGCCGTCGCTCGCCGCGAATGCGAGCGGGCGCACATCCGCCTGGACTGACTGGTTGGCCCAGTTCGAGGCATCGAGGATCGCGGTGTGCGTCGCGGGACTCGCCGTGTCGGCCTGGCGCAGCACGCGGCTGATGCCGCGCTGAACGATCGAGAACGCGCTGCCGGCGCTCGTCGACCATCCCGCAGGCGTTGCGCCCGCGAACGTGTGCTGGACCGGCGCGGGCTGACTGAAGTTGGACGGTAGTTCGAAGTAACACGCCTCGTTGCCGCAGTTCGCCATCACGCGCCGGCTGCTGACGCCGAAGTTGCCCAGCGATGCGCCGTCGCTCGACACCAGCGTCGCGACGTGTTCGTAAGGCCCGCTGGTGTTCTTGCGAAATACGTTGATGACGTAGGCCTCGCGTTCCGCGTTCCAATTGCGCTGCAGGAGGAACAGGTGGTTCTTCTCGATGAACGTGGTTTCGCCGCCGCCCATGTGGCTGTCGAGCGGCTGAAGCTTGTCGAATTCCTCCCAGGCGTCGCTCGGCGCCGGGCGATAGACGCGCGTGCCGGAGCGGTTGGTGCCGGCGATGAACACCTCATCGCCGCGGATGGCGACTTCGTAGCC
This sequence comes from Steroidobacteraceae bacterium, assembly GCA_035765415.1. Taxonomy (GTDB): domain Bacteria; phylum Pseudomonadota; class Gammaproteobacteria; order Steroidobacterales; family Steroidobacteraceae; genus CADEED01. The sequence goes on along the minus strand of DASTXR010000052.1, from coordinate 83,442 downwards.
GAGCGGTGCGGCGCTGGAGCTGCGGATGTCCGACTGGCGCAGGAAACGTTCCGGCGGTCCCCAGTCGCGAAATACCGTGACAGCGGGAGAAGCGAGCGGAAATTCCTCTTCGTTGTAGGGGCTCAGGACCACGGCGCGGCCACCGGAAATGTCCACCGGGCCGCCGGTGAACTCGTCGTCGCCGCCGCGGTAGTCGCCCCACATGAGCGACGTGGGCCCCCAGACTCCCGTGGAATTTTTCTCGTACAGAGTGCCCAGCCACTGGCCGCTGGTGCCGCCGAACAGGATGCGCGTGCCGTCGATGGTGACGGAGTCGCCGGGCATCGACGGGTCGACACCGGTGACCGGGGCCGCGACCCAGTCGCCGTCGCGCCGCTCGAAGACGTACAGCGGATTCAGCGCGAGAGCCGCGATGCCATTGCGCATCGCCAGCCCGGAATTGAAGCTGCTGAACGCGAAGTGGTGATGCACGACCAGCGGCCGCACTGGTTGCCAGGTGCCGGCCGTGCGACGGAACAGGTAGACCGCGACGTCGTGCTCGATGTCTCGCGGATCGCTGCCGGGTCCGGGCTCGAGGTAACGCTCCAGCGTGGCGATCGCGTCGTCGCCGTCGATGGCGACATCGGCGGCGAAATAGGGAAAGTTGGCGGCGTCGGGGTTGACGATGCGCGCCGCTTCCTGGACCACCAGAGGGCGCGCATGCGCCACGGCGAGCGCGCCACAGGCGATCAGGAGACCGGGCAGAATTTTCATGGAGGCGTAGTTAGACCGCGGGGCCTTCCTGGCCTCGCACGCATCAGATCAGAGTTGCGGTGCAGCGGACGAGCGACGCGGCGTACAACCGACGGAGGATAATTGCCCCGACCGCGGCAGGGCCCTTCCTACAATGATCCCCGTCAAACGTTGTGCGTCTGCGGGTCGATCGCCTTGCCGCGATAGACCTTGAACCGCTCGCGCCCCGCGGCGCGCACCTCGGGCCTGCCATCGAGAAACTCCGCGACGCGCGCGAACTTCTCGAAGAACGGCGGCACGGCGCTGGCGAGATTGATGAGCACGTCGGAGTGATCGGCAGGCAGGGGGCCGGTCGTCAGCGCGACGGGTGACTCGCAGACGCCCTGCGCGGTGACGGTGTCGTGCGGCACGAAACTGAACTCGCCGAAGGTCCAGAGCAGGTCGTCGAAGCGGCGCAGAGGTTCGGAATCGTCGAACAGGACGACCACGGATTGTTTGGCGAGGTAAGCCTTCTCGGCGACGCGGCAGGCGAGACGCAGGCGCGCATCGACGCCCGCGGCTTCGCTCACGTAGAAATCGACTCGCGGAGGCATCGGGTTCGAACGCGCCGTTGGGTTGTAACCCCTAACGCGGGGATGCCCGCCGCAACAGGAACTCGAGCAGCATGGCGCTCGGCCGACCCGTGCTGCCTTTGCCGGCGCCGCCCTGGTATGCCGTTCCGGCGATGTCCAGGTGCGCCCAGGTGAGATCCTTCGTGAACTTCGCGAGGAACGCCGCGGCCGTGATGGAGCCGCCGTCGCGACCGGCCACGTTGGCCATGTCGGCGAAATTGCTCTTGAGCTGCTCGCCGTACTCCTCGGTCAACGGCATGTGCCACGCGCGATCGTCCACCGACGCGCCGCAGTCCACGATTTCACGCGCGAGCGCGTCGTCGTTCGCGAAGACGCCGGTGTGGTGAGTGCCGAGCGCTACGACAATAGCGCCCGTCAACGTGGCCATGTCGACCACCACGTCCGGCTTGAAACGCCGCGCGTAGTGGAGCGCGTCGCAGAGGATCAGGCGGCCTTCGGCGTCGGTGTTGAGGATCTCGACGGTGAGGCCGGCGGCGCTGGTGACGATGTCGCCCGGTTTGATGGCGCGGCCGTCGGGCATGTTCTCGCAGGCGGCCACGAGCCCCACGACGTTGAGCGGCAGGTTGAGCTCGGCCACGGCCTTCATGGTGCCGATCACGCAGGCCGCGCCGCTCATGTCGAATTTCATTTCGTCCATGGTCGGGGGGTCTTTGAGCGAGATGCCGCCCGTGTCGAACGTGATGCCCTTGCCGACCAGCACCGTGGGCGCGCCTTTGGCGCGGGTATGACGGTGCTCGATGACGAGGAAACGCGGCGGCTCTTCGCTGCCCTGTGTGACGGCCAGGAAGCAGCCCATCTTCTCGCGCTTGATCTCGGGCAGCCCGAGCACCTTCACGCGCAGGGATTTGTAGGACTTCGCAAGGTCCTGCGCCGTCTTCGCGAGATACGAGGGCGTACAGACATTGCCGGGCAGGTTGGCGAGGTTGCGCATGAGCGCGGCGCCCGAGGCGAGCGCGCTGCCCTGCGCGAAACCTTTTTCGATGGCGCCAGCGGCTTTGGCGGGCGCGACTACCGCCACGCGCGTGAGCGCATGCGCACGCGGCTTCTTGCCGCTCTTGAGGTCGTTGACGCGATAGAGCGTGTGGCCGGTGATCTCGGCCACGGCGCGGCCGAGGCGTTCGTCCGACAGCTGCTTCGCGGCCGGGCGCGGCAGCGCCAGCGCCAGCGAGGTGATACGCGTGCGCGTGGCGGCGCCGACGGCGGCGGAGATTGCGCGGCGCCAGGCCTTTCGCGTGATGTCATCCTTCGACGAGGTGGCCTTGGGGCCGATGCCCACCAGCAGCACACGCTCGGCGTGAATGCCCGCGAGGTCGGTGAGCAGCCAGGTCTCGCCGGCCTTGGCGGAGAAGTCGCCGCGCTTGACGAGCCGGGAAAGCTTCTCCTGGCAGAGCGCATCGAGCGCCTTTGCTTCGGCGGTGAGTTCGCCGCTATCGTGGACGCCGACGGCGAGGCAATCGGTTGTAAGGTCGGCAAGCCCACGGGTCCAGGTTTCGAACTGCATGATCACGCTCGCATTGTCGCGGAGGGTGGGGTGTTTTAAGGTCGCGAAGTGTAACTCAAGTCGGTTTGGGTGGTCTGTTGCTGCGAATTCTCGATCGCTACATCCTGCGCGAAGTCGCCGTGAGCTGTTTATCAGTGTCCGGCGTGCTGCTGGCGATAATGCTGACCGATCAGGTTGCGCGCGTGTTAGAGCGCGCGGCCGAGAACCAGTTTCCGCGGGGCGTGGTGCTCGAGCTCATCATGCTCGGCGCGGTGCAGAGCCTGTCGCTGGTCATCCCGGTGGCGCTGCTGCTCGGCATCGTGCTCGCCCTGGGGCGCCTGTACCACGACAGCGAAATGACGGCGGCGCAGGCCTGCGGCACCGGGTCGCGCGCGGTCATGGTGCCGGTACTGATCATCACCGCCGTGCTCACGGCCTTGTTAGCGGTAATTTCCCTCAAGGTTTCGCCGGCGGCCGCGGGCCGCGCGCTCACGCTGCGCAGCGAAGCGCTGCGCGCCGGCCAGTTCGCGCCGGTCAGCGCCGGCAAGTTCGCGACGTTCGGCGGCGGCGGGACGGTGGTGTATGCGCAGTCAGCGGACAGCGACGGGACGTTGCGCCGGGTCTTCGTTCAGCGCAGCCGGGACAACGTGCTCGAGATCGCGCTGGCGCAACGCGCCACGCATGCCTACTCGGAAGGGGGAGACCTGCAGATCATCACGCTGTACGACGGCGAGCGATATGAGGGAATCCCCGGTGAGCGCCGATTCCGCATCGTGCGTTTCGCCGAGAACACCATACCCGTCCGGCTGCCGGCGATGTCCGGTGGCGCCCTGAAACTGGAAGGTGTGTCCACGATCGCGCTCACCTCCTCGAGCGACCCCGAGCACCGCGCCGAGCTCCACTGGCGCCTGGCGCTGCCCATCATGGCCGTGGTCATGGGACTGATCGCCGTGCCGCTCGCGCGCCTGCGGCCGCGCCAGGGCCGTTATGCGCGCGTCGGCTTCGCCATCCTCATCTTCTTCCTCTACATCAACCTGGCCATCGCCGGGAAGATGTGGATCGAGCGCGGCACGTTGCCCGAGTGGTTAGGGCTGTGGTGGGTGCACGCGGTGGTCGCGTTGTTCGCCGCCGCGCTGCTCATCGTGCCGAAGGTGCTGGCGCGGCTGCGCTACCGCCGCAACACCGCGCGCGCCGCGGCCTCGGGGGCTGCCGCATGAATCTGCTCGATCGTTACGTGATCCGCGCGGTGCTCGGCGGAGTGTTCGTGGTGCTGGGCGTGCTGCTGACGCTCGGCGCGTTGTTCCTGTTCGCCAATCAGCAGGACGACATCGGCCTCGGCAGCTACACGGCGCTCGACGCGTTCTGGTTCGTGCTGCTGAACGTTCCGAACCAGGTCTACGAGATGATGCCCATCGCGGTGCTCATCGGCGCGCTGCTGGGGCTCGGCACGTTGTCGCGCGGCAGCGAGCTCACGGTGATGCGGGCGGCGGGCATCTCCGTGTGGCGTATTTCATCCGCGGTGGCCGCGGCCGGACTGATGCTGGTGCTGTTCGCCGTGGTGTGCGGCGAGTTCCTGGCGCCGCCGCTGCAGGCCATGGCCAAGCAGCAGAAGTTGTTAGCCAAGTTCTCGACCATCACGTTCGCCGGGCGCGGCGGGCCCTGGGTGCGCGACGGCGACCTGCTCATCAACGTGTCGCAGCAGTCCGGAGGCGGGGAGTTCGGCGGCATGAGGATCTTCGAGCTGACTCCCGAGCACGACCTGAAGGCCGTGGCCACCGCCACCACCGCCAACGTGCAGCCCGACGGCAGCTGGAAGCTCTCGAACTACGCCAGCACCACGTTCGGCGGCGAGCGCATCGAATCGCAACGCGAGGCCAGCCGGGACTTTCACTCGACCGTCGGCGGGGATTTCCTGGCGCTGACCGTCTCCTCGCCGCGCCAGCTCGAAACCCGCGTGTTGTGGAACCTCATCCAGCACCTGAAGCGGAACGATCTCGACGCCGCCGAGCAGGAGTTCGCGTTCTGGTCGCGCATCGCGCGCACCGCCGCCATCCTGTTTGCCACGCTGCTCGCGGTTCCCTTCGTCTTCGGCGGCCTGCGGTCGGCGGGGGCGGGCGCGCGCACGCTGCTCGGCGTGCTCATCGGCATCCTGTTCTTCCTCGTGCAGCGGATGCTCGAGAGCGGCGCCGTGGTGTTCGACGCCAGCCCCCTGGTGCTGGCCTGGGTGCCCACGGCCTTGTTAGCCAGCGCGGCGCTCATCCTCATAGCGCGCACGCGTTAGCGCAGCGAACTACTGCTTCTTCGCGGGTTCCGGCGGCTTCTCGAGAAGTTCTTCCTGTTTGCGGAAGATGGTGTCGTATTTGTAAACGGGGATCTCGAACTCGAGGCCGGTCGCGCGAGCGCCCAGTCTTTCCACCGTCTTGTCGGCCGGCGTGGCCGCGGGCGCAGCCGGTGTCGCAGCCGCAGCCGGGGTGGCGGGCGCTGCGGCGGGTTTTGCGTCAGCGGCGGGAGCCGGAGCGGCGGCCGGCGCAGGAGGCGCAGCGGGCACCGCGAACTTCGCCGCCAGGTCCTCGTCGCGGCGCGCGGCAACGGTCACGAACGCCTTCTCTCCTTCACGCCGGCCGGAGAACTCGATGACCTGTCCGTCGAACGTTCGATAGATCGCGGTGTCAGTGGCGGCCGGAGCCGGCGAGGGCGTCGCGCGCACGTCGTCGAAGTTGAATGCGGCGAGCGCTTCGGTCTGGTGGACACCCAGCGACATGGGCGTCGTCGCCTTGCGTCCCCGCGGAACCGGCTTCATGTCGAGATCCGCGGCGTCACGCGTGGCGCGCCTCAGTTGATAGGCGGGACCGCTCGCCGGTTTGACGTCGATCTCGTGCACGCTGGTGCCGGGAATGTCGGTCAGCAGCCGATCGATCCAGCGCTTCTGATCGGGATCGACGGCGACGAAAGGTTCGGCGAGCACGCTGCCGGCCTCGGCCGGTTTGCGCACGTAGCCCGAGTGGCCGTCGGCGGCCTTGCCCACGATCAACGACCAGGTTTTCCTGGCCGTGACCACTTCCACCAGCGTGCTGGTGGCGGTGGGAGTGTCGGGCGCCTCGACGCCGAGCCTGGCGTAGTTGGCCGGATCCTGCGTCTTGCGCTCGACGACCTTGAGTGTGGCGAGATTCAGCGCGAGGTCGCGCACGCGCGCGGCGTCGGCGGGGAACTGGCGTTCCACCACGGTCCAGGCATCGCCCGACTTGGCCAGCGTGGTGCGGCTGCCGTCGCCCTTGGAAAGGCGCACTTCGGTGATTTCCCCGAGCGCGGGCTTGAGATCGGCGAACACCAGCGCGCCGCCGAGGTCGGACTGCTCGCTCGAGCGGTGCATCGACAGCCATACACCGGCGCCGAGCACCACCACCGTGGTGGCGGCCAGCGCGAAGAACTTTTTCTGGTTCATGCCGCACCGCCTTTGCGGAGCATGGCGATGGCATGGCGCCGGCGCTTGCGCCAGGACGCCACCAGCAGGGCCACCAGCGTGATGACCAGCGGCATCGCGAGCACGTTGATGAGTTTCATCCTCGTGCCCAGCGACTTGATCTCGAGCTCGAGATCGGCCTTGGTCTTGCGAAGCTCCTTGCGGATGCGCAGCTTTTCATCCTGGAAGCGGTCGATGGCGGCGGCCGCTTCGGGCGACAGGATCGCATCGCCGCCGGGCTGCGCGCTCTGCAGCTTGGTCAACTGCTCTTCGGTCTGCTGGAGCTGCGTCTGGAGCTGCTGTTCGGTGGAACGGAAGCGCGCGTCGGCGACGCGCCGCAGCGCTTCGACACGGTCGAACGGACGCGAATACGGCGCACGCCCGCGAATGCTGATGAGGTCGGCGCTGCCGCTCAGGTTGTCGAGCGCGTTCCACACCAGCTCGCCGTTGTTGGCGAACGGTTGCGCGATGGTCTGGCCGAAGAAGCTGCGCTGCTGCACCCACATGAAGTCGGACAGCAGGTCCGAGTCCGCGATCACCACGACATTCAGCGGCTTCGCGGATGCCTTCAGCGCCTCGGGCAGCGCGGTGACGCCCGCGGGCGGGCCGTCGGGATAGGCGCTGGCCGCATTGCCGGAGATACGCGCGGCGACGATGAGTTCGCCGGTCGGCTTGAAGCCGTCACGCAGCGAGGCGGGGTCGCTCATCATGTTGATGGTCTGTACCGGCAGCAGGCCGGCCTGGGCGCTGGTGCGCATGAGCGCATCGAGCTGCAGCTTGGTTCCGGGCAGCGGCTTCAAACTACCCGCGGTCGCCAGGTTGATGCTGTCGAGCCGCGCGGTGATGACATCCTTGGCCATGCTGCCGTTGTTCATGCCCAGGATGGCGATGTGCTGCGAAGGTTGCTCGCCTTCGCGCATGGACACGGTGAGTCCGCGCTCCAGGTCGCCCACCACCTGGTCGGGCTTGAATTCCAGACCCCACGCGGCGAGCAGCGGTTCGAGATGCGAGGACCTGTCGGCGGTCATGGCCGCCATCGGGTTGTTAGGGTCGGCGCCGGCGTTGTCTGCCTGCGCGTTCGGGTCGATGAACGCGAGGATGTGGCCGCCACGCAGCGCGAACTGGTCGATGGCATACAGGGCCGCGGGCGGCAGCTGCTTCGGATGCACGATGACCAGCACGTCGACATCGGCGTCGATCTTGGTGAGCGACGGCTGCAACGCGCGCAGCGTGTAGAGCTGCTCGATCTGCCCGAAGACCACCCAGGGTTGGCTCTGGCGACCCGTCTGCGGATCGAAGCCGCCCTGCATGGGCAAGGACGACAACCAGCCGATGACCGGCTTTTTCGCGCTCGACAGCTTGTGGATCAGCTTGGCCACGTCGTATTCGAGCTGCTCTTCGGACTGGGGGTCGAGGAAGGGAATGGCTTCCTTGCCGTCCGTGGAATTGGTGGCGGCGAGCCCGAGGTACAGCTTGTCGCCGGTGGCGCCCATGGGCATGGAATTGACGCCGAGTTCCTGCGCGCGGTCCTCTTCCTCGGAGAACGGCTGCGGGTCGATGACCTTGAGCGTGAGCTTGCCGTTCGACCGCGAGACCAGCTCCTCGAGCAGCTCGCGCACGCGGATGCCGTGGTTGCGCAACTGCGGAATGGGCGTGGCGGTCTTCTCGGAGAAGAATAGATAGAGGTTCACCGGCTCGCCGAGGCCGTCCACGATGTTGTCCGTGCCTTCGGAGATCGTGTACAGGTTGTCGGAGGTGAGGTCGAACTTCGCGCCGCGCAGCAGCAGGTTGGCCAGCAGCATGATGGCGATGAACAGCACGCCGACGATGGCGAGGCCGGTGGCGCCGAGGGAAGTCTTGTTGAATAGCTTTGACATCGGGCGATCCGTTATTTCGACTTGCGCGCGTCGAGCACCACGGTGCTCGCGAGCAGGAAGAAGATGGCGACCAGCGAGTAGTACAGGACGTCACGCAGATCGAGCACGCCCTTGATGGTGTTCTCGAAGTGCGTGAGGAACGAAAGCGAGGCGACACCCTGCACGAACCACTGCGGCGCCCAGGTCTGGAACCAGTCGGTGCCCGCCGGGAACCCGGCGATCAGCAGCACGAAGCAGACCAGCATCGCGAGCAGGAACGCGATGAGCTGGTTGCGCGTGAGGCTGGAAGTGAACGAGCCGACCGCGAGGAACCCGCCGGCCACGAACAGCGAGCCCACGTATGCCGCGAGGATGGCGCCGTTGTCCGGATTGCCGAGGTAGTTGACCGTGATCCAGATGGGGAAGGTGAGCGCGAGCGCCAGCCCGACGAACGCCCAGGCGGCGAAGAACTTGCCGAGCACCGCCTGCCACAGCGTGATGGGCTGCGTGAGCAGCAGCTCGATGCTGCCGTTGCGCCGTTCCTCGGCCCACAGCCGCATGGAGACGGCGGGAATCAGGAACAGGTAGAGCCAGGGCAGGAACTGGAAGAACGGGGTGAGATCCGCCTGCCCACGCTCGAACAGTGCGCCGAACGAGAAGGCGAACAGGTTGGCGAGCAGCAGGAAGATGACCAGGACGACGTATGCGATGGGAGTCGCGAAATAACTCGCGAGCTCGCGGCGCAGGATGATTGCGACGGTTTTCAAGGATGCTCCCGGAAAAAGTGGGGTCAGGCGGCGACGGAGCGGAAGACGTCTTCGAGGCGGCCCGACGGCGCGCGCGCCTTGAGGCCCGCGGGCGTGTCGTCGGCGACTAGTTTGCCGCGCGCCACGATGATGGCGCGAGTGCAGACCGCGTCGACTTCCTCGAGGATGTGCGTGGAGATGACGATGGTCTTCTCGCGCGCGATTTCGCTGATGAGCGTGCGGACCTCGTGCTTCTGCAGCGGATCGAGGCCGTCGGTGGGCTCATCGAGGATCAGCACCTTGGGGTCGTGGACGATGGCCTGGGCGAGCCCCACGCGGCGCTTGAAGCCCTTGGAAAGCGTGTCGATGGTCTGGGCGACCACCGGCTCGAGCTGCAGCCGGCCGAGCACGTAATCCAGCCGCGATTTGCGGTGCGCGCCTTCCAGGCCACGCAGGTCGGCGATGAAGTCGAGAAAGCCGCCGACCGTCATCTCGCCGTAATGGGGCGCCCCCTCGGGTAGATAGCCGAGCTCCCGTTTTGCGGCCAGCGCGTCGGAGGAGATGTCGTGGCCGCAGATGCTGCCCGTGCCGCTGGTGGGCGTGATGAATCCCGCGAGCATGCGCATCGTGGTGGATTTGCCGGCGCCGTTGGGGCCGAGAAAACCCAGGACTTCGCCGGGTTCCACGCTGAAAGTGAGGTCGTCGACGGCCAGCAGGCCGTCGTAGTTCTTGGTCAGGTTCTGCGTCTTGATCATAGCGCCTGTTCAGAGCGGTCGGCCGTGCGGGAAGTTCCGTGCCGTTCGGGGCGCAGATTTTGCTGAGGTGAGCGCCTTCGCGCAAGGCGGCCGGGCGCCGCGGCGATCAATCGCGTCGGCGGGTGGCGACTGCGTCGATTTGATCGCGGTAAGTGCGCAGGATGCGGCGGATTTCCGAGGGGCTGGGCCGTTCGGACAACCGCGCGATCATCTCCGCCAGCTCGTGCCACTGCCTCCCCCAGCCTAACAAGCGCACCGCGTCGGCGATCACCACGTGTTCGGTCGCGGTGACCGTCGAAGGCGCCTTTCTCGGTTTGGCGGCAGGTTGGGGCCTGACCGGAGGTTGCAGTTTGACAGCGGGCTGCGGCTTCACGGCCGCCCCTCGTACCGGCTCGCGCCTGGCCTCGCGCCTGGGCGGTGGCGGGTCCGGCTCCTTGCGAGTCATCCGGGAACCGGGCAGCGCGGGCATCTGGCGCGTGGTCTCGGCAGTGCGCTTGTGTTCAGCGGTGCGCGTTCGCACTGGTTCGGCTTGCGGAGTGGCCGGCTTCGCCGCCGGCGCGGGCTTCGCCGGCATCGAATCGATTTCGGCGTTCAGCACATCGCGCCTCTCGGTTTCATGAGTGGCCAGCGGTATGAACCGCTCCACCGAGGTGATTCCCACCAGCGTGGCGAGGAAACCCATGATCTCGATGCCTTCGATGAAGTCCCGGTCGCCTTCGGACTGCCGCTGCGCGAAGAGGCGCTTGAGCGCGAGGATGCGTTTGCGCGCGAGCTGGATGATCCAGCGTTGCGGCCGTTCGTGCCTGGGCCAGGGCTGCACGTGCCAGTAACGCGCGTCATCGAGCGCTGCGTACCTGGCGTGCAGATCGAGACTGGTCTGCCAGCGATCGAGTAATGCCTCGAGCTGTCCTGTCTGTTCGCCGGGTACGTTGTCGTTAGCCATGCACCGAAGAGTAGCCCCGAACCCTCGGGCCAGCGCGCGATGTGGCGCACATCTTGTCTCGCTGGACATGTACTTTTGTGCACGACAGCATGTTTGAGCGGACTAAGATGCCTGCAAACAAGATGCCGGTCGGGAGAAGTCGCGGATGCTGATGGGTTTGCGGCACACACTGGGCGCATTGGCCTTGTTCGCTTTTGTCTCATCGGCGCTGGGTCGTGAAATACGCGTGGCGGTGGTCACCGACGGCGCGGCCGGGCGGGCGATTTTCTCTGCCGAGGCCATCGAGAGCGAGATGGCCGGCGTCGCCTCGCCCGACATCAAAATTGTGCTACCCCAGTCGAAACGCTTCGCCGGCGACTGGTCGCTGGAAGGCGCCGAGGCCGCGCTCGATCGCGCGCTCGCCGACCGCGAGGTGGACGTCGTCATCACGCTCGGCATCCTCACTTCGCAGCAGGCGGCGCGCCGCAAGGTCCTGCCAAAACCCGTGATCGCGCCGATGGTCATCGATCCGGTGCTGCAGGGCTATCCACTCACCGAAGGCCGCAGCGGGCGCCACAACTTCACCTACGTGGCCGACTTCCAGAGCGTGGGCAACGAAGTCCGCGCTTTTCACGAGTTCGTGAACTTCAGATACGTGGTGGCGCTGGTCGACGATTCGCTGTTGTCCGCTCTGCCGGAGCTGTCGGCCAAGGCCACCGAGCTGGCCGCGGCGCTCAACGTGCGCATCGGCCTGGTGCGCGTGCGAGGTGATGTCGACGCCGCACTCGCCAGCATTCCGGCGGAGGTGGACGCGGTGTACGTGACGCCGCTGCGGTTCGACGACGCGCAGGTGCGCGAGCTCGCGCAGGGGCTTCAGGCTCGCAAGCTACCCACGTTCTCGGTGGTGGGCCGCAGCGAAGTGGAAGCGGGCCTGCTGATGACGACGGGCGGCGCCGAGCGCGACAAGGGACGGCTCGCGCGCCGCGTGGCCATCATGATCCAGCGCATCACCCAGGGCGAGGACCCCGCGCAGTTCGATGTGGGTTTCCCCACGTCGCAGCGGCTGCTCATCAACATGCAGGTGGCGCGTGCCATCGGTTTCTCGCCGCGCTGGCAGTTCCTGGCCGACGCCGAGCAGGTGAACGCCGACCCTGGCGACGCGCAACCGCTCACGCTGCTGGGCGCCATGCGCGCGGCGCTCGATGCCAACCCCGCGCTGGCCGCGAGCCGCGAGCGCCTGGGCAGCGCGCTCGATGACATACGCATCGCGCGCAGCGACCTGCTGCCATCGCTGTCGGCGTCCGCGGCGCGCACGCGCATCGACGAGGATCGCGCGAGTCCGCTCACGCAGCCCGAGGATGCGACCAGCGCGGGACTGTCTTTCGGCCAGTTGATCTACTCCGAGCGCGCGTGGGCCGGCTACTCCATCGCCAAGTCGCTGGGCGCCGCGCAGGAGCAGAGCCAGCGTGCCGACATGCTGAACACGCTCACCGATGCCGCGTCGGCCTACCTGAATGTCCTGCGCGCCAAGTCGGTCGAGGAAGTCCGGCGCCGCAACGTCGAGAACACGCGCAGGAACCTCGAGATCTCGCGCGTGCGCGAGGAAGTGGGGCTCGCCGAAAGGTCTGACTACCTGCGCTGGGTGTCGCAGCTCGCGCGCGACAAGCAGACACTGCTGGCGGCGGAGGCGAGCCGCAAGCAGGCCGAAACCGAAATGCTGCGCATCCTGCATCGCCCGGCGAACCAGCCCTTCAGCACCGTGGAGTCGGGCATCGACGATCCCCTGACCCTGGTGTCGAGCCCGCGCACGCAGGCTTTCCTCGACACGCCGGCCAAGTGGGCGGTGTTCATGGAATACGCCGTGCACACGGCGCTCGAGAACGCGCCGGAGATCCAGCAGGCCGATTCCGTGCTTACGGCCCGACAGCGCGCGTTGAGCTCGGCCGGACGCGCCTACTATCTACCGGACATCGCGCTGCTCTCGAACGCTTCGAAGTTCACCGACAGGAGCGGCGCCGGGTCGCTCAGCGTTCCCGGCGCCCCCGACGATGAATCCTGGAGCGTGACGCTGCAGGCGACGCTGCCGCTGCTCACGGGCGGGCTGCGCGGCGCGCAATCGTCGCAGGCCCGCCACGAAGTGCGGGCCAGCGAGTCCGACAAGGCCGCCGTCATCGACGGCATCGAGGCGCGCACGCGCCAGGTACTGCACCAGACCGCGAGCTCGTGGCCGGCGATCGACCTGTCGCGACAGGCGCTGGCGGCCGCCGACGAGAATCTCGCCAATGTCACCGATGCCTACGCGCGCGGCGCCGTGTCGGTCACCGACCTCATCGACGCGCAGGAGACCTCGCTCATTTCCGGGCTCAGCGCCACCGATGCGAAGTACGGTTTCATGACGGACTTCGTCAACGTGCTGCGGTCGATGGGCGAATTCGAAATCCTGCTCGATCCGGCGTCGCGCGAGGCCTGGTATGCGCGCGTCGAAGCCTGGTTCCGCCAGAATCCCGTGAAATGAGACCCCGGAATGGCATTCAACAATAGTCGTCCCCTCTTATTAATAGCGCTGGCGGCGGCAATGGCCGGCTGCGGCGGGAAGAAGGAACCCGAGGTGCTGGTGCGCCCCGTGCGTTCGGAAATCGTGGCCGGCGGCACGACGACCGACAGCGCGACCTACACCGCGGAAATCCGTTCACGTTACGAGACCGACCTGAGTTTCCAGGTGGGCGGCAAGGTGGTGACGCGAAACGTCGATGTCGGCGCGGCCGTCAGGAAAGGCCAGCTTCTCGCGCAGCTCGACCAGACCGACCAGCAGTTAGGCGTGGATGCGGCGCGCGGCGCGGTGCCGGCCGCGCAATCCGATCTCGCGCGCTCGCGCAGCGAAGAGGCGCGCTTTCGCGACCTGCTCGAGCGCGGGCTGACCACGCGCGCGCAGTACCAGGCGCAGCAGACAGCCGTGCGCCTGGCCGAGGCCAAACTATCGCAGGCCACGGCCGAGATGCGGCTGGCCCAGCAGCGGCTGGGTTACACCACGCTGCGCGCCGGTGAAGACGGAGTCGTGACGCGCGTGCTCGTGGAAGTGGGCACGGTGGTCGCCGCCGGGCAGCGCGCCTTCAGCATCGCGCGGCCGAGCGAGCGCGAGGCGGTGTTCGATGTGCCCGATGCGCGCATCGGCGAAGTGAAGGCCGGCTCGAGCGTCCTGATAAACCCGCTGACCGGCGACAACGTCGCCTGGGCCGGGCGAGTGCGCGAGATCAGTCCCACCGCCGACCCCGTGACACGCACCTACCAGGTGCGCAGCACGATCGTGAAACCGCCGGACAGCCTGCGGCTCGGGATGACGGTGAGCGTGACGCTGGCGCGCGTCGGCGGCGCGCCTAACATCTCGCTGCCTTCCACCGCGATCTTCCAGAAAGACGGCAAACCCGCCGTGTGGGTGGTCACGGCCACCAGCACCGTGGAGCTGCGTCCCGTCACGGTCGAGCGATACGACACCGACCGGGTGTATGTGGCCGAAGGAATTCGCACCGGTGAGCGGGTGGTCACCGCGGGAGTGCACCGGCTGGCGCCCGGCGAGAAGGTGAAGCTGGCGGCCGAGAAACCGCAATGAGCCAGGCAACAGCGCCCGCCGGGCATGGCGCTTTCAATCTTTCGGCGTGGGCGCTGAATCACAAGCCGCTGATCGGCTTTCTCATGGTGATCGCGCTGTTCGCGGGCTTTCGCGCTTACCAGGATCTCGGTCGCGATGAAGATCCGCCGTTCACGATCAAACTCATGGTGGTCAGAGCGTTCTGGCCCGGCGCCGACGCCAACCAGACCGCCAAGCAACTCACCGACCGCCTCGAGAAGCCGCTCGAGTCGCTGCAGTACATCGACTTCGTCAGCAGCTACACCAAGCCGGGCGAAGCCACGATCATGGTCACGCTGCGCGACGACACGCCACCGTCTGCCGTGCCCGACCAGTGGTACCAGGTGCGCAAGAAGTTAGGCGACATCCAGGGGACGCTGCCGCAAGGCTCCATGGGCCCGTTTTTCAACGACGACTTCGGCGACGTGTACGGCGTGATCTACGCGCTCACCAGCGACGGCTTCACCTACCGGGAGTTGCGCGACCAGGCCGAGTTCATCCGCGCCGAGCTGCTGCGCGTGAATCACGTGGGCAAGGTGGATCTCATCGGCGTGCAGGACGAGGTCATCTACATCGATTTTTCGCTGCGGCAGATGGCGGGACTCGGCATCGACCCGGAGCTCGTGGGCGCGACGCTCGCCGCCCAGAACGCCGTCATCGCCTCCGGCACCATCGAAACGCCGGGTGAACGCATCGCGGTGCGCGTCAGCGGCGCGCTCGACTCCGTGGCCGCGCTCGAGAGCCTCGCCATCCGCGTCGGCGAGCGCCGCGTGCGGCTCGGGGATTTCGCGCGCGTCACGCGAGGTTACCGGGATCCGCCGACGCCGCAGTACCGCTACAACGGCACGCCGGCCATCGGCATCGGCGTTTCCATGTCCAAGGGCGGCAACGTGCTCGAGCTCGGCGCGGCGCTCGAAAAGGAGCTCGCGCGCATCGAGAGCGACATGCCCGTGGGCATCGACGTGCATCGCGTCGCGAATCAACCTGCCGTGGTCGAGGAATCCGTCGGGCAGTTCACGCGCGGGCTGTTCGAAGCCATCGGCATCGTGCTCATCGTGAGTTTCGTGAGCCTCGGGCTGCGCGCCGGCCTGGTGGTGGCGGTCTGCATTCCGCTGGTGCTCGCCATCACGTTCGTGTTCATGGAGATCTTCGAGATCAGCCTGCAGCGCATTTCGCTGGGTGCGTTGATCATTTCCCTGGGCCTGCTCGTCGACGACGCCATGATCGCCGTGGAGATGATGGTGAAGAAGATGGAAGAGGGCTGGGACAAATTCCGCGCCGCCACCTTCGCCTATACCTCGACGGCTTTCCCCATGCTCACCGGCACGCTGGTGTCGGTGGCCGGGTTCCTGCCGGTCGGTTTCGCCAGGAGCGGTGCCGGCGAATACTGTTTCACCTTGTTTGCCGTGGTGACCATCGCATTGCTGGTGTCGTGGCTGGTCGCGGTCATCTTCACGCCTTACATCGGCGTCGCTGTGCTCAAGGAACAGCCGGCCGGCCACGTTCATGAGCACGTGGACACGCCGATGAACGCGCGTTTCCGCAAGCTGCTGATGAAGGCGCTGGCGAATCGCGGCTGGGTCGTCGCCGGCACCGCCGGCGCGTTCGTGGTCGCCGTCGTCCTCTTCGGGTTCGTGCAACAGCAGTTCTTTCCCTCGTCGAGCCGGGCGGAGCTCATGATCGACCTGCGGCTGGCGCAGAACGCGTCGATCAAGGCCACCGAGGCCGAAGTGCTGCGATTCGAGAAGGTGTTGCTGGCCGACCCGGACGTCGTCTATCACAGCTTCTACATAGGCTCGGGCGCGGTCCGCTTCTATCTACCGCTCAACCAGCAGCTCGAGAACGCCAATTTCGCGCAGGCGGTGGTCATCACGCGCAGCTTCGAGGTGCGGGACGCGGTGCGCGCGCGGCTGGAGAAAGCGCTCGCCGGGGATTTCGACACGCTGATGGCGCGCGTCGAGCCGCTGGCGCTCGGGCCGCCGGTGGACTGGCCGCTGCAGTACCGCGTCAGCGGACCGGATGTGAGCGGCGTGCGGGCGATCGCCGAAACCGTCGCCGCGACGATGCGCGCGAATCCCGACACGCGCGTCGTGAATTTCGACTGGAACGAGATGACCAAGCGCATTCGCATCGACGTCGACCAGGACAAGGCGCGCCAGCTCGGCGTGAGCTCGCAGCAGGTGTCACGCGCGCTGGCCTCGGCGCTGTCGGGACGCTCCATCACGGAGTTCCGCGACGACATCTATCTCATCGACGTGCAGGGCCGGGCCCAGGAGCAGGATCGCGGCGACATCGCGCGGCTGCGCGACCTCGAAGTCGGTATCGCCAGCGGCAACTCGGTGCCGCTCACGCAGATCGCGACATTCGAATACGGACTCGAGGAAACCGTGATCTGGCGCCGCAACCGCCTGCCCACCATCACCGTGCAGGCGAAGGTGGCCGACGGCCTGACGGCGGCGACGGTCACCGAACAGCTGCAGGAGCCCGTCGAGGCGCTCATGGCCAAACTACCGCCGGGCTATCGCATCGAGGTCGGCGGCGCGGTGGGCGAGAGCGCCAAGGGCCGGAAGTCCATCATGGCCGTGATCCCGATCATGTTCATCATCATGCTGTTGGTGCTCATGCTCCAGCTTCACAGCACGCAGAAGCTGCTGCTGGTGATGCTCACGGCGCCGCTCGCCATCATCGGCGTGACCATCGCCTTGCTGGTGAGCAACCGGCCGTTCGGGTTCGTGGCCATGCTGGGCGTGTTCGCGCTCGTGGGCATGATCATCCGCAACTCGGTGGTGCTGATGGCGCAGATCAAGGAGAACGAGGATGCCGGCATGGAGCGCGGCGCCGCCATCGTCGACGCGACGATGCATCGCCTGCGGCCCATCCTGCTGACGGCCGCGGCGGCCATACTCGGGCTCATCCCCATCGTGAGCGAAGTGTTCTGGGGACCCATGGCCATCGCGATGATGGGCGGGCTGTTCATCGCCACGGTGCTGACGCTGATTTTCCTGCCGGCGTTGTACGCGAGCTGGTACCGCGTGCCGCGGCCGGCGCCCGCCTAGAAGAAATCCGGGTCGTGCCAGTCGCTGGCGTTCGAGGATCGCAGGCTGTCGACGAAGCGGCGCAGCTCGCGATTCGGTTTTCCCAGCACCTTGCCGAGCAGTTGAAACGTCTTGTTGGGCTTCGGCACGAGATCCGTCGCCCCGAGGTAACAAAGCAGATCGTATTGCTTGTACGCCGCGAGGATGAGATGGCCCTTGGGGTTGTCGATGGCGCCGTAACGGATATAGAGCGCGTCACCGTGCATCAACTGTCCGCCCGACGAGTGTGAATACGACGCCGCCTTGTTGCGCCAGTAGGTTCGTCGCAGGCCGCGCAGCGTGAATCCATTGGCGCGCATGAACGAGTCCACGTCGGCGAACAACGGCTGGTTCTCGTACTGCGCGACGAACTCCACTTCGAGCTCCACCACCATCGTCCGGTCGAGCAGGTGGCCGGCCCCGCGCAGGACGTCGATTTCCGTTCCCTGCGTGTCCACCTTGATGATGTCCGGCTGGACGTCGACGACCGTGTCCATGCGGCTGAGCGTTACCGGCACCTCGCTCACGACCGCCATGGCGTGGCCGTAGGGAAACTGGTTGCACAGCGCGAGATTCGGTTTCAGCAGGCTGGAGCACGCCGGCGAACGGCATAGATAGAGCGTCGCGCGTTCGGCATCCACCGCGCCCAGCGCATTCGGCAGGTAGCGGATCGAATAGGGATGGATCTGGGCGTTGAGCCGCGCGCACTCCGTGGGCTCCGGTTCGAACGCGATGACGTCGAGCATCGACCAGTATTGGTTCCATCGGGCGTCGATTCCATTACGCGCGCCCACGTCGATGAGGCAAATGTGTTCACCGTTCACGCCCGTCTCCCAGGTGGTGAGTTGCCGTCGATCCGAGTGAATCGAGTACACGCCGCGGCGCGACGGCCGTCAAGGTGGTTAGACGCGCGCTGGCTCCCCTACGGGTCGCGGGTCGTCACGCCATATTCACGGACGTCGGATGAGGGCGCGACGACGCTGAGCGAGTCGATGACGGCACGGTATTGCTGCGCGAGATGCGTCCACTGGAATCGCCGGGTGCGGGCCGCTGCCTGGGTGACCGGCGAGAACAACATGCGTTCCAGGGCCTGTTCGATGGCGTCTATCTCCTGCGATTCGACGCACACGCCCGCGCCGCTGTCGGCTAACAACTCATGCAGCGCAGCATCGCGCGGCGCCAGCCCGAGGATGGGCCGGCCCGCGGCCATGTAGTCGTAGATCTTGTACGGCGTGGAGTAGTTCATGTGATCGCTGACCACGGCGAGCAGCACATGGGCGCGCTGCAGCTCGCCGAACAACGCTGCAAACGGAATGCGCGGGCGGTCTTCGATGAACGATTCCAGGCCGGCGTCCCGGATGCGCTGCCATTCGGCGGTGGGCAGCGCACCATAGGTGGTCACGTGGATGGGGCGGTCGGGATGGCGCTGCCCCAGTTTGCGGATCGCGTGCAACAGCGGCACCAGCGAGCGGCTGCCATAGATCTCGCCGGCGTGCACGATCTCTATGGTCCCGGTGGCCGATGGAGTGGCCGTGGGCGGCGCGGGATCGAAGCCATTCGAGATCACGAAGTTCATGGCGCTGGGCGCCTGCGAGAAATTCTCCTCGAACCAGTCGCGCATGCTCGGCGTGTTGAGCACGCGCGCCGAGCTGCGCCGCACCAGGCGGCCTTCGATGCGCGCCGCCAGCCATTGCGAAAACCATCCGCGATGCCACTGCGGCCAGTCGTAGGCGCTCCACGGATCGCGATAGTCGAGGATCAGCGGCCACTTCAACCGCCGCGCGATGCGCGCGCCCGCGATCAACGCCGCGTGCGGCGGCGAGGTGGCGATGACGACGCCGGGCGGCAACCGGCGCGCCACGGCGAGCGCCTTGCGCGTGGCGGCGCGTGCCCAGAAATATTCCTGGCCTACCGGCGCCAGCAGCCGTCGAAACAGCGCGTTGGCGATGCGGCGCAGAAAGCCCCCGCCCTTGAGTGGCACCTCGAAGGGCGCGTTGACGCGATGCACGGTGCCGGTGATGGGCAGCGAGCTGTCCTCGCTGCCATGCGGCGAATCGTTGATGCCGTTCGCGATGACGTGCACGTCGAACCCCAGGCGCGCGAACTCGCGCGACAGGAAGCTGAAGCGCTTCGCGCCGACCAGCGGGCTGGGCGCGAAGTGATAGGACACGATCAGCAGCGTGGGCCGCGTGCTCATGCGGTTTTCCTGAACAGCGCGCGCATGACGTAACCATACTCCTCGCGCAGGATGACGCGCGCTGCAATCGCGTAGACCAGCGCATACACCGCCAGCGCGGCGACGATGCCGATCGCGCCGCCGGGCAGGTACAACAGTGCGGTGTACATCGCCGCCAGCGCGACCACCGACGCCATCAGTGCGAGCCCGAGCTTGCCCCACTGGCACAGTTCCGACAGCGGTAGTTTGTAGCGCTTGAGCACGCGCGAGCCCAGGTAGACAGACGTCCAGGTCTGTCCGACCACGAGCCCCAGCGTCGGACCCCACAGCCCGAACCTGGGCATCAGCGCGACGATGAGCGCGGCGTTGATCACGAGCGCGACGAGATTGGCGTGTGCGAACGAGGCGTTGTCCTCGACACTGCGCAGGGGCGTCGAGAACTGGAAGCATTGCCGCACCATGAGCAGCAGGAATACCTGGAAGTAGGGCGTGGCCGCGACATACTGGTCGGTGAACAGCAGCCGCACGAAGGGTTCGGCCCAGTAGGTGAGCAGCAGCCAGCCCGGGCAGATCACGGCGAATATCAGCACCTGTGCGCGCTTCCACAACAGCAGGCCCTGCGCCGGGTCGCGCTTCGAGCGCCTGACCATGTCGGGAAAGATCGCATCCGCGAGCGCGCCCTGCACGATGTTGACCAGCGGCACCTGGTAGGCCGCGGTGGTGTAGATAGCCAGCGGCACCGGTCCCATCTGGTTGGCCACCACGACCTTGCCGAAGTCATTGGCCTTGTACAGCACCGAGCCGGCGCCGAGCGGCGCCGCCAGGCGCATCTGCTCGCGCATCGCGGCCGCGTCCCAGCGGAACACCAGCAGTCCGCGCCGCCGCAGCCAAACGTAGATCCACAGGTTCTTCAGCGCCTCCGCGGTGACGATGGTGACGAAGATGAGCTGCACGTCGTGCAGCCAGTAGGTGGCGGCCAGCAACGTGGCGATGCGCCACGCCGTCACGGCCAGCGTGTAGCCCATCACCGCCAGCGACTGCCCGTGCGCCAGCCAGTACGACACCAGCACTTCGAGGTTGAGGAACAGGAAGACGTAGACCGCGAGCAGCACCCAGGCCGAGGAGATTTCCGGTGGGACTATCCACTGACGGAACACCACGATGATCATGGCGCTGGCGACGCTGACCCCCAGCATCAGCAGGCAGGTGTTGCTGATATCCACCGCCTGGCGTTCGGGCGAACGCGCGATCAGATAATTCAGATTGGCGGAGAGCGCGAATCCGGCGAGCGAGGTGATGAACATGGCTGTGGCCATGAACTGCCGGTAGCGGCCGTACTCGGAGATTTCCAGCAGGCGCACCAGCAGCAGCGGGCTCAACAGCGCCAGGGCTTGATTGAGGAGGCGCGCGCTGGCGAGCACGGCGCCCCTCGAGACGAATGAACTCATGTGTTACGGGATTCTGGCAGCGCGGTCAAACACCGCACTGTCGGACAAGGTAAGGAGCGGCCTACATCAATGCCCGGAGTTCGATCACCTGCGGAGCGCCACCGCTCCTAGACCGTTCCTGGCGCGCGTGTCCGTTAATACTTCCATGAAGTCCAGAACCGCCGAAGTCCGGCTACGGGTGTTGCACCCGATCACCGCGGAAGCCACCCAGCTTTCTTCTCCCGATGAATTTCCAGGAATCCCCGCCACGTCGCGCATGATCGAGCTCATGGAGATGGCCGCTTCGCGGCTCATGAAGCCGCGCCTGCAGGACGGTGAGTCGTCGGTCGCGGTGGCGATGAACGTCACCTATGCCGCGCCACATCTGCGCCGGCCAAGCGGCGGCTGCACGCTGCGCGCCGTGGCGTCGTACAAAGAGATTACCGGCAAGCTGCATCGCTTCACGATCAACGCGTTCGATGAGACCGGATTGATCGGCACGGCCGAGCACACGCGTGCGGTGCTCATCGAGCGGCGGCTCACCGATGTCGCGCGCGAGCAGGCCGGCCGGCAGGGCGAGCGGCTGATCGCCTAGCTGCCGAACACCAGCACGTACAGGCCAAGCGACGCGAACATGAGCGCGGCCGCGACGCGTACCCACTTGAGCGGCACACGTTTGATCAGCGCGTCGCCGAGATAAACCACCGGCACGTTCGCGAGCATCATGCCGAGCGTGGTGCCGAGCACCACCCACAACATCGAATGAAATTGCGCGGCCAGCGCCACGGTGGCGATCTGCGTCTTGTCACCCATCTCGACCAGGAAGAACGCGACCACGGTCGTGAGGAACACGCCGAAGCGCGGCGCGGTGGCGGATTCATCGGGCGCGGAATCGGGAATGAGACTCCACGCAGCCATCGCGAGGAACGAGGTGCCGAGGATCCAGCGCAATGCGCCGGCGCCGATGACTTGCACCAGCCAGTTGCCGACGGCGCTGGCGAACGCGTGGTTCGCGAGTGTGGCCACGAAAATGCCGAGCACGATCGGCACGGGTCTGCGGAAGCGGGTAGCTAGGATCAGCGCGAGCAACTGGGTCTTGTCACCGATCTCCGCCAGTGCGACCACGCCGGTGGAGACGAGCAGGGCTTCCAAACGTTTCGGCCTAGCCCGCGGCCCGGCCGCCGCCGGTGAAGCCCGTGGCCGGTGCCTGGAGAAGCGCGAAAACGGTCAACGTCCGGATACGGCGCATGATTTGTTAGCTTCGGCAAAACCCGGGGCAAATCCCGGATGGCTTCAAGCCATTGATTTGATTGGCGCTCCCTACCGGATTCGAACCGGTGTTACGGCCTTGAGAGGGCCATGTCCTGGGCCTCTAGACGAAGGGAGCGTCTATTACGGCGGGTCCAGAATCGAGCGCGGTAGTATATGCGCCGCTTTTCACCTGCCAAGCGGAACTTTGAAGACTTGAACGACGTTTCCCCCTTCGATACGGCCAACCGGCCCAAAGCACGCATCATCCCCCGTGCCGAACATTCCATATCGCGCTCCGCGATCTCTCCCAATGCGCTGCGTGTGCTGTACCGGCTGCGCGAGGCGGGCTACGAAGCCTTTCTCGTAGGCGGATGTGTCCGGGACCTGCTGATCGGGATTACCCCGAAAGATTTCGACATCGCCACCAGCGCGCTGCCTGAAGAGGTCAAACGCACGTTTCGCAATTGCCGGCTCATCGGCCGCCGCTTCCGGCTGGCGCACGTGTTCTTCGGCCGCGAGATCATCGAGGTGGCCACGTTCCGCGCGATGAGCGCGCCGGAGGTCGGCGAGGAAATCCCCGAGCCGCCCGCCGCCGATCTCGACGATGACGTCGACGACGAACTGCTCGACGACGATCTCGATGACGAAGGTGACGAGACGGACGAGAGCCTGGTGCTCGCCGAGGCCGGGCCGCACCAGACAGGTTTCCACCGCAACTCGCCGCTGCGCGAACGCGATCGGTCGCGCCATGCGGGCGCCGGCGGCGACGACGATGACGAAGACCGCGTCACCGACGAACACGGCCGCATCCTGCGCGACAACGCCTACGGCACCATCGATGACGACGTGTGGCGCCGCGATTTCACGGCCAACGCGCTCTACTACAACATCGCGGATTTCTCGATCTGGGATTACGCGGGCGGCGTCGAAGACATCGCGGCGCGGCGTCTGAAGCTGATCGGCGATCCGGCGACGCGTTATCGCGAAGACCCGGTGCGCATGCTGCGCGCGGCGCGCTTCGAGGCGAAGCTGGGCTTCTCGCTCGACGGCGAGACCGGCACCGCGATCCACGAATTGCGTGAATTGTTAGGCAGCGTGCCGCCGGCAAGGTTGTTCGACGAAACGCTCAAGCTGTTCCTGACGGGCCACGGCGCCATGAGCCTGGTGGTGTTGCAGCGTCATGGGCTGCTGGCGGAGCTGCTGCCCACCGTGGCGAGTTATCTCGAGCGCCATCCGGACGGCGCCGTGTCGCGGCTGGTGCGGCAAGGTCTCATCAACACCGACCAGCGCGTGGCGGCCGGCAAGCCGGTGACGCCCACCTTCCTGTTCGCGTTGCTGCTGTACGGTCCATTCGCCGAAATCATCGAGAAGCAGCCGCAGGAGAAGTGGCACGACATCGGCACCATCGTCGATGCGGTGGACCGCGCGGCGCGTGGCGCGCAGGGCCGCATCTCCATCCCCAAGCGTTTTTCACTGGGTGTGCGCGAAATGTTCGCGGCGCAGCCGCGGCTCGAACAGCCGCGCGGCCGCCGTGCGCTGCGTATGCTGGAGCAGCCGCGTTTCCGCGCCGGCTTCGACTTGCTGCTGCTGCGCGCCGACATGGGCCTGGCCTCGCGCGAGCTCGCCGACTGGTGGACGAAAGTCCAGGAAGTCTCGCAGACCGATCGCGACCGCATGGCCGACGCACTGGCGCCGCAGCAACGCACGGCCGGTGGCGGAGGCGGAAGTAGTGGTGGCAGCGGTCGTCGCGGTCCACGTCGTCGCCGCCGCGGGCGAGGGCGCGCACCCGCGGCCTCATGAGTAATCGAGCCCGCTGGCTGCCGGCCTACGTTGGCGTGGGCAGCAACCTCGACGATCCCGAGGTGCAGGTGAATCGCGCCTTGCGCGAGCTCGCCGCCCTGCCAGGGTGTCGCCTGGTCGCCAGCTCGCCGCTGTATCGCACGCGTCCATTCGGTGAAGTGGTGCAGCCGGCTTTCGTCAATGCCGTGGCCGGCTTGCTCACTCAATCGAAGCCGGAAGAATTGCTGGCGGCGCTGCGCACCCTGGAACGCCAGCTCGGCCGCGAGGCGCCGCGCGAACGCTGGGGCCCGCGCGTCATCGACCTCGATCTGCTGGTGGTGGGCCGCGAAGAGAGCGCCACCGAAACGCTGACGTTGCCGCACGCGGGAATCGCCGAGCGCGATTTCGTGCTCTATCCACTCGCCGACATCGCGCCGGACCTCGAGATCCCGCGCCTGGGCTCCGTCGCGGCGCTCCGTGACCGCGTCGCGAATCGGGGCATCGAACGCCTGTGAGCGCGCCGGAGACGGAAACACAGGTCGGCGCGGCCGTTCCGGCGCAGCGTTACATCGTGGTCGAGGGGCCGATCGGCGTGGGCAAGACCAGTCTCGCGAAGCGGCTCGCCGGGACGCTCGAAGCGGAGCTGGTGCTCGAGCAGGATGCGCAGAATCCTTTCCTCGAGCGCTTCTACCGCAACCAGAAGTCCGGTGCGCTGCCCGCGCAGCTGTTCTTCCTGTTCCAGCGCGCACAGCAGCTCGGCACCCTCAAGCAGCAGGACCTGTTCGCGCCGCGGCGCGTCGCCGACTATCTATTCGAGAAGGACCGGCTGTTCGCCGGCCTGACGCTCGACACCGCCGAGATGGCGCTGTACGAGCAGGTGGCGTCACGGCTGGCAGTGGATCCGCCGAAGCCGGACCTCGTGGTCTACCTGCAGGCGCCCGTGGAGACGCTGCTGCAGCGGATCGCCAAGCGCGGCATTACCTACGAAAGCGGCATCGACGCGGCCTACCTGACGCGCCTCAACGATGCCTATGCGCGCTTCTTCCACGAATTCGACAAGGCCCCGTTGCTCATCGTGAACGCCGCCAACATCGACCCGGTGCAGAACCAGGCCGACTACGACGAACTGGTCGGCGCCATTCGTCGAATGAAACGAGGGCGCATGTACTACAACCCGCTCCGGCACAGTACCATCTAGCCATGTACACACAGCTCGAACAACGCGATTCGACGCGGCCACCGGTTTCACTGGGCACGCTCGACAGGATGAAGCGCGAGCACGAGAAGATCGCCTGCATCACCTGTTACGACGCGAGCTTCGCGGTGTTGTGCGACAACGCCGATACCGACCTCGTGCTGGTGGGCGACTCGCTCGGCATGGTGCTGCAGGGTCACGACACCACGGTGCCCGTGACCATGGACCACATCGTCTATCACTGCAAAGCGGTGGCGCGTGGCCTGCATCGTCCGTTCCTGGTGGCCGACCTGCCGTTCGCCAGCTACCCCACGGCCGACATCGCGCTGGCCAATTCCGTGCGCCTCATGCAGGAAGGCGGCGCGGAAATGGTCAAGCTCGAAAGCGGCATCGGCCAGCTCGAGATCGTGGAATTCCTGGCGCGCCACGACATCGCGGTGTGTGCGCACCTCGGCCTCAAGCCGCAGTCGGTGCACAAGACGGGCGGCTTCCGCGTGCAGGGTCGCGACGAGGCCGCTGCCAGGCGCATGCTCGACAGCGCCAAGGCGCTGGAATCCGCGGGCGCGGACATCGTGCTGCTCGAATGTATTCCGTCCGAGCTCGGCAAGAAGATCACCGAGGCGCTCGAGGTGCCGGTCATCGGCATCGGCGCGGGTCCCGACACCGATGGCCAGATCCTCGTGCTCTACGACGTGCTCGACATCACCTCCGGCCGCAAGCCACGCTTCGTGAAAAATTTCATGGACGGCGCCACCTCGAATGTCGACGCGTTGAAACGTTACGTCGCGGCGGTGAAAACCAGGACCTATCCGGCGCCCGAGCACGAGTTCCACGCTTGAAGCTGCGATGCTGACCGTCACCACGATCTCCGCCGTGCGCGCGCAGGTGGCGCAGTGGCGCGCCGCCGGCGAACGCGTGGTGTTCGTGCCCACGATGGGAAACCTGCACGCCGGCCACGTGAGCCTCATCGAGGCCGCGCGCAGGCATGGCAAACGGTTCGTCGCGAGCATTTTCGTGAACCCGATGCAGTTCGGGCCGAACGAAGACTTCGCGCACTATCCGCGCACGCCCACGCAGGACGCCAAGATGCTGGCCGATGCCGGCTGCGATCTCATGTTCATGCCGGAGGTCGGCGAGATCTATCCGAACGGCGCGGCCCAGGCCACGCGCGTGGAAGTCCCGGGCATCTCCGGCATCCTGTGCGGCGAATTCCGCCCCGGGCATTTCGAAGGCGTGGCCACCATCGTCGCCAAGCTGTTCAACATCGTCGATGCCGACGTGGCGATCTTCGGCGAGAAGGATTTTCAGCAGCTCACCGTGATCCGCCGCATGGTGGCGGACCTGTGCCTGCGCGTGGAGATCGTCGGCGCGCCCACCGTGCGCGAGGCCGACGGCCTGGCGATGAGCTCGCGCAACCAGTATCTCGACGACGCGCAACGCAGGCTCGCGCCGGCTATCTACCGGCAGCTCCGGCAGGCGGTGTCGTCGCTGCAGTCCGGCGTTCGCGATTACGCGACAATCGAAGCCGCGGGTCGCGCCGCGCTCGACGGCGCCGGGTTCCGTACCGACTACTTCAGCGTGCGCGATGCAAAGACGCTGGCGCCGGCCAGGCCGGACACGACGGAGTTCGTGGTGTTGACGGCCTCGCGCCTCGGCAAGGCGCGCCTCATCGACAACATCCAGTTCTCCGCGGGTTGAGGCATGCGCGCTTCGCAGCGCCGCCAGTGCCCGCAATGCAAGGCCGATTCGGTGGAGCTGTCGCTGCTCAACGTGAAGCGCCTGCGCCGGGTTACCTGTCCGCCCTGCGGCGCGAAGCTGGAAATCGTCGTTCCCGACTTGCCCTACAGGCTCGTTACCTGGACGGTGGCGATTCTCGCATCGCTGCTCGCACCCACGTTCCTCGTGTTGGTATTCGCGAGACAGTGGGCGACGATCGGCCTGGCGGTCGTGCTCCTGTTCGCACTCATCTTCGGGTCCAACGAGATGCTGAACCGCCGCGCAACCGTGCAACTCGCAGCGGAGCCCGATCCTCGCGAGTCGAAGCTGCGGCGCTGGTTCCGGCGCTAAGTGCCGGCTGCCTGGCGCGCCGCGTGTTCCGCGCGCGCCCACGCCACGTGTTCGCGAACCAGCTCGGAGGGGTCATCGGCGCGCGCGCTGAGCGCCGCGGTGTTCTCGGGCGTCGCCGGCGCATTACCCAGCGCCACGGCGATGTTGCGCAACCAGCGTTGATAACCGATGCGGCGGATGGCCGAGCCCTCGGTGCGTTCCAGGAACTGCGCTTCCGTCCATCCAAACAATTCATCGAGCCGCGATGCATCGAGGCGGTGCCGCGTCTTGAAATCCGGATGCGCGGCGGCGCGCGCGAACTTGTTCCACGGGCACACGAGCTGGCAGTCGTCGCAGCCGTAGATGCGGTTGCCCATCATGCGCCGCAGCTCCACGGGAATGGCGCCATGCAGTTCGATCGTGAGATAGGAGATGCAGCGCCGCGCGTCGAGCTGGTTGGGCGCGGTGATCGCGCCCGTGGGACACGCGGGAATACACGCGCTGCAGGTGCCGCAGTGCGCGCTGGCGGCTTCATCGACGGGCAGCGGCAGGTCGGTGAGGATCTCGCCGATGAAGAAGTACGAGCCGGCATCACGCGCGATGAGGTTGGTGTGCTTGCCTATCCACCCGAGGCCGGCGTTGCGCGCCAGCGCCTTCTCGAGCACGGGACCGGAGTCCACGAACACCCGGTAGCCCATTGGCCCGACGCGCTCGACGATGTCGTCGGCGAGACCCTGCAGGGCGTTGCGCAACACCTTGTGATAGTCGCGGCCCAGCGCGTATCGCGACACGTAGCCACATTCGGGATCGGCGAGCGCGGCGTCGGCATCGCGGGCCTCCGACGGCCAGTAGTTCATGCGCGCCGACAACACGCGCACCGTGCCGGGCACCAGCTCCGCGGGTCGCGTGCGCCGTGTGCCATGTCTGGCCATGTAACCCATCTCGCCGTGTTTGCCGTGGTCGAGCCAGCGGTCGAGATGCGCGGCGTCGGCGGCGAGCTGAACGTTGCTGACGCCCAGCGCGTCGAATCCCCGCGCCCGGGCCAGTGCCGCGAGGGCACTCTTGAGCTCGAGCAGCGAGTCTTTTGTCGGAGCGGGCAGAGTCATAGGTTGCCGTCAGTATAATTCCCCGCCATGAACCGGCCGACCGCCATCTATTCCTCTGCACAGGTGCGCGCGCTCGACGCCTGGGAAATCGAGAAACGCCGGACTCCGGGCTTCACGCTGATGACGCGGGCCGCCGAAGGCGCGCTTCGGATCCTGCGGGCGCGCTGGCCGCAGGCAAAACGCATCGCGGTGGTCTGCGGCGCGGGCAACAACGGTGGCGACGGTTATGCACTCGCGCGCCTGGCGCGGCTGGCCGGCCTCGAAGCGCTGGTGCTGGCGGCCGCGCCGCCGGACAAGCTGGCAGGCGATGCGCGCCGTGCGATGGAGGAGTGGCTGGCCGCGGGCGGCTCGGCCCATCCATTCGTCGCGGATGCGCTCTCCGGCAGCGACGTGATCGTCGATGGATTGTTAGGCATCGGGCTGGCGGGAGCGCCGCGCGCGGAAACGCTGGCGGTGATCCGGGCGATCAATGCCGTGAAGCGCCCGGTGCTGGCGCTCGATATCCCCTCCGGCGTGAATGCCGACACCGGCGAGGTGCACGAGGCGGCGGTGCGCGCCGAGGTGACGGTCAGTTTCGTGGGGCTGAAGTCGGGGCTGTTCCTGGGTGCGGGACCGGAACACGCCGGCGTGGTGCTGCTCGACGATCTCGGCGTGGTCGCGCCGGCGTCGGCGCAATTCGCCCCGCTCCTGCGACGCATCGACGAAAGCGAGCTGGCGGCGAGCCTGTCGCGCCGTCCGCGCGAATCGCACAAGGGAAGCAACGGTCGCGTGCTGGTGGTCGGCGGCGGCGCGGGGATGCCGGGCGCCTTGCGGCTGGCAGGCGAGGCCGCGCTGCGCGCGGGCGCCGGGCTGGTGTCCGTCGCGGGCGCGCCCGAGAATCTCGTGGCGGTCACGGCCACGCGGCCCGAGCTCATCTATCTACCGGTGTCGAGCATCACGGTCATCGACGAGGCCATCCGCGCCTGCGACGTGCTGGCGATCGGTCCCGGTCTCGGGACCGGCGACTGGGCGCGGCGGCTCTGGACCGCGGCATGCTCCATCACCGGCATCCCGGCAGTGGTCGATGCGGATGCGCTGAACCTGCTGGCCGCGAGCCCCAGAAAACTTGCGGCCGACTGGATCATCACGCCGCATCCGGGGGAGGCGGCGCGGTTGTTAGGAGTGGAGGTTCGCGCGGTGCAGGCGGACCGGCTCGCGGCCGCGCGCGAGTTACATGCGCGTTACGGGGCCGTCGCGGTGTTGAAGGGCGCGGGCACGCTGGTGTGCTCCGGCGTCGCCGGAGCCGCGGAGCTCGCCATCTGTGACCGCGGCAATCCCGGCATGGCGACGGCCGGCATGGGCGACGTGCTCACCGGCGTCATCGCCGGACTGCGCGCGCAGTCGGTCGACGCGGCGGCGGCGGCGCGCATCGGCGTGCTGGCGCACGCACTCGCGGGAGATTCGGCGGCGCAAGGCGGGCAGCGCGGGCTCATCGCCAGTGATGTCATCGCCGAATTGCGCGGCTGGGTGAATCCGTGACGGCGCATGAGCCGCGTTCATGGGTCACACACAGCGGCGAGGAAACCGAAGCAGTCGGTGCGCGGCTGCTGGGCAGCGCCCCACCTCGCGATGCGGGCTGCCGCGTGGTGTTCCTGAGCGGTGAGCTCGGCTCGGGCAAGTCGACGTTCGCGCGCGGCGTCCTGCGAGCGCTCGGCGTGACGGGGCCGATCAAGAGCCCGAGTTACACGCTGCTCGAAACCTACGAACTACCCGCGATCACCGCGGTCCATCTTGATCTGTACCGTCTCCACGATCCTGAGGAGCTCGAGCACCTGGGGCTCGCCGACTATCACCGTCCGGGGTTCCTGTGGCTCGTCGAGTGGCCGGAACGCGGAGTGGGGCGACTGCCGGCGGCGGACCTCGCGCTTCGGTTTTCCATCGACTCGGACGGTCATCGAATCGAGAGCATTGAAACTTCTAAGCCACTTAAGTAAATTGCGTCTCACATCAGGCGTTGAACTCCATGATGGGGAAGGATTTTTTGGGGATCAGAAACGGGGTTTGCGTGGCGCTGCTCGCATTTGTTGCGGGAGTTTCCGGGAACCTCGTCGCCGCAGAAATCCGCGAAGTGCGCGTCGCCAGCACCGAAACCGGCTCGCGCGTGGTGCTCGATCTCTCCGCACCCGTCAAACACAAGGCTTTCCTGCTCGATTCTCCGCACCGCGTCGTGCTGGACGTATCTAAGTCCTCGCTGACATCGAAATTGCCTGCGGCCGATGGCGTCATCAACGCCCTGAGGTCGGGCAAGTTGCCGCAAGGTGGTTTGCGACTGGTGTTCGAAGTTTCCGGGCCGGTGACCATCGAGACGTCCGCGGCCGGGCCCGCGGATGACGCAGGTCATCGCCTGATCCTGGACATCGCGGGCCGAGTGACGGAGGGCAGCGCGAAGACCGTCGCGGTCACGCCGGCAGTCCCCGCGGTGCCGGTGGCCATTCGTCCCGCGCATGCGCCGAGCGACACCGGGCGCGACATCGTGATCGCGGTGGATGCCGGGCATGGCGGAGTGGACCCCGGCGCATCCGGCAAACGCGGCACGCGCGAGAAAAACGTGGTGCTGGAGATCGCCAAGGCGCTGGCCGCGCGCATCAATGCGGAGCCGGGCATGAAGGCGGTGCTCACGCGCGACGGCGACTACTTCATTTCGTTGAACGAGCGCACCTTGCGCGCGCGGCGCGCCAAGGCGGATCTGTTCGTGTCCATCCATGCGGACGCCATCGCCAATCCGGACGTGTCGGGTTCTTCGGTCTACATACTGTCGGACCGCGGTGCTTCGAGCGAAGCCGCACGCTGGCTGGCCGAGCGTGAGAACGCGGCCGACCTGAAGGGCGGCATCAAGCTCGACGACAAGGATGCCGTGCTCGCGAACGTGCTGCTCGATCTGTCGCAGACCGCGAGCATCTCCGCGAGCATGGTGGCGGCCGAAAACGTGCTGAAGTCACTCGACAACATTGGCGAGGTCCGCAAGCCGCGCGTGCAGCAGGCGGGTTTCGTGGTGCTGAAGTCGCCGGATATCCCTTCGATGCTGGTCGAGACCGCGTTCATCTCCAACAAGGAAGACGAGCGCAAGCTGTCGATGCCGGCTCACCGCGCCAAGCTCGCCAACGCCATCTTCGCGGGAATCGAGCAGTACTTTCAGGGCAATGCTCCCGACGGCACACGGCTCGCCGCCACCCGGCGCGGCGCCGGCGCACGCGTCGAACTCAGATAGGCAAAAAGGGGACAGATCTATTTTTGTGAGAGGGCGCCGGCACTAGCGGGCTGCAGCATTGCAAAAATAGATCTGTCCCCTTTTTTGCCATTTAAACTCCGCGGCCATGCCGATCCGCGTCCTCGACAATCACCTCATCGATCAGATCGCCGCCGGCGAGGTCATCGAGCGGCCGGCATCCATCGTCAAGGAGCTGGTTGAGAACAGCCTCGACGCCGGCGCGCAGAGCGTGGAAGTCGAGATCGAAGCGGGCGGCGTGCGTCTCACGCGCGTGCGCGACGACGGCTGCGGCATACCCGCCGCTGAGCTCAAGCTCGCGATGTCGCGCCATGCCACCAGCAAGATAACTTCGGCCGCGGACCTCGGCGCCATCATCACGCTCGGTTTTCGCGGCGAGGCCCTTCCTTCCATCGCGTCGGTGTCGCGCTTCGAAATCACGTCGCGGCACGTGAACGAGGATCGCGCATCGTCGGTGACGGTCGACGCCGGCCAGGTCAGCGATCCGTCACCCGCCGCGCATCCGACCGGCACCACCATCGAAGTACGCGACCTGTTCTACAACCTGCCGGCGCGGCGCAAGTTCCTGCGCAGCGAGGTCACCGAGCAGGGCCACATCGTGCGGCTGCTCGAACGGCTGGCGCTGTCGCGTGAAGACGTGGCGTTCCGCCTGCGCAGCGGCTCGCGAACCTTGTTAGACGCGCCGGCGCTCACGGCCACGGGCGGCGCCGCTGCGCGCCTCGCGCGAATCGTCGGGCAGGAATTCGTTGCACGCGCCATCGAGCTCGATCACTCCGCCGGGCCGGTGCGCATCTCCGGATGGATAGGTGCGCCCTCGGCGGCACGCGCCACCGCCGACATGCAGTTCTGGTTCGTCAACGGCCGCGCGGTGCGCGACCGGCTGCTCATGAACGCCGTGCGCCTCGGCTACCGCGACGTGTTGTATTCGGGCCGGCAACCCGCCTACGTGTTGTACCTCGACATCGATCCCACGCTCGTCGACGTGAACGCGCATCCGCAAAAACTCGAAGTGCGCTTTCGCGATAGCCGCCAGATCCACGACTTCGTGTTTCGCGCCGTGGAGCGCAAGCTCGCAGACACCAGGCCGGGCACCAGCGCCGTGCCGCCGGCGTACGCGTCGGGAAACCAGTACACGCAGCCGATGTCCCTCACTTCCGGCGATGCGCCCGCGACCTCGAGCGTCTGGGCGGTGGCCGAAGCGTTGCGGGGAACGAGCGCCGACCCGAATCCGCACGAAGAAGAATCCGTTCCGCTGCATGCGGGCGCGCAGCCGCTGGGCACGGCGCTGGCGCAGGTGCATGGCATCTACATCCTGGCGCAGAACGAGCAGGGGCTGGTGCTGGTCGACATGCACGCCGCGCACGAACGCGTGTTGTACGAGAAGCTCAAGGAGCAGGCGGGCAACAGCCTGCCGATGCAGGCGTTGCTGGTGCCGGTCACTGTCGACATGAAAGTGGACGAGCTCGATGTGTTGATGACGCAAGACGAGGAATGGCGCGCGGCCGGGTTCGACATCGAGCGTCTCGCGCCCGAGACGCTGGTGGTCCGCTCGGTGCCGGCCATGCTGCCCGCCGACGACATTCCGGCGCTGGTGCGCGAGGTGATCGGCGACGTGGCTTCCGACTCTGCCTCCCACCACCTGGACAGCGCCACCGACCGGTTGCTGGGAACCATCGCCTGCCGTTCCGCGATTCACGCGCATCGCCGGCTCACGCTGCCGGAGATGAATGCGTTGCTGCGCCAGATGGAGCAGACACCGCGCGCCGACCAGTGCAATCACGGCCGCCCGACCTGGACGCAGGTCAGCCTGCACGAGCTCGACCGCATGTTCCTGCGCGGGCGATGAACGCCCGCGAACCCCGCAATCCGGTGTCCGGCGCCGCCGCCCGGCCCATCGCCGTGCTCACGGGCCCCACCGGCTCGGGCAAGAGCGACGTGGCCCTGCGACTCGCGCGCGAATTTCCCATCGAGATTGTTAGCGTCGACTCGGCGCAGGTGTATCGGGGCCTCGACATCGGCAGCGCCAAGCCCGATGCGGCGACGCGCGCGGCGGTGCGCCATCACCTGCTCGACCTCGTGGATGCGGGCGCTGTCTACTCCGCGGGCCTGTTCGTGCGCGACGCGGCGCAGGCCATCGCCGACATCGAGTCGCGGGGGCGAGTGCCGCTGCTGGTGGGTGGCACGATGCTGTACCTCAAGGCCCTGATCGGCGGCATCGCGACGCTGCCGCAGGCGAGTGAGAGCATTCGCGCCGACATCGACGCCGACGCGCAGCGCCTCGGCTGGCCGGCGATGCATGCGCGGCTCGCCGCGGTCGATACGGCCGCCGCGGGCCGCATACATCCCCACGATTCGCAGCGCATCCAGCGCGCGCTCGAGGTCCATGCGGCTTCCGGGCGGCCCATCTCGGAACTGCAGACGGCGACGGCGCCGCCCACGGGGCGCGAGTTCCTCGTCACGGCGCTCATCCCATCCGATCGCGCGCGCCTGCATGCGGAGCTGGCGCAACGTTTCGAGAACATGATGGCGGCCGGGCTGCTAGGGGAAGTCCGCAGGTTATATGCGCGAGGCGATTTGACTGCTGAAAACCCGGCGATCCGCGCCGTCGGCTACCGCCAGCTCTGGTCGCATGTCGAGGGCTCCTGTCCGCTGGAAACCGCGGTGGAACGCGCCGTGGCGGCCACACGTCAGCTCGCGAAACGGCAGATGACGTGGCTGCGATCCATGCCGAATGTTCGTGTAGTCGATCCCTATGATGCGCAAGGGTTTGTAGGTGTCCGTGAATCCCTGATCGCGGCCTTCTGCCTCCTTTGAGTGCGTTGCCGGGCCGGGACCCCGTGATATGCTCGCCGCCGTCGGCTTGCTTGGAAAATAAGGAGAACGTCATGGCCAAGGGCCAGTCACTGCAGGATCCGTTTCTGAACACTTTGCGCAAGGAACGAATCCCGGTGTCAATCTATCTGGTGAATGGAATCAAGCTACAAGGCCAGATCGATTCTTTTGATCAGTTCGTCGTGCTTCTCAAGAACAGCGTGAGCCAGATGGTGTACAAACACGCGATTTCGACAGTTGTACCGGCGCGCAACGTGCGCATCACCAACGAAGACGGAACGACGATCGAGGCGGTCGCTGGAGAATAATGCTGCCGGCGCTCGCACGCGTTTCTTTCCGCTTCTCGAGATTCCAAATTGTTCGAGCGACCACGCGCAGGTGAGCGGGCCGTGCTCGTGCGCCTGGGGATAGGCGCACCCGCGGATCCCGAAGATATCCAGGAGTTCGAAGCGCTCACGCGCTCCGCCGGCGCCATTCCCGTGGTGAACATCGGCGGCCGCCGTGATCGCCCGGACCCGCGGTTGTTCGTCGGCAGCGGCAAGGCGGATGAAATCCGCGCGGCCGCCGTCGAGCACGGCGCCGACGTCATCCTGTTCGATCATCCGCTGTCGCCGTCCCAGGAGCGCAACCTCGAGAAGCTCATCGAGCGGCGCGTGCTCGATCGCTCGGGTCTCATCCTCGACATCTTCGCGCAGCGCGCGCGCAGCCACGAAGGCAAGCTCGAAGTGGAGCTCGCGCAGCTCAAACACATCGCCTCGCGCCTGGTGCGCGGCTGGACTCACCTCGAACGCCAGCGCGGTGGCGGCATCGGCAACCGTGGTCCCGGCGAAACGCAGCTCGAAACCGACCGGCGACTGCTGGGCAAACGCGTCAAGACGCTGACCGCGCGCCTCGAGAAGATCAAGCAGCAACGCGAGACCGGGCGGCAGCAGCGCGCCGAGATTCCCGTGCCTTCGCTCGCGCTGGTGGGTTACACCAATGCCGGCAAGTCCACGCTGTTCCGCGCGCTGACGGGCGCCGATGCCTACGTGGCCGACCAGTTGTTCGCCACGCTGGATCCCACGGTCCGCAAGATCACGCTGCCCGGCAACACTCCCGTGGTCGTGGCCGACACCGTGGGCTTCATCCGCGAGTTGCCGCACGAACTGGTGGCGGCGTTCCAGTCCACGCTGACCGAAGCACGCGAAGCCACGTTACTGCTGCACGTGGTCGACGTCAGTGACCCGCGGCGCGACGAACACATTGACGAAGTGAACCGGGTGCTGGCCGAGATCGGCGCCGCCGACCTGCCGCAGATCCTGGTGTTCAACAAGATCGACCGCATCGAAACGCCGGCGCGCGTCGAGCGCGACGAATCGGGCAAGGTGAGCCACGTCTGGTTGTCCGCGGCGAAGGCCGACGGGCTCGAGGGCCTGCTTCAATCCGTGGCCGAGCGCCTGGCGCGCGTGGCGCGGCGCGCGACGCTGCGCCTGCCGGTGTCCGCCGGCGAGCTCCGGGCCCGGCTTTATGCCGCGAACCTGGTGCTGGCCGAGCGCATTGCCGAGGACGGCGCCTTTGAAATCGACACTGAACTATCCGAATTCGAGCTGCTCAAATGGGCGCGCGAACCCGGTGTCGAAGTTCTGACGATCATCGATGACTCAACTTGTACGGTTGCAGGTGCCTACCTACAATCGTCGCCCGCCTTGCAAAGCAGCTGATATGGCCTGGAACCAACCCGGTAATTCGAACAACAACCCTTGGGGCAAGAAACCGGCCCCCGGTGGCGGCGATTTCGATCAGGCCTTCAAGGACTGGCAGAAGCGCATCGAGTCACTCTTCGGAGGTGGCAGCGGGCGTTCGTCCACACCTTTGCTGGTGCTCATCATCGTCGCCGTTCTCATCTGGATGCTCACCGGCTTCTACCAGGTGCAGCCAGGCAACCAGGGCGTGGTGCAGCGCTTCGGCAAACACGTGGAAACGGTGGGTGACGGCTGGGGATGGCGGTTGCCCTGGCCCATCGAAACCGTCGCCAAGGTCGACGTCGCGGGCGTCAAGTCCATCGCCTACAAGTCGCGCGTGCTCACCGCTGAACCGAACATGGTCGAGCTGCAGGTGGCCGTGCAGTACCGCATCACGCGCGCCGAAGACTATCTTTTCAAGGTTCGCGAACCCATCGCCACGCTGGGCGAAGTCAGCGAGAGCGCCATTCGCGAAGTGGTGGGGCGCAACGACCAGCAGGCCATCCTCGAGGCGGGCCGCATCAAGATCGCCGAAGACACGCGGCTCATCATGCAGCGCACGCTCGACCAGTACGGCGCCGGCATCGAAGTGCGCAGCGTCAACATCACCGACGTGCAGGTGCCTGAGGCGGTGCAGCAGGCGCAGCGCGACTCGGTCAAGGCCAAGGCCGACCGCGAGCGCATGATCAAGGAAGCGCAGGCTTACGCGAACGGCATCATCCCGGTCGCCGAGGGCAACGCGGCGCGCGCCGTGCAGGAAGCCGAAGCATACAAATCCCAGGTGGTGTCGATGGCGACCGGCGACGCGTCGCGCTTCTCGCAGCTGGTGGGTGCGTACGAGAAGGCCCCGAACGTCACGCGCGAGCGCATGTACATCGACACCGTCGAGGGCGTGCTCAAGTCCTCGCGCAAGGTCATCATCGATTCGAAGGGCGGCAACGGCAACATGCTCTATCTACCGCTCGACAAGCTCCTGGATCGCCGGGGTGATTCCGATGGCACGGTGACGGTGCGCCCGCCGGTGAACGCCGATCCCGACCCCAGTATCGCCGCCGATCCCCGCCAGAGGGTGGAACGCTGATGGGCTCGCGCGTCCTCGGAATACTGGTCGTGGTGCTGGCGGTGATCGTGCTCATCGCGAGCTCCACGTTCGTGGTCGGTGAGCAGGAGATGGCGGTGCGCGTGCGCCTCTCGCAGATCAAGGGCGCGGATTTCAAACCCGGCCTGCAGTTCAAGATCCCTTTCATGGATCGCGTGGTCAAGTTCGACCGCCGCGTGCTCACGCGCAAGTTCGACGGCGAACAGTTCCTGACCAACGAAAGCCAGGGACTGACCATCGACTACTACATCAAGTGGCGCATCCTCGACGCCGAGCAGTTCTACCAGGCGACCAGCGGTGGCGACGAAGGCCGCGCCGAGATGCTGGTCGGCGAAACCATCCAGGACGGCATCAAGAATGCCGTCGCCGGCCGCACGCTCGCGGAGATCGTCATTTCCGATCGCCAGGAGCTCACCGGCGAATTCATGAAGAACGCCACCGAGCGCCTGCTGAAACTCGGAATCCAGCTCGTCGACGTGCGCGTGCAGCGCATCGACCTGCAGGAAGAAGTGGCCACCAGCGTGTACGAGAGCATGAAGCGCACCTTCGAAGGCATCGCGCGCACGCGTCGTGGCGAGGGCGATCGCGAATCGCAGATCGTCAAGGCCGAGGCCGAGCGCAAGAAGGTCGAGCTCATCGCCAGGGCGTTGGCCGACGCACAGCGAATCCGCGGCGAAGGTGACGCCACGGCGGCCGCCATCCATGCCGCGGCCTACAACCGCAATCCCGAGTTCTACGCGTTCTATCGCAGCCTCCAGGCGTACAAGAACTCCCTGGGCAAGGAAGGCGATGTGATGGTGGTCTCGCCCGACAGCGATTTTTTCCGCTATTTCAAGAGCCCGGCGCCAGCAGGGCGCTGACAGCTTCCGCTTCGCACCCTCTTTCGAACCGATAATCGTCGTGAAACGCGGCAAACATTAACCATGGGCAAATTCGTCATCATCATCGGCACCCAGTGGGGTGACGAGGGCAAGGGCAAGGTCGTCGACCTGCTCACCGAACGCGCCGCCGCGGTCGCGCGATTCCAGGGCGGGCACAACGCCGGCCATACGCTGGTCATCGGCGGCAAGAAGACCGTGCTGTCGCTCATCCCGTCGGGAATTCTCCACAAGAATGTGCAGTGCCTCATCGGCAATGGCGTGGTGCTGTCGCTCGAAGCGCTGTTCCGCGAAGCGCAGACGCTCATCGACACCGGCGTCGACGTGTTCGCGCGCCTGCGGGTTTCGCCCAATTGCCCGCTGATCCTTCCTTCACACGTGGCGCTGGACAAGGCGCGCGAAGTGGCGCGCGGCGCGAACGCCATCGGCACCACCGGCCGTGGAATCGGTCCCGCCTACGAAGACAAGGTGGCGCGGCGCGCGGTGCGCGTGCAAGACCTTTTTCAGCGCGAAAAATTTGCCGCCAAGCTCGGCGAGATCCTCGACTTCCACAACTTCACGCTGCAGCACTACTTCAAGCAGCCGCCCGTGGATTTCCAGAAGACGCTGGACGAGCAGCTCTCGTATGCCGATCGCGTGCGGCCGCTGGTCAGCGACGTCACGCAGACGCTGGCGAGCCTGCGCGAGGAAGGCCGTGACGTGATGTTCGAAGGCGCGCAGGGCGCCATGCTCGACGTCGACCACGGCACCTATCCATTCGTCACTTCCTCGAACACCACCGGTGGTTTCGCGGGCACCGGCACCGGCATCGGCCCGCGGTCGTTCGATTACGTGCTCGGCATCGTGAAGGCGTACACCACGCGCGTGGGCGCGGGTCCTTTCCCCACGGAGCTGTTCGACGAGTACGGCGATCATCTCTCGCGCGTCGGTCATGAGTTCGGCGCAGTCACCGGCCGCAAACGCCGCTGCGGCTGGTTCGACGCCGTGGCGCTGCGCCGCTCCATCATTCACTCCAGCGTCTCGGGCCTGTGCCTGACCAAGCTCGACGTGCTGGACGGGCTCGACTCGCTGCAGATCTGCGTCGGCTACAAGTCGGACGGCAAGGTGAGCAAAGAGCCGCCCATGTATGCGGATGCCTTTGCGGATGTGCAGCCTGTGTATGAAGAAATGCCTGGCTGGAAGGAATCCACCATCGGGGTCACGTCGTATGACGCGCTGCCCATCAATGCGCGCAACTACCTGCAGCGCCTGCAGGCGCTGGCGGGCGTGCCCATCGACATCATTTCGACGGGGCCGGATCGCGATCAGACGATAATGTTGCGGCATCCGTTCGACTGATGCGTAACGTTACACGCACCACCGCCTTTCTTCTGGCCTGCGCGAGCCTCGCGGCGGGCGTGTCCGCCACGGCCTTTCATGCGAATCAGGTGTTCTTCAAGCTCGAGCCTGAGCAATTCGCTTACGCGGAGAAGCTGGGCTGTCGGGATCCGCACGGCCTCGGGCTCGATCACGCGACTGGCATGAGCTGGACCAGAGTGGATTACAGCGACATGCGGGTCGACGGCGAATGCGTCTCGCACCGCGCCATTGCCGGTTACCCGGTCAAGTATTCGATCGACTGCAGCCATCAAAAGGGCGAGTGGTCCTGCGCCGAGGGCCGGGAAACCTTGTTTGCAGAGGTCGATGGCAAACGTGTGCGGATACGGACCGCCACGGCTGAGGTGTCGCTCGAGCTGGCTTTCCGGATCGTGGTGTATCTGGAGTCCATCGACGAGTGGGGACCCCACATCCCCGATCCGTTGAACGAAGACGCGCCGCACGACGAATATTTCGAAGCCAGGTCCAGGCAGGGCGACGTCGTGATTCTGTATGTCCAGGCCTTGTTCGACCGCGCGATCCGGGTGATCCGTTCGCCAGCCGGCGACACCTTCCAGCTCGTCAGGTTGCCGCCGTAGGCGTCGTCTGACGCCGATCGGTTCCCGCGGCCGCTTGCGGGAAAAAACTCACACCTAACTACCCGAGATTTACCGCAATACGCGCGCCGCGGTTCTTATACTGCGCCCCATGATGCAATTGGCAGAGCGCGATGCGGCCGCGGTACACGCGGTGCCGCAGCCCGCGGGGCATTGGTGCCTGTTTCTCGACGTTGACGGAACGCTGCTGGAGCTGGCCGACCACCCCCAGGCGGTGGCAGTGGAGCCGCACCTCATGCCGCTCATCGAACGGCTGCGGGTTGCCGCAGGTGGCGCGGTTGCCTTCGTCAGCGGACGCACGATCGCCGATCTCGACGCATTGTTCGGTAACCCGGGACTACCGGTCGCCGGGCTCCACGGCTGCGAGCGGCGGGACGCGCGCGGGCAGATGCACGTGGCGCCGGTGGCGCTCGAGCAGCTTGCCGATGTTCATGCGGGTCTCGCGCGGCTCGTGAAGCGCCATGAAGGGCTCCTGCTCGAAGACAAGGGCGCCGGGCTCGCGCTGCATTTCCTGCACGCACCGCAGCTCGAACACGAACTGCGCGCCGAAGTCGCCTTGCTGGCGGCGCCACTGGTGCCGCGCTTCACCGTGCTCGGCGGCCACGCAGTATTGGAAGTGAAACCCGCGGCCCACACCAAGGACAGTGCCGTTACCGCATACATGCAGGAAGAGCCGTTTCGTGGCCGCATGCCGATTTTCATCGGCGACGACCAGACCGATTACGACGGGTTCGCGGCGGTGCGCCGCGAGAACGGCATGGCCATCGCCGTCGGTCCGCGGGTCAGGTCGGATTACTGGCTGCCGGGACCTGCCGCCGTCCACCACTGGCTCGAGCAGCTCGCGGAGAACCCGTGAACTACGGCGTCATCGGCAACTGCCAGGTGGCCGCGCTCATCGACGAGCGGGCGCGCATGGTGTGGGCGTGCCTGCCGCGGCCGGATGGAGATCCGGTGTTCTCGGCGCTGCTGCAGAAGGAGGGCGGTGACTCGACGGTCGGGGTGTTCGCCATCGACATGATCGATCTCACGCGCTCCGAGCAAACCTACATGCGCAATTCCGCCATCATCGAGACACGCCTGTACGACGCGCATGGCGGCGTACTGCGCATCGTCGATTTCTGCCCACGGTTTCGCAGTCGCGGGCGCGTGTTCAGGCCGATGATGTTCGTGCGCAGCGTGGAGCCGCTCGCCGGACGTCCGACCCTGCGCCTGCGGCTGCGTCCCACGGCGGGCTTCGGCGAACGCTGCGAGCCGGGCATCACCGGCAGCCACCACATCCGTTTCGCGGCCGACGGGCTGCATTACCGCGTCACCACGGACGCGTCGCTGGCCGCGCTGCTCGAGAACCGCCCGGTGGTGCTGGAGCAGGCGCTGCATTTCATCATCGGCCCGGACGAGACGCTGCAGGAATCGCCGGCCGCGCTGGCGCGCGAGTTCCTGGGCGCCACGCTCACCTACTGGCAGGAATGGGTGCGCACACTCGCCGTGCCGGCCGACTGGCAGGAGGCGGTGATCCGCTCGGCCATCACGCTCAAGCTGTGCACCTACGAGGACACCGGCGCGGTGCTCGCCGCACTAACTACTTCCATACCCGAAGCGCCGCACAGCACGCGCAACTGGGATTACCGCTATTGCTGGCTGCGCGACAGCTACTTCGTGGTGCAGACGCTGAACCGGCTGGGCGCGACGCGCACCATGGAAGCGTACCTGCACTACATCGACCACATCATCGCCTCGTCGACCGCCGACACCCTGCAGCCGCTGTACGGCATCACCGGCGATCCGCACGCCGAGGAGAAGATCGCGACCACGCTCTCGGGTTATCGCGGCATGGGGCCGGTGCGTTTCGGCAACCTGGCCGCCGAACAGGTGCAGCACGACGTGTACGGCTCGGTGATCCTGGCGGCCACGCAACTGTTCTTCGATGAACGCCTGGTGCGCTCGGGCGACCAGGTGCTGCTCGAACGGCTCTACCGGCTGGGCAAACGCGCGGTGGCCACCTTCGAGGAGCCGGATGCGGGGCCGTGGGAATTTCGCGGCCGCCTGCAGCGCCACACCTTTTCGGCGGCCATTTCCTGGGCGGGCTGCGACCGGCTGGGCCGGATCGCGCGGCGCGTGGGCGACGTCGTCGCGGCGCGCGAATGGAGCGCGCAAGCCGAGCGCATGCGCCAGGCGATTCTCGAGGGTGCGTGGAGCGAAGAACGCCAGTGCTTCACCTCGGCGTTCGGCAATCGCGATCTGGACGCCACCGCGCTGCTGCTGCCGGAACTCGGGCTGCTGCCGGCCACGGATCCGCGCTTCCTCAAGACGCTGGAACGTGTCGAGGAGGAATTGCGCAACGGCGATCTGCTGTTTCGCTACAAACATGCCGACGATTTCGGCACACCGGAGAACGCCTTCACCATCTGCGCGTTCTGGTACGTCAATGCGCTCGCCGCCGCCGGGCGCGTGGACGAAGCGCGCGAACGTTTTTCGCGCCTGCTGGAACGGCGCAATCCGCTCGGTCTGCTCTCGGAGGACATTTCCCCGGCGAGCGGCGAGTTGTGGGGCAATTTTCCGCAGACCTACAGCATGGTCGGGGTCATCGGCAGCGCATTGCGGCTATCGCGCAGCTGGGAGGAGATCGTATGAGCCGACTGGTCGCAGTCTCGAATCGAATTTCCGTCCCGCGTCGCGGCGCCGCGCCCGGTGGCCTGGCCGTGGGATTGTTAGCCGCCATGCAGGCGCGACGCGGCCTGTGGTTCGGATGGGACGGAGAGACCGTGGAGATTCCCGCCGACGAGCCATCCATCGTGCGCAAGGATGGCGTCACGTTCGCCTCGATCGAATTCGACCAGGCCGAGTACAAGGATTTCTATCTCGGGTTCTGCAATGGCACTTTGTGGCCGCTGTTCCACTACTTCGTCGATGGCTTCCGCTACAGCGACGTGCAGTACGAGGCGTACCAGCGCATGAACCAGCGCTATGCGCGCCAGCTCCTGCCGCTGCTCGAGCCGCAAGACCTGATCTGGGTGCACGACTATCACCTGTTTCCGCTGGCGCAGAAGCTGCGCGAAGCCGGGGCGAACCAGCCGATGGGCCTGTTCCTGCACATCCCGTTCCCGAACATCGAAGTGCTGCGCGCGCTGCCGGTGTACGGAGAGCTGCTGCAGGCGATGCTGGCCTACGATGTGCTCGGCTTCCAGACCGAGCCCGATCGCGATGCATTCCGCTCGGCGGTGGCGTCGATGTGGGGCGACAAGACGCTGACCTCCGATCACACCGTGACGCTGGGCGACCGTCGCGTCGTGACGGGCGTGTTCCCCATCGGCGTGGACGTGGACGCCATCCAGCGCGAGGCGGTCGAGTCCCAGTCCACCGAAGCCTGCAAGCGCATGCTCGCCGGGTTGTTAGGCCGCCGGCTCATGATCGGCGTCGACCGGCTCGATTACAGCAAGGGCCTGGTCGAACGGTTCAAGGCGTACGAACGCTTCCTCGAAACCCACCCGGAAAACCAGAATCGCGTCACGTTCCTGCAGATCGCGCCGCTGTCGCGCAGCGACGTGCGCGCCTACGCCGAGATCCGCCGCGATCTCGAACAGACCACGGGGCGCACCAACGGCCGCTTCGCCGACACCGACTGGACGCCGATCCGCTATCTCAACCGCAATTTCCCGCACGACGTGCTCATGGGATTCATGCGATCGGCGCTCATCGGCATCGTCACGCCGGTGCGCGACGGCATGAACCTGGTGGCGAAGGAGTTCGTGGCCGCGCAGGATCCGGCCG
The DNA here is from genome assembly GCA_035765415.1 of Steroidobacteraceae bacterium. Taxonomy (GTDB): domain Bacteria; phylum Pseudomonadota; class Gammaproteobacteria; order Steroidobacterales; family Steroidobacteraceae; genus CADEED01. Next base: position 39,644 of record DASTXR010000052.1, on the reverse strand, counting down.
ATCCGGGCGTGCTCATCCTGTCGACGATGGCCGGCGCCGCGCGCGAGCTCACCTCGGCGGTGATGGTGAATCCCTACGACGCTCGTGGCATGGCGCATGCCATCCAGCAGGCATTCAACATGCCCATCGGCGAACGGCGCGAGCGCCACCAGGCGATGGTCGAAGTTCTGCGCAAGTATTCCATTACCGCCTGGCACACCAGCTTCATCGACACGCTCGAGTCGGTGGGCAAGCGTGTGCCGCCGCAGCTTGCGCTCAAGGCAGGCGGACGAATCAGGGTGGGGGGCTGACCGCGGATTCGGCGAGCGGCTCGTCGAGCCAGCCGCCTTCGAAGCCGGCGAGCTCGAGGCCGCGGCGCAGGTAGCGATTGCGCTTCATGACCGACCACATGAGCTCGCTGCGGTGATTCTCGATCATCGAGATGATGGCGCCCTGGTCGATGCCCAGGTAGTTGGTGGACACCCAGCCCACGCCGCGCACGCGGCGCCCGCGCTTGAGCGCCACGTCGTAGTCGAAGCTCGGGTTGAATGCGTCGACGAAGCCGTACTTGCCGTAGATGTACTGGCCATATCGCTTGTGCATCTCGCGCGTGGCCGGCACGACGATTTCTTCCGCGAAGGGTAGTGAGCCGAGCACGGCGGTGGGCGCGATCGTGCCGTCATCGAACACTTCGTCGGGCCGGCTGGCGAGGCCGACGCCGCGCGCCGAATAGCCGCGGAACTTGCGCTTGCTCCCGAGGTACGGGAGCTCGAAATCGCCGGGGCCGTCCGATGCGGTGATGCCCCAGATGTTAGGGCCGTAACCGCGCCAGTCGAGCGGGTTGCGAATCGCGTACGCGCGCTGCGAGAGCACGGCGCGGCGGCTGTTCTCGAAGTAGTCGAGACCCAGCGGCCACATGAATTCATCCTTGATGCCGCGGAAGTCGATCCAGATGGCGCTGTACTGGTGGCCGAACATCGGCCCGAACGTGAGGTGGGTCTGGCCTTCGAGCGTGCCCCAGCTTCGGTAGTAGTCGGACGTCCACGCCACCCAGGTCTGCCGCGCGGCGGGGAAGGTGGGCGAGCCCAGCGCCAGGAGGTACACCAGCATGGCTTCGTTGTAGCCGCGCCAGTCGTGGGTCTGGAATTGTCCCTCGGGGCTCCAGGCCATGCGGATGTCGGGAACGTGCTCTATCGACCACGGCCAGTTCACGCGCCGGTACAGTTCATCGGCGAGCTTGCGGATCTGCGCCTCGTCTTCGTGGTCCTGGTCGAAGTACCCGCCGACGAACAACACGCCGGCCATGAGCAGCGCGGTGTCGACGGTGGATAGTTCGGAGTTGCCGTAGCGCTTGCCGCTGCCGAAATTGAGGAAGTGATAGAAGAAGCCCTGGTATCCGGCGCTGTTGGCGGGGTCCGCGCCCTGCGGCGCCGCATGCAGGAAGCGCAAGGTCGTCAACACGCGCGCCCGCGCCTGCGCACGCGTGACGTAACCACGCTCGACGCCGACGGCGTAGGCGTTCAGCGCGAAGCCCACCGCGGCGATGCTCGCGAAAGGCGCATCCGGCCAGCGATCGGGCACGAGACCCGTGGCGCCCTCGGTGGTTTCCCAGAAGAAGTTGAAGGTGCGCTTCTCGACGTCCTCGAGCAGCGGGTCGAGCGGCTTCAGCGGAACCGCCGGCACGACGCGCACCGGTTCGGGCCGGGGCTTGAGTTTGGCCGTCTCGCAGGCGAGCGCCAGCAGCGCGCAGGAAACGGCAATCAGGAAGGTTGTGAGGCGGGTGCGCACGGGTGTCTGCATCATGCGGCCACCGGCGCCTTGCAGCAACGCTCGATGAACTGTTCGTGCCCGGGCATGGCGGCGACGCAGCTTCCGATCACGCCGCGCACGCTTTCGGCGAGCTTCTCGAGCTCGGCAGCCGCGACGCCATCGACCAGGGGATGATAGGCGCGAGGGATGATGTTCTGGCCCACCATGACCTGCACCCAACTGGTTAGCGCGAACATCTCGTCGCTGTTGCGGTAGAAACGGCCGCTGTCGCGAAACAGGCGGATCACGTGTTCGAGCGACGCCGGGATCGACATCGTGCCGCAATATTTCCAGAACTCGCTGTCGCGCCGCTCGGTCGCGTGATAGTGCAGGACCAGGAAATCGCGGATGCGCTCCATCTCGAACGCCGCCTCGGCGTTGTAACGATCCTGCAGCACCGGGTTCATGTGCCGGTCGGGCAGCATCTGGATCAGGCGCGCGATCCCCGACTGGATGAGATAGATGCTGGTGGATTCCAGCGGTTCGAGAAAGCCGCTGGCCAGTCCGAGCGCGACGCAATTGCGCGACCACATCTTCGCGCGGCGGCCGGTGACGAATTTCAGCACCCGGGGCTCCGCGAGCGCGCGCCCATCGAGGCTGGCTAACAACGTGGAGGCGGCCTGGTCGTCGCCGGCGTGCGCGCTCGAGTAGACATAGCCGTTGCCGGTACGGTGCTGCAGCGGGATACGCCACTGCCAGCCCGCCGCCCGCGCCGTCGAACGCGTGTATGGCGTCGCAGGCCCGGTTTTCTCGCAGGGGACGGCCACCGCGCGATCGCAGGGCAGCCAGTGGGTCCAGTCTTCATAACCCGTTTTCAGTGCCTGCTCGATCAGCAGGCCGCGAAACCCGGAACAATCGATGAACAGATCGCCCGTGAGGCGCGCGCCGCTTTTCAGCGTCACCGACTCGATGAAGCCGTCCTCGCCACGCAGTTGCACATCGACCACTTCGCCCTCGATGCGCCTGACGCCGCGCGCCTCGGCGTAGCGCCGCAGGTATTGTGCGTACAGCCCCGCGTCGAAGTGATAGGCGTAGGCCACCTGGGACAATGGCGAACCCTTCGGGACGTCGGTGGCGCCGGAAATGAACTTGTTGGCCGGGGCGGCGGCCGTGTTGATCGAGTATTCCCCGAGATCGCGCGCCTTGCCCTGCAGGTGCAGCTTCAGCCAGTACTGATGGAAAGGCAGGCCGCGATATTCGTGGCCGATCGTGCCGAACCCGTGCACGTACCGGTCGCCGATGCGGCCCCAGTCGACGAACTGGATGCCGAGCTTGAAAGTGCCGCGCACCGCGCGCACGAACTCCACTTCATCGATGCGCAGGGAATCGTTGAACGCGCGCAGATGCGGCACAGTGGCCTCGCCGACGCCCACCGTGCCGATGTCGTCGGACTCGACGAGCTGCACCTCGCAATCGCTGCCCTTGAGCGTGTGCGCGAGACCGGCCGCCGCCATCCAGCCGGCGGTGCCACCACCCACGATGACGATGCTTTTCAGTCGTTCGTCGGTCATCGCGCCGATTGTGGCACCGTTCGCAGCCTCTAACAGCAAAGCTTTCGCGGCGTCAGAACTTCACGCCGAAGGACATGCGAATCGTCCGCGGCACGCCGGTGATGTTGCCGAAAGGCGCGTACCTGCTGCTCACGATGATTCCGTCGGGTCCCGTGGTATCGCTGAAATCGACCAGGTTGCGTTCGTTGGTCACGTTGAGTGCGTCGACACGCAGGTACATCGATCCCAGATCGCCGACCTCGAAGTTCTTCGTGAACTGCAGGTCCAGCGACTGGTAGCCGGTAGTGCCGTCCACGTCGACGGCGAACGGGTTGCACGGTGCGCCGGTGGGGAAGGTGGCCGTGCCCGCATAACAGGAGATCACGTTGTGCGGAATCGGCGACGCCCAGGTCAGTTTGCCTGCGAGCGTGAAGCCCCATGGCGCCGAGAAGGAGCCCGTGGCGACCACGCGATGTTCGGCCGCGGCGTTCGACTTGATGAACGGGAAGATATGAATGGAGGATTCGTCGAATAGATAGTGCTCGTTGATGTCGCGATTGTGCTCCGCATCCGTGAACGTATAGGCGAACGAAGCTCCCCAGCGCGATTCCTGCGTAAACGGTTTGTCCGCCGACACCAGCAACTGCGTGCTCCTGGTCTCGATGCCCGTGTCGCCGACCAGCAGCACGCCGGCGAGGCCGGGTGGCGAGTTGCCCCAGGGCTGGCCGCGGTTCTGCCAGAAATCGCCGTTCGGATAGCGATTGCCCATCGTGAACACGAAGCCGTCCTTGCTGAGCACGCGCGTGACCGACACGCTGGTGTTCCAGTCCGCGAGGCGATTGCGCATGCCGAGGCTGAACTGATCGGAGTAGGGCACCTCGAGATCGTTGTTGATGAGGTTGACCTCGCCCGCCCTGCCGGCGAGCAGCGCCAGCAGCGCATCGGGATTGCTGGCGTATGCGGGATCCCAGGTGACGCAATTGGTGCCGTTCAGCGTGCAGGGATGGTCCACGGTATTGAAGCGGACTTCCGCGGTCGCGAGCGCGAACTTGGTCTGTTCGAGCTGCAGGTAGTCGTACAACGTGCGGTCGTAGGCGCGTCCCGCGCCGCCGAAGATCACGTGCGCCTGGTCGCCGCCCAGGTCGTAGGAGAATCCCAGTCGTGGCTGGAATGAGTCGGTTTTCGGATCGCGATTGTTGCCCGTGCTGATGTAATCGTTGATGTCGATGGCCACGTTCGGGTCGGAGGAGAGGCCCAGCGACTGGCCGTACGTCACACCCGGCGAGACTTCCGTGTTGAGAGCATCCAGCAGGAACTGCGGTGTCTGGAAATCGAGATACGACTCGTTCCACTCGACGTCCCAGCGGACGCCGAGGTTCAACGTGAGGTGATCGTTGACGGTCCAGTCGTCCTGGATGAACAGGCCTAACTGCTTGTCATTGGTCGTGACCTCCGAGTCGAAGCCCGCGAGTGGCAGCGCGAACGCGGTCTTCCACGGAATGGTGGCCGTGCCCGCCGCCGTCACGTCGTAATAGAACACGGGATTGCCGGGGATGGAGTCCGCGGCCGTGAGGTCGACGTCCTTGTACTTCACGCCGGCCTTGATGTTGTGGTCGCCAGCGCCCCAGGCGAGGTCGGAGAAAGTGATGATGTCGGCGATCGCCCAGCCTTTCTGGCCCTTGTTCTGGCCCGCGCGCGGGTCGGCGCCGTCCACCGCCAGCACGTTCCGATCCTGACCGTCGAACCACGTGTACACGGATCCGTTGACGCCCTGGCTGGTGATCTCGGGAATATAAAACGCGTCTTCGTAGGTGAGCTGCACTTCGTTGAGCCAGGCGTCAGCGTTGTGTTTCCAGGAGAACTCCAGGCGGGTGTCGTCGTTGTTCGTGTCGACCGTCGCACTGCGGGCGATGCCTACACCGGTGCGGTCGCCGGAGCTGACCTCGTCGCGGATTTTTGCCGAGAGCTGCAGGCTGTCGCGCTCGGAAACCGCCCAGTCGAGCTTGGCGAAGAACAGGTCTTCCTCGAAATCGACGGAGGAGGCTCCGAGCTGCGCGCGTGCCTCGGCAGGTAGTTGGGCGGCGACGTTGTCCGGCGCGAATGCCGTCAGCACGCTCACGGGAGTCACGAAGCGCTTGGCTTCATAGGTCAGGAAGAAGTGCAGGCGGTCCTGGATGATGGGTCCGCCGAATGCAAGTCCGTATTCCTTGCTTTCGGACTCGGCCTTGCGGCCCGAGTCGATCTCGCCCGGCGTGCGCGCGCGATAGTTGTCCGCGGAGTAGGTGCCGAACGCCTCGCCGCTGAATTCATTGGTGCCCGAGCGCGAAAGCGCGGTGATCGCCGCGCTCGATATCTGGTCGTATTCCGCCTTGTAGTTCGACGTGATGACCTTGTATTCGCCGATGGCGAGTTGCGGGAACGGATTGCCCTGCGTGTCGCCGGCCTGGCCGCTCACGCCCGATCGCACGTAACCTTTCTGTCCCACGCCGTCGATGTAGAGATTCACGCCATTGCGGTTCTGCGCGCCGCCGCTGATTTTCGTGCGCCCGCTGCCGTCGACTTCGAAAACGACTCCCGGAACGGTGTCGGCGAACTCGAGGAAGTTGCGCGTGATCTGCGGCACCGTCTCTATCTGGTGTTGCGACACCGTCGCGCCGACCTCCGAGGTTCGCACCTCCTGGAGACGCCGGCCCTCGACGGTGATTTCCTGCATGGGCGCCTCGGGAGCCTCGACGGCGCCGCTCGAAGCGGTGAGGTCGAGCGTCGCGGTGGACGCCACGCTCACCGTCACCGTCGTCTCTGTACCCGGTCCCGCGTCGACGCGGTACGTGCCCGGCGCCAGCCCGGCGAGCGTGTAGCTGCCTTCAGCGTTCGCCTGCGTGCGCCGGGTCGCGCCCGTGGCCACGTTCCTCGCGGTGACGGCGGTGTTGGCAGGCGCCTTGCCGCGCAGCGTGGCGTCCGCGGACTGCGCCCAGGTAATCGCCGGCGCCGTGAGCACGGCGGCGATCGCCGCGCCCAGGATTGAACGTGGAAAAACCGCTCGGGAATGATTCATGTGAGCCCCACTCGTGTTCGTCGTTTGCACGGCGGCAACACGCACATCGCACTGCAGCGTTGTGATAAGCCGACATGCTAGCTATGCGGCGATTCTCACACTCCGCGCGCGCGGAATCTGGTTTCGGCGTGTAGGAATGACACCCCGGGTGAGGGTGGCGTCGTCCGACAGCGCGTGACTAGTTAGTCCACGGGCCGCGACGCAGTGCAGCAGCGTCAGTTCGCGAGCTCGAACGTGCCGGTGAGGCCGCCTTGCGCGCTGGTGCCGAGCGTCACTTCGTAGGTGCCGTTTTCGAGCGCCCAGCGATCCTGCGAATTCATCGTCACGAGGCTGCTGGCCGGTAGCGAGAACTCGATGACGCGCGATTCGCCGGCCGCCAGGTGCACGCGCCGATAGGCCTGCAGGCGCTTGCCGGTCACGCCGGAAGCGACGCGCGGCCGGATGTAGAGTTGCGGCACTTCGTCGCCGGCGCGGCCGCCGCTGTTGGTGAGGCGCACGCGCACCGTCAGCGACTCCGAGCGCGTGATGCGTTTCGGCAACTCGAGTGCGCTCAAGGAAAAGTGCGTATACGACAGCCCGAAGCCGAAGGCGAACAGCGGTTCGTCCGGCTCATCCAGCCAGTGCGCCTTGTAGTCGCCGCGCTCGGGGATGTTAGGCCGGCCGTTGGGTGGGTCGTAGTGGTGAATCGGCAATTGACCGACGCTGCGGGGCCAGGTGACGGGCTGCTTGCCGCCGGGGTTGTAATCGCCGAACAGCACGTCCGCGAGCGCGTGGCCGCCTTCGATGCCGGGAAAGAACGTGTGCACGAGCGCGCCGGATTTTTCCACCAGCGCAGGCACGGCGAGGGCGCGACCGGTGATGAGCACCACGACCACGGGTTTGCCCGTGGCGATCAGCGCGTCGATCAGCGCCTGCTGGCCGCCGGGCAGATCGAGATACGCGCGATTCTTCGCCTCGCCGCTCTGCGATTCGCGTTCACCGACGACCGCGACGATGAGGTCGCTGTTGCGGGCTTCACTCGCGGCGGCGGCGATGCGCTGCGGATCACCTTCGACCGCCTTGCCCTTGCCATCGATTTTCGCGCCTTCGCTGTAGCTCACCGTGACGCCGCTCTTGCCGGACGCCGCACGTTCACGAATGCCGGTGAGCACGCTCACGACGTCCTTGGCCTCGCCACGCGCATGCCAGGGCCCCAGCAGGTCTTCGCGCGCGTCGGCGAGCGGCCCCGTGACGAGAATGCGCCTGGCGTTCAAAGGCAGCAGGTTGGCGTCGTTCTTGAGCAGCACGATGGACTTGCGTGCGATTTCGCGCGCCGCCGCGCGATGCGCCTCGGAAACCCGCACGCGTTTCTCGAGGTCTTCGGGAACATACGGCTTCTCGAACAAGCCGAGACGCCGCTTGAACGCGAGCGCGCGCAGCACTTCGCGGTCGATTTCCTCGACGCGCAGTCGGCCGGCGGTGACGGCGCGCGCGAGTTGCGCATAGTAGACGCCGTCTTCCATGTCGATGGTCATGGTGCCATCGCGCAGCGCCTGTACCGCGGCTTCGAGATCGTCGGCGGCGGTGCCGTGGTTGCGCATCTCCGTGATGCCCGCGTAGTCGGAGACGAGCACGCCGTTGAAGCCGAGCTCACCGCGCAGCACGTCCTGGAGTAGTTTGCGGTGCGCGGACATCGGCACTCCCCCGGGACCGGTGGTGAATGCCGGCATCACCGAAGGCGCGCCGGCCGCGACGCCAGCCGCGAACGGCGGCAGGTGAAATTCGCGGATGCTGCGTTCGGTGAGATCGACGTACGCGTAATCCTTGCCGCCCTGCACGGCGCCGTAGCCCAGGTAGTGCTTGAGGCAGCTCGCCACGCCGAAATCGGCGGGCGCCGGTTTTCCCGGCAATTGCGCGAGCGAGCCATGAAAGCCCCGCACGGTCGCCACTGCGTAGTCGCTGCTGACCAGCGGCGATTCACCGAAAGTCTCGACGACGCGGCCCCAGCGCGGATCGACGGGGTGATCGACCATGGGCGCGAACGTCCAGCGCTGGCCATGCGAATAACCTTCGAGGCCGGAGATGGCGGCTACCGTTCGCGCGTCGGCCGGATCGAAGGTGGCGCTCAAGCCCAGCGGCACGGGAAAGACGGTCCAGTAACCATGGATGATGTCGGTCGCGAACACCACGGGAATGCCGAGCCGCGACTCCTTGACCGCGATGCGCTGGATGCGGTTGATGTCCGCCGCCGACCATTCGAACGCCGACATCTGGAAGCCGATGCCTTCGCGCGCCAGGTCCTCCGCCGGTTTGTTAGGCCGGCCGGCCGAGTCCGGGCCGGTCATGGTGCCCTTGCTGAGCAGCATGAGCTGGTTGACCTTTTCGGTGAGTGTCATGCGCGAGAGCAATGCGGTGTCGCGCGGATCCGCGGCGGGTGAGTCGCCGAAGCAGGGGCTCGCCAGCAGGGCGGCAAGCGCGATCAGGGCAGTTAGGCGCATGTATGGGGTCCCGGTGTACGAGGGGCGGGATTGTAAGTCGCTTCGGCGATTCGCGCCGCTCGCTGCGTACGCGATGCGTGGGCGTCAGCCTACAGCGCCCCGGTGGCGGTGGCGGGCATGGTAGCCGCACGAGGAGGTTTCCATGGCAAACCGATACGGAAAGAAAGCCGAGCAGAAGGTGAAGCGCGCGATGCACGAGCGCAAGGAAGGCACGTTGCGCAGCGGACGGTCCGGCAAGAAAGTGACCAGCCGCAAGCAGGCGATCGCGATCGGCCTGTCCGAAGCGCGTCGCGCCGGCGGCAAAGTGCCACCGGCCCCCGGACGCAGGCGCACGCGGGCGAAAAAGTCTTCCGCGAAGAAGAAGTAGTTCGCCCGTTGCGCGGTGTCAGGGACGCGTGCGCGCGGAGCGCAGCATGGCGATGGCCGTGTACGTCACCACGGCGACCACCAGCCAGCGCAGCCACAACAGCGGCAGCTGCTTCACGATGAACGCGGCGATGAGCACGCCGGGAATGCCCCCGAGCGCGAGTCCCAGCGCCGCGCGCACGTCGTAGCGCTGCGCCGCGATGAACCGCAGCCCGGCCACGGGCATGAGGAACGCGCACGAACCCATCATGATCGGAAAGGCGGCGATGGGGTTCATGCCGAGCAGGCTGATGAGAATGAGGCAGGGCGCGTACAGCCCGACGCCCAGCGTCATCAGCGCGCCCAGCACGAAGTTGCAGCCCACGGCGATCGCGAGCAACGGACCGCGCAGTCGCAGCGCGTCACCGCCGGCCGGAATCCATTCGACGATGCCGAGCACGAACAATGCGGCTGCGCACAGCAGCGCCACTCCCATGCCGATCTGGATGGCGTGTTTGGGCAGTCGCGCCACCAGGCCGGAGCCCGCCCAGGCGCCCAGCACCGCGGCGCCGATCATCGCCACCAGTGTCACGGGATCGACGCTGACCGCGGCGATGAATATGAGTGCCTGCGCGATGGTCGGCAACGCATGCCCGGCGTTCAACGTGCCCGGGATCCGCTCGTCGGGCACGAGTCGCAGTAGTTTGAAGACGGAGGTGGTGGGTGCGAAGGAGCCCACGCCCAGCGTGTCGAAGAAATTCGTGACGAAGCCCGTTGCCGAATGCAGCAGGCCGCGTGGCGGCGCCGGTTCGCGAGGGCGCCGGCGCTCGATGGCGATCCAGCGCCAGATGAAGAACGCCGCCAGCAGGCCGAGAAGGCCGAGCAGCGCTTGCGCCGCCAGGCTCATGGCGACTTGTCGGATTGCAGTGGCGGGCGCGTCGCCACGGCCTCGCGCACCAGGCGTTCGACCCAGGCGCGCTCCTCGCCGTCGAGGCACAGGCGCGGGGCGCGAACCATTTCCGATCCGCGGCCCATGAGCTGCTCGGCGAGCTTGATGCACTGGACCAGCGTCGGAATGGTGTCGAGGTGCAGCAGCGGCATGAACCAGCGATAGATGGCGAGCGCCTCCGCGTAGCGGCCGGCCTTGGCAAGCTGGAACAGCGCCACCGATTCGCGCGGGAAGGCGTTGGTGAGCCCGGACACCCAGCCGCTCGCGCCCAGCATGAGGCTCTCGAGCACGATGTCGTCCACGCCGGCGAACAGCACGAACCGCTCGCCGTGCGCTCGCCGCAGGTCGGTGAGGCGACGTGTGTCTTCGGAGGACTCCTTGATGGCGACGATGTTGGCCAGGTCCGTGAGCTCGCCGAACATCTCGACGGTGATGTCCACGCCGTAAGAAACCGGGTTGTTGTACACCATGATGGGCAGGGCGGTTGCCCTGGCCACGCTTCGGTAGTGATGCAGGGTTTCGCGGCGGTTCGACTTGTAGACCATGGCCGGGAGCACCATGAGGCCGTCGATGCCGGCCTTTTCCGCATCGCGCGCGTACTGCACGGCCTGCGCCGTGGTGTATTCCGCCACGCCGGACAACACCGGGACACGTCCGCCGGCGACTTCGCGGATGGCGGCCATGACGGCGCGCTTCTCCTCGGCGCTCAATGAACAGTTCTCGCCCACCGTCCCCATGCAGATGACGCCATCGACGCCGTCGTCCACGAGCGCGGCCACGACCTTCTGCGTCGCCGCCAGGTCCAGGCGTTCGTCGCGCGTGAACTGCGTGGTGGTTGCGGGAAACACGCCAGACCATTTCTTCATGACGACGTCAGCTCCTCTAACTGCGGATTTTTCCTGCGCCGAAGCGGCGCAGATCGAATGCGGAAACGTCCACCGCGGGCGTACGCCCGGCGACCAGGTCGGCCATCGCCCGCGCGGTCACCGCGCACAACGTGAGCCCGATGTGCTGATGCCCGAATGCATACAGCACGTTGGGCGCCGCGGCGACCCGGCCCATGGCGGGTAGATAGTCCGGGAGCACCGGGCGAGGTCCGACCCAGCCCGGCGCTGCCTCGTCGCAGTGGTAGCCCAGTGTGCGCAGGCGGTCGCGCAGGCAAGCGGGCTTGCGCGGATCCGGCGGCGCATCGGCGCCCGCGAATTCCATGAAGCTGGTGGCGCGCACGCGTCCGGCCATCGGCGTCACGAGAATCTTCGCGTCGGCGTAGAGCAGCGGCGCGTCGACCAGCGCAATGGCGCCGGGCATCTGCACGTGATAGCCCCGAGCGGCTTCCAGTGGCACCTTCAGGCCGAACGGCGCCAGCAGCGGGGCCGACCACGCGCCCAGGCACACGATGGCCGAGCGCGCCAGGATGGTTTCGGTGGCGGTGATCACCTGCACGCCGGCGCCGCTCGCGCGCAGGTCACGAACCTCGCGCCGCAGGAACCGGGCGCCGCGCTGCGTGGCGTCGGCCGCGAACGCGCGCACGACTTCGAGCGGATCGAGCACGTGTGCGCTCAGGGGGAAGTGCAGGGCGGCGGCGGTGGCGGCGCGCGCGGCTTGCCGGGCGGACTCGACCAGCTCGCGCGGCGCGGGCTGCGTTGGCACCCCGAGTCTTTCCATCGCCAGCGCCTGGGTGCGCGCGCCGCGCTCGGCATCGCCGTCGAGCCACAACTCGTAGTGCCCGTGTTGACGGATCAGATCGGGCCGGCCGATGTCGCGCAGCATGCCGATGAGCGCGGTGACGGAGGGTCTGACAAAAGGCGCGAGGTGCGCCGTGTTCCGCTCGCGGCGGAAGGCTGCCTGGCCAAAGCGCGCCGCCCACGGCAGGAAAGCGCCGAGCCGGCGCGCCGGCACATCGAGCACTCCGCCGAATGCGAACAGCTCGCGCCAGAACCCGAACAACAATCCGGGTGAGGGCAGGGGCTCGACCAGCTCGGCGGCGATGTGTCCCGCGTTGCCGAAACTCGCGCCGGCTTCCCCGGGCGGCGCCCGGTCGAGCAGCAGGACATCGCGGCCTTCCTGCGCCAGCGCGCAGGCGATCGCGCTGCCGATGACGCCGGCGCCGATGACCGCGATCGTTTCTTGCTCCGCCATGCGGCTACCGTATACGATCTACGCCCGTGGCGAAACAGGACTGAAATGCACCGGATCCGCGTCATCGATTCGCACACCGCCGGCGAGCCCACGCGCCTGGTGCTCGAGGGCGGCCCGGATCTCGGCAGCGGCCCGCTCGAAAAGCGCCTGCAACGCTTTCGCGACCAGTTCGATTCCTACCGCTCGGCGGTGGTCAACGAGCCGCGCGGCTCCGACACGTTCGTCGGCGCGCTGTTGTGCCCGCCGCACCGCACCGATTGCAGCTTCGGCGTCATCTTCTTCAACAATGTCGGTTACCTCGGCATGTGCGGCCACGGAACCATCGGTCTCATCGCGTCGCTGGCCCATGCGAGGCGGCTTGCGCCCGGCGCGCTGCGCATCGACACGCCGGTGGGCGCCGTCGACGTGCAACTGCACGCCGACGGCCGCATCGAGTTCGGCAACGTGCCTAGCTACCGCAGGGCGCAGGGAGTCATCGTGGACGTTCCGGGCATCGGCGAGGTGCGCGGGGACGTCGCCTGGGGCGGCAACTGGTTCTTCCTGATCGACGCCGCGGACCGGCGGCTGGCGCTCGACGCCGTGGATTCACTCACGGATTTCACCTGGCGCGTCCGCCAGGCGCTGAACGCCCAGGGTTTTCCCGACGTGGACCACGTGGAGCTGTTCGGGCCATCACCCACGGCCGGGGTCGACTGCCGGAATTTCGTGCTGTGTCCGGGCAAGGCCTACGACCGCTCGCCCTGCGGCACGGGCACCAGCGCCAAACTCGCCTGCCTGGCGGCCGATGGCGCGCTCGGCGAAGGCGAATCGTGGATCCAGGAAAGCATCGTCGGTGGCAGCTTCAGCGCAAGTTTTCGCTGGCTGGACCGGTCTTCCGGAATGATCTCGCCCACGATCGGCGGCCGGGCCCATATGACCGCGGAGAGCACGCTGCTGCTCGACGCGTCCGATCCATTCTGCTGGGGAATTCGATGAACGAACCATTGCTTCGGACGATGAGCGGGCAGATCACCACGCGCATCCGCGAAAAGATCCTCGCCGGGGAATATTCACCGGGATCGCCGCTGCTCCAGGATTCCATCGCCGCCGAGTTCGGCGTCAGCAAGATCCCGGTGCGCGAGGCGCTGGTGCGCCTGCGCGCCGAAGGCCTCATCGACATCGAGGCTCATCGCGGCTTTCGCGTGCGTCCGCTGCTCGCCGCCGAGGTGGACGAAGTCTTCCGCCTGCGACTCTCGCTCGAGCCGGCGGCGGTCAGCGAGGGCACCAGGGTCGCCAAGGCCAAGGATCACATCGCGGCGCGCGAAGCGCTGCGTGCATTGAACGATGCGCTGGCGGCCAAGGCCATGAGCGACATCGGCAATCTCAACAGCGCCTTTCACCTCGCGCTGATCGTGCCGCACCAGCAACCGGTCACCAGCGAGGTCCTGAGTCGCCTGCACACGCTGTCGCAGCGTTACGTGCGCATGCATCTCCTGCCGGTCGGGCGCGTGCGCCGCGCGACGCGCGAGCACAACGCCTTGTACGAGGCCTGGGCCGAGGGGGATGCGCGGCAGGCGCGGCAACTCACGGCGCAGCACATCGAGGAAACCCGCGACGAGCTGGCGCAGTTCCTCGAGCGCGACTGAGCGCCGCGCCGTTATTTCAGCGCGCTGCCGAGCAGCGCACCGAGCCTGGATCCGCCGGCCTTGCCCACGAAGCTGGTCACCGCGGGGATGAATTTCGCGGCAGTAGCCGCGTCGATTCCGAGCTTGGCGAGTGCGCCATTCAATCCCGCGGCATTGACGAGAGGGCCGGCGACGGCGCCCAGGGACTTGGCCTTCTCCAGGTACTTGCTGGCGCCGGGGATGACCGCCGCGATCTTGTCGAAATCGCCCTTGGCGAGCTTTTCCTTCGCGAGCGTCAGGATCGATCCGACACCGCCTTCGGCCTGGTTTTGCGTGACGCCGAGCGACTTCATCAGCGTGCTCATCAGCGGATTCGACAACGAAGGCAGCGAGCTCGGCAGTGATTGCGCCGCGGCATTTTCGGCGAACGCGAGCCACAGGAGCGACAGAACGGTTATCAGGGTGCGGCGTTCCATGGTGTAACCCCGGCAATATCCCGATGATGGGTTGCGCACGCTACGCAGGTCGCCCACGCTTAAGTATTGGCCCTTCGTCCCATTGAGCGGCCCACCCGCCGCGCGAGTAGATAGAACATGGCCGGAACTCAGGGAATCGGCGGTTCCTTGGTCGCGCGGAAGATCGCGTCGATCAGCTCCGCAGGCGTGAACGGCTTTCGCAGGAATTCGACGCAGCCCAGCGCGATCGCGCGCGTGCGCACGGTCTCATCGCCGGTGCCGCTGATGAAAATGAGCGGACACTCCGCGGCGACGATGGCGGGATGGCGGGCGAGGTCGAGTCCGCACATGGTGCCCAGGTCGACGTCGATGACGGCGCAGCCGGGGTCCCAGGTGGTCACGGAGGCGAGGAACTCCTCGCCGCTGGCGAATGCATGTACGCCGAAGCCGGCGATGCTCAGCATTCTCTCGAGTGCGTTCCGGATCCCGATATCGTCGTCGACGACCGCAATCGTCTTTCGTTGTTTTTCCATGCCGCTCTGGTGGGGGATGCTTCCGCGCACCCGGATTGTTAGTCACGCCGGCGCGGGTGCAGGTTCCCGGTTGAGATTGCGCGTTTTATACGTCCGGCTGCGCGCGGACCACTTGTCGCCAGTGGCCAGAAACCTGTCGTTTCCAGCCACGAGCCGGACGCCGTGAGACGGAACACGCGGCTTCCGCGTGCGCTCGGAGTGTTGACGCGCCTGGCTTTCGCGCACGCGCGATCCGCTGGAATTGCCACCGGTCCGCTGCTCGATCGGTCCGGCCTGTCGCGACGCCAGGTCGAGGATCCACGGGTGCGGTTGCGGGTGCGCGACCAGATCGAATTCGTCAACCTGGTGGGCGCGGCGACCAACGACGATCTGCTCGGCTTTCATCTCGCACAGGTCAGCGAGCTGCGCGCCGTCGGACTCTATTACTACGCGCTGGCGAGCGCAGAAACGGTGCGCGATGTCTGTCAGCTTGCCGCGCGCTACAGCAGCCTGATCAACGAAGGCGTGATTCAGCACTTCATCGATGGCCGGTACGTCGGGATACGTACGACCTTCTCCGGCGTGAGCCGTTACGAAGACCGGCACCAGGTGGAGTTCTGGACGGCGACCGCGGTGCGCATGCTTCGGGAGTTGACGGGCGCGCGCCTGATCCCGCAACGCGTGTGCTTCGCCCATCCGCGCAAGCGCGGCACTCGGGAAATGACTAGCTACTTCGGTTGCGAACTCGAATTCGGCGCGGCTGACGATGAAGTCCTGTTCGCGAGAAGCGCAGGCGATCTGCCCGTCGTGAAGGCAGATCCCTACCTCAATCGCGTGCTGCTCGCGATCTGCGAGGAAGCCCGCGCGCGCAGCACGGCCAGCCGTGGATCGATGCGCACTCGCGTGGAGAACGAGGTCGCCAGGCTGCTGCCGCACGGCAAGGCGCGTGCGGCGCTGGTCGCGAGCCGTCTCGGAATGAGCCAGCGAAGCCTGGCGAGGCATCTCGCCGATGAAGGCACCAGCTTCTCGGCGCTGTTGACCGGGATACGGCGCGACCTCGCGGACCGTTATCTGAAAGACGAAAACCTGCCGATCAGCCAGATCGCGTGGTTACTGGGATTCCAGGATCCGGGCGCCTTCTCGCATGCCTTCAAACGCTGGCATGGAACCGCCCCGCGCGACGCCAAGGTTCGCGTCGCGTGAGCCAACTGTGCGTAGAATCCGCGCGGGTGCGATCGCGGGTCCGCCATGCAGACCGGCGAAACGCGCGTAATCCATTGAATTGATTGGTGCCCGGGAGAGGACTCGAACCTCCACGATGTTACTCGCTAGTACCTGAAACTAGTGCGTCTACCAATTCCGCCACCCGGGCAGGGTGCGAAGAGCGGCGAAAGGTACGCACCACTTTGTGGGCTGTCAATCGAGGGGCATATTCCTCGATGAAAAGCCCCTCACGATCCAGGAAGAAAATAGTTGAAACGCAGAAACGGAAAATCACGCGGAAGCCACGAAAACCCGCGCCAGACGCACAAACCGGCCGGGCGCCGCCCGGCATCCGCCACGTCCGCGAACCACGGGCATGACAGGGTCGCCGAGGGCATCGTGAGCGCGAATCGCGCGGGCTTCGGGTTCGTGCGCATCGAAGGCCAGGAAGAGGCGGTATTTCTGCCGCCGCCGCAGATGGCCGGCGTCATGCACGGCGACCGGGTACGTGTGACCGTGGAACGCGGCCGCGATGGCCGCTATTCGGGCCGCCTGGAAAGAATTCTCGAGCATGCGACCAAGGAATTCGTCGGCACGCTCGAAGTGCACGGCCGCACGGCGTTCGTCACGGCCGCGGACCGGCGCATCGGCATGCGTTGTCTCGTGCCGCCGGATGATCTCGCCGGCGCCCGCCATGGCGACTGGGTGATCGCGGCGGTGACGCGGTACGCGGGGTCGGGTTCCACTCCCCAGGCGCGAGTCGTCAAGCGTCTCGATCCGGAGAAGCCGGTCGAGCTCGCCTGCGAAGCTGCCATCGCGCGCTTCGATCTGCCACGGGAGTTCTCGCCCGAGGCGGTCCGCGAGGCGGAGTCCTATGGCAATTCGGTCGACGCTACGGAGGCGTCGCGGCGCGTGGACCTGCGCAACCTGCCGCTGGTCACCATCGACGGTGCAGACGCCAAGGATTTCGACGACGCGGTCTACTGCGAACCGCACGCCAAGGGTTTCCGGCTCATCGTCGCCATTGCCGACGT
Source organism: Steroidobacteraceae bacterium (assembly GCA_035765415.1). GTDB lineage: Bacteria > Pseudomonadota > Gammaproteobacteria > Steroidobacterales > Steroidobacteraceae > CADEED01. The sequence continues at coordinate 22,593 of DASTXR010000052.1, read as the reverse complement.
GAGCTATTACGTGCGTCGTGGCACGGCGCTCGATGCCAGCGCGCGCGAGCGCGGCACCAGCGTGTATTTCCCGACGCGTGTCATTCCCATGCTGCCGTTCGCGCTGTCGAACGTGTTGTGCTCGCTGCAGCCGAACGTCGATCGCCTGTGCTTCGCATCGGAGATGATCGTCTCGCGCACGGGTACGCTGCTGGAATCCCGCTGTTACACGGCCGTGATGCGCTCGGCCCGCCGCCTCACTTACGACCAGGCTTTCGCGGCGCTATTCGAGAAACGACCCGAAGCGCTCGCGGAACTGGCGGGGCTCTCCGAGAAGTTGCTGCCGCTCGTGGACGTCTATCGCGCGCTGCTCAAGGCGCGGCACAAGCGGGGCGCGCTCGAGTTCGATGCCGCCGAGGCGGAGTTCGACTTCGACGCGTCGGGACGCATCCAGCGCGTGTACATGTACGAACGCAACGAGGCGCACAAGCTCATCGAGGAATGCATGATCCTCGCCAACGTGGCGGTGGCGCGCGAGCTCGAATTGCGCGGCGTCGGCACCTTGTACCGCGTGCACGGCAAGCCCGAAGAAAGGAAGCTGACTCTTCTGCTGGAGACGCTGACCGCGCTCGGCATTGCCGCCGAGTTCCCCGAAGAGGTGAGCCCGCGGGATTTCCGCGCCATCACCGACCGGCTGGGCCATGACGAATCGCGGCCGTTCATCGAATCGCTGATCGTGCGCTCGATGATGCAGGCGGTGTATCAGCCGCAGAACATCGGGCACTTCGGCCTCGCGCTCAAGCACTACGCGCATTTCACGTCGCCGATTCGCCGCTATCCGGATCTCGTCGTGCATCGCTGCCTGCGCGCGATGCTGTCGGATTCGGATCCGTACGGCATGCGTTACGACGGCGGGCAGCTCGCGCTCGCCGGCGCCGAGCTCACGCAACTCGAAAAGCGTGCCGACGAGTCGGATCGCTACGTGAATTCCTGGCTCAAGTGTGTATACCTGCGCGATCGCATCGGCCAGACCTTCGAAGGTCTCATCACCACGGTGGTGGAATTCGGCGCGTTCGTGCAGCTCACGGCCGTGGGGACCGACGGGCTGCTGCACATCGACAACCTTCGCGATGACGAATACGTGATGGAGCAGGGCGGCCGCGCGTGGGTGGGCAGGGCCAACAAGCGGCGCCTCGGAATCGGCGCGCGCGTGCACGTCATCGTCACCAGCGTGAATCCCATCGAAGGTCTCGTCGACCTGTCGCTCGTCACGCTGGATACGCCGGGCAAGATCGGACTGCAGAAGTCGCCGCACCGGCACGCCAGGCCAAAAGCCAAGGGCAGGGGATGAGCGAAAAGGTTTACGGCCTGCACGCGGTGCGGGCGCTGCTCACGCGGCACGCCGAGCGCGTCGCGACGGTCACCATTGCCGAAGGACGTGCCGATCCGCGCATGACGGAGATCCAGGCGCTGGCACAGAAGGCAGGCAAGACGGTGAAGCGCGCGTCTCCGGCCGTGTTCAAACAACTGTTCGGCGATGCCGTGCACCAGAGTGTGTATGTCGACGTGCAGCCGCTCGCGGTCTGGCACGAAGAGGAACTGGTTGCCGCGATCGTGAAACAGCTCGAAGCCAGTGACGGCAAGGCGCCGTTCGTGCTGGTGCTCGACGGCGTTCAGGATCCTCACAACCTGGGCGCCTGCCTGCGCACGGCCGATGCCTGCGGCGCCCTCGCCGTCGTCATCCCGAAGGACCGCGCCGTGCAGATGAATGCCACCGTGCGCAAGGTGGCGGCCGGCGCTGCCGAGACCACGCCGATTGCGGTGGTCACCAACCTGGCGCGCACGCTGCGGCTGCTCAAGGAGGCGGGCCTGTGGATCGTGGGCGCGGATGCCGATGCGCCGAAACTCGCGCATGAAACCGACATGAGCGGCCCGATTGCCCTGGTGATGGGGGCCGAAGGCTCGGGCCTGCGGCAACTCACGCGCGAAACCTGCGACCTCACGGTCCGGCTGCCCCAGCAGGGCGCCGTGGAGAGTCTCAACGTTTCCGTGGCGAGCGGAATGCTGCTGTACGAGGCGCTGCGCCAGCGCCTGGCAGGCAAAAAGGGCCGCTGAGCGCGCAAGTACTTGAAAATCATGCGGTGAGTCAGGTTTTTCGGCCTGCCAAGCTCTTGTTATTGAGTGGGGCGTTGAGTATTCTTCGCGCCCGTTTTGAGCCGGGTGGGGTCCGCAAAGGCCCCGGCCGGTTCTCCTTGCCACACCGTCAACCTCAGGCGGGTGGCTAACATCCTTAAGGAGACTACATTGAGGCATTACGAAATCGTGTTCCTGGTCCATCCGGACCAGAGCGAACAAGTCCCGGCCATGGTCGAGCGCTACCGCGGAATGATCTCCGCCGGTGGTGGCACGGTGCACCGTCTCGAAGACTGGGGCCGTCGCCAGCTCACGTTCCCCATCGCCAAGGTCCACAAGGCGCACTACGTGCTGCTCAACATCGAGTGCGACCAGAAGACGCTGGCCGAGCTCACCGGCGCGTTCCGGTTCTCCGATGCGGTGCTGCGTCACCTCGTCGTGAACATGGACGAAGCCGTCACAGAGCCGTCGCCGATGGCGAAGGCCGCGCAGGAAGAGAAAGAAGGCGGCCCGCGCCGGAGTCGTGACGACTCGCCGTTCGCCAGCGATGACGATGACATGGGAGTAAACGCGTGATGAAAGAAGACAAGCCGCGTCGTAGTGGTCCGGGTGGCGCTGGTGGTGGTGGCGGTGGCGGCGGTGGCAACCGCTCGTTCTCGCGCCGTCGCAAGTTCTGCCGTTTCACCGCCGAAGGCGTGAAGCAGATCGATTACAAGGATCTGGGCACGTTGAAGCAGTACATCACCGAGACTGGCAAGATCGTTCCGAGCCGCATCACGGGCACGAAGGCGTTCTACCAGCGTCAGCTCTCGTCGGCGATCAAGCGTGCGCGTTACCTCGCGCTGCTGCCGTACACCGATCAGCACTGAGGCTCACCATGGACGTCATCCTTTTAACGAAAGTGGCCAACCTCGGCACCATTGGCGACCGCGTCAAGGTGAAGTCGGGTTACGGCCGCAATTTCCTGCTGCCGAAGGGCAAGGCCACGCTGGCCACTCCTGAAAACGTCAAGAAGTTCGAAGCGCGCCGCGCTGAACTCGAAAAGGCTGCACGCGAGCAGTTCCAGGACGCGGAAAGCCGCGCTGCCGCGTTCAAGGAGTTCAAGCTGCAGATCACCGCGAAGGCGGGCACCGAAGGCAAGTTGTTCGGCTCGATCGGCACGGCGGACATCGCCGAGGCGTGCACCAACGCCGGCTACAAGGTCGCGCGTGCCGAAGTGCGCCTGCCCACAGGCCCGTTGCGCATGGTCGGCGAGCATGTGATCACCCTGCATCTGCACACGGACATCGACGTGCAGCTGCCGGTGGTGATCACCGCTGAAGACTAAGCACGGACTTTCAAGCGCTTGCGAAACGGCGCTCCTTCTTCGTCGAAGAAGGGCGCCGTTTTCTTTTGCGAGTCTGGCGTGAATTTTTCCGCTGGTCGCCCGAGTCGCGACAGTAGAAACTAGCCGGCGTCCACGCGGGGTCATACATGTCGAGCACGCCCAAATTTCGTCGCAATGCTTCGGGTCCGTCTGACCTGCGCACGCCTCCTCATTCCGAGGAAGCGGAACAGGCGGTGCTGGGCGGCCTCATGCTCGATCGCTCGGCGTGGGACAACGTCGGCGACGTGGTCACGGCAGAGCATTTTTTCAGGCCAGACCACGCGCTCATTTTCGAGAGCATCGCCGCGCTCGCGGGTGAAGCGCAGCCCTGCGATCCGGTCACGGTTTCCGAACATCTGCAGCGGCTCGGCAAGCTCAATGATGCCGGAGGCCTGGCTTATCTCGGCACGCTGACGCGCGACACGCCGGGCGCGGCCAACGCACGCGCTTACGCTGAAATCGTCAAGGAACGCGCGCTGCTGCGCGAACTGGTCAGCGCGGGCGGTGAAATCGCGGGCTCCGTCTGGAGCGAAGAAGGCGAGAGCGCGCGCGACCTCGTCGAGAAAGCCGAACGCCGCATATTCGCCATCGCCGAAGGCTCGGCCCGCGGCAAGGGTTACGTGAGCGCCCGCCAGGCATTGCCGGCGCTGGTCGACCAGATCGACGACCTCTACAACAACCCTAACAAGCCACGCGGCCTGCCCACGGGATTCATCGACTTCGACTCGAAAACCGGTGGTCTGCGCGGCGGCGACCTGCTGATCATCGCGGGTCGCCCGTCGATGGGTAAGACCACGCTGGCCATCAACATCGCCGAACATGCCGCGCTCAAGGAAGGAGTGCGCGCATCGGTTGCCATCTTCTCGCTCGAAATGCCCGCCGAGCAGCTGCTGACGCGCATGTTGTCGTCGGTGGGCAGCGTGCACCTCGGCAACATCCGCAGCGGCAAGTTGTCCGAGGACGATTGGCCTCGTATTACCGGGGCGACCAAGCAGTTGCAGGACGCCAAGATCTTCATCGACGACACGCCGGCGCTCACGCCGACGGAGCTGCGCGCGCGCGCGCGACGCATCAAGCGGGAGCACGGCCTCGATCTCATCGTGGTCGACTATCTACAGCTCATGTCGGTGCCGGGCACGAAAGAGAATCGCGCGACGGAGATCTCGGAGATCTCGCGCGGGTTGAAGGCGCTGGCGAAAGAGATTCACTGCCCGGTCATCGCGCTGTCGCAGCTGAATCGCGGCGTGGAGCAGCGTGAGAACAAGCGGCCGGTGATGTCGGATCTGCGCGAGTGCGTCGCGGGAGAGACGCTGGTGTGCCTCACGGATGGGCGACGCGTGCAGATCGCATCATTGGTTGGCCAGGCGCCGGAAGTCTGGGCTCTCGACGAAGAACAGAAACCGGTGGCTGCGAAGGCGGAAATTGTCTGGTCCACCGGCGTCAAGCCGGTGTTCGATCTCAAATTGGCAAGCGGTCGTACTCTTCAAGCTACCGCGGATCATCGCGTGCTCTCTGGCAGCGGCTGGAGATCATTGGCAGATTGTGCACCCGGTGAGCGAGTGGCCATTGCGAGGGGATTGCCAGAAGTTTCGAACCCCATCGAGTGGCCCGAGCACTGGTTGATACTTCTTGGCCACCTTGTCGGTGATGGCAGCTATCTGACTCACCAGCCGTTGCGCTACACAACGGCATCCGAAGAAAACAGTCGGGCCGTCAGAGATAGCGCAGAGGCATTCGGTAGCAAAGTTTCGCGCCATCATGGAATCGGCAAGTGGCATCAGCTGGTCATTTCCGGGAATGGCAATCGATGGCAGCCCGCGGGAGTCGGCAAATGGCTCAAAGATCTGGGCTTGTTCAATCAGAGGTCGCACGAAAAGCGACTGCCGGCGGCTGTCTTTCAACTTTCAAACAAGCAGATCGGAACCCTGCTTCGGCACCTTTGGGCGACTGACGGCAGCGTTGTGCTGCGCAAGCCAGGTACGAAAGGATCGTCGCGTGTCTACTTCAGTACGTGCAGTCGCGGGTTGGCGGGTGATGTTTCGGCGTTGCTCTTGAGGTTGGGCATCGTCAGCCGCGAACGGAAAGTTCAACAGTCAGTGGGCAAGCCTGTTTATACCGTCGATGTTTCCGGCGGAGAAGACATGAGAATCTTCGTCGACAAAGTGGGTGGATTCGGACCAAGGTTCGGACCTATTGGGCTCTTGTCGACGCAGCTTTCGGCTTTGCGACGGCACAGCAACGTCGACACTCTTCCGGAATCCGTATTTCAGACGGTGCGAAGCAGGATGCGAAGGAGCGGGATCAGCACGAGGGAAATGGCGCATATGCGCGGCGTTTCGTACGGCGGACTCAGTCAGTTCAAGTTTTCGCCGTCGCGCGAACTCATTGGAGAGTACGCGGACTTGCTTCAAGATGATGAGCTGAAGGCTTGGGCATTGACGCCGATGTTCTGGGATCGAATCGTGTCGGTGGAGCCTGCGGGCGAAACTGAAACTTTCGATCTGACTGTTCCACGGTTTCATAACTGGTTAGCCGATGGAGTAGTTAGTCACAACTCGGGCGCCATTGAGCAGGATGCAGACATGATCCTGCTCATCTACCGCGAAGAGGTCTACAACAAGGAGACGCCGAAGAAGGGCGTCGCCGACATCGACCTCGCCAAACATCGTAACGGTGAGACGGGCGATATCCGCCTGACTTTCCGCGGCCAGTTCAGCCGGTTCGAGAACTATGCCGACCCCGCTTACGGCGAAGGAATCATGCGTTGATCCGGTTGATTCGCGCGCTGGTGGATTCCGCGGCGCTGCGGCACAACCTCGGCACCATCCGCGCGTATGCGCCTGGCGCGAAAGTCATGGCGGTGGTGAAGGCCAACGCCTATGGCCACGGGCTGGTGGCGACCGCGCTGGCGCTCGCTGACGCCGATAGTTTTGCAGTCGCACGGCTCGAAGAGGGCATGGCGCTGCGCGCCGCCGGCGTGCGAGCTCCCATCGTGCTGCTCGAGGGCGTGTTCAGCGCCGAGCAACTCGCCGAAGCTGCGCATCACGGGTTCGAGCTGGTGGTTCACGACCCGCTGCAGCTCAAGTTGCTGGAGGCGCACCGCGGCGCGGAGCGCTTCACGCTGTGGATCAAGATCGACACCGGCATGAACCGCCTGGGGTTCCGGCCGGAAAAATTTCCCGATGCGCTCGCGCGCCTGCGCGCACTCACCGTTCCCGCGCTGGAATTGCGGCTGATGACGCATCTCGCGCGTGCGGACGAGCGCGAGCAATGGATGACGCGCGAACAGGTGGCCGCGTTCGACCACGCCATCGGCGCAGCCGGGCTCAATGGCGCGAACCGGCTCGCAACCAGCATCGGAAATTCCGCCGGGATCCTCGGCTGGCCCAATGCGCATGGTGACTGGGTGCGTCCGGGGCTCGCGCTTTACGGCGTATCACCCTTCGCAGGCGAGAGTGCCGGCAAGCACGGGCTGAAGCCGGTGATGACGCTCGAAACCACGGTGCTCACGGTGCGTGAAGTGAAGCAGGGCGAAACGGTGGGATACGCCGGCGCCTGGCGCGCCGAGCGCGACAGCACCATTGCGATTCTTGCTGCCGGCTACGGCGATGGACTTCCGCGCCATCTCGACAACGGCACGCCCGTGCTCATCGGGGGCGTGCGTTATCCACTCGTCGGGCGCGTGTCGATGGACATGATTGCGGTGGATGTAACCGGCGCGCCGAAGGCGGCCACGGGCAACAAGGCCATCATCTGGGGCGAGGGGCTTTCCGTAGAGGAGGTCGCCGCCCATGCCGGCACCATTCCTTACGAGCTGCTGTGCGGCGTCAGCCAGAGAGTTCCGATCGAACTCAAATGAAAAGGGCTTCTCAGGGGCTGTGCCCCACAACGGAAAACGGCGCCGAAGCGGCGCCGTCCGTGAGGATCAAGAGCAGCTTCGCTCGCTGACTCAGGCTTCGAAGAACCCCATCTTGACGCCCGCGAGCTGGATCACGTCGTTGTCCGTGAGTTTGCGCGCCTGGCTGCCGATGGCGGCGCCGTTGACCAGCGGATAGTTGTTAGGCGTATCGCTGTCGACGTGCACGATGAAGAAACCGTCCTGGCGGCGCGTGATCGCGGCGACCTGGATGCCCGGCCGGCCGAGTGTGGTCAGCGCCTTGTTCAGCTCGAGCTCGCGGCCCGCGAAGGACCCCGAGAGCACCTGCAGCTTGGCCTTCTTGACCGGCGTCTTGCCGTCGAGACCCTTGCGCATGCCGCTCGCGGACACGTCTGCCGAAACCTTTTCTGCCCGATCCTTCGCCGCCTGCATCTTCTCCGCGGCGGGGCGCGACGACGGCTGGATGACCATCGTCTTCTCGAATTCGTCCTGGGCTTCGTCGTCTTCGACGAACCGCAGCTGGTGATGACCGACGGTGACGACGTCGCCGTGCTGCAACGCATGCTTCTTGATGAGCTTGCCGTTGACGTACGTGCCGTTGGTGCTGTTCAGATCCTCGAGGAACGAGTCGTTGAGGATGTTGATGATGAGCGAGTGATGACCCGACACCGCCGAGTTGTCGATGCGGATGTCGTTATCGGGGAGGCGGCCAATCGTGTACCGCTCCTTATTCATGTTGTATTCGGCGAGAACCTGGTTATCCAGGCTTAAGACCAGACGTGCCATTGAATTCGCCTTCCCTTAACTAAACCAGCCAAGTAGTTTGTCCATCACTCCACGGCTCGCCGGGAACGCTTCGTTCGCCTGCGCGAGCACCACCGAGACGTTGTCACGACCACCGTTCTCGTTGGCTAACTGAATCAACTGCTTAGCAACCGTATCTAGATTAGCACCAAAGGTACTTATAGTTAAACGAATGTCTTCATCTTCGACCATGTCGGACAGGCCGTCCGAGCAAAGAATGAAAATATCGCCCTTGTCGACCGGATGCTCCTGCACTTCGACCTCGACCTGGGGTTCGACGCCCAAGGCCCGGGTCACGTAATTCTTGTTGGCAGCCCGCTGCGCCTCTTCCGGAGAGTAGAAGCCGCGATCCACCAGCTCCTGCAGCAGCGAGTGGTCCATCGTGACCTGCGCAATCTGGCTGCCGCGCTGTCGGTACAGCCGCGAGTCGCCGACGTGCGCGATCGAAACCTTGTTGTCGTAGAAGAGGGCGGCGACCACGGTGGTGCCCATGCCTTCGCACTCGGCCTGGGACCGGGCGGTCTGATAGATGATCTTGTTTGCGCGCGTGATGGCGTCGCGCAGCACGATGGAAGGACGCGTGAGCCCGGTGGCACGATCCAGCGCGGCGAGATCCTCGCGCGCGAGTCCCTCGCGTACCAGGTTGGTGATGGTCTTGACGGCAATGCCGCTCGCGACTTCGCCGGCGTTGTATCCGCCCATGCCGTCGGCGAGGACTAACAAGCCGACGTCAACGTCGGACGCGATAGTGTCCTCGTTGTGTTCGCGCACGCGGCCCGTGTCGGTCTGCCCGACAAAGGTCAGCTTGCCCTTGAGGCTCATGGGTGACCCAGCAACCGGAGTTGTTCGACGTATTCTTCGATCACACCAATGCCCAAAATAAGACCTGTACGGCCGATTCGCGTCCGTAGACTTCCCCGCAAGGGCCGTAACGTACCAGCAGCGCCGGATGCCGCCTTCGCAATAAGTCACACTTCGCGTCTGGAGCGCATCGGCAAATCAACGACCTAGGGATGCAATGCTAATGGGATTGGGCTCGGGGCGCACCGGACTACTGCACACTAGGTGAGTTGCTGACTCCGGCGTCGTTCAAGGCATGAACTTCGTCACGCTTTCCGGGGCCAGGCCCCAAGGTTTTTAGTATGGCAAAACCGGCAATCGTCTTCGTCTGCGCCGACTGCGGCGCCGAGACCCTGAAATGGCAGGGTCAATGCCCGCAGTGCTCGCAGTGGAACACCCTGGAGCAGCGCGCCGTGGCGCGCCGCCCCAGTCCCCAGCCTGGCCCCATGGCCCCATCAACGGACCTGTCCGACCTGGAAACGGGCGAGCTGCCGCGGCTTCAGACGGGCATGGGTGAGCTCGACCGCGTCCTGGGTGGTGGCCTGATCCCGGGGTCGGTCACCTTGCTAGGTGGCGAGCCGGGCATCGGCAAATCCACGCTGCTCTTGCAGCTCGCGAATCACGCGGCGCGGGTGACGCCCACGCTGTACCTGTCGGCGGAAGAGTCGGCGGCACAGATCGGCCTGCGCGCCCGCCGTCTGGGTGTTGCGGGTTCGCATCTGCGCGTCGTCGCCGATACCGACCTGGAAGCCATGATGGCGCGCGCCGGTGCCGAGGGTGTGAAGCTGCTCATCGTCGATTCGATACAGACCGTGCAACTCGCGTCGATCGGCACGGCGGCGGGCGCCGTCACGCAGCTCAAGGAGTGCACTGCGCAGCTGGTGCGCTTCGCCAAGGGCTCGGGTGTGAGCGTGGTCATCGTCGGCCACGTCACCAAGGATGGCGCCATTGCCGGCCCGCGCGTGCTCGAGCACCTGGTCGACACCGTGCTCTATTTCGAGAGTGATGCCTCCAGCCGTTTTCGCAATGTCCGCGCCACCAAGAACCGGTTCGGTTCGGTGGGCGAGCTGGCCTTCTTCCACATGGGCGAATCGGGGCTGCGCGAGGTTCGCAACCCGTCGGCGATCTTCCTGGCGCGGTCGGGCACACCGGCGCCGGGCAGTGTCGTGGCAGTCACGCGGGACGGGCGACGCCCGCTGCTCGTCGAGCTGCAGGGCCTGGTGGATCGAATGCGTTTCGGATCGCCAAGACGGGTCGCCCAGGGGCTGGATGCGCAACGCGTCGCCATGCTGCTCGCCGTCATGAACCGCCACGCCGGAGTGTCGCTGCAGGAGCACGACGTGTTCGTGAACCTGGTGGGCGGACTGGAAGTGACCGAGACCGCCTGCGACCTGCCGGTGGCGCTGGCGCTGGCGTCGAGCCTGGCGGACAAGCCCATCGCGCAGGACCTCGTGGCCTTCGGCGAGATCGGGCTGACCGGCGAGTTGCGCCCGGTGGCCTATGGGGAGGAACGCTTGCGCGAAGCGGCCAAGCAGGGATTCACCACGGCGCTGATTCCAAAGGACAACGCCCCGCGGCTACCTGTCGAAGGACTCCGCGTGCGCGAATTCACGCGCCTCGAAGACGCATTGAAACTCGCACTGGGCTGAGATCGGATAAACCTTTTCACGGACGGCGCCGCCTCGGCGCCGTTTTCCTACGTGGGCGTCAGCCCTGAAAAATCAGCCCTGAGAAACTCGCCGGGCCCGCACGGTGCGGATGGTGTTCTCCCCGATCTGCAGCACTTCGAACTGGTATTCGCCCACCTCCACGCGGTCGCCGGCCTCGGGCAGTGTTTCGAGCTGCTCGACCAGGAGCCCGTTGAGAGTCTTGGGTCCGTCGGTGGGGAGCTGCCATCCGAGCGAGCGATTGAGCGCGCGGATGGTGGCGCTGGCATTGATGATGAACACCCCCGGCGCTTCGCGATGCACGTGTTTGTGGGTCACCGTGGCCGGATCGGTCGTGAACTCGCCGACTATCTCTTCGAGGATGTCTTCGAGCGTGACGAAGCCCTGGATGTCGCCGTACTCGTCGACCACGAACGCCATACGGCGCCGGTTGCGCTGAAACTGGTTGAGCTGCACGGTCAGCGAGGTGCCTTCGGGCACGAAATAGGGCTCGCGGGTACGCGCGAGCTCGATGAGCCGTTCGCGCGTCAGCGTGTCGCGCGCCAGCTCCTGGGCCACTCTCTTCATATGGACGATGCCGACCAGGTTGTCGAGATCGCCTTCGTACAGCGGCAGGCGCGTGTGCGGCGTCTGGCGAAGCTGGTCGAGGATGTCTTCCCAGTTGTCGTCGGCGTTGATCGACGCGATTTCCTGGCGCGGGATCATGATGTCGTTCACGGTCACGTGCTCGAGATCGAGGATCGACAGCAGCATCTGCCGGTGACGCGTGGGGATCATCGGGCCGGCCTCGGCCACCACTGAACGCAGCTCCTCCGGCGACATCGCCTGGCCGGCCTCGTTGACCGTCTTTACACCGAACAACCTGAGGAACCCGTACGCCGCCTTGTTGGTGAACCAGCTCACCGGCGTCATCACGAAGACCAGCGCCTTGTAGATGTAGGTGGACGACAACGCGACGGGGTCGGGCTTCAACGCCGCGTAGATTTTCGGAGCGAGCTCGCAGAACACGATCATGACGATGGACAGAACCGCCATGGTGATGGGAATCGCGTGTTCGTAGTGCGTGCGCTGGGCTAACAATGTGGCGATCGAGGAAGCGGCCACGCTGGCCAGCGCCAGCAGCACCAGGTTTGCGCCCAGCCAGTTCTCGGGCTGGTTGAGGAGCGCATCGAGCGCCTTGGCGGTGCGTTTGCCGGCCTTGGCGGCGGCGCGGATCTTGTAACGGTTGGCCGACAACATGGCCACTTCCGTGCCCGAGGAAAACGCGATCAGTAGTAACAGGACTACAAGCGCGACGCCGAGGATGGATGAGGGTGCGTTTTGCATATGCCCCATAGCATAGGGCTTCTATAATCCCGCCCCTATGGCACTTTTTGAGAACCTGACAGCGCGGCTTTCCCGCACCGTTGACACACTGCGGGGTCGCGGCCGCATCACCGAAGAGAATGTCGGCGAGAGCCTGCGCGAAGTGCGCATGGCGCTGCTCGAGGCGGATGTCGCACTGCCGGTGGTCAAGGCATTCATCGACCGCGTCAAGCAGAAGGCGCTGGGTGCGGAGGTGACCGCCAGCCTCTCGCCGGGCCAGGCCTTCGTCGGCATCCTGCACACGGAGCTGGTCGCGCTCATGGGCGGCCCTTCTTCGTCGAAGAATGGAACCCGCTTCGAATTGCGCGCCCAGCCGCCCGTGGTCGTGTTGTTAGCCGGCCTGCAGGGCGCGGGCAAGACGACCACCGCGGGCAAACTCGCGCGATGGCTCATCGAATCCCACAAGAAACGCGTCTTGTTAGTCAGCACGGACGTTCGCCGGCCCGCGGCCATACTGCAGCTGCAACGCCTCGCGGAGCAGGTGGACGCGGGATTCTTCCCGACTGACGGCAAGCAGAAGCCCGCGGACATCGCGCGCAACGCGCTCGATGCGGCGCGCAAGGGCGTTTATGACGCGCTGATCGTCGACACCGCGGGCCGCCTGCACGTCGACGCCGAGCTCATGGAAGAGGTGAAGGAAATCGAACGCGCCGTGGAAACGCACGAGCGGTTGTTCGTCATCGATGCCATGGCGGGCCAGGACGCGGTGAATTCCGCGCGCGCGTTCGGCGCGGCGCTCGATCTCACGGGCGTCATCCTCACCAAGGCAGACGGCGATGCGCGCGGTGGCGCGGCGCTGTCGGTGCGCGAGGTCACGGGCAAACCCATCGTGCTCGTGGGCGTGGGCGAGAAGCTCGATGCGCTGGAGCCCTTCGACGCCGAGCGCATGGCCGGGCGCATTCTCGGCATGGGCGATGTCGTCGCCCTGGTCGAGCAGGTCCAGAAACAGGTCGATGTCGAAGAGGCTCAGAAGCTCGCCAAGAAGGTCGCCAAGGGCAAGGGCTTCGACCTGGTGGATCTCAAGAGCCAGCTCGAGCAGCTCCAGAAAATGGGCGGCGTCGGGGCGCTCATGGACAAACTGCCCCAGGCGGCCATGAAAGGGGGCGCCTTGCCGGCCGATCAGGGCGACAAGGACGTGCGCCGGCAGATCGCCATCATCAATTCCATGACCCGTAAGGAACGACGGAACCCGGCCCTGCTGGACGGTTCGCGCCGCCGGCGCATTGCCGCCGGGGCCGGAGTGCAGGTCCAGGACGTCAATAAGCTCATGAAGCAGTTCATGGAAATGCAGAAAATGATGAAAAGCATGGCCGGCGGGCGCATGAAACGCATGCTCCAGGCCTTCAAGGGCGGGATGCCCCCGGGCTTCCCCGGGCAGTAGCGAAAACTCCCTTTCCCTAACCCATTGGTTTGCGTAGAATCCGCGCTCTTTTTTGGCCGGCCGGGACGGGCAATTCGCCCCGGGGCTACGTAACTTGAAGGTTCAATGACATGGTGACAATTCGTCTGACCCGCCGCGGTGCCACTAACACGCCGTTCTATCACGTCGTGGTGACCGACAGCCGCAAGCGCCAGGGTGGCAAGAGCCTGGAGCAGGTCGGTTTCTTCAATCCGAAAGCGGTGAAGAACGAGACCAAGCTCAAGCTCGACATCGCCCGCATCGACTACTGGCTGTCGAAGGGCGCGCAGCAGTCCGATCGCGTGAAGAATCTCGTGACCACGTTCCGCAAGGCGAACGCCTGACAAAGAGTCGGCGCGGTGGAGAAACCTCGCCGCATTGAAGTCGGCAGACTGGGAGCGGCGCACGGAGTGCGTGGCTGGCTGCGAGTGCAGTCGTACACCGATCCACCGCAGCGCTTGTTCGAGTGGTCCACCTGGCAGTTGCAGGCAGGCAGCGGAGTCACCCGGGAAGCGAAGTTGTTGGAGGCGCGGCAGCAGGGCAACGGCTGGATCGCGCGGCTCGAGGGTGTCGAAGAACGCGATGCCGCGAGCCGGTTGACGGGGCAGATGATTCTCGTGGACCGGGAAGCGATGCCGCCGGCTGAGGGACGCGAGCACTATCGCGACGACCTCATCGGTTTCGAGGCGAAGAATCTGGAAGGTGCGGTGCTGGGTGCGGTCGATCATTTCGTCGACACGCCGGGCAACGCGGTGATGGTGATCAAGGGTGCGCGCGAACACTGGGTGCCAGTGACCGGGCAGCACCTGCGCAGCATCGACAAGGATGCGCGCACGGTTCTGGTGGATTGGCCCGAGGACTTCTGACACGACTCATGCGCATCGAAGTCGTGACATTGTTCCCCGAGCTGGTTCAGCAGGCGCTGAAAGTCGGCGTCCTGGGCCGGGCGGTGGAGCGCGGTATCCTGTCGGTGGGTTGCGAAGACCCGCGGACACATACCCGCGATGTACATCGCACGGTGGACGACCGGCCTTATGGCGGCGGGCCGGGCATGGTGTTGAAGCCGGAGCCGATGTCGGCTGCGATCGACGCCGCTGCGGCCAGGCAACCGGCGGGATCGCCGCGCATATATATGTCGGCGCAGGGCGTGCCCTTCACGCAGGCGCTGGCGCAGGAATTTTCGAAGCTGCCGGGGCTGACCCTGGTGGCGGGGCGATACGAAGGACTCGACGAACGGGTCATCGAATCGCGCATAGATAGAGAAGTGTCGGTGGGCGATTACGTGCTGTCGGGTGGTGAATTCCCGGCGCTCATGATCATCGACGCGGTGGCTCGTTTGTTGCCCGGCGTGCTGGGTGACGAGCGCTCCGCGGTCGAGGAGTCTTTCGACAAAGGTTTGCTCGACTGGCCGCATTACACGCGGCCGGTGGAGTTCGAAGGCCGGACGGTGCCCGAAGTACTGCAGGGCGGGCACCACGCTGACATTCAGCGCTGGCGGTTGAAGCAGGCGGTCGCGCGCACCTGGTTGCGCCGGCCGGATTTGATTGCACGGGGAGCGTTGCCGGCCGATGCGGCGAAACTCCTCGACGAATTTCTCGCTGAACGCGAAGGTGACAGACATGGCTAACATCATTCAAGAACTCGAAAAGGCGCGCATGACGCGCAAGCTCCCGGACTTCAATCCGGGCGATACCGTGATCGTGCAGGTCAAGGTGAAGGAAGGCGATCGCGAGCGCGCGCAGGCTTACGAAGGCGTGGTCATCGCCAAGAGCAACCGCGGCCTCAACTCCTCGTTCACCGTGCGCAAGATTTCGCACGGCGAGGGCGTGGAGCGCGTGTTCCAGACGCACAGCCCGGCGATCAGCGAAGTCGAAGTGAAGCGCCGCGGCAGCGTGCGTCGCGCCAAGCTGTACTATCTCCGCGATCTGTCCGGCAAGGCCGCGCGCATCGAAGAGAAGGTCTAACTTCTTGAAGCAGGCTTCGGCGGCATGATCGGCCGGATTTTCGTCGGCATCTGGCGCGGCCTCGACGGGCTGCGCAAGTTCCTGCACCTGCTGGTGCTGCTGACGATCTTCGGTTTTGTCGTCGGAGCCCTGCGCACCTCCATTCCGCACATCGCGGACGCGTCCGCGCTGGTGCTCGCTCCCAGGGGCGAGATCGTCGAGCAGATCTCCGGCAGTCCGGTGGACCAGGCGCTGGCCCGGGCGCAGGGCGCTGCGCAGGATGAAACGCTGCTCTGGGACCTCGTCGACGCGCTCAAGGCCGCGAAGAAGGACCAGCGCATCGCCGCGGTGGTGCTCGATCTCAACTACATGTCGGGCGGCGGCCAGCCGACCCTCGCGGAGCTCACGGCCGCCATCAAGGATTTTCGCAGCTCGGGCAAGAAAGTGGTGGCGCACGCCACCTCGTTCCTGCAGGAGAGTTATTACGTCGCCGCGGCCGCCGACGAAATCTATCTCGACCCCATGGGCCTCGTGGCCGTGGACGGCTACGAACGCTACCGCACCTATTACAAGGATCTCTTCGACAAGCTCGGCGTGGAGATCAACCTGTTCCGCGTGGGCGCGTACAAGAGCGCGGCCGAAGTCTACGTGCGCACCGACATGTCGCCGGAAGATCGCGAGGAAAGCATCGCCTACCTGAACGGGCTGTGGCTCAGCTATCGCACGGCCGTGGCCCAGGCGCGGGGCCTCACGCCCACCGACATCTCCGACTACGTCAACAACCTCGTGCCGGCCATGCTCGAGGCGAAAGGTAATGCCGCCAAGGTCGCGCTCGACGCGAAGCTGGTCACCGGCCTCAAGTCCTCGCTCGACGTCGAGCGGCGCATGGTCCAGCTCGTCGGCGGCGATTCGGAGAAAACCGAAAAGAAGGTGGAAGCCGACGAGAGTGATGCCGGCGAGTCGTACAACTCCACCTCGCTCGAGGATTACCTGCGCGTGGTGCAGGCCGAGAAGCGCGCACGCAGCGCGGGTGAGGACAAGGTCGGGGTCATCATCGCCGCGGGCGAGATCCTCGATGGTTCGCAGCCCCCGGGAACCGTGGGTGGCGAGACCGCCGCCATGCTCATCCGCGAAGCGCGCGAGGACGACGACGTCAAGGCCATCGTGCTGCGGGTAGATAGTCCGGGCGGCAGCGTGTTTGCCTCCGAGCAGATCTACCGCGAAGTGCGCGCGGCGCAGGAAGACGGCAAGCCCGTGGTGGTGTCGATGGGCGACCTGGCGGCCTCGGGCGGCTACTACATCGCATCGTCGGCCGACGAGATCTGGGCGCACCCGGCGACGATCACCGGCTCCATCGGCATCTTCGGCGCCATCCCGACGTTCCAGAACACTCTCAAGAAGATCGGCGTGAACGTCGACGGCGTGGGCACCACGAAACTGTCGGGCCAGCTGCGCATCGACCGGCCGCTGGGCGAAGACGCCAAGGTGCTGCTGCAGTCATTCATCGAGCGCGGCTACGAAGAATTCCTGGGCCACGTGGCCGAAGGCCGCAAGAAGACGCGCGACGAAGTGCATGCCATTGCGCAGGGCCGCGTGTGGATCGGCACCGATGCAAAGGGCAATGGCCTCGTCGATCAACTCGGCCTGTTCGACCAGGCGGTGAAGTCCGCGGCGAAGATGGCGAAACTCACCGACTACGAAGTCGAGCGCATCGAGCCGGAGCTGACCTGGGCCGAATCGCTGGTGCTGCAGATCAAGGTCTGGTTCGCGAAGAATTTCGTGGGTGACATCACGTCGCGCATCCCGGCTTTGAAAGTCGCCCGCGAGCTCGAGCCCCTGCAGCGCGAGCTCGCGCGCTGGTCGCGCATGAACGCGCGCGACAATCGTTACGCCTACTGCTTCTGCGACATTCGTTAGCCGTGCAGCGCCGCGCGTCACTCGTGTTGCTCGTCGGATTGCTGGGTGCTGCGCAGGCGGCAACGCCCGGCCTCACGCCCGATCCACCCAAGACCTGCGATGCATGCGGCCCGTGGAACGAGCCGCAGGATCCGTTCCGGGTATTCGGCAACACCTATTTCGTAGGTACCCAGGGGCTCGCCTCGATCCTCATCGTGTCGACCGACGGGCACATTCTGCTCGACGGCGGCCTGACGCAATCCGCGCCGCTGATCGCCGCGAACATCCGCAAGCTGAATTTCAAGGTCGAAGACATCCGCCTGATCGTGAATTCGCACATGCACTACGATCATGCGGGTGGCATCGCGGCTCTCCAGCGCGCAAGCGGGGCCAGGGTGGCCGCCAGCGCCGCCAGCGCCGTCGCACTCGAGCAGGGAGGGCTTGCCGAAGACGACCCGCAATTCGCGTTCGGCCCCGAGCACAACGACTTTCCGCGCGTCGCGAACGTGCGCGTGGTGCGCGACGACGAAACCCTGAGAGTGGGCAAACTCTCGATCACCGCCCGCTTCACGCCCGGACACACGCCGGGAGGCACGACCTGGACGTGGCGTTCATGCGAAGCGAAGCAGTGCCTCGACATGGTTTATGCGGACAGCCTGAATTCCGTATCCGCGCCGGGCTTCAAGTTCAGCGGCGCTCGAGATCAGAGCAGGGTGGATACTTTCCGCCGCAGCATTGCGCGCGTGGCAGCGTTGCCTTGCGACGTTCTGCTCGCGCCACATCCTCAGCTGATCGACATGGCGGCGAAGCTCGAACGCCGGGCCGCGCAACCGGCCGTCAATCCGTTCATCGACCGCCAGGCCTGCACGGCCTATGCGGGTGCGGCCAGCCAGAGGCTGGATCAGCGAATCGCTGAAGAGGGCGCTTCGTCCAACTAGTTGAGCGTGCTCCAGTCGAGGATGACCTTGCCCGACTGGCCCGATCCCATCGTTTCGAAACCGCGCTGGAATTCCTGGATGGGGAAGTGGTGCGTGATCACGGGTGTGATGTCGAGGCCGGCCTGCAGCAGCGCCGCCATCTTGTACCAGGTCTCGAACATCTCGCGGCCATAGATGCCGCGCATGTTGAGACCCTTGAAGATCACCTGGTTCCAGTCGATGGCCGTCTCTCCCGGCGGAATGCCTAACAAGGCGACGCTGCCGCCGTGGTGCATGGTGCGAAGCATGTCGCGGAATGCGACCGGGTTGCCCGACATCTCGAGCCCCACGTCGAACCCTTCCTGCATGCCCAGGTCCTTCATCGTGTCGTCGAGCTTCTGCCGGGTGACGTTGATGGCGCGCGTGGCGCCCATCTTCTGCGCGAGCCCCAGGCGGTAATCGTTGATGTCGGTGATGACCACGTGCCGCGCGCCGATTTTTTTCGAAATGGCCACGGCCATGATGCCGATGGGTCCGGCGCCGGTGATCAGCACATCTTCGCCCACCATGTTGAAGGCGAGGGCGGTGTGCGTGGCGTTGCCGAACGGATCGAGGATGCTGGCGATGTCGTCGGTGACGGCGTCCGGCAGTTTGAAGGCGTTACTCGCGGGGATGACCAGGAACTCGGCGAAACAGCCCTGGCGGTCGACACCCACCCCCACGGTGTTGCGGCACAGGTGGCGCCGGCCGGCGCGACAGTTTCGACAATGGCCGCAGGTCAGATGCCCCTCGCCGGAGACACGATCGCCGACCGCGAAGCCGCGCACCTCGCTGCCCATGTCGACGATGCGGCCGAAATATTCGTGGCCCACGGCCATGGGCACGGGGATGGTCTTCTGCGCCCACGCATCCCAGTGGTAGATGTGCATGTCGGTGCCGCAGATCGCCGTCTTCGCGATCTTGATGAGCACGTCGTTGGGGCCGACTTTCGGCTCCGGGATGTCCTTCATCCAGATGCCAGGCTTCGCTTCACTTTTGACCAGTGCCTTCATTTGATGAGCTCCAAATCGCGGCCCACCTTGATGAAGGCCGCGAGCGCGCGTTCGAGCTGCGCGTCGGTGAGACCCGCGGACATCTGGGTGCGAATGCGCGCCTCGCCCCTGGGGACCACGGGAAACGAGAAACCGATGACGTACACGCCTTCGCCCAGCAGCCGGTCGGCGAATCGCCCGGCCAGCGCGGCGTCGCCGATCATGACGGGGATGATGGGATGCTCACCGGGCAGTAGTTTGAAGCCGGCGGTAGTAAGTCCCGCGCGAAAGGTCGCGGCATGCGCCCAGAGCTGTTGTCGTAACTCAGAGGCATGGACTACAAGGTCCAGCGCCCGCAGCGTGACGGCGGCGACCACGGGCGGAATGCTGTTCGAGAACAGGTATGGGCGCGAGCGCTGGCGAAGCCAGGCGATCGCATTTGCCTTGCCGGACGTGTAACCGCCGCTGCCGCCGCCCAGTGCCTTGCCGAAGGTGCCGGTGAGGAAATCGATGCGACCCGCGACTCCGCAGTGTTCGGGCGTGCCGCGCCCGCCGGCGCCCATGAAGCCGGTGGCATGTGAATCGTCGACCATGACCAGCGCGCCGTACCTGTCGGCGAGTGAGCAGATTTCCTGCAACGGCGCGATGCTGCCGTCCATGGAGAACACGCCGTCGGTGGCGATGAGCCGCGTGCGGCAGTCCTGTGTATCCAACAGGTGCTGCTCGAGCTCGGCGAGATTGCGATTCGCGTAGCGCAGGCGGCGTGCTTTGCAGAGGCGGACGCCGTCGATGATGCTGGCGTGATTCAGCGCATCGGAAATGATGGCGTCGTTTTCGCCGAGCACGGTTTCGAACAGGCCGCCGTTCGCGTCCCAGCACGACGAATAGAGGATGGTGTCCTCGGTGCCGAGGAAGCGTGACAACGCGGTTTCGAGCTGCTTGTGAACCGTCTGCGTGCCGCAGATGAAACGCACCGACGCCATGCCGTAGCCATAACGATCGATGGCGCGATGTGCCGCCTCGCGGATGGCGGGGTGGCTCGCAAGGCCCAGGTAGTTGTTAGCGCAGAGGTTTATGACGTCCGCCTCGTTGACGCGGATCTGCCCGGCCTGGGGGCTGCCGATGACGCGTTCGGTCTTGAAGAGGCCTTGCTGGCGAAGGTCGTCGAGCTGGGTGTCGAATCGCTGGTAGAACGCAGGGTCCACGAAGGAACCTCGGGTAAGGTGAAGTTGGCGCAATTATACTGGCCGCCGTGAAAGCCAAGCCGACAGATCACGGGAACGCGGAAGGCGCCGAAGGCGGTGGCACCACACTGCGCGTCGATCGCTGGTTGTGGTGCACCCGGCTGTTCAAGTCGCGCACGCTGGCGGCCGAGGCGGTCGCGGGTGGCAAGGTTCATGTGAACGGCCAGCGCGTCAAGCCGGCGCACGCGGTTCGGGTCGGCGATCGGATTTCACTCAAGCGGACGGGTTATGACTTCGAATGCGAGGTCCTGAAGCTGCCGGACCGGCGCGGATCGGCGCCCGTCGCGCAAGCCTGCTACGTGGAAACCGACACCGCGCGTGCCGCGCGCGAAAAATTCGCGGAACAGTCGCGGCTGGTGTCGGCGTTCGCACAGCCGCGCTCGCTCGAGCGCCCTGACAAACATGGCCGTCGCGAATTGCGCCGCCTGCGCGGTCGCGACTGACGCGGAACCCTCCATGCGCACCACCGATCACCGTTCCACGCGGCTGTTCATTTTTCTGGCGGGGTTTTTCCTCACCAACGCCCTGATCGCGGAGTTCGTGGGCGTGAAGATCTTCGCGCTGGAAGCGACCATCGGCGCGGCTCCGTTTCACTGGTCGCTGTTCGGCATCGACGGAACCCTGAACTTCACCGCCGGCGTGTTGCTGTGGCCGTTCGTGTTCATAATGACGGACATCATCAACGAATATTTCGGCGTGCGAGGCGTGCGCCTCATCTCGTGGATCGCGGTGCTGTTCATCGCGTATGCGTTCGTGGCCGCGTACGCCGCCATTTCGCTGGCGCCCGCCACGTTCTGGGTGGACGTCAACGCGGACCTGGGCGTGCCCGACATCCAGAAATCCTACGCGTTCATATTCGGGCAGGGGCTCTGGACCATTGGCGGTTCCATCATCGCCTTCCTCGTCGGCCAGCTCATCGATGTCGCGATTTTCCACCGCATCCTGCGCGTCACCGGCGAGCGTTTCGTGTGGCTGCGCGCCACCGCTTCCACGGCCGTCTCGCAGTTGCTCGACAGCTTCATCGTGCTGTACATCGCCTTCGTCCTCGGGCCGCAGCACTGGAGCATTCCGCAGTTCCTGGCGGTGGGCACCGTGAACTACGTGTACAAGATGGCGGCCGCCATCGCGTTGATACCGTTGCTGTATCTCGCGCGCGCGGGTATTCGCTCGTACCTCGGGCACGGTGAGGCCGAGCGATTGCGGCGCGAGGCGGCGAGCGACTAGTTCGATTCACCCGCTCATTCGATGACTCGCGCGGCCTGCGCAAGCAATGCCGGCGGGAGGACGAGGCCTATCTTCCTGGCCGCGCCCGAGTTCACGGTCAGGCTGTAACCGGTGGGATGTTTGACGGGCAGGTCGCCGGGTTTCGCGCCCTTCAGGATCTTTGCCGACAACCGCGCGGCCTCGCGTTGCTGCTCCGCGAGATCCGGCGCCCACGACATGAGGCCACCGGCCTCCGCGAACAGCGTCGCCTGGTAGATCGCCGGCAGGCGATTCGCATTCACGAAATCGACGATGAGCTGGCGTCGGTACACGGACAGGCCGCCTTGAAAGTTGAGCAGGCCGTCGACGCGGTCACGCACAACGGTCTCGAGCGCGTCGTCCAGTTCTGCAGCCGTGGTAGCGCGATACGTTTGCACGGCGAGACCCAGCGACTGTGCGGCAGCCTCCGCGTCGTGAAGCTGTGCTTCGTGACCGCCGACTCCCGGCGTAGTCGACAGCAAGGCCACTCGCTTCGCCGTCGGCACCGCCTGCCTGAGCAGCGTCAGCCGTTTCTTCGTCACGCCCGGTGGCAACTCATCGAGACCGGTGTAGATGCCACCGGGATGTTCCAGGCTGCGCGCGAAACCGTTGCTGATCATTCCCGGACAGGTCGTGATGACCATCGGCATGTCGGGATTCTCGCTTCGAATCATGAGGGCGAAGGGCAGTGCGGTGGCGACGATGAAGTCGAGCGGCAATCGGGCAAGCTCCTTTGCCATCGCGGGCCCTTCCGACAGATCGTTCACGAGGCGTCTTTCGATGTGGACGTTCTCGCCATCGACGAACCCCCGGGCACGCAATTCGTTCATGAAGGCGTTGCGAAGCTCGGGAAAATCTCCGCCCAGGTAGCCGATGCGCGGCACGCGCGC
>DASTXR010000051.1:0-14903 GCA_035765415.1 Steroidobacteraceae bacterium | reverse complement strand
TCTTCGGCGCTGACGTGATTGCGCGGGTCCACCGATTCGAACACTCCGCCGCGCAGCAGGATGAAGAGCGCGTCGATGAGGTTCGTGACCTGAAGGCCCGAGGAGTTAGGCGTGATTGTCGCGATGATGAATTGCATGGATTTACCAGATTTCTTGATGAGGTCAGTCGTGGGAAAAAACCATTCCGAAGGCAAGAACTACGAGGATAGGCACAATACCGATGACCCTGACGATGCCCATGGCGACAACTCCTTCGCCGAGCGCGGCCCACGAGTCCTCGGGTGTGGGCTGTGTCGCGATGTCCGCGACATCGGCGGCCATTCCAACGCCGTCGAGCACCCTGGCTGCTGTTCGCATCGGTCCGCCCGGTGGTGTCAGATCGGGCGTTCCGGCGATGACGGTTTCGGCCACGTCATCTGCGCTGCCAAGACCAGGGGCCGATGGAGCGTCAGGCACCGCGGCTGTCGGCGCGACCGGCGCCTCGACCGGCGCACTTCCGGTAGTTCGCCGCGCACGCCTTTCGAGAGCCGCGCCCGTTCGTGGGCCTTCGACGACTCTGCCAGTGGCATCGACGTCCGCATCGACTGCAGAGAGCCCTTCGGACGTCGCACGTCTCCCGGACGGCTCCACGGCATCCGAACCATCGGCTGTTTCCCTGAATGCCTCATCAAACGCTTCGTCGCTCGGCATTTCGGACGCTTCGCGCACGAAGGCACGCGCCGCATCGTCCCCGGAGTCGAACAGCTGTCCCCATTGATAGTGAGTGGCGCGCGCAATGTGATCGTCGGTAATCGCAAGCAGGCTGTCGACCGGCAAACCTGCGCTGACCCGTGCCGCGATTGCCGCATCGCGAGCGCGGATCATCCTCTGAATCGCAGCTTCCGGCAGGAGTTCAGCCGCGAGCGAAGGACTGACGACGCCAGAACTCCTGGCGGCACGGAGCCGATCTCGCAGCGCCATGTCTTCGGCAGTCTTGAGGAGCGCCATGTCGCGCGGGATGGTCAATGTCACCATTCGCCGGTAAGCGGCCCGATCCATCGCCGACAGTCCGGTCACCGGATCCAGCAAACTCAGGTAGTGGTTGATGAACGCGCCGATGTGCTCGTGCTCACTCAGCCGGATTCCACCGGTGCCGCGTACCGCGCGCAACTGCCGACGATACTCCGCGATGTCCCCGAAAGAAGCCCTCGGCTGTGTGCCGGACGGGTCACGATATGTGACGGGATTTGCCGCGCCATAGAGGTAGGCATTCTGTCCGCCGCGCAGCCCGGCGGGGTCGACACTCGTCCAACGTGCCAGGTGCGCTGCGCAATAGCGCGCACCGTGATAACTCAGCGACGATTCGGCGTCCTTCTCCATACCTGAGTATCGATACCGCTTGGCAGTCGCCCTGACCGCGCGGCTGACAAGATGGTGCGCGGTCGTGCCGTACGGATGAAACTCCTCGTGCCCGATGATGCGCGCTTCCTCATCGAGCTCGAGCGCCACGGAACCGAGGTGATTCCCGTGCTGAAAGCGCATCAACTGCTGGCCCGTGCCGAGCGTCGGGTTGTCGGTCGCGATGATATCGTCCACGAGCAACACCCGCTGATCATCGACGAACAGATGGTGAGTCTCGATCTCCTCGACGAGATCGCCGGCTGCCGAGTAACGGCGATACAGCTCCGTACCGCCCAGATATACCCGCTCCTCTACGGCGCCCCCCAGCCTTTCGATGCGCTTTCGCGTGCGCTGCTTGCCGATGTCGTAGGAATACGAGGCGCGTCCGCCGCCGCCCAGGTCCATACCTTCGATCATGTCGCGCCAATCCCAGCGGATGCGCGCGGCGACTGGCACGCTCGTGAGATTCAGCATCGAGCCATGCGTGTCGTAGTCGTAACGCTCGGCACCGATCTCGTCGTTGCCCAGCCAGGTGCGCATCAGGCGATTGCTGTCGACGGCGGTTTCATAGTGACGCGTCCAGTTGCCACCATCCGCAAAATGTTGCATCGACTCGAAGTTGCCGACGCTGTCGTACGCATATCGCTGCGTGTAGTTTCGCAACGCGTGGTCCGACGGAAATCCGTCCACGGGGACCGGATCGCCGAAGCCCGTGGGCGCCGCGGAGAGGGCCGCGCTCTCGCGCCCGCTGGCTTCGATGAGCCGATGCAACGCGTCGTAAACATGGAGGCTTCGCGGCTCGACTGCCTGGTTGCGGAAGAAAGCCGGCGCCCAGGCTTCGTCGAACAGCTCGCAGACATTTCCCGCCGCGTCGTAGGTGTAGTGAAGCTGCTGCAGGACATGTTCGTCATTCAGTTGCGAACGGTATTCCGGAAACCACAGCGCGCTGCCCGGCCGCGTGGTGCGCAGTTGTTTGAGCCGGAATGTCAGCGGGTCGTAGTCGTAGCGCGTTTCAGTTCCATTGCCGTGACAGAGCTGGATGCGCTGGCCCTTGGCGTCATACGCGATGCCATGCACGGCCTGCGAGACGCGTCCGCCACTCGCACTGCCGTGTTCATCGAGTGTGGCGCCGATGCGCAGATCTTCGGCTTCGAGCAGGCCGCGCTGGTTGTAGCGCGGGGTGTACACCGCGACGCGAGCAGCGCCGCGGTGCCAGTTGGCGAGTTGTGTCATTCGGCCGAGCGCGTCGTGCCGCGAGCGCCGGGTGAAGGTCACAGGCTCGAGCAGCGCATCGCGCGCGACCTCGTCCCCGCTCCAATCCGGAACGCGTGCGCCGCTGTGACTCAGGAAGCGTCGGACCTGGATCTCTGCCTTCCCGGTGAATCCGACGCGCAGAAGTTCCACACGCCCGCCGGGGTCGTCGTGCTGCACGGCCTGCCCAATGAGATTGTTGGCGCGCGCCTCGTCCGCGATCAGTTCGTCGCTGTCGCGATATTCGAAGCGTTCGACGACAAGTGCCGGCGCATCTCCAAGCCTCAGCCACTGGCGCACAGGACGATGCAGCGAGTCATATTCGGTGTGCGAAAGGCGGTGCTCCAGACTCGCATTGCCGTCGGTGTCGAGCCTATCGTTCGCATCCCACGCGCACATCGGCTTGCCGGCAGCGTCGTTCAACGACCAGCGCCCACCCGCGTCCATGCTGTGCCGGAAGAGCAGATTTCCCGCAATGTCATAACAAGGCGCGCTGTCGGGCGACCGATCGTCAGTCGGGTCGTCGTTGGGCCTGGCGGGTTGCAGGTACTGCATCACGAGATTGCCGCGCGCATCTCGCAACCACAGCGTTTTGCCCTCGACGTCGAGCTTCGCCTGCGTGACGGCGAAATGGTCGAGCCATGGTCGCTCCAGCAACGGTGTTCGAGAAAACTCCTCGGCGTAGCTCGGTGTGCGGTTGTGCGCCACGGTGACCACCGTGCGCCCGAGACTGTCCAGCAGTGTCAGCGCGGGCGTATTCGCGTACTTCGCGCTCTGCAGCGCGGCACGTCGGTCTTCATCGCTCGCAGTCGGCGAACTGCGAGCGGCGTACCACGCGCTCTCGAGCGCAGTGTCGCCAGCGTCGAACTGCCATGAATGCCAGGGCGAGAACTCAACGCGCGAAAATGTGCCATCGGGCGCATCCGTGCGGATCACGCGCCCCGCAGCGTCGTAGTAGAGGATCGGCGTCACGCCTTCCGGACGCGGCATTTCGCAGCCAAACTGCCGGCTGAAGAACGGCTCGTATTGTTTGACCGGCTTCCCCTTGTTGTTGAGCACGGTCAGTCCGTTCACGATCCAGCGTGGCGCATCGCTATCCATGTCCGGCTCGGCCTGCTGTTTGGCCATGAGAACATTGCCGCCGCCATCCGAACACTGCAGCGCCACTTGCAGCGGCGAGTGCTCGCCACCGGCCTGTGTCGCATGAATTTCACGCGCAATGGCACAGACAGACGCCGGCCGCGTCGCCCACGCGACCACGTTGCCTTCGCGGTCGCGTCGCTCGCCGAAGTGATAGACAAACCGGCTCGAAGCGCGCGCGAGCCACACGCTCGCCTGCGCTTCGTCGACCGTGCTGTCGGCGCAGAACGCCTGCACCGCCATGGGATCCAGATTGCGCAGCGCGCTGTCCGCGACGAACGCATCCACGTCATCGCCCTCCCAACCGCCATCCAGGGCCTTGCCCTTCGCCGCCGTCGCGACGGGCAATCCGAAGATGTCGAGCACCGTGTGCGTGTGATTCCCGTTGGGGTCCACCATCTCCACAGGCGCCATAGCGCGATAGTCGAAGCGCAGCACTTCGTTCGTGTTCCAACGCATGTCCTCGACACGCCGAACGTACAGATCGAGCGGGTCGTATTCCAGGGTGGTCACGGCACCGAAGGCGTCGGTGAACCGCTCAGGTAGATAGAAATGTCGCGCCGCATCCGCCGCGAAACCGGCGATGCCCGAACGTACCCAGTATTCGCTGCGCTCTGAGTCGCGGCGATAGCCGCTGATGGACTCATCGTTCAGCAGACTCCGCGGCGTCACCCCGGGCTTGAGCTCCCGCCCCATCATGTCGGACGGAAAAACAGCGGCGATCAATTCATCCGTGAGCGCCAGTTTGTACACTTCGTACCTGAGCCCGCGCGGTCCGTGTCGTCCTGGCGGCAGCGGCGCACTCGGCGAAGTCTCATCACTGCTGTCGTCGAAATACTGCGTGCGCAGGTGTTCCACGAGTCTGCGCTCGGGCACCAGGCCTTGCGGCGACCGGTGATACGGCAACGACGCGACTTCGACGGGCGTGGCGTCGGGATCCATCGGCGCGTACGTGTCACTGAGCCGCAGCGCCGCGAAGTCGCCTGGCTCGAAGTAGGCCCTGTGCGCGCTCGTAAGCCCGGCAAGCTCGAAGCTCAACGTCTCACAAGGAAGTCGCAATCGTCTGTGACGAAGTGCCGCATCCGTGGCGTCGACTGCCGGCAGCAGCACGTCAGCGGTAAAGCGCGTCTCGGCATATGCGACATGGCGCTCGGCCTGCACGGCATGAATGCGACTCAGCGTAATGCCATCGAGCGACGCATGTTCATGCGGCCGTACGCGTGGATAGGCCACCTTGACTTGCTGGACAG
Organism: Steroidobacteraceae bacterium; assembly: GCA_035765415.1. GTDB lineage: Bacteria > Pseudomonadota > Gammaproteobacteria > Steroidobacterales > Steroidobacteraceae > CADEED01. The sequence goes on along the minus strand of DASTXR010000051.1, from coordinate 9,882 downwards.
GCTGCCCGAGATCATCCACGCGCAACGTCAGCGTATGCGAGACACGCGGATCGGCCAGCACGTCACTCCCCGGGTCGCCCAGCGCCTGCTCATATTGATAGGTCAGCGCCTCGCTTTCCGTGACAAGGAATACTGCGTGTCGATTGGCGCCGCGCGCCTGTACGCGGTCGATGTGGCAGTTGTGAGTGGCGGCGCTGAAGAGGCGCATGGGCACGTGCCGGCTCAACGGCCCCGCGAGCTCGTTGATGTCGAGCTCATACACTTCCTGGCGCAGCACCATGCCCTTGCAGGCGCGTAACGCCTCGCGCCACTCGTCGATGTGCAGTCCGGCATCGAGCACGGGCTCCGGCAACTCGCGCTCCTGGAAATCGCCGACCATGCGGTACCTGGCCGGGAAATATTCGCTCGCAAAATGCGACAGCACGCGAGCGCGATCTTCCGCAAGACCGGTGTGAAACCAGGTGATCGTTTTTACCGGCGGTTGATACAGCGTCTGGTCGTCGGTGATCCACGGACTGCGCGAATTCGCATCCGCAAAGCGCCCATACTCCTCGACATCCGCCTGCTCCACGCGTCCGAACCCGCGGAACTCGCGCTCGACACCGTCGAAGTGGCCGTGGTGGTAGCTGTAGGTCGTCGAAAACGCTGTGCCGCGCCAGGCGTCGCGCGCCGTCACGCGGCTCACGCACTGCACCGGGAACGGTAGTTTGGTGATCCAGGGCGTGCCGGCGGCCTTGTCCGCCAGGTAGAAATGCGTCGACGGCGCGTACTCGATGTGCGTGCTGCCGCCGAGATTGTTGCGCGTCTCCACCAGCAGGTGCGGCTTGGTGCCGCTCATGAGGTCGATGTACCGCACCGGCTCGCCCGCGTCCGCCGGTAGATGGGAGTTCCACACCAGGCACGCCGTGCCACGGCCCAGCAGGTCCGTGACCTGTACGGAGTCCAGATTCAGCGTCGCCACCGGAAACTCCACCAGGCGCGCATCGCTCCAGGAGTTGCCGCAGCGATTGAAGTAGATCTGCGCGCCGCCACGCCCCAGGTACACGATGTCGGTGGGTCCGCTGCCATCGATGTCCACGAGCCGGAGGCGCTTGGGATCGAATTGATCGTCGTGGTCGAAGCGCGGCGCGCGGCCCATGCTCACTTTCGCACCGAATTGGCCGTAACCCAGGTTGGGCCAGTAACACACCTCGCCGTTACGGATGCGCACGATATCGGTGAGCCCGTCGCCACACATGTCCGCCAGGAACATCGTCTGCGTGCCATCGGCGAAAACGAGCCGCGTGCCGCGCTCGCTCCCGGGCGGGCGCACCGTCTCGGCCGCGTCAAAGCCCTGCTCGGCGAGCGACGGATACCACGTGAACACTTCGTCTTCGGTGATGAGCGCGTCGGCGTGCCCGTCGCCCGTGAGATCCACGAAGCGCAGATTGGGATCGTCCCAGGCGATACGCGGCAGCCGCGCGAATGGCACGAACGCCGTCCAACCACGCGCGGGGTCGCGCTCGTGGTAGCCGGGCGCTGTGCCTTCGAACTCCACCACGTCGATGGCGCCATCACCATCGAGGTCCATGAGTCGCTGGCCGCGTGACAACGCGCGTTTCGCCGGAGTGGTCGCCACCACGCGGCTCGGCGCGAAGCGCCCTTCGCCGAGGTTCTGCGCATATCGCCACGATTCGCCGTCGTCGCTCAGCACGCCTGACAGCCCTTCGCCGTCGAGGTCTACCCACTGAACGCCCGGACCCTGCGTGCCCACGGGCAAACCAGGCAGATCCGCGGCGGAAATGCCGCGCACCGTCGTGTCGATGCGCGGCTGGCTGTAGCGGAATTCCACGGGCGGCGCCTGTCGGCTCAGCAGCCGCCCGTCGGCATGGCGCTCGTGTGCCCAGGGCTCAATGGCTTCGATCTGGCTGTAGCCCGGTTGTTGCGGATCTTCCAGCGCGCCCGCCGCGGCGTACCGGATGCGCAATGAACGCACCAGCGCATTCGCGCCGAGGGCCGGCACTTCCGCGAAGTGATGGAACATCAGCACGCGTTCGACGCGCCGCGAAGTGCGGCGCTCGAAACCGGCGCGGTAGTCGGAGAACGCGTCCGTTCGTGCCGGCGCGACACGATCGGGCGCTGCGCGCGGATCGTCCGCATCGTGATCGCCGAAGTCGAACACCAGTTCGAACATCCAGTCTTCCGGCAGCGGAGGTTCGGATTGCTCCGGATGCAGCGTCGGCAGGTACGGCGCGCGATTGCCATAACACACGCGCTTGAGATGTTTCTGTGCGCCGCGCGTGTCGTCCGGCGCGTACTCATAGACGACCACGTTGCCCTTGTCGTCGTGACTCGAGCTCAACCACCACTGGAAGATGCGCGTCGGATCGGCCGGATCCGCCACGCGGCTGCCGGCGCCGCGGCCGTACCACTGCGAGTTGTTAGACCGGTCCAGCACGCGCCAGAAACAGTCGCCGGCGTCGTCCGCGCCCGACCAGCGCTCGATGCGCGCGAACAGGCCTTCGATGCGCGGCCGGTACTGGCTTACCGCGAAGCGCCTTCCACCGACCCGCACGTTCTGCGGCGGCAACCGCTCGCCCGACACAGCATCGAGCAGCGGCACGAGATCTTCCGCGCCCGCGATGAGGAAAACGTCGGACTCTGAGTTATCGAGGTACCGCGGCAGGCCTTTGTCCGTCTTGCGCGAGATCGAGGGCAGATTGAGCTGCCATCCGAGACCGAAAGGCCCATTTCCCGCGCCGGAGTCGTACTGCAACTGCAATGCGGGCTGCGCGCCGCCGCGACCCGGCGAGATGGGCAGCGGAACCGACAAAGATCCCGTTCCCGTGGCCGACTGCGCCGTGAACTTCTCGCCGATGCCGCGAATGGCGCCGCCGCCTTTCGGCAAACTGGGGATGGGAGCCTTGAGAGCGAAGGAATTCGCCGTGCCCGCCGGAGAGCTCGCGTGCGCTGGCGCACCAGCGTCCATGGTTTCACTTGCGACCTCGCCCGGCGATTGCAGCATCCAGCCTCCCTGGGATCTTGTGTCACGAGCCCGGATAATGTCTCACCAGGCCCTAACACCACTACCTCAAATCGATAATTGTTGCGCCCGGAGAGTTTGCTCGCTCCGCCAACACACCTCGGCGCGTTTATGCTTGGCGAAATGAACCACGCGCTGCCCGCCGACCCGACGCCCACCGCCCTCGCCGCCGAGCTCAAGCAGCGTTTCGGTTTCGATTCCTTCCGTCCCGGACAGCAGGAGGTCGTTTGCGACATTCTGCGCGGCCGCGATGTGCTCGCCATCATGCCCACCGGCGGCGGCAAGTCGCTGTGCTTCCAGCTTCCGGCGCTGCTTCGTCCCGGCGTATGCATCGTCATCTCGCCGTTGATCGCGCTGATGCAGGACCAGGTGCGCCTGCTTCAGGACAACGGCATCGAAGCCACGTTCATCAACTCCTCGCTCGAACGTGCGGAGGCGTCGCGGCGGCTGGCGCGCCTCGAGCGCGGGGACATCAAGCTCCTGTACGTGGCTCCCGAGCGGTTGCTGCAAACGGAGTTCGAAAGCGAAGTCCTGCCGCGCGTGCAGGCCGCGCACGGCATCTCCTCGCTGGTCGTCGATGAAGCCCATTGCGTTTCGGACTGGGGGCATGACTTCCGCCCCGAGTATCGCCAGATCCATCGGCTGCGCACGAAATATCCCCAGATACCCATTGCCGCGTTCACGGCCACCGCCACTGAACGCGTCCGCCAGGACATCGTGCAACAGCTCGCCCTTCGCGAGCCGCGCATTCACGTGGCGAGTTTCAATCGCCCCAACCTGCACTACGCCGTGCGGCCCAAGACCAAGGCGACGTACTCGGAAGTGCTCGAGAACGCGCGCCGTGACAGCGGCGCCGGCATCGTCTACTGCCTGTCGCGCAAGCGTGTCGACGAGCTCGCCGAGCGTTTGCAGGGCGACGGCATCCGCGCACTGCCCTATCACGCCGGCCTCGAAGCCAACACGCGGCGGGACAACCAGGAGGCGTTCATTCGCGACGACGCGCAGGTGATCGTCGCCACCATCGCGTTCGGCATGGGCATCAACAAGCCCGACGTGCGCTGGGTCGTGCATTACGACCTTCCGAAAACGCTCGAGGGCTATTACCAGGAATCCGGCCGCGCCGGCCGCGACGGCGAGCCCGCGCGCTGCATCCTCTATTTCGGAGCCGGCGACATTCGAACCGCCGAGTTCATCATCGATCAGAAGGTGGACCCCGTGACGCTGGAGCCGCTGGCGGACGAACAGCGCATCGCCCGCCAGCAGCTGCGGCAGGTGCTGAGCTACGCGGAATCCGGAGAATGTCGCCGGGCGGTGCAGCTGCGCTATTTCGGCGAGATTTTTGCGGGCAAGTGCAACGCCTGCGACAACTGCCTCGAGCCACGGGCCTCGATCGATCGAACTACCGAAGCGAAGCAGTTCCTGTCCTGCGTGGCGCGGCTCGCGCAGCGGCGCGAGCGGTATGGCGTTGCCTACGTCATCGAAATCCTGCGCGGCGCCGAGACCCAACGGATCATCACGCGCGACCATGGAAGCCTGAGCGTCTACGGCATCGGCAAACATCTCGGCCTGCAGGAGTGGCGCGACATCGCGAGAGCCTTGCTGCATCAAGGACTGATGACGCAGTCCCAGGATGGATACGCGGTGCTGTCGCTGAACGAGGCAAGCTGGCAGGTGCTCAAAGGCGAGCGCGCCGTACAAGTCGGTGAGTCGGTCAAACCCGCGGTGGTTCGCAAGGCGTCGAAGGCTGTCCCGGCGAGCACGAGCACGAGCGCCAGCGTGGACAACGGATTGTTCGAATCGCTGCGCACGCTGCGAAAACGGCTCGCCGACGAAGCGGGCATGCCGCCGTACATCATCTTCAATGATGCGAGCCTGCGGGAAATGGCACAGCGCCAACCCACCACATTGCAGGAGTTTTCCACGATCTTCGGCGTCGGGCAGGCGAAGCTTGCCCGCTATGGCGGGCAGTTCGTGGAGCTGATCCGGCAACGCGCGCAGGGCTCTCCCTGAAAAAATAGTTTGCAGCCCGATTGCAACCCGTCGGGCGGCTGGCCCGTCTCAATTCGCGGAAGCACTCAAGCCGTACAAAAGGAGCTCCCGTGACTCGCTATTCGGCCATTGCCCTCGTTCTGTTAGCCGCCAGCCCCGCCGTCGCGGAAGAAAAGACAGTCGAGCGGACCTTTACGGTCTCGCCAGGCGGAGCGTTAGTCGTGGACGCCGACTCGGCTTCGGTGCGTGTGTCCGGCGGCAATGCCAACCAGGTTACCGTCCGCATGCGTGCCCGCGGCTCGAAGGAGGACCTCGCCGCCGCGCAGTTCGACGCCTTCCAGAAAGACGGCGGAGTAACCATCACGATGCGGCAGCGCGGCAAAGACGGCTGGTTCAATCGCGGTTCGTGGAACAGCGAAGGGCATATCGAGGTAACGGTGCCCCAGCGTTATGCGATCAACGTCAAAACGGGCGGTGGAAGCGTGGAGCTGACCGACACCATCGGCTCCGCGACATTGCGCACGTCTGGCGGTGACATCGAAGTAAAGGGCGTGAGCGGCGATATCAAGGCGCATACGTCCGGCGGCGGAATCTTCGCGGACACCATCCGCGGTGATGTCGATGCAGCTACCTCGGGCGGCGACATCCGCCTGTTGCAGGTCGACGGAAAGATCAGGGGGCAAACTAGTGGCGGCAGCGTGCATTGCAGCCTCACAGGTCTCAACCGCGGAATTTCGGCGATGACTTCCGGAGGCAGCATTGAATTGACCCTGCCGCGGGCCACCACCGCCAACCTCAAGGCGACGACGAGCGGCGGCGAATTCACTTCGGAGGTTCCCGTTGCGATCGCCGAACAACAGGACGGGCGCGTCAGAGGGTCGATCAACGGCGGCGGCCCGCCGATCGACGTAAGCACCTCCGGCGGTGGCATCTCGCTGCGGGCGGCTAACTAGGCAGGAACGTAGACCAGCCTGATCACATCCTCGCCCATCGGGTCATGGGCCACGAGGCGTAGCGGCGGCCGGGGTCCGGCGAAATATGGCTGGCCGCGGCCCACCACGACGGGATGCAGGTAGATTCGGTACTCATCGATGAGGCCAAGTTCGGTGAGGCTATGGGCCAGATTCGGGCCAGCAACTTCGATCTCCCCGTCGTGCTCTGCCTTGAGCTTGCGGATCGCGCCTTCGAGATCATCCGCAATCAGCGTCGCGTTGGGGCCGACCGACTTCATCGTGCGCGAGACGACCCATTTCGGTTGCCTGCGCCACGCGGCCGCGTACGCGCGTCTGGGTGCATCCCATTCGGGATGTTCGTCGTCCCAGTAACGCATGATCTCGTACATCACGCGACCGTAGACACTGCCCGCCTGCTGCTCCGCCTCCTCGATGAAATGGCCGAAAAGCCTGGGTCCCGGCGCAAACGCCATGTGGTCGACGTAGCCATCCAGGGACTGATTCATTCCGAACACGAGCTTGGCCATATCACCTCCTGGTCCGCATTCTGGCTGAACCGATGCTGCCATTAGTAGACCAACATGATTTCAATTGCTTCGCGGCCGCAACTCGGTAAGCCCTATGTCGCAGCTGCCGTAGTTCTGCTCGGAAATGTTTTCGTAGAACGTCGGTGATCCGTGCCTGGACATCACCGCCCGGTATTGTCCCGAGGCATCCTTGTTCACGAACACGGTTGCCACCACCATGATGCGAGTGGGCGTAAACGCCGAGAAGTGAAGCCCCGTGCTGGTGACAGTCACCATGACATCGATCACCCCGTCCTGCGAACCAGTCGCCCCGTCGCCTCCGAGCATTCGCGCCGTTCCGGAATCCAGATCGACTATCTCAAAGGTGATTGGCCCGCCTTGCCACTGAAAGAGCGACACGTTCAGTTTCTGATTTGCCCAATACCCTGTCGCACCTGGTTTGAAATCGCATCGAATCATCATGGCGTGCTTCAGATCTTCTCGCGCTTTCTCGGCGGGGTCGGTCGTATTCGCTGGCTGATTCGATTCGCTTTTCTCCGAATCGCCTGTATGGCGGTGAGCGAGAACCAAAGTGGCGGACTCTGCGTCGCCGGAGACCGCCTCTTCACGAACTGCGACATCCGCCGATGCGGAGCGCGACGGGTCGTCAGCAGCTGCGGCCCGATCCCGTGATGCCGGAGAGTTTTCCGGTTTCGACTCCGAGGTGGTTACTGCGGGTTTGGCGTTCGTCGCCTCGCGATCCGCAAGAACGAGATGGGCAATCCATCCTGCGGTCACGCCAATGACGATGAGCAAGAGATCCTTTGCGACTCCAGGTCTCATTTCGTCGTACCTCGCGCCTTGACGTATACCCGGTGTTTAACGGGCACTGGGCAGGTTTCGGTTTGTGCCACAACCCAGCCAATCCGAACCGGGCGTGGGAACCGCGTTTTCTACTACACTGCCGCTTGCTCTGGCGGCCACCAAACATCGAACCAATGAACAAGTCCGCGCTCGCGGCGCTGCTGCTGATCGTTCTGGCCGGCTCCGGCTGCCGAAGCATCGCTCCCCTGCCCGGCGCATCGGAAGTTGCCGAGTGGCAGAAGGCCTACCGCGCTCTCGACTGCTGGAATCCGCGCAGGCTCTACGTCATGCCGTCGACCGACCCGCTGTTGTTTGCGATGACGCGGATCTGCCTCAAGGTCCCGGGTAAGCCCGAGCCTAACCAGGGCTACCAGACTCTCGTGGCCATCGACGCCGCGCGCAATGAAGTGCGCGCGGTGCGCATGGCCTCGGTGTACAGCGGCGGCATTCACTACACGCGCGATGGTGATCTCGTCTGGTATTCGAGTGGCAATGCCGGCGAAGCAGCAATTTCGCAGCGTTATGTGGAGGCATTCACCCTGCGCAAGGGACAGACGCGGGAAGCATCGCTGGGCCGCATAGAAGTGCCGTTCATCACCGGCCCGGGCGTTTCGTCTCTGCGTGGCGATGAATGCAACCTGGTGACCGTGCCCAACTACCGCAAGGATGGGGGTACGCCCGTTATCAGCGCGCATTTCCTCGCCAGGGATGCCGCACCGATTGCAGAAGCGTTGCGTCTCGAAGGCCCGCTCGTGCCGTTGTTCTGGAATCCGGCCGGCCGCTATTTCGTCGTGCAGCGGAGACCCGGGTCCGAAGCGCGCGCGGCGAATGGAGTTCTGCCGGATCGCTTCGCGGTGGATTGCTCGGGCGCGCAGGTTGCCGTCGACGCGCAATTGCAGGCGCGGCTGGCGCAGGCTGGCAGTCACCAGACGCGTTTCTGGATGTCGAGTCGCGGTGATCTGCTGGCCTCTTCAGCGGATCACCCCGGCGGGATCTTCGTCTTTCGCGGCGATGCCCGCGACGAGATCCAGGCGCCCGAGGCCATGGGGTATTGCCCGGACCTCGGGTGCGAACCGTTCTTCATGCCGTTCCACCCAGTAGCGTGGTCGAAGTCCGGAGATCATTTCATGGTCGAAGCCGGAATTGACAACGTGCGTGTCTATCGGACTGCGGACCTGACCATCGTTGCCAATTGGACCGTGAAGGACCCGGGGGATTTTCCCGCGGTGGGTTTCCTGAGCGACTCCGCGGCTTTCGAATTCGAGGATCACAGCCGCATACACTTCCATGAGTGGGGCGCTGGAGCTGAGGATGCTGACGCGGTACGCCCGAATTGAAATGAAAAGCCCCGTCAGCGAAGACGCGGACGGGGCCTTTTCGTTTCAATAATGGCGCGCCCGGAGAGATTCGAACTCCCGACCACCTGGTTCGTAGTTGGAGGGGGTGAAAAACTCGGGAAGGATGAGAATCGTAGATAGTTGATTTTGTTGAGTCAAAAATCGCGAGCTCGCTTGGCATCCGTTGCATTTGTCACGACTGAGCACGACGAAGCATGACCAAGTCCCGCAAATCTCCCGCGAATACCTGGTCGTTTTCCAGGTTGTCAAACTATTAGCGACCAAGCGGCATGCAAGGCGGAACGGAAAGTACAGGCCCGGTGCCAGGCTACCGTCAACACTTCTCGTTCGAGCATGTCTGTTGGCCCACAAGCTCTCTCTCGGAGCACCTTGCATTCCTCAAAATTTCTCCGCCCGCCCTCACCCGCCGAGCCGATTCGCACTTCCACAGCCGTTGATCGGCAGTCTCGGGCAGCGCCCCGAGCGGCAGCAACTTGCTCTGGAATTGCTGAGGCGCCGTGCGCTGCAGGTGCGGGGATCTTCGCGATAACCTCCGGCACCTCAATGCTGGCGACAATCGCAAACTTGCCGCCACAGCCCCCACAGCTCTCGATTTTTCCGTTTGAGCCCTCCGCGCCCAGTTCATCGCCACATGGCGCGGGTTGATGGCTGATGGGTCTCGGCAGATGTTGCTGGCGATGCAACCACGCCACGATGGGCCGGTGTCACAGCTCATTGCAGTGCGATTCAAGTTCCCCAAGACATAAGACTGTGCAACGATTGGGTCGTCTCCCTAAGGGGACAATTGTGACGGCTGCCGAGCAAAGAATAAGAAACCGGGGCAAGTCGAAGGAGTGATTGAGCTCCATTCGTTAGACTCGTTAATGGCACGCGCAAACGAATAACAATCCGATCCACGCGGAAGACGTTCAACCGAGAGAAGCACGATGCTAGAGGGTCATTCCGCAGCTGTAGGCATTGCCGACATCATCAACCGCAAACTTGCGGAAGCGCGCGATACGCTCATTGAGCGGAATCTCAGGAACAGGCTCGTCAATTGCGCCCTTACGTCGAAGCGCTCACGCCAGATTCGAGTTGTAGATGAACTTCCGAATGAAGTATTCAGGGCGTTGCTAGCTCAGAAGAAAGAGTTTGTCTTCGCTGCGGGTCGAGGTGTTGAAGAGGGCGAATCAACAAAACAGGGTGATATG
>DASTXR010000050.1:0-3965 GCA_035765415.1 Steroidobacteraceae bacterium | reverse complement strand
AAAGCCCACCTCGATTTCCTTGAGGCCCACCGCGCACAGCGTTTTGAACAGCCGTTTCTTGGTTTCGCGGCTCATGGGCTCGAACAGCGCCTGGTTGCCGTCGCGCAGGTCGGTGCTGCACCACACCGGAACCTGGTTGAGCTGCCGCGTCGGCCACTGCCGGTCGGGCAGGTCGATGGCGGCGAACGGGCGGTATTTCTTCGACGGATCTTTCAGCATGGCGACACTTCTGCTTTCCGGTGTACGGACGAAACTTCCCTGCGTCGGGGTAGCTCTTCGGGGTTCCAGTCTTGTTTGCGCCGACGGGTAGCGCGTGGGAGGTGTGCGCCTAGGGCGCAAGAAGAAGGAGCGAACGCAGCAACGCCGCGGAGCGGCGGCCGTGGGCGAAACCCGGCTGCTGGTTGCAAATCATGCGCGGCAAGCTACCACGACTTGGCGGTGGGATTCAAAGCTTGTCCTGGAAAACGGCGCCCCGCCTGGCGGTGATCATTCCGCCACGCTCCACCGCACCTTCCGTGCTCAGCAGCGCCCACCGCGCGATGGCGCCGCCTTCGAAGCTCAGGCCGTCGCCGAAGAAAATCATGGTGAACAGGTTCCGCGTGATCTTGTGATGGCCGCCGCTCTCCACCACCGCGCAATGCAGGTAGACAGGCTTCATGGCGTCGATGGCCTCGATGCGCAGCATTCGCGCCAGCGTCGAGAGTTGCTCGCCGGTCTCGATCTTCCGCCACCCGGACTGCAGGTCGTCGAACAGTTGATCGGCGCGCATGATCGGTGTGTTGATGGGCTCGAGGTTGGCGCGCGCCGCGTCCAGCTCGATCTTCAGCTTCTTTTCCTCGTCGGCTTTCTTCTCATTCACGGCCTTCTCGAGGTCGACTTCGAGGTCGAGCACGCGCCGGATCAGCGGCGCCAGCTCGAGCCATGCCGCGGTTTTTGCCTTGCCCACGGCATCGAGCGCGGTGCGAAGGGTGCTATCCGTCACCTCGGCCAGCGGCAGCAGCATGAAATCCGGCACGAATACCCTGGCGGCTCCGTGAGATGCCACTGCGTTGGCGACGGCGAGCTCGAAGGCCAGGCGATCGACGCGCGTCTCGACGCCGCGAAACTCCACATCGGTCTTCAGCAGTGCGAGCGCACCCATGGCCGCGGCCACGAACGGGTTACCGGCCGCGACGAGCCCGGTGACCACGGCAGGCGCAGCCGCGGCAGCGGCATCCGTTGCGGCTCTGGACGGCTGCACCGCAGTCTCCTGGCGGATCGTCGCTGCCGTCTTCGGTGCGACCTTCTTCGCGTAGGTGGCGAGATCCTTGTACTCCTGCTCCAGCCCCTTGAGCGACAACAACGCAGCCTGCAGATTGGCGTAGTCGGCGAGAAGTTGCGTGCCGGCGATGACGACGGTTTTCTCTTTGACCTTGTCGGCCACCGTGTTTGCGATATCGAGCGCGAGCGCATTCGCGCTCTCGTAGGCCATGCGCAGCGGGCCGAAACGCATCTTGTCGTCGATCGTCGTCTTGCCGGCCTCGGGAATTTCCGCGGGGGTTGCCGCCTGGCTGGTGCTGGTGTTGGTCGCCATGTCTGTCTCCTAGCTACGGCGCGTCGTCAGCGCAGGCCTGCCCGTATTTTTTCCGCAATGTGCAGATCTCGTCCTTCAGCGTGAGCAGCGCCGATTCCCGCGTGAGGATCGTGAGCTCGTCCTGCGCAAGCGCGCTTGCGTCCTGCGCCGCCTTGCGCTTCGTCGCGCGCGCGGTCTCGGCATCGAGATACGTGCCGCCCGCCGCCGCCAGCGAGTCGATCGTGCCGGAATCGAGCCCTCCGGTGGAGCTGAGTTTGAAGCTCTTGAGCGCACCCGTGGATTCGATGAACGCCAGGTCGTAACCCAGCGTCTTGCTGCGTCGCTTGGCAGGCAGCGACACCACTTCACCGAGCTGGGCCACCCACATCAACCCTGTGCCAAAGTTGCGCGACTTGTTCCCATCCGCCAGCTCGACCTTGATCTGTGACGGCACGCGATAGCGGAAGCTTCGGTCGCCCTCGGGATCGTCCTTGATCATCGACGAGAGCTGCGCGGATTGCCGCGGATGGTAGTTCCAGTTCAGATTGACGAGCAGCGGCGCTGCGTTGCAGAGCGTCGAGCCCGTGCCGAGATTCGCGAACCCTTTCGGAATCGCCTTGGATTCCGGCGCGATCTCGGCATCGCTGAGAATGCAGAAGCCATTCGCGGCATCTATCCTCAGGATCCCGAGCGGTTGCTGGCGACTGCCGTCGATGCCGCGCACGTCGAGCAGGCCTTCCCAGGTTTTCGTGCTCTTCGAACCGAGAAAGAGCTTCGTCAATTTCGCCGCGATCTCCGCGTCGAGAACCTCCACCTGCTGTGCGGGCGCTACGGTCTGCTGGAGCCCCTCGATGACATCTTTACGGGCCTTCGTCAGCGGCGCGATCTTGTCGACATAGGCGGCCGTAGCGGCTTCGAGCAGCGGCTCGTCGATCTGCCAGCTGTCTCTCACGGCGACCTCGAACGAACACCAGCGATCGATGAGATCGGCCTTCGCGATGCCTCCCGATTTTTCGAAGATGCGGAGCACGGCTGCATCGTTGGCGGACCTCTTCGCCTTGTCCTTCGAACACGCGATGACGAAGCCGTTCGCGTCCGCCATCCCCGACGCTCCAAACAACCCCTTGGCACCAAGTCCCGTGACCAGCTTGAGACCGGACATCGCGACATCGGTGGTGCGGTTGGTCACCGAGGCGCCGGCCGACGACAACAACCCCGCTTCGCTCCAGGTCATGGACATGGACTGATCGACCGAACCGCCACCCGTGAACTCGACCAGATAGACCTCGTCCGGATCGGGCTCGCCGTACGTGGAAAAAGTGGCGCCTTCCTGTAGCGAGTAGCTGAGCGGAAGCTCCTGCGTGCAGGCCGTGTCTTTGCAGACGACGTCGCCTTCCGGCGCAAACAGGCGCGAATAGAGCACGTATGGCGCGCCTACCCGCTCGGTGCGGTCGAGTTTTATCTGGATGCGCGCCACGGTCCGAGGCAGCGCGTAGATCATGCCTTTCGACGCAGTCGAAGAGTTCACCTTCGTCACGACCACGCTTGCGCAGGACGCGGCGGTCATGGCGACGAAGAGCAGGCAGAGGAATCGAACTGATTTCATGGATCACCTCGGGAAGCTGTCACGGAACGATGCTGTACATGCATTGCACGGGCGCGGCATCCGCGACGCCATAACCGAGCCACCAGTAACCATTGTCGAATGCGTCCGCGCCCCGACTGTCGCGTATGTGTAATGCCTGCCGGGCGTCGTTGTAGCCGGTGGCCAGCACACAGTGACCGGTGCTCGAGACCGCCTGGCGGGGATCGGTCCATTCAAACTTGCCGGCCATCGCAGCCGGGTAGTTGGTGGGAAGCAGCACGCCGACGACCACGGGCCGGCCTTGTCGCAGCTGATCGCGCGCCCACACGGCGCGCGAGGCGCCGGAAGCTCTCAGATATCGGACGTGGAGTCCGCGCATGCGCAGCGCCCGTGTCTTGCCGTCGGCAAACGCGATTTCCGACGGACGCGTGCGGGCACCCTGCTCGTCGAACGCAACCCGGTGCAGGTCGGTCCGGCAGATGCCTCGCGTGGTCAGCGCAACCAGCGCCGTTGCCAGGTCGAGGTTACCAGCGGCATCGGTCGCGCCGCGTTCGAACCGCGTGACGTAGTAGTTGAACAACGCGGCCAGCGACGGGGAGCCGGGGTGAATGATTTCCATCGCCGCGCCCAATGCACAGGACACACAGCAGTTCACGGACTTCTGATCCACGGGCGCGCGCGGCAGTTGCAGCTCGACGCTGCCGAGGTTCGCGGAAATCGCCGACGCGCGCGCCATTGCCGCGGCCGCGGACACGCGTTCGGTCACGGCCGGCAGCGCGAGGCCACCGCTGACGGACTTGGTGAATAGTGCGGACCGATCGGCCATCA
>DASTXR010000049.1:0-59314 GCA_035765415.1 Steroidobacteraceae bacterium | reverse complement strand
GGCACCAAAAGCCGTAGTTGAGTCGGCGCCGGCACATAACGCGAACCGATCGCCCAACTACGGCTTTTGGTGCCCGGCACCACCCCGGCACCACCATGGCACGGGTGTTGCTATCTACCCGATGGGGGAAACCGGGGAGTCGGCTTGAAGCCGCGCCAACAAAAGATCATTCGCGAACGCCGCCAGTACAACCAATGGGTGGCGAGCCAGACGCTGGAGGACTACGCACTGCGTTTCACGGCGGTGCGCGCCCGGCGTTCGACTTCGCGCGTGGGCAACACCGCGCTGGGTCCCATTGCCTTTCTGGCCTGCGAGGCCATTGGCGGCACGATCACGCTGCTCTACGGATTTCCGAACGCCGCCTGGGCCATCGGCGCGTTCGCGGTGCTGATGTTCCTCATCGGCCTGCCCATCGCGTACTACGCCGCGAAATACGGCGTCGACATCGACCTGCTGACACGTGGCGCCGGCTTTGGCTACATGGGCTCCACCGTGACTTCGCTGATCTATGCGTCGTTCACTTTCCTGCTGTTCGCCATCGAGGCCAGCATCATGTCGGTGGCGCTGAACCTGGTGTTCGACATTCCCATGTGGATCGCGCACATCTTGAGTTCGCTGGTCGTCATTCCCATTGCGCTCTATGGCATCAGCCTGATCAGCAAGATGCAGATCATCACGCAGCCCATCTGGCTGATCCTGCAGTTCATCCCCATCGCCATCATCGCGTGGAAACACCCGGCGGAAATCGCGGCCTGGACCCACTTCGGCGGCGTCGACGATGCCAGCGGATCCGGCGGCACCTTCAATTTCGTGCTGTTTGGCCTCGCGGCATCCGTGCTGCTGTCGCTGCTGCCGCAGATCGGCGAACAGGTGGACTACCTGCGGTTCCTGCCCGTTCGCACGAAGGAGAATCGCGTGGGCTGGTGGACGGCGGTCATCGGCACCGGCCCGGGCTGGGTGCTGCTCGGCGCGTTCAAACTACTCGTGGGTTCGTTCCTCGCGGTATGGGCATTGCGCCAGGGCGTGCACGTCAGCCAGGCCGACGAGCCCACCATCATGTATCACCTCGCGTTCCGCGAGGTCTTCCAGTCGCCCACGTTCGCACTGGTGCTCACCGGCATCTTCGTCATCGTCTGCCAGCTCAAGATCAACGTGACGAACGCGTATGCCGGCTCGATCGCCTGGTCGAACTTCTTCTCGCGCCTCACGCACTCGCACCCGGGCCGCGTGGTGTGGCTGGTGTTCAACGTGCTGCTGGCGCTGCTGCTCATGGAGATCGGCATCTTCCGCGCCATCGAGAGCATTCTCGTCATCTACGCCAACTTCGCCGCCGGCTGGATAGGCGCGCTCACCGCCGATCTCGTCGTCAACAAGCCGCTGGGCCTGAGCCCGAAGTACATCGAGTTCAAGCGCGCCCATCTCTATGACATCAACCCGGTCGGCGTCGGCTCGCTCGCCATTTCCGTATTGCTGTCGAGCCTGGCTTTCATGGGAGCCTTCGGCGAATACGCGCAGATCCTCTCGCCTTTCGTGGCGCTGTTCGTCGCGTTCGTTGCAGCGCCGCTGATCGCGCTCGGCACGAAAGGAAAATACTACCTGGCGCGGCCTGCCTCCGGCCTTCCGGAAAAGGCCACCGAGCTCGAGTGCAGCATCTGCGAAAACGTGTTCGAGCGCGGCGACATCGCCATGTGCCCGGCGTATTCCGGCCCCATCTGCTCGCTGTGCTGCACGCTCGAAGCTCGCTGCCGCGACGTCTGCAAGACCAACAGCCGGTTCAACGAACAGCTCGACACGTTCATAACACGCGTGCTGCCCAAGCCCGTGGGCGCCATGCTGAACACCCGCGCCGGCCACTTTGGCGGGCTGCTGCTGCTGTCCAATCTTGCCATCGGCCTGTTGTTAGGCCTCATCTACGCGCAGTACGGCGGGTCGCTGCCCGCCGAGCGCGAGACCATTCGCACCACGTTGTGGCTGGTGTATTTCGCGCTGCTCGTGGTGTCGGGCGTCATGGCCTGGCTCATCGTGCTCGCGCATGAAAGCCGCCGCGCGGCCGAGGCGGAGTCCGCGCGCCAGACGGCCATGCTCATGGACGAAATCGACGCGCACAAACGCACGGACGCCGCGCTGCAGAAGGCGAAGGAGGTCGCCGAAGCCGCCAACGTCGCCAAGACCCGTTATATCGCCGGCATCAGCCACGAGATCCGCACGCCGCTCAATTCGATCTACGGTTACGCGCAGTTGCTCGAGCGCGGCGCCGCCGGTCCTTCGGACAACGCCATCCGCGTGATCCGGCGCAGCGCCGAGCATCTCGCCGACCTCATCGACGGCATCCTCGACATCTCGAAGATCGAGAACGGCATCCTGCGCCTCAACAGGGACAAGGTGCCGCTCGCCGAATTCCTCGACCAGATCGTCGACATGTTCCGCCTGCAGGCCGCCGCGAAGGGGATCGACTTCGTCTACAGCCGGCCGCCGCACCTTCCTGCATTCGTGCACGTCGACCAGAAGCGGCTGCGGCAGATCCTCATCAATCTCCTGTCGAACGCCATCAAGTACACGGAGCGCGGCAGCGCCACGCTGACCGTGCGTTATCGCAGCCAGGTGGCCGAATTCGAAGTGGCGGACACCGGCGTTGGCATCCCGGCCAACGAGCTCGAGCGCGTATTCGAACCCTTCGAACGCGGCCAGGGCGTGAACGTGCGCGCCATTCCCGGCACCGGCCTCGGGCTCACCATCACCAAACTACTGACGCAGATCATGGGCGGCGAGATCAATGCCACCAGCACCGAGGGCATGGGCACCACGTTCACCGTCAGGCTGTTGTTGTCGGAAGCCGCCCCGGCGCCGCAGGCCGGCAGGGACGGCATCGAAGGCGTGCGCGCGGTCATCAGCTACACGGGCGAGCGCCGCAAGGTGCTGCTCATCGACGATGATCCCGCGCACATCGACATCGTCCAGAGCCTCCTCGGTCCATTGAACTTCGAACTGCTCACCGCGCACGACGGCGCAACCGGCCTCGCACTTGCCGAGCAGCACAAGCCGGACCTGGCGATGGTGGATCTGTCGATGCCCGGCATGACGGGCTGGGAGGTCGCGACGCGACTGCGCGCCCTGCCCGGCCTGCAAGGGCTCAAGATCGTCATCGTCTCGGCCAACGCCCATGAGTTCTCGCCCGGCGGGCCGGGCGCCGTGCACGACGCGTTCCTCATCAAGCCCATCGACATGCAACGCATGCTCGAATGCCTCGCGGCGCAACTCGGCCTGCTCTGGGTGTACGAAGGCGGCGCCAGCGCGGCGGTCACGCGCGAAACCGATCTGCAAAGCGCGCTGCCGGAGCATTCGCGCCATCACGTCGACGATCTCTATCAACTCGGGCTCATCGGCCACGTGCGCGGCATCCAGGCCAAGCTGCGCGAAATGGAAACCGACCCGACCAACAAGCCCTTCGCGACCCGCATGCGCACGCTGGTGGCGAATTTCGATCTCAAACGCTACATGAACGTGCTCGAAGGAATGCGCAAACATGGCTAACAACACATCCACTCACGCACCCGATGTGCGTCGCGACACCATCCTGGTCGTCGACGACACTCCCGAAACGCTGGGTTTCCTCACCGACACGCTCGATCACGCGGGCTTCACGGCCCTGATCGCCACCGATGGCGAGAGCGCGCTGCGGTTGATAGAGCAGATCACCCCGGACCTCGTGCTCATGGACGCGGTCATGCCGGGGCTCAACGGCTTCGAGACCTGCCGGCGCATGAAGCGCAACAAGATGCTGGCGCACCTGCCCGTCATATTCATGACCGGGCTCACCGAAACCGAAAACGTGCTCGAAGGCCTCGCCGCCGGCGGCGTCGACTACGTCACCAAGCCGCTGGTCGTCGATGAGCTGCTGGCACGCATCCGGGTGCACCTCGCCAATGCGCGCGTCGCGGCGGGCACGCGCGCCGCGCTCGACGCGACGGGTCGATTCCTGCTGGCCACGAACTCTTCCGGCCGTCTGCTCTGGTGCACGCCCAAGGCCCGTCAGCTTCTTGCCGATCTCTTTCCGGCGGCCAGCGACCACAACGCGAGCCTGCCGGCGGCAATGATGGGCCAGCTCATGCAGTTGCGTTCCGAAGGCGGCAACACCCGCTTGCTGGTCGACATCAACGGCCGCAAGGTCGAGATTTCCGTGCTGAGCCCCATCGGCCCCGACGAGCTGTTGTTCCGGCTCACCGAGCTCAGCACCACGGCCGACGAACAGCAACTTCAGCAGACGCTGTCGCTGACCACGCGCGAATCCGAGGTCCTGCTGTGGATCAGCCGCGGCAAGGCGAACCGCGAGATCGGCGAAATCCTGGCGATCAGTCCGCGCACCGTGAACAAGCACCTGGAACAGATCTTCGTGAAGTTAGGCGTGGAAAACCGGGCATCGGCGGCCGCCCGGGCCGTGCGGGCGCTCGCCCGCTAAAACAGCAGGTAGAATGGCGCCCAACTAGTTCCGGCGAGGGGCGCCCGATGTCGATGAGTCGTCGTGCATGCGTGGTTGCGCTGGCGCTGACCTGCGCGTGGGCCGTGGGATGCACTGCATCGCGCCTCCCGGATGAAATGACGGACGACGGACTGGCCCGTGTCCCATCGCGTCCCATCGCCGGTGTGTACCGCCTCCCGGGCGCATCCTTCGTGCAATACAAGCGAATCCTGCTCGAGCCGCCGACCATTTCCTTCGCGCGCGGCTGGCAGAAAAATCACCCGGAAGTCTCTTCCACCGAACTCAAGCGAATCCTGCAGGAGTCGGCGCAAATATTCCGCGAGGAATTCATGCGCGAGCTCATCGACGGCGGTCCTTACGAGCTCACGGACGAGCTGGCCGCGGACGTGCTGATCGTCAACCCGGCAATCCAGGATCTCGATATCGCGGCGCCCACGGAGCACGCCTACGTCAAGGGCCCGGTGAAATTGAAGTTGACCGCCGAGCTGCGCGACGCGGCCACTGGCACGCTCGTGGGCCGCCTGACCATCTACGAAGGCGACGACAATTTCGAGACTTACGGAATCCGGCTGGCAAACCGCGCCACGAGCGCGCACGAGCAGCGCATCGCCTTCGCGAAATGGTCGCGAATCCTGAGCGAGGCGCTCGCGGTGGCCAAAGCCGAACGGCCTCGCTGAACCGGCCGGCGTTAGAATCGGGGCCCCAGGTTCCGGCGCGGGACGATATGCCGATGAGTTTTCGTGGTTGCACGCTTGCGTTGGTATTGGCCGGCGCTGCGGTTGCGGGATGCGCGGCATCGCGAGGCCCCGACGAAATGACGGACGACGGACTCGCCCGCGTTCCGTCGCGCCACGTCGCCGGCGTGTACCGGCTCCCGGGCGCATCCTTCGTTCAGTATCGACGCATCATGCTCGAGCCCCCCACCATCTCATTCGCACGCGACTGGCAGAAGAATCACCCCGACGTTTCCGATGCCGAAATCCGGCGAATCCAGGTGGAGTCGGCCAAGCTGTTCCGCGACGAATTCACGCGCGAGCTGATAGACCGGGGTTCATACGAGCTCACGGACGAACTGGCCGCGGACGTGCTGATCGTCAATCCGGCGATCCAGGACCTCGACATCATGGCGCCGGATGTCGGCGTGTCGCCCGGCGAACGTGCGTTCACCACCGGCCCGGTGAAGCTGAAGGTGACCGGTGAGCTGCGCGACGCGGCCACCGGCAAACTCGTCGGCCGCCTGATCATCTACGAAGGCAACATGCGATATCCGTTCAACGAAATACGGCAGGCAAACCGCGCGACCAACGCGCACGACCAGCGAATCGCCTACGCAAAGTGGGCGCGCATACTCAATGAGGCGCTCGCCGTCGCGAAGGTCGAAAAGCCGCGCTGAGCCGCGTCTATTGCGGCGCCTCGATGAGATAACCTTTGGCACGCAGCATGGCGAGATAACCGTCGGGACGCGTGAGCTTCACGAACGGGACGATGGCGAACGTGCTCGCGTTCGTCGCCAGGCTCTTCTCCGCGGCTTCGAGCCACAACGCGTGCACCTTTTCGCGAACGTCGGCGGGAACGATTTCCCGCGCAACCTGCGAGCTCATCACCGCCATGGCGCAGGGTAGATAGGGACTGGGCAGCACCGGCAATCGCGTGAGACCCTCGATATCGCCGACGGCCCATGCGCGTGCGCGGGCATTCTGGGTTTCGCGATCGCCGAGCGCTTCCGTGAGCGCAAGCGTGGTGTCGAAACATTCCACGTCGGTGAGCGATTCGCGCGAGAACTCCTTGAGCTTGGCGCGCACTTCGCTGCGCTTGATCGTGAATTTGAGCCGCGGCGAAGTCACCCGGATCTTGTGTTTCTTCGCGAGATCGCCGATGACGTCCCACACGGCTCCGCCTTCGCGCAGCTTCAATTCGTCGAAGGCCGCCTTGCGCAGCTTGTCGGCCGCGAACAGCGGGCGCCAGCTCTCCACGCCGCTCTCACGGCCGAGATAGAGCTTTTTCTGCACGAGCCAGCGCGCGTAGATGTCTTCCGGCAGCAGGTCCTTGAGCCTGGCGTCTTCGGGATTGCGGCGCGCTTCGAATATCGCAGGCAACAGCGCCAGGCCCCGGAATACACCGATCTTCTCGTCGGGCTCCATGCTGACTGCGGAATCGAGGAGAATTTCCTGCGCGCCGAGCGCGATGGCCTCGGCATCCTTCGACTTCCACTTCATGCGCTTCGGCAACGGCGGCGGCCCGCCGATGATCCACAACACGTGGGCGGAATCGCCGGCGCGAGTGACTTTCCACAGGCCGGGACCGGGAAATTCGCCCGTGACCACCACTTCTTCCAGTGGCGCCTGTTCTTCCGGCGCCTGCGCCAGCGCCGGTGCTGTACAAAGAAGCACGCATATCGACAGGATGTTGTTTCGCATGAGTCCTCGCGCTGTCGGACTGATCCGTCAGCGCCGAGTTCCGCGCGGCATCAAACAAACGTGGTCAGGAGTCGCCTGCGCCGCCCAGCGAGTCCATTTGCGCCTGCAGACTGAGCCGGTCTAGCGACCGGACCGGTAGATTGGTGAGGACGCGCAGTCTACGTTCGAGCTCCGCGCGCGTCCGCATCAGGGCATGGCGACGCTCCTCCGGATCATCGAACTGTTCCGGGTCGGTGCACCGCCAATGCGCCGTGATCGGGTGGCCGGGCCACGAGGGTGGCGCCTCGCCCGCGGCGGTGTCGCTCAATGTGAACACGAAGTCGAGCGGCGGCGCAGCCGGCGCGCTGAACTCGCGGACGTGTTGTGGGGGATGCGTCGGAACGTCGACTCCGGCATGTTCCAGTAGCTCGGCAGCGATCGGATCGATGCGGGCAGCGGGCCGCACCCCCGCGCTGAAGGCTTCCAGTTGTCCATGCCCGATGGAATTCGCGATGGCCTCGGCCATCATGCTGCGCGCCGAGTTGCGCTGCGAAAGAAACAGCACTCGTAAGCGTTGACCTTGCACGCTGCCTCCGGGATGCCGCCGGCCAGGTCGGCAGCGATAGTTTCGGAGCTGTGCGATCGGAGGGCTGTCAGGCACGGCCACCGAAGATTGTCAGTGGCGCAGCATGCCCTGCTTTTCGATGAACTGGATCACCTGGTCGAGCCCCTGCCCGGTTTTCAGATTTGTGAAGACGAACGGCCGATCGCCGCGCATTTTCTTTGCGTCGCGATCCATGACTTCGAGGGATGCGCCGACATGGGGCGCGAGGTCGATCTTGTTGATGATGAGCAGATCGCTTTTCATGATGCCGGGCCCGCCCTTGCGCGGAATCTTGTCGCCGGCGGCGACGTCGATGACGTACAGCGTGAGATCCGACAATTCGGGACTGAAGGTGGCCGCCAGATTGTCGCCACCGCTCTCGACGATGATGAAATCGAGCCCGCTGAAGTCGTGCATGAGCTGGTCTATTGCCGCGAGATTCATCGAGGCGTCTTCGCGGATGGCCGTATGCGGGCAGCCGCCGGTTTCGACGCCGCGAATGCGCTCGGGCGCGAGCGCCTTGCTGCGGATCAGGAACTCCTGGTCTTCCTTCGTATAGATGTCGTTGGTGACGACGGCGATGTTGAAGTCATCGCGCATCCGTTTGCACAGTGAATCCACGAGCGCGGTCTTGCCCGAACCCACCGGACCGCCCACGCCCACCCGCAATACATCTGATTTGGAACCCATGGGCCGCAATGATACGCGTCGGTTCGTGAACGCCCTGCGTCAAATGACTTATATAAGAGTGGAGTCTCGCGCCCATGGGGTAATCTTTGCGCCATGACACGCACGCAAAAACACCTGCTTCGAATTGCGACCGCGGCGGCGGGAGTCCTGCCCGCAGTGGCGCTGGCTCATCCCGGCCACGGCGACACATCCACATCCGGCGTCGTCGCCGAAGTCATGCACCTGCTCAGCTGGGAGCACATGCTGGGCCTCATGTTCGCGGGCGCAGGCCTGATCGCGGCCGCCATTGCGATAACAAGGGCCGCGACCAGGCTCTTCCCGCGATCGACTACTGCAGCCGCACCACGCTCACCGACTTGGGCGGCAAACGCATCACCAGCGCATCGCCCTTGCGCGAAGCGCTGATCTTCACCGGGGTAATCGCCTCCGGCGCGTCCACGGTGTTGCGCGCATCCATGGCTTTCGCGGTGAGTACGCGGCCGAGCGCGCCGCTGGCCCTGGCGCCCGTCAGCGACGTGGTCACTACCGCCTCGCGATGCGGGTCCAGGTTCACGAGCGCCAGCTGCAACCGACCCTCGGTGTCGCGAGCCGCGGAAACGCTGACCGAAGGCACCGTGTAGTTCCCGAGCTTGTAATCGGTCGTGGCGATCTCCGTGGGCAGGTAGGTGGCGCCCTGGAACGGGATGTACATCTGGAACACGTGGTAGGTAGGCGTGAGCGCCATCTTCGGGCCTTCGGTGAGGATCATGGCCTGCAGCACGTTCACCATCTGCGCGATGTTGGTCATCGTCACGCGCCTGGCATGGCGATGGAAGATGTTGAAGTTGAGGCCCGCCACCAGCGCGTCACGCAGCGTGTTGTGTTGCCACAGGAATCCCGGCTCGCGGCCCGGCTCCGGGTCGTACCACGTGCCCCACTCGTCCACGTAGAACGCCACTCTTCCCTTGGGATCGTTCTTGTCGAGGAACTTCACATTGCTGGTGATGTAGTCGTCGATCTGCATGGTGTGTTTGAGCGTGGAGATCCATTCGCTCTCGGGAAAGCCGATGGAGTTGCCCTTCTTCCGCCACACGCCCGTGGGGGTTGTGTAGTAGTGATGCGAGATCGCGTCCATGTCGCGCTCCACCATCGTCGTGAGCACCTCGACCCAGCGCGTGTGCTCGTCATTGCCGCCGCTCGCGACGATGACCGGCCGTTTGCCGCGCGGCGCCTTGATGTAAGTGGCGTATTGCCGGAACAGGTCGGCGTAGAACTCGGGGCGCATGTTGCCGCCGCAGCCCCAGGTCTCGTTGCCGATGCCGAAGTAATGCACGTCCCAGGGCTGCTCGCGGCCGTTCTTGCGGCGTTCGTTGGCGAGCGTCGACACCGTGTTCGACGTCATGTACTCCATCCAGTCGGCCATCTCCTGAGGACTGCCGGAGCCGACATTGCCGCTGATGTACACCTTGGTGCCGATCATCTCGGCGAAAGCGAAGAATTCATGCGTGCCGAATTCGTTGGTTTCCGGCACGCCACCCCAGTGCGTGTTCACCTTCACCGGGCGTTTCTCGCGCGGGCCGATGCCGTCGCGCCAGTGGTACTCGTCGGCGAAACAACCGCCGGGCCACCGAACTACCGGCACCTTGAGATTCCTGAGCGCGGCTATTACGTCGTTGCGATAGCCGTTGGTGTTCGGGATCGGGGACTTTTCGCCCACCCAGACGCCTTCGTAGATGCCGGCGCCCAGATGCTCGGCAAATTGCCCGTAGACATTCGGGTTGATGGTCGGGCCGGGCTGGTCGGCGCGAATCGTCACCGACACGTTCACCGGCGCCTGCGCGGGCTCCGCGGCCCGCGCGACTGCGGAACCGCCGATGACGGCGCATACGCCCAGCAACGCAGTGCCGATCCACTTCCTGGCTCTTCGATTCATTCCTGCTCCTAGAGTTGTGCGCGCGGCCATTCGTCCGGCGTCCAGTAGATGGGAGAAATCCGCAGCGTGGGCTTGCCGTCGGCTTGCGTGTCGTACGCGTGATACACGAGGTAGTCTTGTTCGCCGTCGCGCAGCACGGCGTTGTGCCCGGTGCCTTTGAAGCGCTCGTCGCCCTGGATGACGATGCTGCCGCCACCTTCGAGCAGCGAACGTCCCTGCACGTCCAGGTAGGGCCCGGTGATCTCGCGCGCGCGGCCGCAAACGACGAAATAGTTGCTCCTGGCTCCGCGGCAGCAAAAGTCGAAGGACGCGAACAGGTAGTAGAAGTTGCCGCGCGCAATGATGAACGGCGCTTCGATGGGACTGGGCTCGCCGCGTGCGACCGGTCGCGACGCGATCGAATGCAACTTCCGGGCGCCCTCCATCCGCTTGCCGGTGGCCGGGTCGATGCGCGCCATCTTGAGCCCGCTCCAGAAACTGCCCCACGACAGCCAGCATTTTCCCTCGCGGTCCACGCACAGGTTGGGATCGATGGCGTTGAAGTCATCGTTCTTCCTCGACTGCACCACCGGCCCTCTATCTACCCATTCGAACCCGGGCCCGGCGGGATCGAGGGTCTTGTTGGTCGCAAGCCCGATGACCGAATGGTTGGAACCGAAAGTCGATACCGAGTAGTACAGATGGTAGCGCCCGTTGAAGAACGAGATGTCCGGCGCCCAGATACCTTTGGTGCCCGGCACGGCCTCGCGCGCCCACTCAGGAAGCTGCGCGAACACAAAACCCGCCTTTTCCCAGTTCACGAGATCGCGCGAACGCCGGCAGGCAACGAAGCCACCGGCATCGCCCCTGGACGTGGTGCAGAACAAGTAAGAGGTGTCGCCCTGTTTGATGATGCAGGGATCGTGCACCGGGACGAAATCGCCCTGCATGCGTTCATTGATGCTGCCCGCGTCTTGCGCGAGCGCGCCGCGCGCGCCGGCAAGAACCGTCACCGAGCCACCGATGAACGCGCGACGCCCGAGCAGACCACGAGTATTCAGATCAGCTTTCACGAGCCCCCTCGAAGCCATCCATAACTCAGACAATTTTGATGCCAGCGGCGAAACGCCGCGCCACGCAAGACGCGCACCGCGTGCGCGCGATCATCCTCTGGTCTGGTAGCGCGCATCGCCGATGACGCGTCCGGCCGCGGCGGGCCTGGGTCGTTGCTTCGTCGGTGTGTCCATGATGGCGAGACGGATGAGCTCGGTCATCGCCACACGCGCGCCCTCGGGATCTTTCGCGGCGATCGCGTCGTAGACACGCCAGTGATCGGGCGCGGGATCGCGCTTGAGCGGCGCGATGCGCTGCTTGAACTCCGTGAGCGCGTTCACCGCCGCCGTGACGCCGTTGGTGAGCGACACGATGAAAGGGTTGGCGGTGGCGCGCAGCAACGCGGCATGAAATTCCTTGTCGGCGATACGCCCTTCTTCGACGTTCAAGGTGTGCAGCGTCATCGCGTCGAGCGCCTTGCGCATGGTGTCGAGATGTTTCTGATTGCGCCGCGTCGCCGCAAGCGCGGCCGCGGCCGGCTCGACGATGGTTCGCAATTCGAACAGGCCGTACAGCACTTCCGCTTCGGGTTCTCCGGAAAAAGCCCATGAAAGCACGTCAGGATCGAGCAGGTGCCAGTGCTCGAGCGGGCTCACGCGCGTACCCACGCGCGGCCGGCTGTGCACCAGGCCTTTCGCCGCGAGAATTCGCAGGGCCTCGCGATACGCGGTGCGGGACACCTTGCGCTGTTCGCTCGCTTCGACTTCGCCGTCGAGCACGTGACCGGGCCGGTAACGCCCCGACACGATGAGCACGCCGAGATCGCGCGCGATGGTTCCATGCAGGCGAAGCGACTTGCGGGGCGGATGCGCGCCGCCCGAAGTCGCCGGCTTGGGGATCTTCCTGGTGTCTTTCCTGCTCTTCTTTTTTACTGCCATTCCCGTGCTTTCCCCAGAAGGCTGTTATCCCGAGCGCGGCGGCATTGTCCCCGCAGGGACCCGCGACGACAAGGCCGTTTGCGGCTGTCGCAAGGTCACGGCCGGTGTCCGGCGGACACGCAAATCCGCTCGCAAACCCTTGATATCGCCCGGCTCGTGAACCGTCGCGCTTCATCGACAAAAGCGAGTTCACTAATCAACGATGGCAAATGTCCGAGTATTAGGGGGCCCGCCAAGTGCCTGACATACATATCCGTCTGATCATGGAGCGATGACACGGCGGACATTGCATTGCCGCTTGTGCTGCCGCTAGCATTTGTCCGAGTAATAAATATACGGACAGACTCTCCCTAAGCCCAGGTCGTCCGTCAGAGGGGGTACATCGTGGCGGGAATCAATCGGATCAAATCTGCGTCCGCACTGGCGGCGCTTTCAATCTCGGTCTCCGCAATTGCGCAGCAGACACCTGCCGCCAACCCGCCCGCAGGCGAGGAAGTGGACACCGTCGTCGTCACCGGCGTTCGCGAAGCCCTGGCCAAGGGCCTCGAAAACAAGCGTGAGTCGCCGCAGGTCATCGAGTCGATCGTCGCCGAAGACATCGGCAAGCTGCCCGACAACAACGTCATCGAAGCATTGCAACGCGTCCCGGGCGTTCAGATCTCGGACCGTGGTCGAGGCGAAGCCACGCGTCTCTTCATCCGCGGACTGCCGGACCCGGTGACCACGTGGAACGGCCGCAACATGTTTACGTCGAACGGCCGCCAGCTGCAGCTGCAGGACATCCCTGCCAACCTGGTCGGCCAGATCGATGTCTACAAGACTCGTTCCTCCGAGCAGCTCGAAACGGGACTCGCTGGCCAGATCGACGTGGTCACGCGTCGCCCGTTCGATCTCCCCGGCCTGCAGATGTCGCTCAACGCGACCTACACGCAGCAGGAGCAGCGCGACGCCGGCGACCCCAGCCTGAGCATGCTGGTCAGCAACCAGTGGGACGTGGGTGACGGCCGGTTCGGCGCGCTACTCAATGTGAGCTACACGAAGTCGCGCTGGCGCGACCAGACGGTCATCGCCGGCGCAATGCTGCCGTTCGCGACGCCAGCCGGGCTTACGGGTCTGGGTGCGGCGGCAGACAACTGCGACAGTGGGAACCCCAACTGGACTCCGCTCGAGCGCATCTTCAACACGAGTTGCCGCAACACGCCTGACAACCTGCCCCCGGGAACTCCCGAGCCGCTGCTGTGGCAGGCCGGTCTGGATCGCGGCTTGCCCTGGACTCCGGGCTCCACGCTGACCGTTGGCGGCACACAGCAACCCTATCTGCTCACGCGCGACGCGCTGATCGCGGTTGATGCGAAGGGCGACCGCGAACGTCCGGCGGCGACCGTCGCGCTGCAGTTCGCGCCGAACGACACCTCGGAGTACACGTTCGAGACTTTCTACCAGGGTTATCGCCACGAGATCTTCAACAACCTGCACTTCACGTTTGCCGACGCGTGGTGGGCGCTTGGACCCAATCCCGCTTCCACGTTCACGCTGTACCCTGACACCAACGTCATCAAGACCCGCACGGTCGGAGAACCTGGCCGTTTCCAGAGCGGCGACGCGATCGACGAGTGGACCGATACCTGGGTCTATGCACTGGCCGGCAAATGGAGCGTCGGCGACAAGCTCACGCTGAAAGCGGATGTGTCCTTCCAGGACAGCTCGTTCGAGACCAACTTCATCGCCATGCGCACCAACAACGGCATGCTCATCCCGTCGCTCTCGCTGGACTTCAACGCGGGTGATGGAATTCCGTCGTGGCACTTCAACGATGACGCGGCCATGCTCGACCCGAATAACTGGCTCGCGGCCGAGCTCTTTCAGAACCGCGGCAAGCAGGACGGCGACGCCGCCACGTTCCAGCTCGACGGCGACTACGACTTCGCTGGCGATTCGGATGCCGGCTGGTTCAAGCAGCTGAAATTCGGTGTGCGCTACGACGATCGCAACTCCAAGAATGCGAGTCCCCGCCCGGTCGCACCGGCAACGATCGGATTTCCGTCGTTTTCGACCATCGATCCGGCGTTCTATTACGTGAATGACAGCTTCATGGACGGAGAAGCGGACGTGCCGACGACCTGGCTCGTGGCGAACGGCTTCTACATGAACGATCACCGCGATGATCTGCGTGCCATCTATGGTGTGGAGACCGCGGACCCGACGCTGATCGAATCCTTCGACGTCAACGAGACTACTTCAGCCGCTTATCTCCAGGCGGACATGAAGTTCGGCGAGAAATTCGACGCGCAGGTGGGTGTGCGCTTCGTCAAGGTCGACACCGACATGGTGTTCACGGACGTGATCTCGCTCGTCGCTGCGGACGACAGCGCGTCGGTCGACGACCTGATGCCGTCGCTGACGTTGCGTTACGCGGTTACGCCGGAGGTCAACGTTCGCTTCAACTACGGCGAAACGCTGCGTCGTCCGGACTTCACGGCGCTCAACCCCAACTTCGCGCTCACGCAGGATCTCACCAATGTGGGCTACGGCACGGGCACCGGCGGCAACCCGGATCTCGAGGCCACCAAGTCGAAGAACATGGACCTGACGGTCGAGTGGTATTTCGCGGAAGACAGCGCCATCTTCGGCACACTGTTCGAGCGCGATATCGACGGCTTGGTGGTGCCGCTGACCCGCCGCATCACCATTCCGAACACTGGTCTCAACACCGACCAGTTCGTGGTGACGCAGCCGGTCAACGCTTCAGATGGCGAGCTCAAGGGTCTCGAACTCGGCTTCCTGTGGTTCCCCACCCTGCCGGGCGCGTTCAACGGCCTGGGATTGCAGGGCAGCTACACGCAGCTCGACTCCGAGCAGAACATCCCGTTGACGAATTCCGCGGGTGAGATCATCGGCCAGGAAACCTCGAGTTTCTTCGGCGTTTCCGACACGTCGTACAACGTCACTCTGGCGTACGACCACTCGGGGTTCGGCGGCCGCCTGTCCTATGTGTGGCGCGAGGATTTCCTGAGCGCCAACGAGGCACGTCTCTTCGCGAATCCGATCGGCCAGTGGCGCCTGCCGGAAAAGAGCCTCGACCTGCAGCTCAACTACGACTTCAACGACAACCTCTCGGTCTCGTTCGATGCCGTGAATCTCATGCAGGACCTGCAGCAGTCGTATTACAAGTTCGCGGATGCCGGCAACCCGACCGTCTCGAACTTTGGCACGACGCTGATCAGCCGCTCGTACTCGCTCGGCGTTCGCTGGAAATATTGAAGCTTCGGGCGGGGCCACGAGGCCCCGCTGCCCTCACCACCGCGGCGCATGAACGTGCGCCGCGGTTTTTTTGGCTGCTGGCTACTCCAGGTAGGCCTGCGCGGGAGGCCAGGTGTCCCAGAGCGTGGCATCGGGAGCCTTCATCTCCTCCGCCTTCGCGTGTATGGGTTTGGCAAATGCCGTCGCCCTGCGCCCGACTGCATCGATGTGCACGCCGGTCACCACCATGGTGGCGAGCAGATCGCCGAGATCCCCGCGTCGCATCTCGTGCACGAAGCGCATGCTCTTCTCGCGCAGTTCGATGATGGCCGAACGTATGGTGACCACGTCTCCGGGCAGCGCTTCGCGCCGATAGGCGATGCGCTGATCCACGGCGGCCATGCCACGCTTCGCGTCCTTCAGGTACGGGCCCGTCATGCCCATCATCGCCGCGAGATTCCACGTGGCCTCGTCGAACTTGCCCACGTACCACATGACGTTCATGTGGCCCATGTGGTCGCAGTGCCAGGAGTGCACGGTGCCGCGGTAGGTTAGCAGTGTGTGTGTCATGGACGCATGCTAACCCGGCTCGATGCGCGGCCGCCGTGACCGCAGCGGCGCACAGCCTAACTACCGAGGTGGCCCCGCAAGAATATTTCACGATGGGGCTGGTATTCGATTCGGAACTGAGTATACACTGTATACACAGTATGTACAGCGGCATAAACATCTCCCAGACCGACGCCCGCCCCATGTACCTGCAGATCATGGAGCAGATCCGCGCGCGCATCGCCGCCGGCGACTGGCCGGCGGGCAAAGAACTGCCGTCAATCCGGGCACTTGCAGCCGCCTTGAGCGTCAGCGTCATCACCATCAAGCGCGCCTACCTCGACCTCGAAAACGAGGGCGTGATCGTCACGCGCCATGGCAAAGGCTCGTTCGTGGCCGAGGTCAACGGCCTCGCCGGCGAGCTGCAGGAAGAAAAACTCGACGAGCACCTGGCCGCGGCTGCCGGCATCGGCCAGCAGCTCGGCCTCTCCGAAGAAGAACTCGCGACGCGCCTGCGCCGCGCCATCCGCAACGTGGACAGGAAATGACCCAGACCAAACACATCGAGATGCGCAATGTCCGAAAGGGATTCCGCTTCTTTACGCTCGAAGACCTGTCGCTGGACCTGGAACCCGGACAGATCATGGGTTTCGTCGGCCCGAACGGCGCCGGCAAGAGCACGACGATTCGCCTGCTGACCGGCCTGCTCGCGCCCGATGCGGGCGAGATCCGCGTGCTCGGCCACGCCATGCCCGCGGCCCAGACGCTGGCCAAGCGCGACATCGGGTTCGTATCCGACGACATGCGGCTGTTCGGTCACGCGACGTTCGGCTGGCACATGAATTTCGTGGCCTCTATCTACCCGGAATGGGACGCGCAGTACGCGAAGGCGCTGGTCAGGCGTTTCAACCTGCGGCCCGAGCAGAACGTGAGCGGCCTGTCGAGCGGTGAACACGTGAAGGCCGTGGTGCTGCTCGCGCTCGCCCGCCGCCCTCGCCTGCTGATCCTCGATGAGCCCACCTCCGGCCTCGACCCGGTGGCCCGCCACGAGCTGCTCAGCGAGTTCACGGACGTGTTGCGCGACGAGGGCCGCTCCATCCTGTTCTCCTCGCACAACACCGTGGACGTGGAGCGCATCTCCGATCGCATCACGTTCATCGATCGCGGCCGCATGGTCGACAGCAGCGACAAGGACGATTTCCTCGAACGCTGGCGCCGGATCCAGCTGCAGCTGCCCGCGGGATCGACGCTGCCGGACCTGCCGCATGTCGTCAGCCGCGTCGTCGACGGGCAGTTCGTGACGCTCACCACCAACCGTTTCTCCGACGATCTGCTCTCGTTCCTCGGCCAGCGCGTTCGACAGGTACAGCGCATGAGCCTCGAGGAGATTTTCGTCGCGAACGTCATGTATCACCGGGAGCTGCGCGGCCAATGAACATGCTTGCACGCAAACTCATCGCCAAAGACTTCTACCTGAACCGCTGGCTCATCATCGGGTCCACAATCGCAGGTCTCGTGTCACTGCTGATCGCCGCCGAAGGCAAGATACGTTTCAACATCGGCATGCTGACCTGGCTGACCACCCTCGTGGCCTTCGGCGTCGTGCTGGCCATGCTCTCGATCGGCAACGAACGCAAGGAACGCACGCTGCAGTTCGTGCTGAGCCTGCCGCTTTCGCACGGCGACTATGTGCGCATCAAGGTCATCGGCCTGATGCTGTGTTATCTCGTGCCCTGGACCATCCTCAGTGCCGGCGCGGTCACGCTCGTCGCGGTCATGCCCAACCTGCCCGACGGCCTGCTGCCGTTCGCCGTGTTGTTGTGCGGATTCTTCCTGGCCAACTACTCGGTGGTCCTGTGCGGGGCGTTGCACACCGCCTCCGAAGGCCTGATCACCGTCCTGATCATCGTCACCAA
Source organism: Steroidobacteraceae bacterium (assembly GCA_035765415.1). Taxonomy (GTDB): domain Bacteria; phylum Pseudomonadota; class Gammaproteobacteria; order Steroidobacterales; family Steroidobacteraceae; genus CADEED01. The sequence continues at coordinate 41,560 of DASTXR010000049.1, read as the reverse complement.
CATGAACATCACGCTGTTCATATTCATGGTCGGCGCGCTGCCGTCGCTCAACGACCACCTGCACGGGCCGGCGCCGGTGTGGAACTCGACTTTCTGGATCGTGCTCGCCGCCGAGCTCGCAACACTCGTCATCACGCTGTCCCTGCCTTACCTCGTGGCGGCGCGCCGCCGCGACTTCGCCTGACCGAACAACCTTCATACGGAAATGACAATGAACAACCCGAACACTTCCGAAAACCGGCTGCACGCGCTCGATGCGGTGCGCGGCTTCGCTCTCTTGTTGGGCGTGGCCTTCCACGCCGCCCTGTCGTTCCTGCCCGGCGTGCCGCCCGGGATGTGGTTCGCGATAGACAGCTCGACCAACGCGGTGCTGAGCGACGCGGCGTTCGTCTCGCACATCTTCCGCATGTCGCTCTTCTTCTTCATCGCGGGCTACTTCGGACGGCTGCTGTACCAGAAACTCGGGGCCCGCTCGTTCTGGGCGAACCGCCTGAAGCGCATCTTCATTCCGCTGGTCGCCGGATTGATCGTCCTGGGGCCCATCGTCTCCTTTCTCTGGATGACGGGCATCACCAAGGTCTTCGGCGGCAAGATGCCGCCCATGCCCGAGATGCCCGCGGACTTCTTCCCGCTGGGGCACCTGTGGTTCCTCTACCAGTTGCTGCTCATCTACGTGGCAGTCGTCGCGATCCGTGCTCTCGTCGCCCGCCTGGATCCCGCGCAGAAACTGCGCTGCTTCGTCGACCAGGCAGTGAGCGGATCGATTCGCACGATGGCGGGCACGTTCACGCTCGGCCTCCCGCTCGCCGCGGCGCTGATGTCGCTGCCCCAATGGTTCTACTGGATGGGCATCCCCACCCCGGACATGACACTGATTCCGCAGGTGCCGGCGTCGGTGGGTTTCGGCACCGCATTCGGGTTCGGCTGGCTGGTGCATCGCTCGAAAGATGCGCTCGCAGCCATCACGCAGCGCTGGTTTGCGAATCTCGGCATCGCGATCGCCGCCACCGGCTGGCTGCTGCACTCCATGCATGCGCAGCCCGTCGCGCAGCCTGGCTTGACCAAGACGGTCTACGCGCTGGTATTCGGCGTGGCATTGTGGGGCTGGGTGCTCGGGCTCACCGGCGCCGCATTACGCTTCCTCTCTAACTACAGCGCCACGCGCCGTTACATTGCCGACGCGTCGTACTGGATCTACCTCGCACACCTGCCGGTGGTGGTTGCGCTGCAGATCTGGGTCAGCCACTGGCCGCTCAACTGGGCGGTGAAGTATCCGTCGATCCTGGTGGTGAGTTTCGCGGTGCTTTTCCTGAGTTATCACTACCTGGTGCGCCCCACGTTCATCGGCCAGCTGCTCAACGGCCGCAAACATCCGCGCAAGCCCCAGCCGCCGGGTTCCTCGCCGTCGCCGGCCGCACCGCCGCCCGCCGATACCGTCAACGGCGGCCCGGTCGCCCAGTTGCGCGGCATCACCAAGAAATACGGCGCCGTGACCGCGCTCAACTCGATCGACATTGAAGTGCGGCGCGGCGAATTGCTGGCGGTGCTCGGGCCCAATGGCGCCGGCAAGTCCACGGCGATCTCGCTGTGGCTGGGACTCATCGAACCCGATGCGGGCACCGTGACGCTGCTAGGCGGCGAGCCGCAGGACATTGCCCACCGTCGCGGGCTCGGCGTGATGATGCAGGACGTCGAGCTTCCCAAGGAGCTCAAGGTGCGCGAGCTCGTGCGGCTCGCCGCCAGCTACTACGACGACCCGATGAGCGTCGAAGACACGTTGCGGCGCGCAGGCATCGAACAACTCGCCAATCGCCCCTACGGCAAACTCTCCGGTGGACAGAAGCGCCAGGCGCAATTCGCGGTTGCGATCTGCGGACGGCCGAAGGTCCTGTTCCTCGATGAGCCCACGGTCGGGCTCGACGTGCAGGCGCGCGAGGCGCTCTGGGCCAGCGTGCGCCGGATGCTCGCCGACGGCTGCTCCGTCGTGTTGACCACGCACTACCTGGAAGAAGCCGAGGCGCTCGCCGACCGTATCGCCGTCATCACCCGGGGCAAGGTCATTGCCAGCGGAAGCGTCGATGACATGCGCGCGCTGGTGGCGTGCCGGCAAATCAGCTGCGAATCGCGGCTTTCGATCGCGGAGGTAAGGACCTGGCCCGGCGTCGTCGAGGCGCAGCGGACGCAGGAACGCCTGAACATCACGGCCACGGACGCCGAGGGCGTGGTGCGGCAACTCCTCGCCGCCGACCCGGCGCTCAAGCGTCTCGAGGTGCGGCAGGCCGGGCTCAACGAAGCATTCACTGAACTCACACGGGAGGCTGCATGAACGCGCTGGCTCTTGAATCGATCGCCGTTGGATCCGCAGGCCGGGGCCGCACACTGGGCGCGTACCTCACGGAAACGCAGTACGAGCTCACGCGCATGATCCGCAACCCGGGCGTTGCGATCCCGGTGCTGGTGCTGCCGTGTGCGTTGTACGCGCTGTTCGCGCTGCTCATCGCCGGCGAGGCGATCGACAAGGATGCGAACCTCGGCATCTTCCTGTTCACCGCCTTTTCGATCATGGCAGTGACCATGCCGGCGCTGTTCGGCACCGGCGTCACGCTCGCGCTGGAACGCGACATGGGCCTGTTGCGCCTCAAGCGTGCGCAGCCGGCGCCGCCCGCGGCGTGGGTGGTCGCGAAAATCGCCAGCGGACTGGTGCTCGCGGTGCTCGCGTACGCGCCCATCGTCATCCTGGCGCTCGCCACCGGCAAGGTGTCGCTCGGCGCCGGCCAGATGGCCGCGTTCAGCGCCGCGATCATGGTGGGCACGATTCCGTTCTGCGCCATGGGGCTCATGATCGGTTCGCTGGCGAGTGGCACGGCTGCGCCCGCGTACGCCAATCTCATCTATCTACCGGGATGTTACCTCTCGGGCATGTTCTTCCCGATGCCCGCGTCCATGTACTGGCAGACGCCGATCTGGCCGCACTTCCACGTCAAGCAGTTCGCGATGCACCTCGCGAACGTCACCGGGTCCCAGTACGAATCGTTGCCGATGGCGATCGGCTCCATGCTCGGATTCACCGTGGTGTTCGCCGGCATCACGATCTGGCGCCTCACCAGGAAGGGCTAATGGGGACATTCTCGATTTGCTAGCAAAAGGGGACGCGCCTCATCCAGGTGCGGCCCCTTTTGCTACGAAATGGGGAGTGTCCCCATTTCGGGGACGCGGTATCTTTGCGGCCGCGCAAAACGATGGGGGCTTCCGGCATGAGCGGCAAAGATCGACGCGAGTTTCTGCACAAGGCCGGCCTCGCCGGCATGTTTTCGGCCATCGCGCCGGCGGCCTTCGGCCAGAGCTCGGGCGCCAACACGCTCGACCCGGCCAACACCGCGCAGCCCGAGATCAAGCCCACGCATTCCATCAAGTTCGCCGCCATCGGCCTCGACCACGCGCATATCTTTGGCATGATCGCCGCGATCCAGCGCGGCGGCGGCACACTCGTCGCGTTCCACGCCACCGACCCCGCGCAGATCGCCGACTTCAACAAGAAATACCCGGGCGTGAAGCTCGCGAGCGAAGACGAGATCCTCAACGACAAGAGCATCCAGCTCGTCGCCGGCGCGCCCATTCCCGATCTGCGCGCGCCGCTCGGCGTCCGCGTCATGAAAGCCGGCAAGGATTACCTGGCCGACAAACCCGGCATCACCACGCTCAAGCAGCTCGCCGACGTACGCAAGGCCGTGAAGGAAACCGGGCGCAAGTTCGCCATCATGTATTCCGAGCGCCTGGAAGTTCGCTCCGCCGTGCATGCCGGCGAGCTCATCAAACAAGGCGCCATCGGCCGCGTGGTGCAGACCGTGAACCTCGCGCCGCATCGCATGAACGCGCCGAACCGTCCCGCCTGGTTCTTCGACAAGGCCCGATACGGCGGCATCCTCTGCGACATCGGCTCGCACCAGGCCGATCAGTTCCTCTATTACACGAACAGCACCAAGGCCAAGGTCATCGCGGCGCAGACCGGCAACGTCGCGTATCCGCAGTACCCGAAGTTCGAGGACTTCGGCGACATGACGATGTCGGGCAATGGCGGCACGGGTTACGTGCGCGTGGACTGGTACACACCCGATGGCCTCGCCACCTGGGGTGACGGACGCCTGTTCGTGCTCGGCACCGAGGGTTACATCGAGCTGCGCAAGTACATCAACGTGGCGTCCGCCATGACCGGCGGCAACCACCTGTACATCGTCGACAAGAAGCAGGCGCGTTACATCGATTGCAAGGACGTGCAGCTGCCATTCGGCCCGCAGTTCGTCGCCGACATCGTCAACCGCACCCAGGTCGCGCAGGACCAGGATCAGGCCCTGCTCGCGGCGGAGCTGGTGCTCAAGGCACAGACGATCGCGACATCGCCCATCAGCGCCTGATTCCGAACGAGGGGGACCATGAGACTCACACGCGCGCCGCTATTCGCGGCAATGTTTCTTTGTGCGCACGCGTTCGCCGACGAGTCGGCGGGACCGGCCTATGTGCCATATCAATCCGCGGGCATCTACGCGCTCGGCGAAACCGCGGGCTGGAATGTCACGCTGCCGTGGAGCTCGCCCACGGTGAGCTACGTGATCCGCAAGAACAACCTCGCGGAAATCGGCCGCGGCACGCTCACGCCCGGCAAACCCTCGCGCATCGAGGCGAAACTCGATGAACCCGGCATGGTGTACGTCGAGATCACCGAGAACACGCCGGGCGCGAAACCGAAAGCGCTGGGCGCTGCCGTGGCGCCCGAGAAAATCGCTCCCGCCATCCCGGCGCCCGCGGATTTCGACGCGTTCTGGGCCGCGAAGATCAAGGCGCTGCGCAAGGTTCCCGCGAAACCCGAGCTCACCGTGAAACCCAGCGAGAAGGACGGCGTCGATTTCGCGATCCTCAAGATGAATCATGTCGAAGGCAAACATGTCTGGGGCCAGGTGGCCAGGCCGCACGACGTGACCAACAAGAAGAAGTACCCCGGCCTCGTCATCCTGCAATGGGCCAGCCCGCCCTACCCGCTGGAAAAATCATGGGTCACCGACCGCGCCGCCGAAGGCTGGCTCACGGTGAACATCGAACCGCACGATGTGATGCCCGATCAGCCCAAGGCGTACTACGACGCGCTGCCCGAAGCCCTCAAGAACTACAACACCATCGAAACGCGCAACCGCGACAAGAATTACTTCTTATATATGTACCTGGCCGACATCCGCGCCGTGGACTACCTGGCCAGCCGCCCCGACTGGGACGGCAGGACGCTGGTGGTCATGGGCACGAGCATGGGCGGCCAGCAAAGCCTGTGCGCCGCCGGCCTGCACCCGAAAGTCACCGCCATGCTCGTCAACGTTCCCGCGGGCGCGGACGTCAACGGCAACGCCCATGGCCGCAAGGAGGGATATCCCTTCTGGGATGTGAACGACGCGCAGGTGCTGAAGACCGCCGAGTATTTCGACACGGCGAATTGCGCCGCGCGCATCAAGGTGCCGTCGCTGGTGTCCATGGGTTTCATCGACACCGCCACGCCGCCGGTCGGCATCTGGGCCGCGTTCAACCAGATCAAGGGACCCAAGGAAGCGGCGCCGATGATCGACTCGCCGCACAACCACCTCGCAACTCCCGCGCAATCGCTGCCCTGGACCCAGCGCTCCGCGGCGTGGCTCAGCGCGCTCGTCGCCGGCCGCTCTCCGTTCGAGCCGTCGGACGTCGCCACTCCGCGCACCGATGCGAACTCGAAACTCGCGCACGAACAATTGCTGGCCAAGCGCAAGGCCGGCCAGATCGACGTCTACTTCATGGGCGATTCCATCACGCGGCGCTGGGGCGCGACCGATGCCCAGTACCAGGACCTGCTGGCCAACTGGCGCGCGAATTTCCATGGCTGGAACGCCGCGGACTTCGGCTGGGGAGCCGACAAGACGCAGCACATGTTGTGGCGGCTGCAGAATGGCGAACTCGACGGCGTCAATCCGAAGATCGTCGTGCTCATGGCCGGGACTAACAACGTCGGTCGGGCGACACCGCTGGGCGATACCCGCGAACGCGCCGCCGAAGTGGCACGGGGTGTGGCGGCTGTTGTCAGAGAAATCCGGCAGCGCGCCCCAGGCGCCACGCTGGTGATCACCGGCATCACGCCACGCAACGACAACATCGCCGTCATGCCCGTCATCGACGAAGCCAACGCGCAGATCGCGCGGCTCGCCGATGGCAGGAAGGTGCGTTACATAAACATCAATGCGCAGCTGGCGTTTCCGGACAATCACTTACGCGAGGGGATGGCTCATGATGGCCTCCACCTGACGCCCCGGGCGTACCAGGTCTGGGCCGATGCGCTGAAGCCGATTTTCACCGAGATCCTGGGGCCGCCCGCGGCCGTCGACCGCGCGCCGCCGCCGACGGGTGATCCCAGTTCACAGCCGGCGCCGAAGCCCGCGCAAAGTCCGTGACCTGATCGCACGAACGGAGCAAGATCGGACCTAGGGGAGAATTTCTCGGAGGTCTCGGGTGTACACGCCCGTGTACGCGATCGCGTATCGAGACGCAGCGCTCACCATAGGTCGGGCGTCGGCGAAGTATTGGACGGCATTTCAGCCGAATCGCGACGTCAGCACAGCGCTCACCATCTCCGCCGTCGTCCACCTCCTCATCCTCTTCGGAGTCGGCAGCGCGTTATACGTATCCGGCGAAGACGACAGGGACGTTCCCGAACTGTCGGTACAGCTCGAAACCCGCGAAGGCCCGAACGAACAGGAATTTACCGAAGCCGCACTGCCGCAACCGGCGCCCGACCCCATCAAGGAAGTGCTCGACAATCCGGGCACGGGCGGACAGACCCTGGATGCGCCGGCGCTGGCGGATGCCACCCCGCTGCTGGAACAGGTGCCGGACGTGGAAGCGCTCGAGGCGCCGGCCGCGGTCGCCGAGCCCGAGTCCATCGTCGAAGCCGCCGCCGTACTAACTACCACCGCGCCGTCCGCCGCCGAAGTTCCGCTGGTCACCGAGCCCACGCCCGAAGGAGCGGCCGAGGTGATGCCGCAGCCCGAGCAGGTCATGCTCACGCGCAGCGTGCAGCAACTCGCGCAGAAGCTGCTCGACACCAACACGACCGCGACCACCATCAGCTGGCAGCAGGATGGCCAGCAGTATTCCGCGCGCGTCTTGCGCCAGCCGGCCGCCGACAGCACCGGGCTCGAACAGGTGATCGCCGAAATCATGACCGACAAGGACGGCAAGCGCATGAAGACGCGCTTGAGCCTCAAGCGCCTCGCGTTCTCCCATTTCACGCAGCTCGTGAACAACTGGGACCCCAACATCCAGATGCATGACGACGTGATCGATGGCCGCTTCCACAGCAACACCGAGTTCGGCCTAACCACCATCGGCGGCGTGAAGCCCAAGTTCTTTGGCAAGGTCACCACGGCGGCTTCGACGCTGACTTTTGGCAATTTCAATTCCCGCCGCAACAAGGACGTGTTCCAGGGCGGCGCCGAAACCAAGACGGATCGCGTCACGCTGCCGCGCGACATGCCCGACGTGGTCAGCGGGGGTGAGGAAGACGATCGCCAGCTGTTTGCCGATGACACGCGCATCATCTTCAATCCCGACGGCAGCTACGTGTGGCGCCTCGCCAATGGCGAAGGATCCCTGCAGCGCGCCGAGCCTTCGCAAAAGCCGAGATATCTCATCGGTGAGAAAGACGCCAAGCTCTACGTGCGCGGCACGGTGTCCGGAATCTTCACCGTCTACTCGCCGAACGACATCGAGATCGAAGACGACATCGTCTACCTCAAGGACCCGCGCCAGACCGTCGTGTCGCGCGACTACCTGGCGCTGATCTCCGGCCGCGACATCCGCATCGCTTCCACCGAGGTCACCGGGCCCGGCGACCTGAACGTGCACGCGGCGCTGTTCGCGCGCCGGCGCTTCTACACGGAAGGCACGGATCACGCCAAACCCGCCATCATGTTCATCTATGGCAGCCTCACCGCCGGCACCATCCTCGAAACCGAGCCCCGCTACGGCACCAAGCTCGACTATGACAAGCGCTTCGAATATCTGCGCCCGGCCAGTTTCCCGATGACGCGGCGATACGAGGTGGATTCCTGGGACCAGGACTGGAAAGAGGTCCAGGGTGGGGAAGCCGAGGCCTCCGTCGCCCAGTCGCAGTGAACTAAAGGGAACGGATCTGTTTATTGACCGTTTCGGGCCGCCGCGCCGCCGGTATCACAAATAAATAGATCAGTCCCCTTTTTTTCGCGTACATTCCGCCCCCCGCCAAGTGGTGCCGGGTGAGGAAAGTGGGCAAACGCTGTGTCGCCCAACACAAATTCCCCACTTCCCTCACCCGGCACCATGAGTCCCCCAATGTCCGAATCTGCCGTATTGCCCAGCTTTTCCGAGCTCGGCCTGAGTGAAGCCGTCGTTGCCGCGTTGACGGCCGTTGGTTACGAAACCCCCACGCCCATCCAGGCGCAGACCATTCCCGCCCTGCTCGGCGGTGCGGATCTGCTCGGCCAGGCACAGACCGGCACGGGCAAGACGGCGGCCTTCGCGCTGCCCATCCTCTCGAAGATCGATGTCGAGCTGCGGGCCACGCAGGCCCTGATCCTCGCGCCCACGCGCGAGCTCGCGATCCAGGTCGCCGAGGCCTTCCAGAAATACGCGGCCAAAATGCCGGGCTTCAACGTGTTGCCTATCTACGGCGGCCAGAGCTACACCCCGCAGTTGAAGGGCCTGAAGCGCGGCGCACATGTCGTCGTCGGCACCCCGGGGCGATTGCTGGACCACGTGAAGAGCGGCGCGCTCTCGCTCGAGCACCTCAAGTTCCTCGTGCTCGACGAAGGCGACGAGATGCTGCAGATGGGCTTCGTCGACGACATCGAATTCCTGTTCCAGCAGGCGCCGGAAGACAAGCAGGTGGCGCTGTTCACCGCGACTCTGCCGCATTCCATCCGCCGCATCGCGCAGACGCACATGCGCGACCCGCGCGAGATCAGCGTGCAGTCGCGTGGCGAAGCTGCACCGAAGATCCGCCAGCGCTACTGGATGGTCAGCGGCCTGCACAAGCTCGACGCGCTCACGCGCGTGCTCGAATCCGAGCGCTTCGACGCCATGCTCGTGTTCGTGCGCACCAAGATCGAAACCGTCGATCTCGCGCAGCGCCTCGAAGCGCGCGGCTTCGCGGCCTCCGCGTTGAACGGCGACATGGAACAGCGTCAGCGTGAGCAGATGGTCACGCAGTTGAAGAACGGCAAGATCGACATCCTCATCGCCACCGACGTGGCGGCGCGCGGCCTCGACGTCGAACGCATCTCGCACGTGCTCAACTACGACATCCCTTACGACTCCGAAACCTACGTGCACCGCATCGGCCGCACGGGCCGCGCCGGCCGCACGGGTGATGCCATCCTGTTCGTGAGCCCGCGCGAGCGGAACATGCTGCGCGTCATCGAACGCGTGACCAAGCAGCAGCTCGAAGAGATGAAGATGCCGAGCGTGGCCGACGTCAACGAGCTGCGCGTGGTGAAGTTCAAGGAAAAGATCACTGCGGCAGTCATGAGCGGTGCGGGCAAGGAATTCCAGAGCATGCTCGAGCAGGTGCAATCCGAGGGCGACATCCCCGCCATCGAAATTGCCGCTGCGCTCGCGAGCATGGTGCAGGGTTCCACGCCGCTGTTCCTGGCGGCCAAGCCTGAGTCCGAACAGCAGAAGGCTCCGCCGCGCATCGACGGCTCGGTGCCGACGCAGACCTACCGCATCGAAGTGGGCCACGCGCACGGCGTGCTGCCGGGCAACATCGTCGGCGCCATCGCCAACGAGGCCGGCATCGAAGGCAAGAACATCGGCCACATCGACATCCGCGAAGACCACAGCTACGTGGATCTGCCCGGCCTGCCCGACGAGATGATGGCCAGCCTGCAGGACGTTCGCGTTCGCGGCGAAGCCATCCGCATCCAGCGCGTGGATTCGAAGCCCGACAAACCCAAGTTCAGTGGCCAGTCGCGTCGCCCCGATCGCATGGCCGAGGCCTCGTCTTCTGAAGATCGGGGCGGCCGCCGCCCCTACGCCGGTGGCGGCGGTGGCAAGCGCTACGACAAATCGAGCGGCGAGAAGAAGCCCTACATCGGCGGCGGCAATCGCTTCGACAAGGCCGGCGAGCCACGTCCGCACGCGAGCCGTCGTTCCGAGTCGCGCAACTACTCGGGCCCGCCGCGCAGCTACGCCGGCTCACCGCGCTTCAAGCGCGATGACAGCCCGGCGCCGTCAGAAGGCGGCGAACGTCCCACGTTCGAAGGCAGCAAGCCGGCGCGGTTCTCCACGTTTGCGTCGAAGCCAGGCTTCGCTTCACGCGACAAGAAACCCGAAGGCTTCAAGAAGAAATACGTCGGCAAGGCCGCGGGCGCCAAGGGCTCTTACAAGGGTGGCAAGGCGCATCGCGCCAAGAGCTCGTACGGCGGCTCGAAAGACTGAGCCTTACAAGTCATCGATCGCCCCGCTGACTCGCCGGGGCGATCGACCTGATCTCCTGTCTACCTGGCTGGTTCCACCGAGATCGCCAGCGCCTCGGTGTATGCGACATCCACCTTGTCGCCCTTCTTCAGCGTGCGGATGAATTTCTTTCCTTCGGGCGATTCCACCGCGATGGTTCGCGAGAAACCGTCCGGCCGCTTGAACGTCACCGTGTCAAAAGAAGTGTCCACGGACTCGATCTGCACCGTGGTCGCGACCGTCGCGCCCACCATGGCCGCGGGCTTCGAACCTTCGGGCGCGGTACCGGACTGGGTGTCGACCGTGGTGACCGGGTGGGCCTTGCTCTTGGTGATCGCCGCCGCGAGGGCCGCGGTGTAGACCACCTTCACGTCATCGCCCACTTTTATCTGCGGGAAGTTGACGATCTCCGGCCCACACAGGATGGTCGACGTGCCGCCCGGGCCGTTGATCGACAGCAGGCGATTTTCGGTGTCGATTGCCACCACCTTCGCCGAGACCTCCAGCGATTCCTTCTTCAGAAATGGTTCCTTCGCCGCGCAACCGACCGAGGCGACAATCCCGAGGAGCGCGAAGACAATCGAACGTTTCATTTTCAGCTTCCTTCTGCAGTAAATGATCATGGCACCTGCGGAGTGCCGCGGGCGTTGTCGAGAGCGGCACGCAACAGGCCCGCCCACATCTCCAGCGCCCGCCGCGCCTCGGCGGAATTCTCGACGGAGCCTTCGACCTTGAGATTGCCGAACGTGCGGCCTTTCTCCTTGTCGATCGCGCGGGCCAGCAACGCACCGCTTTGTGAATCGCGCAATTCCAGCGTGAGAGTCAGGTCGCTCGGCGAGACGATGAACATGCGCTGCGAACCCGCGGTGCCCGGCGCCGCCGAAACGTCCAGCTCAGTGATCGACGCGGAGATACGCAGCACATCCGGCGCGGGCTGCGTCGTGATGGGATAACCGTGCTGCAACGTGAGCGCGCTCGAGAAGATCTCGTTGAAGATCGCGATGCCCTGCGAGCGGATGCGGGTGACGTCGCTGGCGGTTACATCCGGATTCTTCTGCTGCCAGTCGAGCTTGAACGCGAGGTCCACGGGATCGAGCATCACACGGCGATAGGATCCCAGTGACGCACCCGGCGCGCGGTAGACCGTGTCCGCCTGCGCGGACGGCACGCGAACGAGACCATCGGGAGTCCGCTCGGCGACGGGCGGCGCATTGACCACGCATCCGCTGAGCAGCGCCAGCAGGCCCAGGCCGATCGTCACGTCTCGCATTACATCTCTCATGGGGTTCCCTTTGCTGCTGGCGTGGGCCTGTCGGCGATCCATACGCCCAGCGACGAATACGTGACGGCGAGGATCACCGGGCCGATGAACAGGCCGATGACACCGAATGCGATCAACCCGCCGATGACGCCGGCAATGATGAGGATCAGCGGCAGTTCAACGCCTCGACTGATGAGGATCGGGCGCAGGAAGTTGTCGAGGATACCCACCGGGATGCTGTAGATCAGGAATACCGTGGCCCAGACACCGCTCGCATGCGCGAACATCCAGATGATTGCCGGAATCAGCACTGGAAACGGCCCGAGCTGCGCGATGCAGAGCACGAACACGATCGCGGTCAGCAGACCCGGGTGCGGGATGCCGGCCACGAAGAACCCGAGCCCGACGAGCGTGGTCTGTACGAGCGCGGTCACGACGACACCGAGCGCCACGCTCTGCACCGATTGCCCGGCAAGGATCACGGCTGCATCGCCGCGCTCGCCCGCGAGGCGGGTCGCGAACGCCCGCACACCGCGCGCGGCTGTCTCGCCTTGCGCATAGAGAATTGCCGCGATGATCACCGTCAGCAGGAAGTGTCCGAGCAGGCCGCCGAAACCGCCGGTGACTGCGAGCAGCCACGCCGCCACGGACTTGACGTACGGCCGGATCGTTTCGGCGAACTGCTCCGGCCCGCCGGCGGACAATTCCAGCCACTTGGCGGTGAGCCGCTCGCCCCCGAAAGGTATCTTCTCGATCCACGACGGCGGCGGGCCCAGCCCGGTCTTGAGATACGAACGAACGATTTCGACGCCATCGACTGATGCGTCCAGCATCGCGCCGAGCGCCGCCCAGAACGGCACGACGAAGATCAGCAACATGACGAGCGTCATGACGGTCGTCGCCCATGCGCGACTGCCGCCGACGTGACGCTGCACCCACAGGAGCAGCGGCCAGGTGGCTACGACAATAGCCGTGGCCCACACCAAGGGCCCGATGAAGGCCTGCATCGTCCACAGGCTGGCCACCAGCAGCACGCCGATGATGAGCACGCCCAGAGTCGTTCGCGTCAGATCCTGCGATGGTCCATCGTGCATTACGCGCCCCAGGTATTTATTAGGTGATTTGATACCGGATGGCTCTCCCCGGATCATGGGACCAAGGTCTCATTCCCGCGGGCCGGCCTTGGGTTCGATATTGCTGCAGCAGCGATCAGGCGGGCGCGCGCTCCTTCGCGGCGGCCTATCTATGCGCAACGCCGAGGATCCTCGTCCCATGAGCGCCGAAATCGCCAACGTGTCCGGACATGTGCTGACGATGAAAGTGAGCGGCACGCTCACCCAGGCGGAACTGGCCGGCATGCAGTCGGCGGCGGCAGGCCTGATCAGCGCCGGCGGCAAGTGGCGCATCCTGGTGCTGACGGAGAATTTCGAAGGCTGGGAGCGCGGCGGCACCTGGAACGATTTTTCGTTCACGGACCACGACGCCAGCGTCGAGCGTATGGCGATCGTCGGTGAACGCCGGTGGGAAGAGCTGACGCTGCTGTTCACCGCCCAGGGCCTGCGCGCGTTTCCCATCGAATACTTCGAGCCGGGGCAGATCGCCGAGGCACGACAGTGGCTCGCCGCCCGAGAGATGACTAACTAGAGCCGACACGGCGGGTGCACAGTGGCCAAAAAAGAACGCCTCGTGAATCAGAACTGGTGGATCACCACCCTGCTGGTGAACCAGTACAAGCATTGCCCGCCGCTCACCCAGGACATCAAGTGCGACGTGGTCATCGTCGGCGCGGGTTTCGCGGGAGTCGCGGCCGCCATCGAATTCCTGAAATCGGGCCACAAGGTCGTGCTGCTCGACAAGAACATGCTCGGCGGCAGCTCCTCGGGCCGCAGCGCCGGGTTTCTCACGCCCGACAGCGAGCTCGAGCTGCACCAGCTCGTGCGCCGCTACGGCGTCAAGGCCGCGGGCGAAATCTGGAATGCGCCCCTGCGCGGCATCGAGCGCCTCGTCGCGGCCATCCAGAAACACGACATCCAGTGCGGGCTCCTGAAACAGGACTCGCTGTTCCTCGGGCTCGGCAAGGGTGGCAAGGAAGCCGTCGATTCGGAATTGCATTGCCGGCAGGAAGTCGGCTTCACCGACCAGAGGACCTACGACGAACACCAGTTGAAGACCGTGCTCGGCGCGCAGGGCTTCACCGCGGGAATCCGCTACGGCGGCACGTATGGCATCAACCCGCTGGCCTGCCTGCAGGGATTCAAGAACCTGCTGATCGAGCACGGCATGCAGATCTACGAGAGCACCGAGATGAAGCGGCTCGAAGATCACACCGTCTACACGCACGCCGGCAGCGTCACCGCCGACAAGATCATCATCGCGGTGGACAAGCTCGACGATTCGATCAGCCCGCTGTCCGATGAAGTGTTTCACGCGCAGACCTTCCTCAGCGTGACGGAGCCGCTCACCGACCGCGAACTGCGGGTTCTTTTTCCAAGCGGCGAGCAGATGCAGTGCTGGGACTCCAAGCTCGTCTACACCTACTTCCGGCTCACCGCCGACAACCGGCTGCTGCTCGGCGGCGGCACGCCGATCACTACCTACCTGAAGGACGCGTTCAACAATCCGCGCGTCATCCGCAGGATCATCGCCGAGTTCCTCGAGCATTTCCCGGAGCTCGACAAGCTGTCGTTCATGCAGTTCTGGCCGGGACAGATCGACGCGACGCGCGACCTGCTGCCGACCATCGCCGTGCCGCCCGGCCAGCCGCACATCCGCTTCGTGTTCGGCGCCGTCGGCATCCCGTGGGCGGTGTTCACCGGCAGCTTCACCGCGCGCAACATCCTCGGCGTCGCCGACGAGGACTATCAGAAGTACTTCAACTACTTCTCCAACGAGCGCAACTTCTTCCTGCCGAGCGGGCTCGGCCGGGTCATCGGCAAGCCGCTGCTGTTCTCGCTGAACAACAGCTGGGCGAAGTTCTTCCAGGTCGACAAGCTGCGCGTCGCCACGGGACCGGAGAAAGAATTCTGATTTTCTCCCGCCGCAAGTCGCGTATCGCTGCGGCGGCAACACTGCTCGGGTGTTGTCTCGTGGCCGGCTGCACCGTCGGACCCGACTACGAGCGACCGGACGTCGATGCTCCCGAGAAGTATCGATTCCTGGATACCGAGGCGAACGAACTCGCCAATACACAGTGGTGGCAGCAGTTTCAGGACCCGGTGCTCGATGAGCTCATCCGCGTAGCTCTCTCGGACAACTTCGACGTGCGCATTGCGGCGGCGCGCGTCGAAGAGCTCTACGGCAACTACGGCGTCGCGCGCTCCGGCAAGTTTCCGCAGGTCGGCGCCGAAGCGGCCGTCGGCACCGCGCGTACGCCGCCTGATGCTGCCGTGGACACCGTTCGCATCGACGCTTTCGCTTCCTGGGAAATCGACCTCTTCGGCCGGCTGCGCAGGCTGACGGAGGCCAGTCGCGCGGACCTGCTCGCCAGCGAGGAAGGCCGTCGTTTCGCGGTGCTCACACTCGTCTCGGCGGTGGCCTCCACGTACATCACGCTGCTCGGCGTCGATGCGCAGCTCGACATCGCGAGACGAACGCTGGTCAGCCGCGAAAAGGCGATGAACATCTTCATCGCGCGCAACCGTCGCGGCGCGACCTCGGAGTTCGAGCTGTCGCAGTCCCGTTCGGAATACGCCGTGACCAAGGCGACGATTCCGCCACTCGAGCAGGCGCAGGTACAGATCGAAAATACGCTGGCCGTGTTGCTCGGACGTAATCCGGGACCGATCCCGCGTACCCGGAAGATTGGCGAGCTCGGGTTGCCCGAAGTGCCTGCCGGCCTGCCCTCGGAAATCCTCGAGCGTCGGCCGGACATCAAGCAGGCCGAATTCAATCTCATCGCCGCCAATGCGCGGATCGGCGCGGCGAAGGCGCAGTACTACCCAAGCATTTCGCTGACCGGGCTCTACGGCACGCTGAGCACTTCATTCGATAACCTCTTCAAGAAGCCCTTCGAGCTCTATAGCTACGGCGCGGGCGCCGTGGCGCCGATCTTCACCGGCGGCGCCATCGCGGGCCAGGTGAGAGCCTCCGAGGCGCGGCAGCAGCAGTCGCTGCTGAATTATCAACGTGCAATCCGCACGGCGTTCGCGGACGTCGAGAACGCGTTGATCGCCAGCGTGAAAACGCGCGAAGCGCTGGCGGCGCAGCTGGAGCGCGTCGAGGCCATGCGCGAATACGCTCGCCTCGCGAACCTGCGTTACGACAATGGATATTCGGGCTACATCGAGGTGCTCGATGCGGAACGCGGCCTGTTCGCCGCCGAACTCGACTACACGGTGGCGAAGGGCAACACCTACTTCGCGCTGGTCGATATCTACAAGTCGATGGGCGGCGGCTGGGTCATCGACGCTGCCGCCGTTTCGACGCAGCCTCGCGTCGACCTGACGCAGGAACCGAAAGTCTTTCCCTGAAGGCCACTCTTCGAAGGCAAAGCATGGACAACAAGGTCGACACCCCGAAGCCCGAGAGCGAAGCGCCCCCTGCGCCGCCGGCTGATCCACCGAAGAAGAAGGATCCGGTGAAAACCATCACCAAGGCCGTGCTCATCACGCTGCTGGTGCTTTTCGTCTATCACGTGGTGTCGGATCGCGTGACGCCCTACACCTCGCAGTCGAATATCGAAGTCCTGCTGGTACAGATCGCGCCGCAGGTCAGCGGCCAGGTCATCGAAGTCGCCATTCACGACAATGAACGCGTGAAGAAGGGCCAGCTTCTGTATCGCATCGACCCGGAGCCGTTCGAAATCGCGTTGCGGGCCGCGGAAGCCAACCTCGCGCTCGTGCAGCAGAACCTCAAGGTTTCGAGCGAGCAGGTACGCTCGTCACAGGCCGCGCTCGCCAAGCAGCGCACCGAGCTGGCGACCAGCAAGAAACTCGGCGGCATCGTCTTCGACCTGACCAGGGAAAAGGCATTGTCGGAAACGGATTCGATTCGCGCGCGTTCCGAAATCGACCGCGCCACTTCCGACCTCGCACGCGCGCAGGCGGAACTGGAAAGCGCGAAGCAGAAGCTGGGACCCGCAGGCGACGCGAACCCGCAGCTGCAGCAGGCCAGGGCCGCACTCGCGCAGGCGCGCCTCGACTTCACCAATACCACGGTGCTCGCACCCGCCGACGGCATGATCACCAACTTGCGTCTTTCGAAAGGCCAGTACGCCAATCGCGGCCAGGCGGTGATGAGCTTCATCGAAGGCAACAGCGTGTGGCTCACCGCCTATCTACGCGAGAACCAGCTCGCGAGGGTGGCGCCCGGCAACGCGGTGCGCGTGACCTTCGACCTGCTGCCCGGCACCGTGTTCGACGGCCAGGTCGACAGCGTCGGCTGGGGCGTGACCAACGGCAACAGCGAAGCGCCGGCGGGAACCCTGCCCGAGGTTCAGTCGCAGCAGGGCTGGCTGCGCGATCCGCAACGTTTCCCGGTACGCATCGCGCTCAAGGAGGAAGCCAGCAATGCGCTCGGCGATCTGCCGCTGCGTAATGGCGCGCAGGCCAACGTGCTGATCCTGACGAATCCGAATTCATGGCTGCTGAATCCGATTGGCCGACTGTGGTTGCGCATCGTCTCCTGGCTGAGCTACCTCTACTGAGGCCATGGACACTCCCCACAGCCACACGGTGCTGCGATTCGCGTTTGGCGTCACGCTGGCGTTCGTGGTCGCGGAACTCATGAAGTGGAATCCCCCCTATCTCGCACCGGTACTGACCTGTGTGTTGCTCGCCAACATCCCGGTGCGCCCGCCGATAAAGGTGGCGCTCGGTTTCAGCCTCGTCATTTGCGGATCCGCCTATCTCGGAGTGCTGCTTGCCTATGCGTTCCGCGGCGCGCCGCACATCCTCTTCGGGATGGTCACACTCATCGTGTTCCACGCGCTGTATGCACTTGCGAAAGGCGCGTCGAGGCTCGTGCCGCTGTTCATCCTCGTCTGCGCGACCGCCGTTCCCGTCGTCGGACTGCAATCGCTGGTCGCCGCAGAAACCTTTGCCGCCACGTTCACCAAGGGAGCGCTCGTGGCGGTGTTCATGACCTGGGTGAGCTGGCTGGTATTTCCCAAGGCACTGCCGCCGCGCGCCGCGCCGGAAGCTGCTCCCCTGTCGGGGCCGGTCGCCATTCGCAGCGCACTGCTCGGCACGGCCATCCTCGCACCGATCACGCTGACCTACCTGATGTTCGGCCTCTACACGGCGATCCCCGTCATCGTGGGCACCGTGATGATCGTGGCCACGCTCGACTTCCATCTCGGCCGCAAGCAGGCAATGCTTCGCGTGGTCGCCAATTTCTGCGGGGGCGTGTCCAGCGTCATCGTGCTGATCCTGCTGGCCATTCACCCGAGCCTCGCAACGTTCGCGCTGCTGGTGCTGGCCTCCGCGCTGCTGTTCGGCCTTCGGATCTCTCATGGCGATCCCATGGCCCAACTACTCGTGGTGGCGTGCAACGGTTACCTGATCGTGTTCGGGACCGCGCTGCACTCGGACGCCGGCTCATTCGACGTGTGGCTGACCCGCCTTTTCTACTTCTTCCTCGCCGGCCTCTTCACCGTCGGAATGATGGTGTTGATCTGGCCCAGAGAACTCGACCTGGAGGACCCCCCGTGAATGTGAAAGGAGATCGCGCCATCGAGCCGGTGGCGCCGCCCACCGCCAGGCTCTGGCTGGGCGTCGGCGTATTCGCGTTCGGATGGGTCCTGGCGCTCACGCTGGTCCCGTTCGTGACGGGCTCCGACCTTCCTACCTCGGCCAAGGCCACGCTCACCACGTTGCTGGTCGTGGTCTGCCCCAAGATATTCCTGATCGCCGCCATCGCCATTCTCGGCAAGCCCGGCTTCGCCTATCTGAAGGGAGTCGTCATGGCTTTCTTCCGCAGGGTCGGCCCGCCGGCGGAAGTGGGCAAGTGGCGTTACCGCGTCGGGCTCGTGATGTTCTTCCTGCCCTTCGTGTTGACGCTGCTCCTCACGTATTTCGGTCCTTTCCTCCCGGGAGGCCGGGAAGCAACACCCGCCTACCTGAAAGCGGGCGATGCGATTCAGATCATCAGCCTGTTCGTGCTCGGCGGCGATTTCTGGGACAAGCTGCGCTCGCTGTTCGTGCGCGAAGCCAAGGCGGTCTTTCCCCCGAAGGCGACCGCGACCTGACGCAATTTCAGGACTTGGGCTTGGGCGCCGCACGCGCGTTGGCATCCAGCATCCACTTGCCTTCCGGATCGGCGCACACGATCTGCTTCGACGAGCCCTTGAGCGACCTGGCGTAGTTGTCGATGCGCAGGCCGCGGCAGTCCCGGCCGTCGGTGCTGGTGAACACCTTGAGTAGTTTGATGGCGCCGCCGCTGCCGGTGTCCGCATTCGCCCATTTCTTCACCGTGCCGGGCTTGGCGCGGCTCACCTCGTCGACGGTCGCCCACAACATCTCGAAATCCCGGGCCGTGAACTTGGCGCTGGGCGCATCGCGCAGCTCGCCGAGATTCACCTGCGCGACCGCCACCGGCGCCGCGCAAATTCCCAACATCAGGATCGTGAGCGTGATTTTCATGGTGCCGCCTTGCCGGGATACTGCGCGAGGATTTCGGCCACTACCTTGGCAATTGCCGGCCCGGGATTGTTGAGCATCTCCTCGGTGAGACGCCCTTCGGCGATACCCTCCCAGATCAGCATCTTCTTGCGCGCATCCACGATGTCGATGTTGCCCGTGCCGACGCGGTAACTCACCGTCTCTTCGTCTTCGAACTGCACGACCGGCAGGCCATAAAGCTCGGCGCGGTATGCGTAGTAGCCGGTGGAATAGCCCAGCGCCGGTGAGACGGAAGTCGTCGTCTCGTTGCCGGCGCGCGGGTTGGCGTTGAAGTTCACCAGCAGGTCTGGCGATTCCTCGGTGTAGCGGTAACCCCGCGAATCCATCTCCTGGCGAATCGCCTGCATGAAGTACACCGTCAGCGCCGTGGTCTTGCCGCCGTAATTCGTGCCGACCACCGGCACGAATCCGTAGCTGCGATAGGAAGAAAACTCGGCGGCGGGATCGGCGCGCGTGTGCACCTTGAGCGGCGCTGTCCCGCATGCGGTCAACAAGCCGCTGACGCACAGCAACAAGGAGGCGGCAAGCTGGCACCGGGTGCGCGGCAATGTCATGGCGTGGATTTCTCCGGATGTGTTGCATTGTTTGTACTGCCGGCTGCTCCACTGCCCCATCGGACCTTGGTCCCATCGTCAGGAGGCAGGCCACGCACGACGCTTGCAAAACGTCGAGCTTCGTCCCGGAGGTATCTCGTGAACAGGTCGATCACCCGCGCACTCGCGCTCTCGTGCTTTCTCGCCTGCGTGTTCGCCCCGGTCACCTTGGCCAAGGAGAAGCCCCCGCAAAACTGGGATGGACTGGAACGCAAGAAGGTCAAGGGCCTCGACAACGTGTACGTGCGGCCCAACGTGCAGTTCACGCCGTACAAGAGCGTGATGCTCGATGAGACGCAGGTGGAGTTCTCCAAGAACTGGGAGAAGAGCTTCGATTTCTCCGATCGTCCCAACGCCGCCGAAATGCAGAAGATCCGCGAGAATGTCGCGAAGCTGATGCAGGAACGGTTCACCAAGGAGCTGGTCGACAACGGATACACGGTGGTCACCTCGTCCGCCGAGGACACGCTGGAAGTCAGGACCGCCATCATCGACCTCTTCGTCAACGCCCCGGATCTCAAGAGCCCGGGAAACACCAAGTCCTATACCACCAGCGCGGGACGCATGACGCTGGTGCTCGAGGCGCGCGACGGGCCCACGGGGCAGTTGCTGGCGCGCGCCGTGGATCACGAGGAGGACGAACACATGGGCGGCTACATGATGTGGACCACCGGCGCCAGCAACACGGCCGACGCCCGGCGCATCATCGACACGTGGGCGAAGCAACTGCGCAAGTCGCTCGACAGGCTCAATGGCAAGGATCCGAAGTGACCGGGAGTAGTTAGTCGAACCAGGTGTACTGCCAGCCCACGCCGAACGTGGTGAAGTTGCTGCCGAGCCGCGCGGTCGCGCCTTTGCTCCAGTTGAACTTGATCGACTGCCGCTTTCCTGCCGGCAACGAAAGCGTGAGACCCACGCGCGAATTTTCCTTGCGGTCATTCGCGTCGACACCGTCGAGGCTGGTTTCGCCGCCGAAGTAATACGTGCTGTCCAGCGCCAGCCACAACCGCGGGCGGAACGTGTAGCTGACGTGGCCCTGCAGCGTGGGCATCGGATCCTGTTCGCGGTGCACGCGACCGAAGAAATCCGGGTTGGCGCTGAACAGCCAGACGCCGGCGAACACATCGAACATCCAGTGTCCGTGCGGAATGGTGAGACCGATCTCGGGTTTGAACGCCCAGCGATTGGTCCCGATGTTGATGAGCTTCGTCGGGTCGTACTGACCCGTGGGCGCCGAGATGCTGAGGCTGGCACCCAGCGTGGTCCTGGGCGTGCGCTTCATGAACTCCTGCGGAGTCAGCGCCTCTCCCCCGATGAGATTGACCGCCAGCCGAAGCCTGGTGTCGCCCACTCCCGAGCGTGACACCGATCCGGCCGTCTCGAAGATCCTGCCGGAGACGTCACCCCATACGTATGGCACGGCGATCACGGCGCTGGCCTGGTGGCCCAGGATTCCGAACGTGCGCCCATATCCGGTGATGCCTGCGTTGAGCTTCGCTTCGACGTCCTGAAGCGGCACGGAAGGATCGGTCAGCACTTCGCCCGTCGAGCGTGCGCCGGCCACCAGCAGGAAATTCACGCCGACGGGGCTCGGCGAGTAGGCCCGCGGCTCGAGCTCCTGCGCCACGACGCCGGTGGCGCACAGCAGGCACCCGAGCAGCGCCCACGGGTGTCGCGCAAACATCATTCCCCACCTCGCGCGCGATTATTGTTTCGGGAAGATCGCGTTCCAGTCGTCCTTCATGCTCACGACGGTCCACTTCTTCGCCAGCGCCACGTCCAGCGCCTTGTCGAGCGCGCCGACATGAGAGCCGCGGTCATACGCCCATTCGCGCGCGGCATCGGTGTGATGCACCAGCAGCGCCAGGCGGGGTCCCTTGCCGGCCGCGGTCCATTCGAGCATCTGCAGGTCACCATCGGAATTGCCGAACGCGGCAATGGGCCGCCGGCCGATGAACTTCTGGATGCCGACCACCTTGCCTTCCTTGTCGTTGACGAAATCCACCGCCGGTAGTTTGAGCAGCTCGGGGACGTCGCCGCGCATCTGGTACTTGAGCCGGCCGGAGCTGCCCACGACCTGGTCGGGAGGAATTCCGTATGCGTCCTCGGCGAACGCGCGCACGAACTCGATGCCGCCGCCCGTGACGATGAAGGTCTTGAACCCGTTCGCCCGCAGGTACGCGAGCAGCTCGAGCATGGGTTGATAGACCAGCGTGATGTACGGCCGCTTGAAGCGCGCGTCGCGCTTGGTGCGGATCCATTCGCGCGCGATGCGCTCGAACGATTCCGTGGTCATGCCGGCGTGGGTTGCGGCCAGCGCGTCCACGACGTCCTGCTCGCCTCTCGCC
Source organism: Steroidobacteraceae bacterium (assembly GCA_035765415.1). GTDB lineage: Bacteria > Pseudomonadota > Gammaproteobacteria > Steroidobacterales > Steroidobacteraceae > CADEED01. Next base: position 19,239 of record DASTXR010000049.1, on the reverse strand, counting down.
AGGGCCCGCTTGAAGTCGCCTTCCATCAGCGATGCGTAGGGCTCCTGCGTTTTCCATTCAGGATGGCCGGCCGACAGCAGCTTGATGCGATCGACCGCGAATTCGAACTGGAAATACATGGGCTGTTCCGCCCACAACGTGCCGTCGTTGTCGAACGTGGCGATGCGCTGATTCGGCGGCACGAAGTCCGGCGTGCCCGCCTTCGTGACCTTCGCGACGAACGCGACGATGGCTTTCTTCGGCGCGGTGTCGTTCCACGAAGGCAGCGGGTCCTGCGCCGCCGCGGGCGGCGCCGCGGCAATCAACCAGGAGACGGCGAACGCCGCGAGAACCCGCGCCGCCGTTCGTCCGGTCACTGGCCAGGTCCCTTGACCGGATAGTTCTGGAACATTTCGGTGATGACACCATCGATGGTCGCCTGCGGGTTCTGCATCATCTTGTCGGTGATCTTTCCTTCGGCGACGCCTTCCCAGACGAGTTGTTTCTTCGCCGCGTCGACGACGTCGATGTTCGCGGTGCCCTGCTTGTAGCGCACTGTCGACACGTCGCTGCCACCGTAGATGGGGCCGGCGGCATACATGCCTCCGCGATAGCCGTAGTAGCCGTAGCCGTAACTCATGGACGGCGTGCTGCGGATATCCACCTGCTCGCGCGCATTGGTGTTGAAGTTGATCAGCAGGTCGGGATTGGTTTCATTCAGCGTGTAACCCCGGTTGTTCATTTCGCGCGTGATGGCGGTCTTGAAGTAGGTCGTGATCGGCGTCGAATAACCGCCGCGGTTCGTGCCCGGCTCGGAGACGAATGCGTACGTCTTGTAGCTGGACAGGTTCGCGGATGGATCGGTTTGCGCGCGCGTCTTGATCGGCGTTTCGCACGCGGCGAGCGCCACGCAGGCGCCGACGATCAAGGAACCCACGAGCGCAAGATTCGGACGAAGCAGTTTCATATTCCAACTCCCGGACTGGTTGGTAGTGTTTTACCGACAGTCGCAAATCAGCCGATATCGGACCTTGGTCCCACCGACCCAGGCTCACTTCACCGTGTATCCCTTCGATTCGAGGCAGGCGCCAAAACCATTCTTGAAGAGCTTCGACTGCTCATTGATAGCCGCCTGCTGCTGTTGCGCAGCCTGCTGCTGCTGCTGCGCCGCCTGCTGCTCGGCCTGCGCGCGCTGCTGGCGCTTCTGCTGGCCGCCTCTCATGGCGCCGACGGTCGCGCCGACGGCGGCTCCCTTGCTGGCGTCGTCGTCGGCCACTTCACCGATGACAGCGCCCGCGGCGGCTCCGCGTGCCGCGCCTCGCACGCGCTGGCCTCCCTGCGGCGGCGGCGGCGGCGCGGCCTGCGCCTGCGGCGGCGGCGCGGATGCGGTGGGATTCATCGGGTCGAAACCCGTCTGCGACTTGGACCAGGCGAAGCATTCGCCTTCGTCCTGGCTCTGCTTGTCGGGTGTTTGTCCTTTCGCCGGAAAAACCACGACACCGAGCGATGTCGAGAGCGGCTTGGACGCGGGGGTTTGTGCGACAGCGACGCCGGCGAGCGCGAACAGCGCGGACGTCGCGATCAGGATGGGTTTGTTCATTACATGCTCCCTGGAAGGAACGGGAAGCAGGAATGGCACGAGTCATGACATTCCTGCTCCGGTGTCGGTATCAATAGACGAACACGATTCCGAGTTTGAACTTGTCGAAGTCGACGGCGTCGTCGGCGTTCTCCACGTCGTACCAGGCCTTCTCGTAGACCAGGCGCAGTGAATAACCCGTCGACAGATCCCATCGCAGGCCGAGGCCGAGGTCGTAAGTGAAAGCATCGGTGCTGCGCGTGCTCTGGAAGGTTCCACACACCTGGCCATACCACGGATCCCACCAGCAGCCTGTCTGCGGCAACCCGTTCGGGATGTTGGTGTCGATGAAGGCCCAGCCGATGCCGGCCGTCACGAACGGGCTGATCGGACCGTCGGTGAAGTTGAAGTTGACCTTGGCGAACGGCGTGAACGCCTCGATGTCAGCGGAAATGCTGACCGAAGTGCCGGGAAAGTTAGGCGGCGCGAAATCCGCGTCGTAGTCCACCGTCGACCAGTCGAGTCCGAACTGGAACTCGACGCGCGAGCTCATGCGATAGCCTGCAAACAACGAGATGCCGATGTCGTCGTCGAACTCGGTCGTGCCAGCGTCGAAATCCACGTCCTGGCTGGTCTGGAAGACTATGTCTCCTCCGAACTCCCAGCCGGTATCGCGTGTCTGGGCGCTGGCGCCCGCCGAGGCCAGGCACAAGCCCGCCGCCCAGAGAAACATGGGATGAATTTTCATTGCGGTTACTCCTTTCCAAGTGACCGGTCGCCTAAAAGTTAGACGACCGCAAGCATGTGGCCCGGAAGCCCGGGCCGAGCGCGATCGTCACGACTCTGGCGGCGGTGCGCGGGTGCACCGGGGAGGGGCGTGGTGGCCCCCGCAACGCGTCGAGTTCGTCCGTGACGATCGCGACGGCAATCGCTTCGCGTCAAATCGACTGCGAATGGACTGCAGGTCGGGGGGCGCCGCGCAAGCTTGCGGCGCCCCCTGCGACTAACACAGAGCAGATCAGCCGGATTTCACGACTCGCGGCGAAGGCGGAAGAACGTCAGCATTCCCGCGAACGCCAGCAGCAAGCCGCCGAGAGTTCCCAGCGCGGGCAGCGCGCTCGCGGTCTGCGGCATCTCGCCGGTCTCGTTCGACGCCAGCGCGGGAGCGGCGGATTCCAGCGGTGTGGTCTCGAGCGGAGCCGGATCGTAGGGCTCGAGCGCGATCACCGGATCGGAAACCTTCACGTAGGCCGTGAGCTCCTGGCCCACCGCCAGGTTGCGCACGCTGACCGGTTTGCCGTCGACCTTCACGCGGAATTCCGGGCGCGTCTCGATCTTGCGCGTATCGCTCTTCGAGCCGTCCGCCATCTTGAACTTCATGTACACGGCATTGTTGCCGGTGCGCACGAGGTCGCCCTTCACCACCGCATACTGCTGGCCATCCTTCTCGATGACCTCGGAGCAGACACTGCGGATGTTGGGGAAGCGCGCCAGCACCGCGTCGCTGAACTGCGCCGTGGCGCAGTCCGCCGCGAGCGCGGGCACCGAAGCGCCACCCAGCAGCGCGGTTACACCAATGAATGACAGGTACGTGGAACGTCTCATGATCTATCTCCGTTTGTTAGGTATCGCTCGTCCATTCATAACTGCCGGCAACGATGTATCTCTGGGGCGCGCTGCCGACGTAGTAAAACGGGTAACAGGTGACCAGCGTCACCACGGGTAGTTCGGTGTCGGCGAGCAGCCGATTGTCGTTCTTGTCGACGATGTCGATGGAGGTGACGCGATAGCGATGCAGCTTGATGCGCGTGCGGATCTCGATCAGGTCGCCGACCTTGATGTCCTTGAGGGCGCGGAAGTAGCCGTCGCGATGGCCGGCGATGCCGGTGTTGCCACCCTGGTCGGGCAACCCCATGCCGGCGATGAGGCCGGCGCCGCGATTCAGGCTGATCTCGTCGCCGCCCGCGAAGACCGGCACCTCGAGCTTGAGCGACGGCACCGCGAGCACCGCCACCGCCTGCATCGGTTCCTTGAGCGACGACTGGTAGTCGCGCACGCGGCCCGCGGCCCACAGCGACTGGTCCGGCGGAGCCAGTCTCGCCGCGAAGTCCTCCAGCGCCTGCGCGCTGCCGAGCGCGCCATCCGCCTGCGCCAGCGCGAACAGCGAGCACAACGCGGCGCCCGCGATCCAGAGGACGCCTTCGGACCAGCGAAGCAAACGACGTTGCGTGAGGTGAGTCACGGCATGACTATGAAAAGCAGTACGCCGCTTGTGTATGGGACCTTGGTCCGATCCGTCGGGGGGCTCGACCAAGGCCGAGCGCGGGCATACTGCGGGCGGCGCAGCAGGGAAAGCAATGTCCGCTCAGACCATCCACGACACAACGAGCCCCGGGAAGGCCATTTCCCGGCATGCGCTCGACCATCGCCGTGATGGATTGTTAGGAACGCCCGCGGCCGCCCATGCGCTCGGCGCCGCCGCGATGTCGGCCGGTTACTACGCCACCGCGCAACTCGGCGAGGCCCTCGCCTTCCCCAATGCACCGGTATCGGCTTTGTGGCTGCCCAATGCACTGGTCATGGGCGCGCTGCTGATCGCGCCACGACGCTACTGGTGGTTCTATCTGCTCGCCGTTCTGCCGGCGCATCTCGCAGCCCAGGTTCCGCTGCCCGACGTGACCTTTGGCCGGGTCATCATCCAGTACCTGCTGAACTGCGCCACGGCGTTCATCGGCGCATTCGCGCTCACACATTTCGACCCGGTCGCCCAGCGGTTCGATCGCGTCCTCCAGGCCTGGCGGCTGGTCTTCTTCGGCGGGCTGATCGCGCCCTTCACGACGAGCCTCGTCATGGCCGCCCTGTTCCTCACTACCGACGTCGACAGGAATTTCTGGCTCACCACCACGGTACGCGCACTCACCAACAGCTTTGCCATCCTGACGCTGGTGCCGCTGATGGTGCACGTGGCCGACCGCCTGCATGCGCAGCCGCACATCAACATCGCGCGGGTCTTCGAAGGTTGCCTGCTCGCCGTCGCGCTCGTCACCGCCAGCCTCGCGGCGCTGTTCTCGCCGGCGACCGGGGCCGTGGCCGTCGCGGCGATGTTGTGCCTGCCGTTGCCCATGCTGTTGTGGGCGGCCGCGCGTTTTGGCGTCACGGGCAGCGCGGCCGCGACGCTGGCTTTCGGCATCATCGCCATCGGCGGGGCGCTCTCGGGCGCGGGTCCGTTCATGGCGCAGCCGGATGCGCACGGAACGCTCTCGGTGGTGCTGTTCCTGGTGGTCACCACGCTGCCACTGCTGCTGCTCGGCGCGGCTCTCGACGAACGCCGATCGCTCGAGAATGCGCGCGCCGCCAGCGACGCGTTGCATGGCGCCGTGCTCGCCTCGATCCAGGACAAGATAGTGATCCTGGACAATCACGGCCGCATCGTCGACGCCAATGAATCCTGGCGGCAACTCGGCGAACGCATGCCGGCCACGCCCTTCGTCAACCTGAAGCTCGGCGAAAACCTGCTGCAACATTGTCTCGAGGTCGGCGCCAGGGGCGACGCCATCGCCATGAGGCTCGGAACCTGCGCCACGGAAGTCATCGCCGGCCGGTCGCGCCTGCATCGCCTGGAATACGCCGCGCATGCGCCGGGCGGCATCACCTGGTTCGAAGTCACCATCGAGCCGCTGCGCCGCCCCGACGGCGGCGCGGTACTGGTGTGGACCGACGTCACCTTTCGCAAGCAGGCCGAAGGCAAGGAACGCGCGCAGCAGCAGCAACTCGTGCATCTCGGCCGTGCCGCGGTGCTCGGCGAATTGTCGGGCGCGTTCGCGCACGAGCTGACGCAGCCGCTCACTTCCATTCTCGGCAATGCGGAAGCGGCGCTGGAGCTGCTCAAGAAACCCGACGCCGATCTGCGCGAGATCACCAGCATGGTGCGCGACATCGTCGCCGACGACGTTCGCGCCGCCGACGTCATCCAGCGGCTGCGCGCCATGCTCACGCGCGGCGAGATTTCCCGCGAGCCGGTGGACCTCGCCAACGTAATCAAGGACGTGCTCTATCTTGCGCGCATCGACCTGCTGACGCGCCACGTCTCGGTCGACGTGGTCTGCGATCCGTACCTGCCGCTGGTATTGGGTGACCGCATCCAGCTGCAGCAGGTGGTGCTCAACCTGGTGGTGAACGCCTGCGAGGCGATGTCGACGATCGACGTGCACCAGCGCCGCATCACCATCACCGCGCGCTTCGAAGGCAGCAGTTGTGAGGTCATGTGCGCGGTGCACGATCGCGGCGCCGGCATCGCGAGCGACGACCTGGAGCGGATATTCCAGCCGTTCGTGACCACGAAGACCCAGGGGCTCGGCATGGGGCTGGCTATCTGCCGCAGTATCATCGAAGCGCATGGCGGCCGGCTGTGGGCGGAAAACGCACCGGACGGCGGTGCGACCTTCACTTTTTCCTCGCGCATGGGGTCGTAGGACAAAGGTCCACTATCGACCCGCGCAGCGTGCACGCCAAATCAGCGAATGGCGAATCGCCCGCCGCACATTGCCGTCGTCGACGACGAGGAATCCGTACGCCTCGCGCTGGCGCGGATGCTGCGTGCCTCGTCGTTCGAGGTGTCTATCTACCGTTGCGGCGAAGATTTTCTCGAATCCCTGAAGACCGCCGTTCCCGATTGCGTGGTGCTCGACTTCCAGATGCCGGGCCTAACAGGCCGCGACATCCAGCGGGCGCTGTCGGTGGCCAAGCTGTCGCTGCCCATCATCATCGTGACCGCCCACGACCAGCCGTCGCTGCGTGAAAAGGTGCTCGCCGACGGCGCGGTCGCGTATTTCACCAAGCCATTGCGCCGTGACACCCTGATTGCAGCCCTGGACCAGGCCATCCGCCGCGCCCCTTAGTACGCACTCGCAGGCCAGGCTATGGGACCATGGGCTAACAGCCACAAGTAGTGTCCATTTTTCGCACGGCCCTTCATAATCCCGCGGCATCATAAAAAGCGGCATCAGACGCGATGCGAACGGGCGAAAGCTCGCGAAACGGGAGAAGACAATGGAACCTGTACCTACCGTGTTCGTCCTCGATGACGACGAATCTTTTGTGCGCGCGCTCGACAGGCTGCTGCGCTCCGAAGGCTTCGCGACCCGCACCTGGACCTCCGCGAATACTTTCCTGGCCGAGCACGATGCGTCCCTGCCCGGCTGCCTCGTGACCGACCTCATCATGCCCGAGATGAGCGGCCTCGAACTGCAGCGCAAACTACTCGAGCAGGGCTGTGTACGGCCGATCCTGTTCATCACCGGCCGTGGCGACATGACCACCGCGGTCGAAGGGATGCGCCTGGGCGCCGTCAGCTTCCTGCCAAAACCGGTGTCGCGCGCTTCGCTCGTGGCGGCGCTGAGGGAAGCCCTGTCGCGTGATGCGTCGGCACGCGTCCAGCATGCCGAGCGCGAGCGCGTGCGCGAACTGCTCCGCTCGCTGACTCCGCGGGAGTCGCAGGTACTCGAGCTGGTGGCGCGCGGGCTGTTGAACAAGCAGATCGCCGGCGCACTCGGCACCGCCGAGAAGACCGTCAAGGTTCATCGCGGGCGCCTCATGCACAAGATGCAGGTCAAGTCCGCGGCCGCGCTGGTGCAGCTGCTGAGCCACGGCGACCTGTTGCAACACGCTCCGCCCCCTTACGTGCCCGAGGAGCGCAATTCGGCGCATGCGTGAGCGCAGGCTCGCGCCTCACTATCGATAAACCGCAGCGTATTCCGGGTCCGGGGATTGCCGCCGCCGGACCCCGCCCCTAGCATGCGTGCATGCTTCGGCCATTCCTCCGCGCCCGCCTGACTAACTACCGGCGCCGCTGTTGCGCCGCACTCGCCACCGGCCTCGCGATGGCTCTCGCCGCGTGTGGTTCCGGAGAGCAGGCGAAGCCGGCGCCCGCCGAAGGCGCGCCGGCACCGGCGCCCGCCCCTACGACGATCACCGAAGCCGAGGCACTGCTCGTCGGCAAACCGTGGCTCGGAGATCTCGACGGCATGACCGCGCGCCGCGTGGTCCGCATGCTCGTGATCTACAACAAGACCAACTACTTTCTCGACAAGGCGCAGCAGCGCGGCCTCACCTACGACATGGGCCTGGAGCTCGAGAAGTGGCTCAATCGCGGCAACAAGGACCGTACGCGGCCGATACGCGTGGTGTTCATTCCCACGAGCCGCGACCGGCTGCTGACGGACCTGGCGCAGGGACGCGGCGACATCGCGGCGGCGGGCCTGGCGATCACGCCGGAACGCCAGCAGTTGGTCAGTTTCACCGTGCCCTTCGCCGACGACGTCAGCGAAATGCTGATCACCTCGGCCGAGGCGCCGGTGCCCGACACGGTCGATGCCCTGTCCGGACGCAGTGTCTACGTGCGGCGCTCGAGCAGCTACTACACCAGCCTCGAGGCCCTGAATGCCCGGCTCGAGGCGGCCGGGAAACCGCCCGTCATCATCGAGCTGGCCGACGAGAATCTCGAAGACGAGGACATCCTCGAGATGGTGAACGCGGGGCTCATCGACACCACGGTGGTCGACAGCTACCTCGCCAGGTTCTGGGAACAGGTGTTTCCGAACCTGCGGCTGCACCCCGAACTGGTCCTGCGCAGCAACAGCCAGATTGCCTGGGCCGTGCGCAAGGACGCCCCCATGCTCAAGGCGACGCTCGATCAGTTCGTGGCGAAGAACCAGGCCGGCACGGCCATGGGCAACATGATCCTGCGCAAGTACCTGCAGACCACGAAGTGGGCGCGCAACGCCACCTCGGCCGCCGACATGAAGCGCTTCGAAGACCTGTCGAAGTACTTCAAGAAGTACGCCACGCAATACGAGTTCGAATGGCTGCTGCTGGTGGCGCAGGGTTACCAGGAATCCGGCCTGGACCAGAGCATTCGCAGCCCCGTGGGCGCGGTCGGCGTGATGCAGGTCATGCCCACCACGGCCAACGACCGCAACGTCAAGATTCCCGACATCCACCTGGTGGAACCGAACATCCACGCGGGCGCCAAGTACATGCGTTTCCTGGTCAATCAGTACTTCGACGAGCCCGGCATCGATGTGATCAATCGCCACCTGTTCGCGTTCGCGGCGTACAACGGCGGCCCCAACCGGATCGCGAGGCTGCGCCGCGAGGCGGCCGCGCAGGGGCTCGACGCCAACAAGTGGTTCAACAATGTCGAACTACTCGCGGCGAAGCAGATCGGCCGGGAAACCGTGCAGTACGTGAGCAACATTTACAAGTATTACGTGGCCTACAAGCTCATCGTCGATCGTGCAGAGCAGCGCAACGCCGCCAGGGACCGCGCGGTCAAGGCTTCGCCGCAGGAAAAGACGCAATAAAAGGCGTGCAAATGGCGTTTTATTGATAGTCACGCGCGCCGCCACCGTTTCCACTAGCAATCTTCCGACGAAAGTCGCCAGGGAAGCGCGCGGTGGCAGACATTTCGAGACGATCGCTCATCGACACCGAGCTCGAGGCGCTCCTGCAGCCTTACCCGGGCTGGGAGTCCGAGTGGATTCACCTCGGCCCCGGGCCCGCGAGCCTGCAGGGCGTACGGGTCGCGTGCGGATCCGGAACCTTCACCGCGATACACACGTCATCCGCCGGCATTCTGCGCGGCACCACCGCCAGTGGCAGCGCCGGACTGATCGCCGGTCCCTCGACTCCGGTCCGGCCGCGCACGCAGGCGCGCCCGATCGGCGGCGACCACTGCCTGCTCGTCGGCCCGGCGGCGGCTCTCGATGTCTATCTACCTGCCGGCAGCAGCCTGTTGCTCGTGGCAATCCCGGCGCCTTCGGCGATCGCCGAAGGCGCTGATGCCGCCAGCGACGCCGCGCGCATCCGGACACTCGCGCCGGAACAGGCGGCGCTGGTGTCGCGGTGCATGGAGTTGCTGCAACAGATTCGCGCCGAACCTGCCACCTCGCCCGTGGTGCGCGACGCGCAGCGTGAGTTGCGAGATCACCTGCGAGGCCTCACGCCCGTGATGTTGCGCGAGTCAATGGCGTCCGGCACAGGCGAGCGCGCGCGCCTGCAGCGGCACGTCGCCGTGGTCCGCGCCTGCGCCTTCGTCGACACGCACCTTCGCTCGCCGATTGCGCTCATGGACCTGTGCGAAGCGGCCGGCGTGAGCACGCGCGCGCTCGAATACGGATTCCGCGATTTTTACGGCCTGGGGCCCATGGCCTACGTGCGCAACCTGCGCCTGTGCCGCGTGCGGCACGACCTGCTCGATCCCAATCGCAACGATCACTCGGTCAGCGGCGCGGCCCGGCGCTGGAGCTTCACGCACATGGGGCAGTTCAGCCACGATTACCGCGCGTTGTTTGGCGAGATGCCTTCAATGACCCTGGCCGCGCATCAGCGCGCGGCAAAGACGGCCGGATCGGTTTCGTAACGCGCCACGCGCGCGGTCCGCGCGCGTCCAATCGCCCGCCGCGTCGCCGACGGGCTCTCGAGGAACACGCGCTTGTAGTCGGCCGCGAACTGGCTCAGGTGACAGAAGCCGCAGTCGAGCGCCACTTCGGAGACGCTGCGCTCCGCCGCGCAGGTGGTCTGCAGGCGGCGGCGAACTTCACCGAGCCGCAGCATCTTGATGTACTTGAACGGTGACAATCCGACGAGATCGCGAAAGCCATATTCGAGCGATCGGGCTTGCAGGTGCGCATGACGGCAAAGCTCGGCGAGTGTCATCGACTCAGCGAGATGCGCATGGATGAATCTGCGAACGCGTTCCACCGCCATGCGTCGTCGCGGCAGCGAAGGGACTTCGGCGTCGGCAGGATCGGCCTCCGCCGTCGTCGACCGCAGCCACGCCAGGATGCGCGCCTGCAAGGCCGTGTTGGAAAAGGAATCGCCACCTGCTGAATTCCATCGGGCCAGCAAGGTGCCGAGGTCTGCGGGAAACCCTGAAGCCGCGCGTCCCTCGCCATTGGCGTACCAGCGAGGCCGGCGCAGCCGAGCTCGCGATCCGACGCAGCCGCCCCGAAAGGCAACGAGATAGACGCGGCCCACGGCATGTGTGAGCAGCTCGAGATGGCTGTCGGGCGGCAACAGCACCGAATCTCCCGCGAGCAGCCGGCGCCCTTCGAAATACACGGCGTCGGATTCCGGCGCCGGCAATACCACCACTCCCCAGCCGGCATCGGTATGCACCTGGTGCAGCGCCGTCCGGTTCACGGTGACGCTGCCTATCAACGCTCCGTCGAGCGGCGCGAAGTTGCGCTCGACGTCGAGCTGCCCGGGGGCCAGTTGCGCGATATCCCAGACAAAGCAGCCCGGCACACCGTTCGGCGTGTCGAACTCCGCGGGGTCCTGTTCGATAGCCAGCATCGTCGCCGTCCGCTCCCGGAGGCGTCGCGCGGGTGCGCGACGATGCGCCTTTCTATGACACGGTGCGCCATGACGAACATCGGACCTTGGTCCTACAGCCCCGGCAGGCAGCCGGCGGCCGGTTTCCGGCCCTGTAGTTAGAGAGGATCGGGCGGCGCGGCCGTGCGCAAGGTGAAACGGAACTCGGCGCCGCCGTGCGCACCGTTCGCCGCCCAGATGCGCCCGCCATGCGAGAGCACGATCCAGCGGGCGATCGACAGGCCCACTCCCATGCCGTCGGGTTTCGTGGTGAAGAATGAATCGAACAATTCCGGCAACCGTTCGGGCGGGATGCCGCAACCATTGTCGATGATGGCGATTTCCACGAACTGCGCATCACACGCGCGGGTCTGCACGGTGAGCTCGCGCGCCGATTCGGAAGTCTCCTGCATGGCGTCCATGCCGTTGACGATGAGGTTGATCAACACCTGTTCGATCTGGGCCTGATCTGCAGCCACCAGCGGAAGCCCTTCCGCCAGGCCGCGCTGAATGCGCACGCGCCGGAACATCGCATCGCCGGACACGAGCCTCAGCACATGCGACACAGTGCGGTTGAGATCGATGGACTGGATCTGGATCTCGCGCCGCCCGACCAGCAAACGGATGCCACGAATCACTTCGTCGGCGCGCAAGTCGTCGTCGCGAATGTCCCTGATGATTTCGCGAAGCTGGTCGAGCGGCGGGTTCTCGCGCGCCAACAGGGTCTCGGCGGCCTCGGCATTGCTGAGGATCGCGCACAGCGGCTGGTTGACCTCGTGCGCCACCAGCGCGGTGAGCTCGCCCACCGCTGCCAGGCGCGCCGTGTGCGCCAGGCGCCGTTGCACCTGCTCGGCCCGCTTGCGATCGGTGATGTCATGGCCGATGGCCTGCAATTCGTCGGGCATTTCGCCGGCGCCGTCTATGGCCTGGCACTTCCAGTGTTGCCAGCCGTGACTGCCGTCGGGGAAGGTGATTTCACATTGCCACTCGCCGGGCCCCGCGCCTGACAGCGCGTGCGCCACGCCATGCGTCAGCAGATCGTGCGTCCCGGCGGGTAGATGGGCGCGGAGTTTCGTGCCCAGCACCGCTTCGCGCTGTTTGCCGAGGAAGCGGCAGTACGCTTCGTTGACGAACGTCAGCGTGAGGTCGCGCGTGAAACGGCACACCAGCTCCGTCTGGCTGTCGACCACCGCGCGATATCGCTCTTCACTCTGGCGCAGCGCCGATTCCTGCCGCCGGCGATCGGTGACGTCTAGCGCCGAACCGATGTAGCCGAGAAATTCGCCGGTCTCGCCGTACCGCGGAACGCCGCGCGCCAGGACCCAGCGATAGACGCCGTCGCGGCGCCGCAGGCGATAGTCCAGCTCGAACTCGCAACGCGCCGCGAACCCCGACTGGTAGATAGCGACGCTGCGCTGCCGGTCGTCCGCGTGGATTCCCTGGGTCCAGCCATCGCCGCGCTCCTGCGACAACCCGCGGCCCGTGAAATCGAGCCAGCCCTTGTTGACGAATTCGAAGCGCGAATCCACGCCGGCGAGCCAGATCATGACCGGTGCGTTGTCGGCCATGTCGCGAAAACGGCGCTCGCTTTCCAGCAGTGAGTGTTGGACGCGGCGTCCTTGCTCCAGCAACACGGCCACCAGGTATAAAGGGGCGGCGCGCAACAGCAGGAACTGCTGGAGTTCCGATGCGGCTTCGCGGGCCGACTCGCTGGAATGCACCACATCCACAGACAGCGCTGCGGCGACGGCAAACATGGTGAGCAGCGCCGTGGCCGCGGTCGCGCCACGCATCCCGAATCGCACCGCTGCCCAGAACAGGAAAGCCACGGGCACATACATGCGCGTATCGGCGAAACCCATGTGATTCGCCGCGGGCTGGAAAGCGAATGTCAGGCTGACCATGAGCCCCGCCAGCAACAGCACGGCCTCTAACCACTGCGCCGCCGAGAGGTTTCGCTGATCCGAGGGCCGGAGGACCCAGTAGAAGATGAACGGCGTGACGATGAAGGCTGCCAGCGCGTTGCCGAGGAACCAGTGTTCCCAGTTCAACCAGAACTGCACCCCGAAGTCACCACGCGCAGCCGCACCGGCGAACGCGCTCAGGGACGGGATGAGCAGCACGGAGATCAGGCAATAGACACCGAAATCGCGCACGGTGGTGAAGCGGATCGGGTCGTGCATGAAGCGGCGCAGCAGCAAAGCGCCAACCACGGCCTTGGTGTAATCGTTGAGCGAGGTGCTCACCAGCATTCCGAAAGGCACGCCATCCGCCACCTCCGTGAAGAAGCGGATTGGCACCGTGGCCGCCAGCAGCAGCAGCCACCATCGCGGCTGGGCACGCAACAAGGCGCAGAGCAGCACGGAATCGGGGAACCAGAACGGTGACGCCGTCGCCTGGCTGAACGACATCCCGTATCGATATGCGAAGTAGTACGCGACTTCAAAACAACAAAAGGCGAATACGCCGCGCACCAACGAATGTGAAACCAGCGATTCTCGCGATGAAGTTCCGAGAATGGTTCGGGTTTCGGATGGCGACTGCATGACCATGCGCCAATCTTGCCCTGTAGGTCATTGCGCAACAACGACGGCGGCACGCTGCCTCCCGCGCCGCACCATCAGACCAAGGTCCCACTTCACGAATGGGCCGCTGACTCGTACAAGGATCGTAATGGGAGCGTAACCGGCCACGAATTCAGGCGTGCGACGACGCTTTCCACCGATGCGGCCTCCATTCGAGGAAAACGAACATGACGACCCTCCGACCTGCGAACGCGCGAAACCTGGTTGTGCAGCTACTCGCCGGGACCGCGTTTGTCGCGATGTTCGCCGCGCAGGCAGCGGCGGAAGACACGGAGCTCACCCAGCAGAAGTTCCAGATTTCGCTGGGCTCATTCACCAATGAATCGGAGATCGTGATCCGAGCAGACGGTGAGTTTGGCGAGGGCACCACGTTCGACTGGGGTGACACCATCGGTGACGTGGACGGAACGACCTTTCGGCTCGACAGCTACTGGCGCATCAACGACCGGCACCATGTGCGCTTCATGTACACCGAGAATTCCAACAAGCGGAACAGGACTCTCGATCGCAGCATCAACTGGGACGGTGAAACATATCTCATCAACACCGAGGTCGACTCCGAGTTCGGGTTCTACGTCGTGGAGGTCGCCTACGAATACGATTTTTCCAAGCGTGAAGATCGCGAACTCGTGTTGAGCGCCGGCCTGCACTACACCGCCTTTTCAGCGGAGCTCTCCGGCACCGTTACCACTCCTGGCGGTGGCGGCACCGCCTCGGCGAGCAGGGAGGCATCCGTTGGCGCACCGCTGCCGGTGATCGGCGCGCGCGGCATGTGGAACCTCGGCGGCAACTGGTGGTTAGACGGCCAGGTCCAGTTCTTCCAGGTCACTTTCGGCGACGTCGATGGCAGCATCATCAACTACCGCGCGGCGGTCATCTGGCAGCCGAAGAAATGGCTCGGGTTCGGCGCCGGCTACGATTCCTTCGGCATCGATGTCGACGTCGAGGGCAGTGGCGATCGTTTGCGGGGCAGCCTCGACTGGACCTACCAGGGCCCGCAGGTTTTCTTCAACTTCGCGTTCTGAGGAAGCTGCCGTGAACACGACGAATTTTCGGCGAGCACTGGCCGTCATCGGGCTGGCATGTATGGCTGCGACGGCCTATGCGAAGCCGTCGGGAAACTGGCGCATCGAGTTCAACCACGTCGCTGACAACGACGGCGTCATCGTGCTGCGCATCGCGCCGGTCGAGGGTGGCGGTGAGCCCATCGAGGTGGAGACCAAGATCCCGAAAGGGACCACCGAGAACCGGGTCGCGGACCTGGTGGCCACGTCGCTCAAGGCGACGCTGGGCAGCAAGAACTACCGGATCGGTACCGACGATGGCGAAGACGTGGTGATAAAAAAGCGCGGCAAGACCAAAAATTTCGAGCTGACGATGGTGAGCACTTCGCTCACCGGTCTCGAGATCAAGGTGAAGCACAACTAACTTCCCCGCACTCAGGGGAGCGGTTGCGTCCCGGGTTCCGTGCCATTGCCTTCGTCCGTCTGCGGCAGACGTTGTTCGTCGAAATACTGGCGCATGTTTTCGAACATGTCGTCGTGCACCTTGGGCTTGCCGATGGCGCAACCGATGAACAGGAAGTTCACGAGCACGCAGCCATCGCCGAGATGGTAGATAGTGTTGCCGGCGGCGTCCTTTTCCAGGCCGTCCACGCCCGGCTTCCAGCGGAACTTGCTGACTTTCGAGCGCTGGCGTTTGGTCAGCGAGGCCCAGGTGCCGTTGGGACCTGCGAACATTCTCGCCACGCGTTCCGCCTCGGCCTCCGCCGCGAGCACTCGGGCCGCGGATTTCTTCCCCTCGAGAGGCCAGTCGACGCGCGCGGGGGGCGATATGGCCGCGGACTCGCCGGCGGGCGGCGCC
The DNA here is from genome assembly GCA_035765415.1 of Steroidobacteraceae bacterium. Taxonomy (GTDB): domain Bacteria; phylum Pseudomonadota; class Gammaproteobacteria; order Steroidobacterales; family Steroidobacteraceae; genus CADEED01. The sequence continues at coordinate 3,861 of DASTXR010000049.1, read as the reverse complement.
GCGTCACTGGCCGCTGGCGCCGGGCGCGGCGGTGCTGGATCGGTCCCGGCCGGAGCTGGCTCATCGGAATCCGGTTCGTCTTCAGCGCGGAGGATCAACGTGATGGGCTCGCTCAGCAATTCATCCACGGTTTCACGCCGTGCCACCGGGCGACTCATGTGGAGCAGTGAATACACCACGAGCGCATGCACCAGCAGCACGCAGAGCCATGCCGCTGAACGCCGCCCCATCATTGTAGGAATAGGACTTCGCCGCGATTGCCTGGTTCCCGGAGAGGCAGCATCTCCCGCATCGATGAAATCGCCGGGACCTGCGACCCTTGTTTGAGCTTCTGCATCGCGCGACACCGGTCGACAACCCCACTCTTATATATGCCGATCATACGGGGACCGGCATCGTGGGACGCGGCCTACACCTGGGTGCGCGAATTCCGCGTCGGGGCGCGGCTTTTGACGCCTTTTGGCCTGTCAGCGAATGCCTGACATTGGCGATGTGAGCACACCCACCCCTCTCGCCGATACCACGCTGCGCAAGGCAGTGATCCTCCTCTCGATACTCGCGGTGGGGGTCCTGCTCTACTTCGCGCAGGACGTCTTCATTCCCGTGGCCATCTCGCTGTTCCTGGCGCTGCTGCTGAGCCCGCTGGTAGATAGGCTGCAGCAATGGCGCGTGCGGCGTGGCCTCGCGGTCGCGATCGTGCTGGTCATCGTGTTCGCGGCGGCCGGCGCGGCCATCAATGCGATCTGGACCCCCGCCACGGACTGGCTGGCGCGCGCTCCGCAAACCATACGCAAGATCGATCCGCGGCTGAAGCCATTGCGCGAAGTGTTCGAGCGCGTCGACGACGTTGCCGAGCGCGCGGGCCGTCTCACGCAAGGCGGAACCGCGGTGACCGGCCAGCCCGCCATCGTCACGCCGGTGGCGGGCGAAAGCACCGCCATTGCGCTCGCCAGGTCGTTCTTCGAATGGCTGTCCATCATTCCATTCACGCTGTTCTTCCTGCTCGGAGGCCCGCCGCTGCTCGCACGCATCGGCGCGTCGCTGGCCGGAAGCGAGGCCAGTACGAAGACGCTGCGCATGACCGAAGCGATTCGCCAGGAGGTGGGTCGCTACTTCGGCACGATCGCATTGATCAACGTCGGGTTGGGCGTCGCCACCGGGCTTGCGATGTTTGCGCTCGGCATGCCGAACGCGATCCTGTGGGGAGTGCTGGCCGGAGTGCTGAACTTCATTCCCTACCTGGGTCCGATCGTCGCGTGCATCATCCTCGCGGGCGCAGCGCTGGTGACTTTCCCGACGCTCGGCCAGGCCCTGGCCGTACCCGGAGTTTTCGTCCTGCTGCATCTCATCGAAGGCCAGTTGGTGCAGCCTTTGACCGTAGGCAGGCGCTGCGAGGTGAATGCCCTGGCGGTGCTGCTCGGCGTGTGGTTCGGGTTCGCCTACTGGGGAATTCCCGGTGTTCTGCTGGCGACACCCGTGCTCGTCGCGCTGAAAGTGGCGGCTCAGCATCAGCCATCGTGGCGGGTGTTGGGCGACTTCCTTTCGCCCAGTACGCTGTGGAATCCGATCCTGCTCAAGCGCCGCGTGCCTGCGCCGCCAGCGCCGGTCGCGCCCGCCAGGGAATCCGGCGCCGCCAAGGCGACGCCGGGTCCCGGTTCCGCTGCGACCCGCCGCTCCGCTTAACGCTCGGCCACCGCGGCGATGCGCGAGAGAATGGCATTCGATCGCTTGCGCGCCGCCGGCTTTGCGCGCGGGCCTTGCGCCTCGAGTTCACGTTTGCGCTCGCCCATTTCGGCGCCCAGGGCGTCGAGATCCATCCCGGACTTGCGCGCCTCGGCAAACATTCCACCCGGCTGCTCTTCTTCCTTCACATGATGTTTGATCATCTCGGACAGCACTTTGACTTTCGCATCGTAGTAGTCGTCATCCGGTCCCGACGCCTCGATGTCGGCGATCAGCCTCTTGGCGCCATCGTGCTCGATCTCCGCCTCGTGGTGCAGCTCCTTGTCCTCGGTCGCTTCGAGGAACGCCGGGTAGAAAATCTCCTCTTCGACGGTCGCGTGCACCGTCAGCGCGTTGCAGATACGCGTGGCGAGATCGAGCTTGCGCTGATCCGACCTGGTTTTCTCGAACTGCTTGAACCACGCCTCCACCTGCCGGTGATCCGCTTTCAACAATGCGATCGCGTCCTTCGACGCCGATCGACGTGCCTTCGCTTTAGCCATGTCGCCTACTCCTCGTGTAATGGCCGGTACGTTAGGCGCTTGCGGAAGTTGTCGAAAGCAACGGATCATGTCGAAAGCTGTAAGGTGCATCCCACGTCCCTTGCGATCTCTTCTCATCTGTAAATTATTCACGTGTCCGTCACCGCGATCGTCTTCACCACCCTGTTCGTCACCGCTTTCGTGCTGTGGATCGGCGCGAACCTGGCCACCACCGAGAAGCGGCTGCTCTATCGTCCGCGCCGTCTCTACACCAGCGGCGATGCCGACTTCCGGCGCGCGCTCGGCATCCTGCTCGGGCCGCCGCTCGTTGCGGGCAACAAGATCACGCCACTGGTCAATGGCGCGCAGATCTATCCCACGATGCTCAACGCCATCCGCGCGGCGCAAACGAACATCACGTTCGAAACCTTCGTGTTCCGCGATGGCATAGGAGCCACGTTCGTCGAGGAGCTGTCGGCGGCCGCGCGCCGCGGCGTCACGGTGCACATGCTGCTCGACTGGCTGGGCTCGCGGACCATGGAGTCGAACCTGCTGGCGGCCGCGCGCGCGGCGGGTTGCGACGTGCAGATCTATCACCCGCCCTCGTGGTACCACCTCGGCCGGCTCAACAACCGCACGCATCGCAAGATCATGGTTGTCGACGGCAAGATCGGTTTCACCGGCGGCGTGGGCATGGGTACCGAATGGCGCGAAGGCCTGAACGGCCTGCCGCCCTGGCGCGAAACCCATTTCAAGGCCGAAGGACCGGTGGTCGCGCAGATGCAGGCGGTGTTCATCGACAACTGGATCAAGGCCACTGGCCGCGTACTGCACGGCGCCGAATACTTTCCCAGGCTCTCGGCAACCGCCGGGGACATGGAAGCCCAGATGTTCGGCAGCTCACCGGTCGGCGGCTCGGAGAGCATGCATCTCATGGTATTGCTGGCGCTCACCGCCGCGAAGTCATCCATCGATATCCAGAATGCCTACTTCGTCCCGGACCGGCTCACGGTGGAGGCGCTGTGCTCCGCGGCCCGGCGCGGTGTGCGCATTCGCATCGTCGTGCCAGGTCGCCACACCGACGCGCGCATCGGCCGCTGGGCGGCGCAGGGACTGTACGGTGAGCTGCTGATGGCGGGCATCCAGATCTACGAATACCAGCCGACGATGATGCACTGTAAGGTGCTGGTGATCGACGGCGTCTGGAGCTCGGTGGGCTCGGCGAACTTCGATGACCGTTCGTTCCGCCTGAACGACGAGGCCAATCTCAACGTCTTCAGCGAAGAGCTCGCCCGCGAGCAGCTCCGGCTCATCGACGCCGACATCCAGCAGTCGCGTCTCATGGTGTTGCGCAAGTGGCGCCACCGGAAGTTCGGACGGCGCATCAATGAGCGCCTGGCGCTGCTGCTGCGTTCGCAGCTCTGAAATGGGGACATTCCTGATTTGCTGCAAATGGGGACGGGGCTGGGGAAGGATCCAACTTCCTACCGGGCGCTCGAAGTAAGTTCCGAGTTCTTTGCAAGCGGGATCGAGGCACGCCGTTGGCGCGTCAGCGCGTGAAGAAGGACAGGCTTCCGGCGCGAACATCGAGGGCGGCGCAGCGCGAGGCGATCAGCGCGCAGATCCTCTTGGTGGTTCCTTCCTACCGTGTGCGTTT
>DASTXR010000048.1:0-14040 GCA_035765415.1 Steroidobacteraceae bacterium | reverse complement strand
GCGCGCGTCCAACTTTGCTCCGCAAAGTTGTCGAACCCGGCTTGTTTCATCTTCGAGGGTTCGAATCCCGCTGGGGTCACCACGAGCCGATAGCGACGCGCTTCGTCGAGGGACTTGCGGTGAATTTTGGCGGAGAGAGAGGGATTCGAACCCTCGAAGGGCTTTTGACCCTTACACCCTTAGCAGGGGTGCGCCTTCGACCACTCGGCCATCTCTCCGGGGGGCGCAATCATAATGACCCGGAGTCTGGCTGGCAAAGAACGCCCACCGGGGCGCTCAGGCAGGCAAAGTTTCCCGCGGAACGACGTTTGGCTCGTCCGCAGTCGCACTGTCGGCCCCTCGGCCGCTCTTGATGCGTTCGAAAATTTCTTCACGGTGAACCGCCACGGTCTTCGGCGCGTTGATGCCGATGCGGACCTGGTTTCCTTTCACTCCGAGAACCGTAACGGTTACGTCCTCGCCAATGACTACTGATTCACCAACTCGTCTCGTCAGAATGAGCATATTGAGGGCCCTCCGCCGAGCCTCTTCATTTATCGCAGTTATCGCGGTAGCGCTGTTCGGACCCCCGCGAATGCGGACGAACAGCGGTGCGGAACATTACCACTTGCAGACCATTCCGGTAACGGGGCCAAGTCTCATAACCGAGATGACAGTAACCCTTACGCCAATCGCAAATCTTTGTGCAGACATTTGACACAACTTTCGAGCGCGTCTTCGGGAACCAACACTGCGATCTTGATCTCCGATGTGGAAATGAGGAGCGCTTTCACGCCTTGTCGCGCAAGAGATTCAAAGAGTTGCGTGGCCACTCCGGCGTGCGACCGCATCCCCACTCCGACCACTGCGAGTTTCGCCACGGTGTTGTCGGCTGTCATATGTGCGCCCGAAAATGATGCCGTAATGTTTTGCGCTATGCGCTGCGCCTCCGGGAAATCATCCCGATGAACCGTAAACGATAAATCCTTAAGGCCATCTCTTCCCGACGCCAGTACGATCATGTCCACTTCTATATTGGCGGTCGAAATCGGCGCAAGGACGCGCGCCACGGAGTCCGGGGAGTCGGGCAAACCGGAGATCGTCAACTGCGCCTCATCTCTATTGAACGCAATACCGGATATGAGCGGGGCTTCCACGTGGGTTTCCTCTTTGCAGATGAGCGTTCCTGACCCGGGACGAAACGAAGACAGCACCCGCAGCGGCACATTGTATTTGGCCGCGAACTCCACTGACCGCAGGTGCAGGACTCGCGAACCCTGGCCGGCGAGCTCGAGCATCTCCTCGAACGAGATCCGCGACAGCAGCCTGGCCTCGGGAACCAAACGGGGGTCGGTGGTGTAGACACCGTCTACGTCAGTGAGTATCTGACACTCGTCCGCTTTTAGTGCAACGGCCAGCGCCACCGCGCTGGTGTCCGAGCCACCGCGACCGATGGTCGTGATATCACCCTCGTCGTCGATGCCCTGGAAGCCCGCGACCACCGGGACGATTCCGGCTTCCATGGTTTTCCTGAGTCGCTGAGTCTCGACATCGGTGATGCGCGCGCGCCGATGAACACTGGTGGTGCGTACGCGGACCTGACTACCGGTGAACGAACGCGCCGGCACCCCGCGTTCGCACAGCGCCATGGCTAACAAGGCGATCGACACCTGTTCACCGGTGGAAAGCAGCACATCCATTTCGCGCGCATTCGGTTCGCGCGATATGCCCGCGGCGAGGTCGACGAGCCGGTCCGTGGAGTCACCCATGGCAGAGACTACGACCGCAACGTGGTCGCCGGATGCACGAATCGCGGCAATCTTTTCGGCGACGCGCTGGATGAGCTCGATCGAGCCCATCGAGGTGCCGCCGTATTTCTGGACTATTGTCTTCGTATGGGTCTTCGTGCGCGTCCCGGCGTTCACGCCCCGAGCTTGGTGCGCACGAATGCTTCGACGCTGGCCAGCGCGGCGCCGAGCGCGGCCGGGTTGTTGCCACCTGCCTGCGCGAAGTCCGGGCGACCGCCACCCTTGCCGCCGACCTGGCCCGCCACGCTGCCGACAAGCTCGCCGGCCTTCACCTTGCCAGTCTGGTCGGCGGTGACACCGGCCACGAGCGTGATCTTGTTCGCGGCGTCGACCGACGCAAGCACGATGACCGCGGACTTGAGCTTGTCCTTGAGCTGATCCACGGCATTACGCAGCGCGCCCGCGTCGGCGCCATCTACCTGCGCCGCGACCAGCTTCACGCCGGCGATGTCCGTGGCGCCCGCCGACAGATCTGTGCCCTGCCCACTCGCGAGCTTGTTCTTGAGATCGCGGTTCTCCTTCTCGAGCTGCCGGATGCGCTCGAGCGCGTCCGCGACCTTGTTTTTCACGTCTTCGCGCGAGCCGCGCACCAGCCCCGCCACGTCTCTGACGAGCTGGTCGGTGTGTTCGACGTAGTCCAGCGCGCCTTCGGCCGTGATGGCCTCGATGCGCCGCACGCCCGCGGCCACGCCGCCTTCGCTCACGATCTTGAAGATGCCGATGTCGCCCGCGCGCGCGACATGCGTGCCGCCGCACAGCTCCATCGAAAAATCACCCATGCGAAGCACGCGCACGTCTTTCTCGTACTTTTCGCCAAATAGTGCGATGGCGCCTTCGGCCACCGCGACGTCATAGTTCATCTCCCGCGTTTCGGCCGCGGCGTTCTTGCGGATTTCGGCGTTCACCAGCCGCTCGATCTGCCTGAGCTCGTCGGGCGTCACGGCAGCGAAATGCGAGAAGTCGAAGCGCAGGCGGTCGGGCGCCACCAGCGAACCCTTCTGCTGTACATGCGGGCCCAGCACCTTGCGCAAGGCGGCATGCAGCAGGTGGGTGGCGGAGTGATTTGCCATGATGGCCCGGCGGCGCGGCGCATCCACGTTGGCCGCCAGGCTGTCGCCGATCTTGATGACGCCCGCGGTCAGCTTGCCGATGTGCGAAAACGCGGCGCCGCGCTTCTGCGTGTCGCTCACGCTGAACTTCGCACTCACGTTTCCAAGCTCGCCCGCATCTCCCACCTGGCCGCCGGACTCGGCATAGAAAGGAGTGCGATCCAGCACCACTTCGCCTTCGTCGCCGGCATTGAGAGACTGAACTGCCGCGCCTTGCTTGAACAATGCGACGACCTTGCCCACATCCGACACGGCCTGGTAACCCAGGAAATCCGTCTTGTCTTCGAGACGAATGCCGCTCGACATGTCCATTCCGAACTTGCTGGCCGCCTGCGACTGCTTGCGCTGCACTTCCATCGCGGCCTCGTAGCCCGCATGGTCGATGGAAAAGCCGCGCTCGCGTGCGATGTCGGCGGTGAGGTCGACCGGAAAACCGTAGGTGTCGTAGAGCTTGAATACTGTCTCGCCGTCGAGCGTCTTGCCGCCTTTGAGGCTCGCGAACGCGCCATCCAGCAACTGCATGCCGTTCGCCAGTGTTTCGGCGAAACGTTCCTCTTCCTGCTTCAGCACGCGCGCGGCCAGCGTCTTGCCGCTCACCAGTTCCGGAAACGCCCCGCCCATTTCCGCGGCCAGCGTATCGACCAGCTTGTAGAAGAACGCGTCCTTGATGCCGAGCTTGTAACCGTGGCGGATGGCGCGGCGAATGATGCGCCGGAGCACGTAGCCGCGGCCTTCGTTCGACGGCGTGACGCCATCGATGACGAGGAATGTGCACGCGCGGATGTGATCCGCGATCACGCGCAACGAGCTGTTGGTGAGATCGGTGACGTTGGCGAGCGAAGCCGCGGCCTTCACCAGGTTCTTGAAGAGGTCGATGTCGTAGTTGTTGGTGACGCCCTGCATCACCGCCGACATGCGCTCGAGACCCGCGCCGGTGTCCACCGAAGGTTTCGGCAGAGGCGTGAGCTTGCCGTCGGCCGAGCGGTCGAACTGCATGAACACCAGGTTCCAGATTTCGATCCAGCGATCGCCGTCCGCGTCGGCGGAGCCCGGCGGCCCGCCCGGAATATGCGCGCCGTGGTCGTAGAAGATTTCCGTGCACGGGCCACAGGGGCCGGTGTCACCCATCTGCCAGAAGTTGTCGGAGCCGCCGCCCGGCTTGTCGCCGATGCGCACGATCTTTTCCTTCGGCACACCGGCTTCCTTGTGCCAGAGGTCGAAGGCTTCATCGTCGGTCTCATAGACCGTGACCATGAGCCGCGCCGGATCGATCTTCAGTGTGCCGGTGACGAAGTCCCAGGCGAAGCGGATGGCGTCCTTCTTGAAGTAATCGCCGAAGGAGAAGTTGCCCAGCATCTCGAAGAAGGTGTGGTGACGGGCGGTGTAGCCCACATTCTCGAGGTCATTGTGTTTGCCACCCGCGCGCACGCAGCGCTGGCTGGACGTGGCGCGAACGTAGTCACGCTTGTCACGGCCGAGGAAGCAGTCCTTGAACTGCACCATGCCGGCATTGGTGAACAGCAACGTCGGGTCATTGCCCGGCACGAGACTGGACGACGCGACCACCGTGTGGCCGCGCTCGCGGAAAAATTCGAGGAAGGCGCGACGGACGTCCGCCGCGCTCATGAAAGGCGGTTTCTGGGGCATGGGCTCGGGCTAAAGGGCTTAAGTAGGTTCGGGTTCGCTGGCTGGATCGGCATCCCCAGGTTCGACCTCAACAGGATCGCCGGTGAAGCCCTCCAAAACAGCGCGGATATGATCCGTTGAAAAGCCCCGGTATTGCAAAAATCTGGCCTGCCGCGAGCGTTCTTTCCAGTCCGTGGGGAGTTTGGGCCCGAATTTGCGGGCCCTGGCGGCCCTGGCCAAGCCGATGAAGTCCGGACCTTCGTCTTTGGCCTTGTCCATGGTGGTCTGGATGGCTTCGGAATCGAGGCCAGAGCGCTTCAGTTCCTGTCGAATACGGGCCGGCCCCTGCCCTCGGCGCGCCCGGTGCGCCACGACGTTTTCGCCGTAGCGGCTGTCATTGATGACATTGCTGGCTTCGAGCTCGGCCAGCACGGGTTCGATGGCGCTTTCAGCAAAACCCCGATCCTTGAGCTTGCGCCGCAGGTCGGCGGCGGAGAAATCGCGCCGCGCGAGGTAGGCAATGGCAAAGGCATGGGCGCTCCTGGGGTCTGCCGCCTTCTCCGCATCCAGGATCTTCTTGCCAGCCGGGCGACGCATGGCTACGGCGCTGAGTAGATCGGCGTGCCCGCCCGAAGCACGCATTTCACGTTCGCGAAGTTGCTGACGTCATCGAACGGATTCGCGGCCAGCATCACCAGGTCTGCGGCAAAGCCCTTTGCGATCTGACCTTGGCGCTTCTGTTGCCAACGCGCGGCGGGAGCGACGGTGAGCGATTCGAGGATCTGCGCCGGTGTCATGCCGGCCTTGGCCATGAACAGGTATTCGTCGGTGGGATCGTAGTCGTGCATGTAACCCACGTCGGTGCCGAACAGCACCTGGCCCTGCACGGCATTGAAAGACTCCAGCTCGCGAAGCGTAGCGTCGACCAGGGTATCCACCACCGATGCAGGCGCGTCCTCTTTCTTCAGTTCGTATACCCAAAGCTTGAAGGTGGGAATGACGGACATTCGCGCCGATTTCATGCGCTCGACCGTGGCGGTATCCCAGGCCGATTCTTCGCCCAGCGTGGTGTGCACCAGCACGTCCACACCCACATCCAGCGCCAGGCGGATGGCTTCGAGCGAAGTGGGATGCGCCATCACCAGCTTGCCGCGCGCATGAGTCTCTTCGACGGCAGCACGCGCGACGTCCGCTGACATTCTCTTCACCACGTTCTCACGCGGCGAGGTGTGCAGGAACAGCTTGGTGCCATCAGCACCCGCGGCGATGTTCGCTCGGACTGCGGCTCTCGCTTCCTCCGCGGTGCGCGGCTGATACAGGCGAGCAAGCAGCCGCGGCGGAAGATGGCTGATGTAACTCGGAATGCCGTCGGGCGGAAACAGCGCAAGGCCCACCGTGAAAATATGCGGACCACGGACATCGCCCTTCTTGATTCGTGCGCGTAACGCGACGGTATTGGCCTGATCCGAGGCCGTGTCGAACACCGTGGTGAAACCGTACTTCGTGAGCATTTCTTCGAAAGATTGATTCAGCTCCGCAGCCGGTTTGTGGGCTGCATCCTCCCAACGGGGTTCGATGAAATGAACATGGCTGTTCTGAAAACCGGCCATCAGCACGCCGCCGCCGCACTCGGACGTTTTCGCCGACTTCGGGATCTTTGCCGAACTCCGCTTGCCCACGAATTCGATTTGGCCGGCGCGCACGAGCACGACGCCGTCTTCGATGGGCGCGACATTCGGAGCGGGATAGATCTTCGCCGCGTGGATGACCCAGGTGTCTGCGGCCAGCGCCGGCAGAACACCGCTCGGCGCGACAAGCAACAACAGCAACGCGAACGCGCGCATGTTCTAAGAGGGGACAGATCTATTTTTGCCGGAAGCCGTCAAAAAAAGATCAGTCCCCATTGGTCAGTCGGAGCCAACGCTCTTGAGTTCGGGGCGCGGTGCCTTCACCGGCACGAGCTTGGCGCGGATGAGATTTTCGATTTCCTTGGCCAGCTCCGGACGCGCCTTCAGGAATTCGCGGGCGTTGTCTTTGCCCTGGCCGATGCGCTCACCGTTGTAGCTGTACCAGGCGCCGGATTTTTCGATGATGCCCTGGGCCGAACCCATGTCGATGATTTCGCCTTCGCGCGAAATGCCGAGGCCGTACATGATTTCGAATTCGGCTTCGCGGAACGGCGGCGACACCTTGTTCTTGACCACCTTGACGCGCGTCTGGTTGCCGACCACTTCTTCGCCGGCCTTGATGGCGCCGATGCGGCGGATGTCGAGGCGAACCGACGCGTAGAACTTGAGCGCGTTGCCGCCCGTGGTGGTTTCCGGGTTGCCGAACATGACGCCGATCTTCATGCGGATCTGGTTGATGAAGATGACCATGGTGTTCGAGCGCGAGATGTTGCCCGTGAGCTTGCGCAGCGCCTGCGACATGAGGCGCGCGTGCAGACCCATTTGCATCTCGCCCATTTCGCCTTCGATTTCAGCCTTGGGCGTGAGCGCCGCGACCGAGTCGATGACGACGAGGTCCACGGCATTGGAACGCACCAGCATGTCGGTGATTTCCAGCGCCTGTTCGCCGGTGTCCGGCTGAGAGACCAGCAGTTCGTTGACGTTGACGCCGAGCTTTTCGGCGTATGAAGGATCGAGCGCGTGTTCGGCGTCGACGAAGGCGGCAGTGCCGCCGAGCTTCTGGATTTCCGCGACCACCTGCAGCGTGAGCGTGGTTTTACCGGAGGATTCCGGCCCGTAGATTTCGATGACGCGGCCACGCGGCAACCCGCCGATGCCCAGCGCGATGTCGAGACCCAGCGAACCCGTGGACACGGCTTCCACGTCGTAGGAAGCGGCGGCGTCTCCAAGACGCATGACCGAACCCTTGCCGAATTGTTTTTCGATCTGACCCAGTGCGGCGGAGAGCGCCTTCTTCCGGTTGTCATCCATCGCGAAATCCCCTTTGCGAGCGAGCTAATTTTGGTGAAAAAAATTTAGCACAAGCTCCTGTATAAATACACAGGAATTTCTCTTCGAAACACTGAGAATTTCAGTCATACAGTGCCCAGGAATCGACGGCACTGTATATCGAGAGCGCTCCTTCCCGGCGACTCGACATCAACACAAATTTTTTGGCACGCAACACCGTCGACGGCACGAGTGGCAGTGGCAGCGGAACGGTTGACGCCTGTGTCGGCGCAATCTTGCGCGCCAACGTGAGATGCGCGCGAAATGGTTTGAGGTCGGGCGCAAATCCCGCCGCGACCGCGGCTTCACCCAGCGCAATGGCGAGCTCGCTGGCCGACGACAAATCCCGGGAAGCCGTGGCGCACAATATTTTCGGCGCTTCCCAATATTCGAGCGCGTCGAACTCGAGCGTCACCGGCCGGCCGCGCAGGCTCGCCGCCGCGGCGCGTAATGCATCGAGCCTTTCAGGCTCTATCGCGCCGATGAAGCACAGCGTGGCATGCAGATTTTGCGCGGGCACGGGTTGTGCCTGCAGCTGCGCGATGACCGGCGCGACATGCGCGGACAGCGCGGTGTTCTGGTCCGGCGTGGGTTGCAGCGCAAAGAACAGCCGCATGCTCAAACGCGTGGTGGAATCGCGCGCAGCAGGTTGAGCGCGAATTCGACGGCCTGGCGCCGCACCGCGTCGCGATTCCCGTCGAACTGAACGAGGTGGCCCTGGCATTCCAGCCGGTCTTCCTGCCGGTACGCGAGCGCGAACCAGACTGTGCCCACGGGCTTGCCGTCCACGGCTCCACCAGGCCCGGCGATGCCGCTCACGGCCAGTCCCACGTTGGCGCCGCTGCGCTTCATCGCACCTTCGGCCATGGCGCGCACGACTTCATCGCTGACCGCACCTTCACTTTCGATGAGATCTGCCGGCACACCAAGGTCGCGTGTCTTGGCCGCGTTCGAGTAACACACGAAGCCACAATCGAACCACTCGGAGCTGCCCGCGATGTCGGTGATGAGCTTGGCAATCCATCCGCCCGTGCAGGATTCGGCGGTGACGAGACGGCGGGACGAGCGATGCAACTGCACCCCGACCTCGCGGGTGAGCGCAGCCAACGTGGTGTCAGAGGGAACGTTCACGCGGCGATTCTCGCATGCACGCGCCCCGCCGGCCGCACCCGTTCCTACCAGTGCGGTTCCATGGCAGCGCCCTGCCCGGGCCGGTGCTAAGAAGGCCCGGACGGTCGATTTCCTGCCAACGAAACAAAGACAAGGGAGCCCGAATTCCTATGAATGCACCAACCACCATGGTCGACGGCAAACGCATGACCACCTTCGGCATCATCGCCGTCATCCTCGGGCTGCTCTGCATGATTGCGCCCGTGATCACCGGCCTTTCCATCGCACTGCTGCTGGGATTCCTGGTCGTCATGGGCGGCGTGGTCAGACTCGTCTGGGCCTTTCAGGCCGGCAGCGTCGGCGAGGGGATCCTCAAGTTCCTGCTGGCCGGGCTGACGCTGGTGTGCGGCATGCTCCTGGTGGTGAACCCATTGTTCGCCGCCGGCTTCCTGACCATTCTGCTCTCCCTGTACTTCATCGTGGATGGAGTCTCCGAGATTGCGGTCGGGCTCAGCACCCGCCGCACGTGGTTCACGATCGCGGGCGTCATTTCAATTCTGCTGGGTGTGCTGCTCTGGGCGCAGTTCCCGCTTTCCGGGGCCTGGGCGCTGGGGATCCTGCTCGGCATCAAGCTGCTGTTCATCGGCCTGATCATGATAACGGGCGGTTCCGCGGCTCGTTCGATGGCGACGAGCTAGTACACTCCTCCCGCTGCGTCCTCGTGAACGGACGCAGCGGGAGAATGATGGCAAACGACAAATCGAGTGGCGTGACAGGGGCGGCATCCGGCCACACGCCGATGATGCAGCAATACCTGCGCATCAAGGCCGAACATCCCCGATCCCTTCTCTTCTATCGCATGGGCGATTTCTATGAGCTGTTCTTCGACGACGCCCGTCGTGTCGCCAAGCTCATCGACATCACGCTGACCTCGCGCGGACAATCCGCCGGCGAGCCGATTCCGATGGCGGGCGTGCCGTATCACGCCGTGGAGACCTATCTCGCGCGCCTGGTGCGCAAGGGCGAGTCGGTGGCCATCTGCGAACAGATCGGCGACCCGGCGAAGTCCAAGGGCCCGGTGGACCGCCAGGTCGTGCGCGTGGTCACGCCCGGCACTGTGACTGACGAAGCGCTGCTCGAACAACGCCGCGAGACCCTGTTGGCCGCGGTGTCGCGGCGCGCATCGAAGGATGGCGTGACGTTCGGCCTCGCGTGGCTGGATCTCGCCGCGGGGCGCTTCTCCGTGCTCGAGGCCGATGGTGCCGCCGCGCTGGAAGCCGAGCTCGAACGGCTCAAGCCCGCGGAGTTGCTGGTGCCCGAGGATCAGTCGCGCGAGATCGCCGCGATTGTCCATTCTCTGGCGCTGGGTGAGCAGCGCGTGCGCCCGCCGTGGCACTTCGAATTCGCCAGCGCCTCGCGCCTGCTGACCGACCAGCTCGGCACACTCGACCTGCGCGGTTTCGGCGCCGACGATCTGCCGCTGGCAATTTCCGCGGCGGGCGCGCTGCTGCAATACGTGCGCGAGACGCAGAAGACGGCGCTGCCTCACATCAACACGCTGGCTGTCGAGGAACGCGGCGACGCGCTGCATCTCGATGCGGCCACGCGCCGCAATCTCGAGATCGACGTGTCGCTGTCGGGCCAGGACTCGGCGACGCTGTTCGCGTTGCTGGATTCCACGGTCACGCCCATGGGCTCGCGTTGCCTGCGCCGATGGCTCAACCGCCCGCTGACCAACCAGCAGGAGCTGCGCCGCCGCTACCAGGCGATCTCCTTGTTAGTGGATGCGCGGCGCTTCGAGGGCCTGCGCGAGCCGCTGCGCGCCATCGGCGACGTCGAACGCATCCTCTCGCGCGTGGCGCTGCGCAGTGCGCGGCCGCGCGACCTCACCAGCCTGCGTGCGTCCATCGCGGCTTTGCCGGCGCTGCGCGCCAGCCTCAGGCGCATCGAAGCGCCGCTCGTCATCGAGCTCACAAACACGGTGAGCGAACATGCCGACGTGCTGGCGTTGCTGCAGCAGGCCATCGCCGAGGAGCCGTCCGTGGTCCTGCGCGATGGCGACGTCATCGCGCCCGGCTACGATGCCGAGCTCGACGAGTTGCGCCGCATCGCCACGCACACCGACGACTTCCTGCTGGAGCTCGAGCGGCGCGAACGGGATCGCTCGGGCCTCTCTTCGCTGAAGCTCGCCTACAACCGGGTGTCGGGTTTCTATATAGAAGTGTCGCGTTCGCAGGCGGACAACGTTCCCAAGGATTACATCCGCCGCCAGACCGTGAAGAACGCCGAGCGATTCATCACGCCCGAGCTCAAGAGCTTCGAAGACAAGGTGCTGGGCGCGCGCGAAAAATCGCTGGCGCGCGAGCGGGAAATCTACGAGACCGTGCTGACGCAGCTCACCGACCGGCTCGCGGCGTTGCAGTCCACCGCCGGAGCGCTGGCGTCACTCGATACGCTGAGCGCGCTGGCCGAACGCGCCGCGCAACTGGCGTGGACCGAACCGCAGCTCGTCGCCGAGACGCGGCTCGAGATCCGCGGCGGCCGCCATCCCGTGGTCGAACACTTCATCGACGGCCCGTTCGTGCCCAACGACCTCGTGCTCGATGCATCGCGACGCATGCTGATCGTCACCGGCCCCAACATGGGCGGCAAGTCCACGTACATGCGCCAGGGCGCGCTGATCGCGCTGCTCGCGCACGTCGGCAGCTTCGTGCCCGCCGAGCGCGCCGTGTTGGGTCCGCTGGACCGCATCTTCACGCGCATCGGCGCCGGCGATGACCTGGCGGGCGGACGCTCCACGTTCATGGTGGAGATGACCGAGGCCGCCAACATCCTGAACAACGCCACGGACAAGAGCCTCATCCTCATGGACGAGATCGGTCGCGGCACCAGCACGTTCGACGGCCTGTCGCTGGCCTGGGCGGTGGCGCGCCACATCGCGCGCGTCAACCGCAGTTTCACGTTGTTTGCGACTCACTACTTCGAGCTCACGAGCCTCGCTCACGAGATCGACGGCTGCGCCAACGTGCATCTCGATGCGACCGAGCATCGCGACGGCATCGTGTTCCTGCACGCCGTCAAGGAAGGTCCCGCGAGCCGCAGCTACGGGCTTGCCGTCGCGCAGCTGGCGGGCGTACCGCGTGAAGTGATCGCGGCGGCCCGCGAATACCTGGCGGCGCTCGAGAAAGGCGGCGGCTCGCAAACCGATGCCACTGCGCACAACCCGCGGTCGCGCGGCCGAAGCCAGCCTTCACACACTCCGCAGGCCCAACTACCGCTCGAACCACCGCCGGCACCGCCGCCGGACCCGCGGCTGCTCGAACTCGAGGCGGCGCTGCGGGCCGTGAGTGCCGACGATCTCACGCCGCGTGCTGCGCTCGAGCTCGTCTACAAATTGCGCGCGCTGCTGGGCTGAGGCTTGAACTCGCTCCCGGCCGATCAATTGACGGCGTGGATGACTCCACCGTCACTGGTGCGGGACATGAGCCGCGTGCCATCGCCGGCGAAGACCACACTCTTCACCTCGTAATTGATTGCGCCCGAGCCGGCGCTCCAGTCTCCGAGCGGCGTGCCATCGTCGTTGAAGGTCGCGACGACGTCGCCCGTGGTCGAATGGCTGAACATCACGGCGAAGCGGCCATTCCAGCTGGTATCCACGAAATACGGTGTCTGCGGCGCCGGCAACGTGAGCGGCGGCTGGAGCGTCATCGAAGCGCCGTCGATCACTTCGACGCGTCGAGCGAGGCCCTGCGCGGCAGCAAACACGCGGTTGCTCACCTGCGAAGCGCCGACACCCACATAACCGGCGTCGTTGGTCGAGTCATATTGCCCGGCGCTGCGGATTACCACATTGGGAACGGCGACCGAGGAGTACCGGAGGCTTTGCGCAAAGATCGACAGGTTGCCGTTCCCGTAGGGTGATGCGCCGTACAGCATGCGCTGGTTGGCCGAGAGCCCGGCCTGTGCGGCATACAGGTGATACTGGCCGTTCACCGAATGGGTCTCGAGATCGACGATCACGCTTTCGCCGACGATGAGCACCGGGTGCGCGTCGGGTCGCGCGTAGATGATTCCGCCTCGGTCGAGAGATGCGGACCACTGACGCTGCGTGACGCCAGTCTGCGGATCGAATGATTCGAGGTTGGTGCCCAAGATGCGGTAGACATTGCGCCCGTCGCCACTCACCGCGAATCCGTAAGTCCCTCCAAGTCCGGGATACGAACGCAGCAGCGCGCCGGAGTACACGTCGTAAACCTTGAAGGCCCCGAGTTCGTCCTCGACATAGAACTCCGGATCGACGGGATTCGCCGCAATGTTGTCCATGAAATTCGGGATGGCGACGGACACGGGCGGGTCTGTGTCGCGAATGGTCAGTCCGACGCGCACGCTTTGCTGATTCTGGACTCGCCCGGCATTGGCCGCAGAAATCGTGACGGTGGCGTAGTGCTGACCCGCGGCAAGACCCGCAGGATCCGCGATGAGTGCAAGCGCGCCCCCTTGCTCACCCTCGGTCGTACCCGAGTTTGTCACCGTGAGCCAGGCGGCATCGTCGACGGCATTCCACGCGACGTCGCCCTCCGCGCGAGTGTCCGAGACCCGCAGCGTGCGCGAGAGCACGGATCGACCTGGAAATCTCGAGAACGCCACACCGGTCGACGTCACGAGCAGGCGGTTGAACTCGACGCGTGCCTGCACCTGGATTGGATTCAAGCAGCGTTCACCGTTCACGTTCGATATGAGTTCCATCGTCCCGGAATAGTCACCGGGCGCGAGATTCTTGTAGTCCGCGCTCGCTCGAAGCGTGGAATACGTGCTCGAGGTCATGCCACTCGTGGCATCGAAGCGCATCCAGGTCGGACCCGACACTGTCCAGGGAAATGCGTTCGTTCCGGTGCCGATCGCGAACTCGAACGTCACGGGCGCCTGATCGAGCCCAGAGTCGCCGCCCAGCCGCCCGCCGGTATTGAACGGCTTCAGGTAGGGACAGGATGGCAGGAGAAAGAAATGTACCCGCAACGTGGCGCGGTCGGTCGCATCGGCGTTGTTCACGATGGTGATCGTGCCGTCGTGAGACCCGCTGGGCATCGCGCCCGCATCCATCGTCACCTGGTAGTCGCCCGGACCGTTCTGCGTGCCGACCGGGACGCGAAGCCACGGCGCCCCAGACGTTGCGGTCCACTGTGTATTGGCGGGGCCGACCACCGTGAAAGTCCGCGTCGCCACGGACCTCGAGTCGCCCGCGTGACCGTTCGCGGAAACAGCGAGGTCCGTGATGCGCAGGCCGTCTCGAACGGTGAGCGTCACCGGTATGTCGCGCGAGTGCAGGACGTTGCCGCTCGCATCCGTCGATCCGACGGTGACCGTCGTCGTATAGGTGCCGAAGGCGAGGCTCATGCCGGTGGAGTTCACCTCGAAATAGAAATCGTAGTCGGCGCCGCGTTGAGTCACGCC
>DASTXR010000047.1:0-79700 GCA_035765415.1 Steroidobacteraceae bacterium | reverse complement strand
GCGGGCAAAAGGGGTCAGACCTCGTGAGCTGCCGCGATTCATCGCGACGTGGTCGTGTGAGGTCTGACCCCTTTTGCTAGGAATTGGGGACTGTCCCCCCGCTTGCGCGAGGCGGCGCGCCAGAGCTGTCAGCGCTCCGCTATAAGGCGCGCCAAACGCGCACAGCTGGATTGAACTACCAAGAGGATCTGCGCGCTGATCGCCTCGCGCTGCGCCGCCCTCGATGTTCGCGCCGGAAGCCTGTCCTTCTTCACGCGCTGACGCGCCAACGGCGTGCCTCGATCCCCACTTGCAAGGGAATCGGAACTGAGGACCTACCCAATTGAGGTCCGGCCCCTTTTGCTAGGAATTGGGGACTGTCCCCATTTCCTGGCGACGCAGCACCTTCCCCGGATTCATGATGCCGTTCGGGTCGAAGGCCTGCTTCACGCGGCGCATGAGATCGAGCTCCACCGGGTTCGCATAACGCTCGAGCTCGAACACCTTGAGCTGGCCGATGCCATGTTCGGCGGAAAAGCTGCCGCCGAACTCTTTCACGAAATCGTGGATCGCGCGCTTCACCTTCTGTTCCACCGCCTGCAGCTGCGCGATCTGCGTCCCCTGGCGCTGATTGATGTTGAAGTGCAGGTTGCCATCGCCGAGATGGCCATAGGCCACCAGCACACCTTGCGGGATGAAGCGGTCCACCCAGCCGCCGGCGACCTCGATGAAGCGCGGTACCTGCGACACCGGCACCGAGACATCGTGCTTGAGGCTCGCCCCGTCCTTGCGTTGCGCTTCGGGAATGGACTCGCGCAGGCGCCAGAACGTTTCGCGCTCGCGTTCGTTCTGCGCCACGGCCGCGTCGGAAACCCAGCCCTGGCCCAGCGCCTGTTCGAGCGCGTCCTGCAGCAGCGCGTCGAACGGCTCGGCCGCGCGCGCGGTGGACAGCTCGCACAGCACGTACCAGGCGGACGGCGCCGACAGCGGATCGACGACGCCCGGGATGTGGCGCGTGGTCAGCTCCACGCCGACGCGCGGAATCAGCTCGAACGAGGTCACGCAGTCGCCGCTGGCCTGGCGCAGCGCGCCTAACAAGGATACGGCGGCATCCGGGTCGCGCACCGCGACGAAAGCGGTGGCGCGGGATTTCAGCGACGGATACAGCTTGATGCAGGCGGCGGTGATGACGCCGAGCGTGCCTTCGGCGCCCAGGAACAGCGACTTGATGTCATAGCCGGTGTTGTCCTTGCGCAGCCCGGTGAGCGTATCCATGACACGGCCGTCGGCCAGCACCACTTCGAGCCCCAGCACCAGCTCGCGCGCCATGCCGTAGTGGATGACGTTCAGGCCGCCTGCGTTGGTGGACAGGTTGCCGCCGAGCATGCAACTGCCTTCGCTGCCGAGACTCAAGGGTAGATAGCGGTCGGCTTCCGCGGCGGCGGCCTGCAGGTGGGCGAGCACGCAACCCGCTTCCGCGGTCATGGTGTAGTTGGCCGCGTCGATGGCGCGCACGCGGTCGAGGCGCGCGAGCGACAGCAACACCTGGCTGCTCGTGGCGTCCGGAGTGGCGCCGCCGCAGTAGCTGGTGTTGCCGCCCTGGGGCACCACGCCGATGTGATTCTCATTGCAGAATGCCAGCACCCGCGACACCGTTTCGACGTCGGGGGGCGCCACCACCGCCAGCGCATGGCCGCGATACAGCGCGCGATGGTCGCGCAACATGGGGGCTGTGCGCTCCGGATCGGTGACGATCGTGGCGTCGCCGACCAGCGCGCGCAGCCTGTGTAATGAAGTGGTGAGGTCGTTCACGCGCGCATGATAACGCGCGGCCCAACGCTTCAGTGCGACCCTGGAGCCAGCGGAGAGCGCCTGCAGCGGGGCTTGGTCAGCAGCATCTGCACGGTGCCGAGCTGCCGCTCGGTGAACCCGCCCTCGCAGTAACACAGGTAGAACTCCCACAGTCGCACGAAGTTCTCGCCGAAGCCGAGGTCGCGTATCGCGGCGAGATTTCGCAGGAACCGTTCGCGCCACAGTCGCAGCGTGCGCGCGTAGTGGGGTCCGATGTCTTCGAGATGAAATATCTTGAGGTCCGTATGCGTCGCCAGCGACTTCGACAGCGCCTGCACGGACGGGATGAAACTGCCGGGAAACACGTAGCGCTGGATGAAGTCCACCGACCGGAGCGCCCCTTCGTAGAACTGATCCTGCAGCGTGATGGACTGCAGCAGCATGGCGCCCTCGGGCTTGAGCAGGCGCGCGCAGTGCCGGAAGTAGCCGTCCAGGAACTGCGCGCCCACGGCCTCCACCATTTCTATCGACACGAGCTTGTCGTACTGACCCTGGACGTCGCGGTAGTCCTCGAGCAGCACCGTGATGCGATCCGACAGCCCGAGCCCGGCAATCTTGCGGATCGCGAATTCGGCCTGGGCGGCGGAAATCGTGGTGGTGGTGACGCGGCAGCCATGGCGCTGGGCTGCATGGATGGCGAACCCGCCCCAGCCCGTGCCGATCTCGAGTACGTGATCGGTGGGTTTCAGATCGAGCTTGCGGCACACCGCTTCGAATTTCGCTTCGGAGCCTTCCGCCAGCGTGGCATCGGCGTGCGGGAATATCGCGCACGAGTAGGCCATCGTGTCGTCGAGCATGATCTGGTAGAGCTCGTTGCCGAGGTCGTAATGCGCGGCGATGTTGCGCGCGCTGCCATGCCGGCTGTTGCGGTTGGCCCAATGAAACAGGCGCAGCAGCGGGCGGCTTACCAGCGACCATCCCGAGTCCAGGCGATTCATCGCTTCGCGATTGGCCACGAAGATGCGCACCAGCGCGACGAGATCGTCACAACGCCAGAGGCCGCGGATGTACGCCTCGCCGGCGCCCACGGTGCCGCCGAAGGCGGCGTCCGCAAACGCCTGCGGGTTGTCGAAATAGAGCGTGCAGCCGACATCGAAGGCGGCGTGGCGGCGACCGAACACATGCTCGCGGCCATCGGATTCGACCAGGCGCAGCTCGCCATGCGCGAAATGGCGCAATTGCCCGAGCAGCAGTTTGCGGCCGAGCCGCGCCAGCAGCGATGCGCCACCGGGCCTTGCGGAGACGAGACCTTCGAGCAGCATTGGCGAGCGGGTGTTCATGATTGCGTCAGCTGACCTTCACGTTTGTCGGGATGGGCATGAAACGGCACTCGCTTGCACAGCAGCTTCAGGGCCTGCCAGTAGATGAGCGCACTGATCCTTACGGTGATCAGCGGGAATTGGATGAGCGCGCGCGCCAGGGACCCCGCGGTCATTTCCTGGCGCCGCAGGCTCAGCGTGGCGTCGAAGTGCGGCTCGCCTGCGCGCCAGTTTTCCATGTGTACGTGCAGGCCTTGCGCGGGTGCTCCGAAGCTCCACTCGTAGCGCATGTCCATGGGCATGAACGGCGAGACGTGAAACCGCTTCTCGAAGCTGAATCGCCACGCGGCATCACGCGCTTCACGCGCGCCGGCCACCGGCAGCACGTAGGCGTGTCGCTGCTTCCACGGCGTGTTGGTGATCTCGGCGACGATGGTCTCGACGCGCGAGTCCGTGGCATCGAACACGTAGTAGAAACTCACCGGGTTGAAGCTGTAGCCGAAGTAACGCAGATGCGTGAGCAGGCGGATGCGACCCGCGGGCCGCGCGCCGGTGCGTTCCTCGACGAGATCGCGCACCGCGGTGTCGAGCGGCAGGTGCGCGGGCCCGAGAAAATCCTTGCGCCGGAACCAGGCGAGGGCGGGCGAGCGTGCTGACCAGAACCAGCGCCCCTCGAACAGGCGCGGCAGCTCGGCCAGATCGAGGTAGCTCATGAAAATGCGATAGCGGAAGTGATTTCGCGCCGGTCCGAAGCGGCGATGCCGGATCCAGCCGCAGTACAAAGCGCTGTTCATGCGGTCACGCGGCGGGCCAGGCGTGCGGGCGGCATCCCCGCCCGGGCTGCCAGCACGCGCGCGAATTCTTCGAGCGCCCATTCGGCGCTGACCACGCCGTCTTCGTGGAAGCCGTAACGCCAGTAGGCGCCGCAGTAGTACGTGCGATTCACGCCGCTGACCTCGGCGCGCCGTTTCTGCGCCGCGACACCGGCCGGTAGATAGACCGGGTGGTGATAGGTGATGGTCTTCAGCACGCTGGCCGGATCGATGTCCGCCGTGCGGTTGAGCGTCACCAGGAAACGCACCGGCGCGTCGAGCGACTGCAGCACGTTCATGTCGTAGGTGAGGGCGACCCTGTCGTCCCGCTGGCCGCCGCGGCCACGGCGTTCCAGCAGGTGATAGTTCCACGCGGCGCGGGCCAGCGGCGCGCGCGGCAGCAGCCGGTGGTCGGTATGCAGCACGGCCTCGTTTTCCTGGTAAGGAAATGCGCTGAGCACTTCGCGTTCGGCGTCCGAGGGGTCTTGCAGGATCTTCAGCGCCTGGTCGCTGTGACAGGCGATGAACACCTGGTCGAAGCGTTCCACGCTGCCCAGGGCCGTGCGGACCGTCACGCCGGCCGGGTCGCGCCGCACGCCCGTGACGGCGCAGTTGAGGCGAATGCGATGGCTGAGCGGGCGGCTCAGTTTCCTCATGTATTCGCGCGAGCCGCCTTTGACGGCCTGCCATACCGGGCGCTCGTTCACGCTCAGGAAACCATGTTTGTCGAAGAATTCGACGAAGAAACGCGCCGGGAACGACAACATCGCGCGCTCCGTGGCCGACCAGATGGACATGCCCATCGGGACGATGAACCGATCGCGAAATTCGCGCGAGTAACCGTGAGCTTCCAGGTATTCGCCGAGCGTGAGCGTGTCGTCGCGCCGGGCCAGCAGTCCGCGGCTCTGGCGGTTGAACCGCAGGATGTCGGCGATCATTCGCAGGAAGGACGGGCGCAGCAGGTTGCGGCGCTGTGCGAACAGCGTGTCGAGGTTCGTGCCGTTGTATTCGAGGCCGGTGCGTTCATCACGCAGGCTGAAGCTCATGTTCGAGCTTTGCCAGGCGACGCCGAGCTCGGTCAGCAACGCGATGAAACGTGGATAGGTCCAGTCGTTGAAGACGATGAAGCCGGTGTCTACCGCGTAATGGCGGCCCATCCAGTCGACGTCGATGGTGTTGGTATGCCCGCCGACGTGCGCGCCCGCTTCGAAGACCGTGACTTCATGGCGCGGGTGCAGCCTTGCGGCTGCCACCATGCCGGAAATGCCAGAGCCGATGATCGCGACGCGCATTGGAAACCCGAAAGTGGCCGGACTCCCCCGTACGTACGGGGAGCCGCGCCGTTCGGATGCGCGGGAATATCAGGTGCGCTGGATCCTGCGGGGATGATGATCGCGCATCGCCACCGGCACGGGCTTCAGGTCCCAGATCAACCCCAGCCACGACATCACCTTGAGCAGGTAATAGGTGATGTCGATTTCCCACCAGTAGAAGCCCTGGCGCGTCGAGCTCGGGTAGTGGTGGTGATTGTTGTGCCAGCCCTCGCCGAGCGTGATCAGCGCGAGGAACCAGTTGTTGCGGCTCGAGTCGCCGGTCTTGTAACGCTGCCGGCCAAAAACATGCGACAGCGAGTTGATGGTGTACGTGCCGTGCGAGGTGAGCACGGTGGACACGAAGAAGCCCCAGATGAGCATCTGCCAGCCGTTGGTGCCGAGCTCCGGCGCCCACTTCTCCAACGCCACGCCCAGGAAGAAGACGCCCACGGCTAACAACACCGGCACGATGATGTCGAACCGGTCGAGCCAGCGCAGCTCGGGAAAGTTCATGAGGTCGCGCACGCGCTTCAGGTCCGGCGCGAACCCTTTCTTCGACAGGAACCAGCTCATGTGCGCGCGCAGGAATCCATGCTGGATGGGCGAGTGCGCGTCTTCGGGCTTGTCGGAATACTGGTGATGGTCGCGGTGATGCGCGGCCCACCAGATGGGCCCGCGCTGCACGGCCGAGGAGCCGAGCACGCCGAACAGGAACTGTGCGACGCGCGAAGTCTTGAACGACTTGTGCGAGAAGTAGCGGTGATAGAAACCGGTGATGGCGAACATGCGCACGAAGTACAGCGCCACGCACACGAGAATGGCCACCGGGCTCACGCCCACCACGAAGGCAAACAAACAAGCCGCGTGCATCAGGATGAATGGCAGCGTGCGCACCCAGTCGATGCGGTCGGCGGCGGAATGGTCGGCTTCGAAACTCGAGGCCCTGGCGGTGTCGAACCAGGCCAGCACCGCGCGCGCCATGCGCGCCAGCGGATTGTTCGATGTTTGCGTCTCTGCGTTCATGTGTCTCGTGAATTCCTTGTCAGGCGTCAAAGCAGCGCCGGCCGGAAGTGTGCAACGACCGGCCGGCGACCGCTTTGAATTGCTTGGCAGTTAGCGCGCGCTGTTCAGTGCGGCAATTCGCTCATCGAGCGGCGGATGGCTCATGAGCAGGCGCTGGAAGCCCGAGACCTCGCCTTCGCGGATGCCGAAGGCCTTCATCTGCTGGGGCATCGCCGTAGGGGTATGTACGCGCTTGAGCGCCTCGAGCGCGCCGACCATCGCGTTGGTGCCCGCGAGATGCGCACCACCCGCGTCGGCGCGGAATTCGCGCTGCCGCGAGAACCAGGCCACCACCATGCCGGCGAGGAAGCCGAGCACGATCTGCGCGACCATCACGGTGACGAAATAGCCGATGCCCGTGCCGCGCTCGTTCTTGAGGATGACCTTGTCGACGATGCCGCCGATGACGCGCGCGAGGAAGAACACGAAGGTGTTCATCACGCCCTGGATGAGCGTGAGCGTGACCATGTCGCCATTGGCCACGTGGCTCACTTCGTGACCCAGCACGGCTTCGACTTCTTCGCGGCGCATGCTGCGCAGGAGGCCGGTGCTCACCGCCACCAGCGCGGAGTTCTTGTTAGCACCCGTGGCGAAGGCGTTCGGCTCGGGGGAATCGAAGATGCCGACTTCGGGCATGCCGATTCCGGCTGTTTGAGCCTGCTGCGTGACGACGTTCACCAGCCAGCGTTCGGTCTCGTTGGCCGGCTGCGTGATGACCTTGACGCCCATGGCGCGCTTGGCCATCCACTTGGAGATGAGCAGCGAGATGAAGGCACCACCGAAACCGAATACGGCCGAGATGATCAGCATGCCGCCGAGGTTCATGCCCTGTTGCGCGAGATAGCGGTCGAGGCCGAAGACCTGAATGGCCAGGGCCAGTACGGCCATGACGGCAATGTTGGTGACGACGAGAAGGAATATGCGTTTCATCTAGGCGGTCCTGGGGGCGTTGGCTCCATTAGCGGTGCGGCAATTCTGGCGTCGGCAGCAGCGAATTCAATCCCATTGACGCAATACTTCCAAATCAAGCGCTTAGGATGAACTCCAGCAGCGCCGGAATGTCCTCCAGCGCCAGTGTCACGCCACCGTAACCGGTGGGCGCCACTCCGCCCGGCGTGGCCACCGCGGCGATCCCGGGATCGGCCAGCGCCAGTGGAGTGCCGTTCCCGCGGAATACTTCGACCCGGCGGAGGCCTTCGAGTTGCTTGAACCCCTCGATCAGCACCACGTCGGCGCCGCGCAGCTGCGCGAGCAGCTCGGGCAGGCTGGCCGGTTGCGAGCGCGCGGCGATACGCGCCCAACCGGAATCCGAGGCGACGAGGACCTCCGAGGCGCCCGCCAGGCGATGCCGGTGGCTGTCCTTGCCCGGCACGTCCAGCTCTATGTGGTGGTGATGCGTGTGTTTGATGGTCGACACCACGAGCCCGCGGGCATTGAGCGCCGGGATCAGTTGCTCGATGAGCGTGGTCTTGCCGGCACCCTGGCTCCCGACGATGGCGATGACTCGCGGGGCGGCGCTCATCCGAGGATGCTCGCGCCGAGCAGTTTGCCCACCGCCCAGGCCGCGACGCCCGCGCCACCGCCGATCAGCAACATGCGCAAGCCGCCGCGCAAGGCCCCGTGGCCCGTGAACAGGCTGAGCGCGATGCCCACACCAAACAGCATGAGTGCCGTGACCGCCGCCGAGGCCTGGATGGCGAACTCGCCGCTGGCACCCACGAAGAACGGGAACAGCGGCACGGTCGCGCCGGCGGCGAAGGCGGCGAACGAGGAGCTTGCGGCGGCGATTGGCGAGCCGAGATCGTCGGGATTCAGGCCGAGCTCCTCGCGCGCGAGAACATCGAGAGCATGCTCCGGGCGGGACAGCAACACGGCGCTGATGCGCCGCGCTTCGTCCATGTCGATGCCGCGGGCGTGGTAGATGAGCGCGAGCTCCTCGGCTTCGGCCTCCGGGTATTCGGCGAGCTCGGCGCGCTCGAGCGCCATCTGGTGCTCGTAGAACTCACGCTGCGAGCGCACGGAAACGTATTCCCCGGCGGCCATGGACAACGCGCCGGCCAGCAGGCCCGCCGTGCCCGCTATCTGCACGGAATGGAGGTCGGAGCCCGCCGCCGCGACGCCCATGACCAGCGAGGCGTTCGACACCAGGCCGTCGCTCGCGCCGAAAACAGCGGCGCGAAGCCTGCCGCCCGCGGATGAGTGCCGCTTGCCAACCTCCGCCACCGTGGTGGGGATGGCGTGTGAGGCTGGCGCCGCCGGCCCGGAATAGACCGACAGCCCGCGAAGCTTCATCGCCGCGAGCATGTGGCGCAGGCGGCGCGGACCCAGGAAGCGCACCAGCCGCGCGACGATGCGCGCGCGCAGCGCGGGAGTGAAAACAGGGTCGGTGCGTTGTTCGCTCGGGCGCCGGCCCGCCAGCCAGCGCGCCGCCTGGTCCTCGGCGGCGGAGGCGAGCTTGACGAACAACTCGCGCTTGACGGGGTCGGGCTCCGCCGCGGCCACGACGCCGTACAGCCAGGCGGATTCTTTCTCGTGGTACCAGCTCTCGGCGCGGCCGGCAGCCATGTCTAGCTAGTAACTGTCTTCTTCGTCGTCGTCGAAATCGTCGTCGTCATCATCGTCATCGTCGTCGTCATCTTCGTCGTCTTCTTCTTCATCGAAGTCTTCGTCTTCGTCCTCGTCGTCTTCCTCGGCGGAATCGGACCAGCCTTCGGGAACGTCGGTGAGTTCGAGGTCGAGCTCGTGCCAGGTGTCGAGATCGAGCTCTTCGATCTCGCCGTCCTCGTATTCGATTTCGACGAGCTCGTCGTCTTCGTCCACGGACAACACGCGGAAGGTTTCTTCCTCGTCCTTGTTCTCGTACCACTTGCCCGGGGTCGGTGCGTATTCTCTGCTCACGGAACGAAGCCTCTTGATGGAGGGCCGAGAGTTTAGGGGGTGCCTGCGAATGCGGCAACGGTATGTATTGCGTAAGATCGCCTCGTTTATGACTACAGCATCCCCTCTAACTCGCGCACGCCGGATCGTCGTCAAGGTCGGTTCCGCGCTGCTCGTGGATCAGGCAACGGGACAGGTCAATCGGCCTTGGCTCGAAACCCTGGTCGACGACCTTCTGCGGCTGCGCAAGCGGCGCCAGGAAGTGGTGCTCGTGTCCTCGGGCGCCATTGCGCTCGGTCGCCGCGAGCTCAAGCTAGCTCCCGGCGCGCTCAAGCTGGAGCAGAGCCAGGCTGCCGCGGCCGTCGGGCAGATCACGCTGGCACACATCTATAAGGAGCTGTTCGCCCGTTCCGGCGTCACCGTCGCCCAGATTCTGTTAACGCTCGAAGACAGCGAAGTGCGGCGCCGCTATCTGAATGCGCGCGCCACCCTGTCCGAGCTGCTGGAGCTCGGTGCGCTGCCCGTCATCAACGAGAACGACACCGTCGCGACCACCGAAATACGCTACGGCGACAATGACCGGCTCGCGGCTCGAGTCGCGCAGATGACCAGCGCCGATTGCCTGCTGCTGCTGTCAGACGTGGCGGGGCTGTACACCGCCGACCCGAATCTGGACTCGACAGCCCGGTTGATCCCCGAAGTCCGCGACATCACGCCCGAGATCGAAGCGATGGGCGGTGGTTCGGCATCTGCGGTGGGGTCGGGAGGCATGGCCACCAAGATCGCCGCGGCGAAGATAGCCACGTCGGCAGGATGCGCCATGGCGATTGCCGCCGGCGCACCCCTGCACCCCGTGAGCCGACTCGAAGACGGCGCCGATTGCAGCTGGTTCCTGCCGTCGTCCAATCCCGAGAATGCGCGCAAGCAGTGGATTGCCGGGTCGCTGCGCCCGAGCGGTGCAATCACCATCGACGGCGGCGCTCTGCAGGCGCTGCGGTCGGGCAAGAGCCTGCTGCCCGCCGGCGTGACCGCGGTGAGTGGCCGGTTCGCGCGCGGCGACACCGTGAGCGTGCTCGACCGTGATGGCGTGGAAATCGCGCGAGGTATGATCGCCTACAGCGACCAGAACGCCGCCCGCATCATCGGCAAACGCAGCGCCGACATCGAAGCGCTGGTGGGGTTCCGCGGTCGCGCCGAAATGATCCACCGCGACGATCTCGTGCTGTTACGCGCCGATCTCGCCTCCGCCTGAGAGAATCCCTTGAACGCCGCCGCTTCCACGACCCACGCCGACATCGCCGCCATCATGGACCGGATGGGCCGGGACGCGGCTGCGGCGTCGACCGCGCTGGCGCTCGCCAGCACCGCCGCCAAGAACCTCGCGCTGGCGAAGATTGCGGCGTCGTTGCGCGCCCGCCAGCCGGAGTTGTTAGCGGCAAACGCCCGCGACATGGAGGCGGCGCGCGCCAAGGGCCTGTCGGGCGCCATGCTCGATCGCCTCGCGCTCGACGCCGGCCGCATCGAGAGCATGGCGCGCGGAGTCGAGCAGATAGCGGCGCTGGCCGACCCGGTCGGCACCACGATCACGCAGTGGACCCGGCCCAACGGTCTCGAGATCGCGCGCGTGCGCGTGCCGCTCGGCGTCATCGGCATCATTTACGAGAGCCGGCCCAACGTCACCTGTGACGCCGGCTCGCTGTGCCTCAAGTCGGGCAATGCCGCCATCCTGCGCGGCGGCTCGGAAAGCGCGCATTCCAGCCGCGCCATCCATGCCTGCCTCATCGAAGGACTCGACGCCGCCGGCCTGCCGGCCGCAAGCATTCAACTGGTGCCCACCACCGATCGCGCCGCGGTCGGATACATGCTGTCGTCGATGACCGATTACATCGACGTGGTGGTGCCGCGCGGGGGCAAGAGCCTGGTCGCCCGCGTGCAGCAGGAGGCGCGCGTGCCGGTCATCGGGCATCTCGAAGGTGTGTGCCACGTGTACGTCGACCGCGACGCCGATCTCGCCATGGCGCGCGCCATCGTCGTCAACGCCAAGCTGCGCCGCACCGGCGTGTGCGGCTCGGCGGAAACCTTGTTAGTCGACGCGGCCTGCGCGGCCACGCACCTGGCGCCCGTCGTCAGGGAACTGCTCGACGCCGGCTGCGAAGTGCGTGGCGATGCCGCCGTGCAGAAGGTGGATCCGCGCGTGAAGGCGGCGACCGAGCAGGACTGGTACGCCGAATATCTCGACGCCATCATCGCCGTGCGCGTGGTCGACGGCGTCGACGCGGCCATCGACCACATCGGCCAGTACGGCTCCGCACACACCGAGAGCATCGTCACCGCCAATGCCGCGACCGCGCAGCGCTTCCTCGACCGCGTGGACAGCGCCATCGTGCTGCACAACGCTTCCACGCAGTTCGCCGATGGCGGCGAGTTCGGCATGGGCGCGGAGATCGGCATCTCCACCGACCGCTTCCACGCGCGCGGGCCGGTGGGGGTGGAGCAGCTATGCAGCTACAAGTACGTCGTGCGCGGCACGGGGCAGGTCAGGCCGTAATGGGGACATTCCCCATTTGCTAGCAAAAGGGGACGGACCTGGGCGGTGGAGCGTCAGCGCGTAGAGGGCTCGCGGCCGCTCATGATTCCACGGGCGCTCGCAGTAGGTCCCAATCTCCGATTTCCTTGCAAGCGGGATCGAGGCACGCCGTTGGCGCTCCACCGCTGAGCCCCATCCCTTTTGACAGCAAGTCAGGAACAGCGCCGTGGCGGCGCCTCACCCCATTATTTCGTCAGTGCCCGCAGCTTCGCGATCTCCGCCAGCGCCAGCCCGTGTTCGAGGAAGTAGATCACCTTGATGTTCACCAGCGCTGCGAAATAGTCGCGCGCCACGTCTAACTGCCCGCGCGCCCAGTACGCTTCGCCCACGTAGAACAGCGCCTCGCACAATCGCTCGTCGGTGCTGGTGTTGGCCTGCGTGTTGTCGTCGTCATCACCTTCGCGCACGGGAACGGTGAGTTCGGATTCGGTGTACTGGCCGCGCATGTACAGCATCAGCGGCTGCGGCCAGCCGTCGCCCGGAGTTCGTTCGACGTATTCCGGCCTGGCGACGCCGGCGCGCATCTGCGAGAGCCAGAACATCAACTGGCCGTACCCGGCCTGCACGCGGTCGGGGTCGCTCGCCGCCACGTAGCGGAAGCGAGCGGTAGCGTCCGCCCAGCGCTCGGCGACGAAGTCGATGTTCCCCGCCAGGCGATTCGCGCTCACGTCGCGCGGTTCGATCTCGAGCGCGGCGTTGATGGCTTCGCGCGCGCCCTGGTAGTCACGCGCGTCGAACAACACGCCGGCCAGCGCCGACAGGATCGGCGCGTCGCGGGGCCGGCACGCGTGAGCGCTGCGATACGACTGGGCGGCGCCGGTGAAATCGCCTTGCCCGGTGCGCGCCAGTGCGAGGTCGATGTGCAGGCCCGAATAACGCATCGCGCCGATGCTGCCGGCACAGTCGGCGTCGGCGGGAGCCTGCGCCTGGGCCAGCGCATGTTCCGCTTCGCGCAGCCCGGGCGAGCCCGGCGCGACCCGCAGATAGGGCTTTCGCGTTTTCTGCAGCTCGCGTGCGAGATCGAGCAGCGGATGATGCCCGGACTTCGCGGCAGCGGCGCCATGCGACAGCGGCACTGTCAGCAGGCAGACGAGCATGACTGACAGCGCGTGTTTCAAGCGATGGCTTTCAATCCCTTGATGCCGCCCCGAAGCGAGCGGCATTCGCTGAATCCCTGCGAGCGCAACAGGCTGGCGGCGGCGGCGCTGCGCTTGCCGGTGGCGCAGACCAGCAGGTAGCGCAGGTCGGCATCGAGCGTGGCCGCCTCGGTGAGTAGTTTGGACATCGGCAGATTCATGGCGGGCCACTGCAGCGGCTCGTCGGCCCGCTCGCGCGAATCGCGTACATCCACGAATATGAAGCCGGCTGCGTGGGCTTCGGCCAGCGAGCCAAACTGCACTTCGAGATCCCCGGCCGCTGAGGTCGCAACGGGCTGGCCGCTGCGCCGATGCGCCTCGCAATCCGGCGCGCGCCGGGCGCGCAGGCGCTGCGTGTTGAGACTCACCAGGTCGAAGATCAGCATTTCGCCGGGATGGAGGCCGGGAAGCCGTAACAACATCTTGAGCGCTTCGAGCGCCTGAAGGCTGCCGAAAACACCGGGCACGGGGCCCAGCACGCCTGCTTCTGCGCAGTTGCCCACCAGCCCATCTCGCGTCGCCTCGGGCCACACGCAGCGCAGGCACGCGGTGGCGTCGTCACCGCGCACGACCTGGAGCTGGCCTTCGTACTGGTACACGCTGGCAAACAGCACGGGCTTGCGGGTGCGCAACGCCAGATCGTTGAGCAGGAATTTCGTCGTGAAGTTGTCGCTGCAATCGAGAATGAGATCGTGCCCTGCCGCCAGTCGATCGGCATTGCCGGTATCGAGGCGCAGCGCGTGCGCATCGACGCGAACTTCCGGATTCAGCGCGCGAACGCGCTCGGCGGCCAGCGCGGATTTCTCGCGCCCGCAGTCGGCCAACGCATACCAGGTCTGGCGATGCAGGTTCGATGGCTCGAGGCGGTCGGCATCGACGATACTCAGACGGCCCACGCCCGCGCCAGCCAGGTACTGCAGCACGGGCACACCGAGCCCACCCGCGCCCACCACCAGCACCGACGCACCGCGCAGGCGGGCCTGGCCCTCCGCGCCCACTTCACGCAACGCGATCTGGCGCGAGTAGTCAGGCGTGCGCAGCGGGGTGTGTTCATCGTGGTGTTCGTGCTCGTGCTCGTGCTCGTGCGTATGCGCGGCGGGCATGGCGCAACGCTCGCAGTTCACCCAGCCAGAGTCGCCATTCACGTAGTGCTCTTTCTTCCAGATCGGCACGCGATGTTTGACTTCATCGATGATGTAACGGCACGCGCGAAACGCCTCGTCGCGATGCGCGGCGCTGACGCCCACCCACACGGCGACGTCACTGAGCGCCAGCGAACCCACGCGATGCACACAGGCCGCACGCGTGACGCCGAACTTCGCGCGCGCTTCTTCGACGATGCGCGCGCCTTCCTTCTCGGCGAGCTCGGCGAAGGTTTCGTATTCGAGCCGCGTCACCTCGAGGCCTTCGTTGTGATTGCGCACCCAGCCTTCGAAGGCTGCGAAGCCGCCGCAGGTGACGTCGCGCATCTCGCGCTGCAACGCCGCGGTGTCGAGCGGTTGGGTGCTGAATCGAAAAGGGTTCATCCGCCGGCCACCGGGGGAATGAAAACCACGGCATCACCGGCCTTCAGCGGCTGGGACCACTCGCCAAACTCGGCATTGATCGCGACGCGCAGCATCTCCGCGGGCAGCGTGAACGGATATCGCTGGCTCAACTCGGCGTACAGCTCACGCGCATCGCGCGCGCCGGTAGTGAGGGTCTCGTCGCTGCGCCCGGCCTGTTCGCGCAACAACGCGTAGTACTGCACGCGGATGGTACGTTCGGACATGGCGCGTTACTTCGCGGTCGTTTCGTTCAGGGCAGACATGGCCTGCTCATACTCTTCCACGGTGTTCACGTTGTCGAGCGCGCGCGGATTGGGCTGATCCAGCAACAGCGTGTGCGCGTTGATGAGAAATTTGCGCGGGCAGTTCCGTCCGGCGGCGATCTGCGCGTTCAACGCGCTGCGTGAGCGTGGCTCGTAGATTGCGCACAGGGGCTCGGGCAGGCCGTCATGGCTGGAGCGGAACGCGGTGGCGTCGAAGTTCGGGTCGCGCGCGAGCAGCAGGGTATCGAGCGTGCGGGCATCCAGGAATGGCAGATCGCAGGCGAGCACCAGCCAGGCCATGTCCGCGTAGATCGAAAACGCTGCGCTGATGCCGGCGATGGGGCCTTGGATGTCGCCGCGGTCCACGATGTGCGCGTACCGCGCACGCGCGGGGTCGTCCCGCTGGTCCGGGCGCACCGAGACGAAGGCCTTGGCCACGCGTCCCTCCAGCAATTTCATCGCGGCATCGAGCTGGGTCTCGCCGGCGCGGAATTCCAGGGCGGCCTTGTCGCGCCGCATGCGCGAGCTGCGTCCACCTGCGAGCACCAGTCCGTGGAGGCGTGGGACGTTCATGATTTGTTCCGTGGTCGGGGGCGTTGAAAATCGCGCTTGCCGCCGGTCTTGCTGAGCAGCTTCACCGGGCCGATTTCGATGTCATGCGACAGCGCCTTGCACATGTCGTAGATGGTGAGCGCTGCCGCGGTGGCGCCCATGAGCGCTTCCATCTCCACGCCGGTCTTGTGATGCACGGCCACGTTGCAGACGATGCGGATGCGCCCGCGGGTGTCGCTGGCGATATCCACCGAGCAGCGCTCGAGCGCGAGTGGATGGCAGAAAGGAATGATCTCGTGCGTGCGCTTCGCGGCCATGACGCCGGCGACGATGGCGGTGTCGAAGACGGGGCCTTTTTTCGTGCGGTGTCCCGTCCGCGCGAGCTCGCGCGCCACCGCCGGCGGTAGTTTGACGATGGCCTCCGCGGAAGCCTCGCGCGACGTCGCGGTCTTGTCGCCAACGTCCACCATGGCAGGGCGGTTGGCGGCGTCGAGATGGGTGAGCTTTGAATTCTTGAACGTCATGGAATTGCGTGCGGTGAGGTCCGGCCCCTTTTGCTAGGAAATGGGGAGTGTCCCCATTATCCGCCGATGTAGTTCATCTCCACTTTGTGCATCCCGGCGGTGCCGCGCATCGAGGCACGCAACTCGCTGTAGCGGTCGCGGCGGCCGCTCCAGACGCCGCGGATGAGTTCGAACATCTCATCGTCGGTGGCGCCGGCGCGCAGCGGGCCCCGGAGGTCCACGCCCTGGGTGGCGAACAGGCAGGTGTAGAACGAGCCGTCGGACGAGATGCGCGCCCGCGAGCAATCGCCGCAGAACGGCTGCGAGACCGAGGAGATGAAGCCGATTTCGCCGGCGCCATCCTGGTACGCGTGACGTTCGGCGACTTCGCCGCGATATTCGCGCTCGCGCGGCGCGATCGGCCAGCGCGCGTGGATACGTGCCGCGAGCTCGCGCGACGGCACCACCAGCGCGGGATTCCAGTGATTGCGCGTGCCCACGTCCATGTATTCGATGAATCGCACGATGACGCCGGTGCCGCGGAAATGCGCGAGCAGGTCGAGCACGGTGTGGTCGTTGATGCCACGCTGCACGACGGTGTTGATCTTGATGGGCGAAAGACCCGCGCGCCTCGCGTGTTCGATGCCGTCGAGCACCTCCGCGACCCCGCCGAAGCCGCCACTCATCTTCGCGAAGATGTCGGGGTCGAGCGTGTCGAGGCTGACGGTGATGCGATTCAGACCCGCGGCCTTGAGCTCGGTGGCGTACTTGGCCAGCAGGATGCCGTTGGTGGTGAGCGCGACATCCTCGATGCCCGGCAACGAGGTGAAGTCGCCGATGAGATCGGCGAGGTTCGGACGCAGCAGCGGCTCGCCGCCGGTGATGCGCAGTTTCTTCACGCCGGCACGCGCGAAGACGCGTGCGAGGCGCAGCAGCTCGGTGAAGTCGAGGCGTTCGTTCGATTTGAGAAAACGATACGCCTCGTGGAAGGTCTCGCGCGGCATGCAATATGGGCAGCGGAAATTGCAGCGGTCCATGACCGAGATGCGCAGGTCGTGGATGGGCCGTTGCAGCGTATCGACGGGCAGTCTTCCCTGGCCGAGCGCCGCGAGCGGAATGATTTTTTCGTCGGTGGCCATGCGGCTTACCACCGGTAGAAGCGCGCCACGAATCCTTTCGGAAACGTGTTCGGGCCCGGCGGCAGCTCGATGAATCCGTCGGTGCCGGCGAGCGCAGTGAAATCACCGGAACCGTTCGTGGGACAGGGCTCGGCGGAAGTGCGGCCCCAGTCGTCACTCTTGAGCTTCACCGGCATGTAGAACGCGAGCGGCGCCTTGACCTCCACGGGTGCGGTGAGCGCGATTCGCGGCGGTTCCACGGCGGCCTGGCCCATGGCCGCGCGCAGCGCAGGCAACACATAACGCGACAGGCAGACCAGCGTGGACACGGGATTGCCGGGCAGCGCGAATACGGCCGGGCCTGCCTGGGAAACACCGAACCACATGGGTTTGCCGGGCCGCTGCGCGACATGGTGGAACACCAGGTTCACGCCGAGTTTCTGCAGCACTTTCGGAACGAGGTCGAGCTTGCCCATCGACACGCCGCCGGAAAGGATCAACACATCGTGAGTGCGCAGGTGAAAACCGAGGCGCTCGGTGAGCTCCGCTTCATCGTCGCGCAGGTGATCGTCGGCGACGCGCGCGAAGCCGTGCTGGCGCAGGCTGGCGGTGATGCCGTAGGCGTTCGAACGGCGCACCTGGTGAGGTTCGATGAGCTCGCCGGGCTCCACCAGTTCGTTGCCGGTGGAGATCACCACGATCATGGGCTGGGCGCTGACTCGCAGGCGCGCCATGCCGGCGCCGGCGGCGATGGCCACCTCGGGCGCCGAGAGCCGCGTGCCCGCCGTCAACAGCAGCGAACCTTGCCGGCAGTCGGAGCCGCGGCGATGCACGTTCTGCCACGGCTGCACGGGCTTGCGGCCGATCTCGGCGAAGTCGCCGTTGCGTTGCACCTGCTCGACGGGCACGACGGCGTCGCAGCCCAGCGGCAGCATGGCGCCCGTCATGATCTCGATGCAGGAATCGCCGCCGGCGAGCGTCTGCGGCGGATCGCCGGCCGCCTGCGTGCCGCTGACGCGCAGGCGCCCGGAGTTGTTAGCCGCGGCGGCGGCGGACAGCGCGATGCCGTCCATGGCCACGCGATCGAACGGCGGGTGGTCGCGCTCCGCGTAGATGTTCTCGCGCAGCACGGCACCCGCCGTCTGGGTGAGCGGCAACGACTCGATGGGCAGGCACGTGAGGTGCTGCTCGATGAGTGTTTCGGCCTGGGCAGGCGTCAACATGGGCATATCCTTCGAGCCCGCCACGGTGCAGAAAATACCCTCGGGATCAGGAGGGCTTCTTCTCCGCAGGAGCGTTCTTGGCTTTCCAGGCGCGCAGCTGTTCGTTGAAGCGCTCGGTCACGTCGGTGACTTCCTTGAGGGCCGCGTCCTGCTTCTGCGTCTGCGCCTTCTCCATCTTGCCCAGCTCTTCCTTGGAGGGTTTAGTTAGGCTCGCCACCGAGGCGTCGTACTCGGTCTTGATGCAGCCGAGGTAGGCGTCCATATCGGAGTTGTACTTCACGACCAGACCCTTGGCCGCCAGCATTTCTTCCTTGGTGGCCTGGTTGCCATCGGGAAACTTGCCGGGCGCGACCGGGTAGTCGCAGGCGGCGTGAGCCTGGGCGGCAGCGAATACGGCGCCAACGATGAGGGCGCTGAAAACATGCTTCATGAATCGAATCCCCGCGTAGCTGATTTGAGTGGGGGGCTATCTTAGAGGGGGGCTGCCCCTACTCGTAGTACTTCGGGTAATCCGGCGTCAAACCCTTGAATCGCCGATGAATCCACAGGTACTGGTCGGGCATGCGCCGCACCTCGGCCTCGACGATCCGGTTGAATCGCTCGGTGTCGGCCACCGGGTCGTCGGTGGGGAAGTTGTCGAGCGCCGGATGGATGGTGCCGCGATAACCGCCGCCGGGCAGCCGCTCGAAGAAATAGGGCAGCACCAGGGCGTTCGTCATGCCGGCGATGCGCGAGGTGGCGGTGTTGGTGGCCGCGGGGATGCCGAACAGCTTCACCATTTCCGCGCCCTTCTTGCGGAAGCTCTGATCCGGCGCGTACCAGACCACGTCGCCATCCTTGAGCGCCTTGATGAGCGTGCGCACGTCGTCGCGCGGAATCGCGCGCTGGGTCTGCACCGCCCGCCGCGAATGCAGGAATTCGCCTACCAGCGGATTCTTCGTGGGGCGGTACATCACGTTGAGCGGCATGCGCGCGGCGAGCGCGCGGCAACTGATCTCGATGGAATTGAAATGCGCCGACAGCAGCAGGACCCCGCGACCCGTGGCCTGGGCCGCCTTGAGATTCTCGAGCCCGGTCATGAGAGTCATGCGCCGGATGCGCTCGTTCGACGACCACCAGCTCATCGCCGTCTCGAACAGCGCGCAACCAAGGCCCGCGAAGTGTTCACGCAGGATGCGCTCGCGTTCGGCCGGCGCCAGGTCGGGCAGCGCCAGCTCGATGTTGCGCCGGGCAATTCTCTTGAAGGAGGTCGGGAAGATGAAAACCAGCAGGCCGAGCCCGCGCCCCAGTAGATAGAGCAGCGCATGCGGCAGGGGCTCGAAGATGCGCAGCGCGCCGATGCCGAGCCACGTGGGCCAGAACCTGGGATGGAGATAGGCGGCCTTCACGTTATTGCTTTTTCTTGCCGCGCCGGAAGATCTCTTTGCCCTTGTGACGCACCGACTCGATGATCACGCGATCGGGCGTTTCGACCGACAACTCGGTGCCGTCGGCGAAACACCAGATGAGCCGCGTGACCCGCGTGCCCGACGAGGCATCCGGCGGACCCACCCTGGCGACCAGCGCGTCGACCGTGGTGTCATCGGTGATGAAGCTGAAGTCGGCGACGCCCGCGGGACGGATGGCATCGTCCGGCACCGCGAGCTCGATGAACGACGGATCGCGCGAGCGTTTCTCGACGCAGGCGGCCGCGGCGTCATACGTGGCGAAAAGCAGGGAAAGCACCAGCAGCGCGTTTTTCATACGGGTCACCCCGAGAAGGAAAAGCTCATGAACGAACGATGGATCTCGCCGGGCCGCAGGATGCTGCTCGGAAAGTGCGCGTGATTCGGCGCGTTCGGAAAATTCTCCGGTTCGAGGCACAGCGCATGCAACCCAGGATAAGCGACCTTCAGGTGAGAGGCGTCATAGATCTGCAATCCCGGCAGATTGGTCTTCACGCTCATGCGCACGCCGCTCGCCGGCGAATACAGCTCGGCGACGACCGGTCCGCTCGACGATGCAGAAGGTTTGTCGAGCACCCAGCAGTGGTCGAAACCGGTGGCGAGTGCGATCTGCGGATGCGCGGAGGCGGGCGGTACGCGCACGCTCTTCGGCTTGCGGAAATCGAACGGCGTGCCGTCCACGGGCGCGATCTCGCCCGTGGTCACGCGCGACTTGTTCACCGGTAGATAGTGGCTCGCCGCAATGGTGAGCACCTGCTCGTCGATGCCCGTGCGCGGATCGCCGGACAGCGCGAAATATGGATGCCAGGTCAGGCTGATGGGCGTCGGCGCGTCGGTGGTGGCCTCGTACGCGAGCGTCAGCGTGTTCTCGAACACGCTGATGAGCGCCGTCACCTCGAGATTCCCCGGAAAGCCGTTGGTGCCGGCCGGCGAGAGATGGCCGAGCTTCACGTAGCTGGTCTTGCCGCCGCCGCTGCCCAGAACCTTCCACAGGTATTTGCCGAAACCGGTTTCGCCGCCGTGCAGCGTGTTGGCGCCATTGTTGGCAGTGAGGGCGTACCGCTTGCCGTCGAGCTCGAACGCGGCGCCGCCGATGCGATTGCCGTAGCGGCCCACGAGCTGGCCCAGGTAGGAGGTGTCGGCGAGATACTGCGTCATCTGATTCAACGACAACACGAGCGGAATGCGCCTGCCGCCGCTCTTTTCCGTCGGGGGCAGCGTAAGGCTGCGCAGGATGCCGCCGAGCGCGAGGACTTCGGCCTGGAGCCCGTCCTTTCCGCCCAACGTGAATCGGTCGACGAGCCGACCATCGGGGAGCCTCCATGGCTTCATCATGGGCTCTTCGGCGCGCGCCCCTCGAAAAGCCGCTGCAACAGGCAGAAGAGCAACAGCAAGGCTCCGACGACGATGCGGGTCCACCATGAACTCAGAGTCCCGTCAAACGCGATGAGGGTCTGGATGATGCCGAGAATCAGCACGCCGAACAACGTGCCGGCTACGTAGCCCACGCCGCCGGCCAGCAGCGTGCCGCCGATGACCACGGCGGCGATCGCGTCGAGCTCGAGGCCCACGGCGTGCAGGCTGTAGCCCGAGAGCATGTAGAAAGTCATGACGATACCGCCGAGCGACGCGCATGCGCCGCTCAGTAGATAGACGCCGATCTTGGTGGAATCGACCGACAGCCCCATGAGCCGCGCGGAGGTCTCGCCGCCGCCGATGGCGTACACGGTGCGGCCGAACTCGCTCGCGTGCGCGATGCGCATCGCCGCCGCGACCACCAGCAACGCGATCAGCCCGCCGATCGTGAGCGAAGCATTGAACCCCAGCGGGATGCGCGCCTGGGCGATCGCCACGTAGGTGGCATCGTCGATCGGAATGGATTCCGTGCTGATGAGATAGCAGCAGCCGCGCGCCAGGAACATGCCGGCCAGCGTCACCAGGAACGGCGCGAGGTTGAAGCGTTGGATCAGGAAGCCCTGCAACGCGCCGAAGGCCGCGCCCAGCACCAGCACGACGGCCATGGCCGCGAACGGATTCCAGCCGGCGTTGAGCAGCGTGGCGGAGACCATGCTCGTGAGCGCGATGACCGCGCCCACCGACAGGTCGATGCCGCCCGAGAGGATGACGAAGGTCATGCCCACGGCGACGATGCACAGGAATGCGTTGTCGATGATGAGGTTCAGGAACACCTGCAACGTGAGGAACCCGTCGAAGCGAATGGCGCCAAAAGCTGCCATCGCGACGAACAGCACGATGGTGACCGTGAGTGGCAGAAGGCGGCGGTTCATCGTCTCGTCCCATCGAGGGACTTGTCCGCACGCACCATGCGCGCCACGAGCCCGCGGAACTCCGCCGATTGCAGCAGCATCACGGCGAACACCAGCGCTGCCTTCACCACCAGGTTCACTTCCGGCGGCACGCCGAGCGAGTAGATCATCGACGTGAGCGTTTGAATGATCAGCGCGCCGATCACCGTGCCAGCCAGCGTGAACCGGCCACCGGTGAGCGCCGTGCCGCCCAGCGTCACCGCGAGGATGGCGTCGAGCTCGAGCAGCTGGCCGGCATTGTTGGCATCGGCGCTCTTCACGTTGGAGCTCACGATGAGCCCGGCAACTCCCGCGGCCAGGCCGCAAAACGTGTACACGCACAGCGTGATGGCCGAGGAACGTACGCCGGCGACACGGGCCGCTTCGGGGTTGCCGCCGATGGAGCGCACGAAAAGCCCGAGCGCGGTGCGCGACAGCACCAGGTGCAACGCTGCCCACAGCAGGCCCGCGATCCACAACGCCACGGGCAGGCCCAGCAGGAAGCCATTGCCCAGCGTGAAGAACGGCGGGTAGTAGACCGTGATGATCTGCCCGCCGGTGAGCAGCTGCGCAATCCCGCGGCCGGCCACCATGAGGATGAGCGTGGCGACGATGGGCTGCATCCCGGCCTTCACGACTAACAACCCGTTCCACAGCCCGCATGCCGCGGCGACGCCGAGCGCCGCGGCCAGCGCCAGCCACAACGGGTTGTCGCTGTGTACTTCGCCGGTGGCGCTGAAGCCGCCGCCGATCATGAGCGCCACCACCGCGGCCGAGATGGCCACCACCGCGCCCACCGAGATGTCGAGGCCGCGCACCGCGATCACCAGCGTCATGCCCAGCGACACGACGATGAGCGGCGCGGCGCGGTTCAGGATGTCGATGACGCTGCCGTACAGGTGCCCGTCGCGCCACGTGAGCGTGACGAACGAAGGATTGAAGAGGGCGCTGGCCACGAGCAGCAGCGCCAGCGCCATGGCGGGCCAGAAGAGTGCGTGGCCCAGAAAGCGCTTCATGCCTTTTGGCTCGCGGCGATCAGCGAATAGACCGCGTCCTCGTTGGCGCCGCCCGGCAGCTCGCCCGCCTTGGCGCGGTCGCGCAGCACCATGATGCGATCGGCGACGCGGACCACTTCGTCGATTTCCGCGGAGATGAACAACACGGCCGTGCCGCCGCGCGCGAGCTCCAGAATCTCGTTCATCAATTCCTGTTTTGCGGCGACGTCGATGCCGCGCGTGGGCTCGTCGAGTATCAGCACGCGCGGATGCGTGGCCAGCCAGCGCGCGATGATGGCCTTCTGCTGGTTGCCGCCGGAGAGCTGGCCGATCGGTGTTTCGATGCTCGCGGTCTTCACGCCCAGCGCCGCCACCAGCTTTTCGGCGATCTGCCGTTGTTCGGCGAGGCCGAGGAATTTCCTGAGACCCATGCGCGCCTGCAGCGCCAGCGCGATGTTCTCGCGCACCGACAGGTCGGCGACGATGCCGCTGTGCTTGCGGTCTTCCGGGCAGAACCCGAGCCCGAGGCGCAGCGCGTCCGCGGGATTGTCGAGCTTCGCCGGCTGGCCATCCACGCTGATGTCGCCCGTATCGCGCGCGTCGAGCGCAAACAACAGGCGCGCGAGCTCGGTGCGCCCCGAGCCTAACAACCCGGCGAGGCCCAGCACTTCACCGGGCTTGAGCTCGATGTCGAGCGGCTTGAGCTGGCCGCGGCGCGAGAGATTCCGTGCGGCGAGCACGGGCGGGCGCGCGGCCTGTTCGCGTTCCTGCGCGACGTGTTCCACGGCCGGCGTCGCCGCCACCTCGCGGCCGACCATCGCGGCCACCAGCCCGTGTGAATCGAGGCTTGCGCAGGCGTATTCGCCGATGAACCTGCCATTACGCAGCACGGTCATGCGATCGCAGATCTCGTACACCTGGTCGAGGAAATGCGTGACGAAAAGAATGGCGACGCCCTTGTCGCGCAGGCGGCGGATGAGCGCGAACAATGCCTGCACTTCGTCGGCATCGAGGCTCGAGGTCGGTTCGTCGAGGATCAGCACGCGCGCGTCGGTGGCCACGGCCCGCGCCACGGTCGCAAGCTGTTGCAGGGCGGCGGGCAGGCCGCCGGCAAGCTGGGTGACGTCGAGCCTGATGCCGAGGCTGGCTAACAACTCAGCCGCGCGCCGCTCCGTTTCGCGCCAGTCGATGCCGCCGCCGCGCGTCCACGCGCGGCGCGGGTACCTGCCGGCGCAGATGTTCTCGGCCACCGAGAGATTGGGGAGCAGGTGGCTTTCCTGGTGCACGGCGCTGATGCCGAGCTGCTGCGCGTGAATCGGCGATTCGGGCGCGACCGGCCTGCCGAGTAGTTCGATGCTGCCGGCATCGGGCGCGTAGACGCCGGTCAGTACCTTGATCAGCGTGGACTTGCCGGCGCCGTTCTGTCCCATGAGCGCATGGACTTCGCCCGCGCGCAACGTGAGCCCGGCGCCGGACAGGGCCTGTACGCCCGGAAAGGCGCGGGAGATGTCGCGCGCCCGAAGTACGATCGCTGGGTCATTCATCGCATGCGGGTCAATACTTGCGCGACTGGATGTATTGCTTCGCCGTTTCCATCGTGAACATGGTTTCCTCGACGACGATGCGCTTCGGGATGGGCCGGCCCGACACCACTTCGGTGACCGAGGTCATGAGCTGCGGACCCAGCAGCGGATTGCATTCGATGGTGGCGTTCAGCTTGCCTGCGATCATCGCTTCGAACGCGCCTTTCACTGCGTCGATGGACACGATGAGAATTTCCGAGCCTGGCTTGAGGCCGGCTTCCTCGATCGCCTGGATCGCGCCGATGGCCATGTCGTCGTTGTGCGCGTAGAGCACGTGGATCTTGCGCGATTCGGACTTCAGGATGGCTTCCATCGCCTCCTTGCCCCTGGTGCGCGTGAAATCTCCGGTCTGCGAGCGGATGATCCTGAAGCGCGGGTCGGCGGCGATGATTTCCTCGAATCCCTTCTTGCGATCGTTGGCAGGCGCCGAGCCCACGGTGCCCTGCAGTTCGACGATGTTCACGTCGCCCGGCGTGTCCTTGAATTTCCCGGTGACCCAGCGTGCCGCCTTGCGGCCTTCCTCGACGAAGTCCGAGCCGAGGAAACCGACATACAGCGACGGGTCGCTGGTCACGGCGCGATCGGTGAGGATCACGGGAATGCCGGCGGCGCGGGCTTCCATGAGCACGTTGTCCCAGCCCGTGGCCACCACCGGTGAAAACGCGATGACGTCCACCTTCTGCGCGATGAAGCTGCGCAGCGCCTTGATCTGGTTTTCCTGTTTCTGCTGCGCGTCGGCGAAACGCAGGTCGATGTTGCTGGTCATGGCGGCGGACTTGATCGATTCGGTGTTCGCCGTGCGCCATTCACTCTCGGCGCCGATCTGGCTGAAGCCGAGGACGATGCGATTGTCCGGCTGCTCGCGCGTGCAACCCGAAACCGCGAGCGCGCCCGCGGCGACCGCGAGCATTACCAGTCGTCGCGTGAGCGTCATCGATTCCCCCTGGCGACACTTCATAAAGCCGCGGTGTCATGCAGCGCGAGGCCGCCCGGCTCGATCAGCAGCTTGTTGGTCAGCGGCGCGCCGAGCGCCGGCAGGTCGATCTCGAATTCATCGCCGGCCTGCACGACGATGCCATCGGCGCAGCTGACGGTCGCGGTGCCGAAGAAGTGCAGGTGCACGTCGCCGGGAACGCGATGTTGCTTGTACTTGAAATGGTGATATTCGAGATTGGCGAACGTGTGGCACATGTTCGCTTCGCCGGTGAGGAAGGTCTTCTGCCACAACACGGCGCCGTCGCGGCGGATACGGCTGGTGCCTTCCAGGTTCGCCTGCAGCGTGCCGGTGTTCAGCATCGGGCCGACGCCGCACTGGCGCAGCTTGGAGTGCGCCAGCAGTAGATAGTTGCGGCGCTCGGTCACGTGGTCGGAGAACTCGTTGCCGATGGCGAAACCCAGGCGGCGAGGGCGCCGGTTGTCGTCGATGACGTACAGGCCGACGATCTCCGGCTCTTCGCCGTGGTCGTCCGCGAAGTCGGGTGACGACAGCGGCGAGCCGCAGCCCACCACGTTGCGGCCGTTGCCCTTGTAGAACCATTCCGGTTGCGCGCCGGGTTTGCTGCTCTTCGGCTTGCCGCCTTCCACGCCCGCCTTGAACATTTTCATGGAGTCGGTGAGGTCGTCGTTTTTTATCGCATGCATCGCATCGCGCGCGGCCGCGCTGCCGAGATGTGTGAGCCCGGTGCCGCTCACCAGGCAGTGTCCCGGATCCGGGTGCGTGAGCGGCGGCAGCAGCCGTCCTTCGCGCAGCAGATCGTCGTAGGAGACCGCGGCGCCCACCGCCTCGGCGCCCGCGAGCTGTTCGAGCGTGCGCCGCTCACTGATGGCCGCACGCGCAAGTTGCCAGGTGGTCTCGAAACGCGTCAGCGGCAACACCGCGCCGCTGGCGTCGATGCGCGCGACACGCGTGTGCCCGCCGTCGCTGAACTGCAGAAGCCTCACAACCACCCCGCGTCGACGATGTATTCCTGCGCGGAACACGCGCGCGCTTCATCCGAGGCGAGGAACAACGCCATCGGCGCCACGTCTTCGGGCCGCACCTTGTCAGGCAGCACCTGGTTGCGCTTGATCTCGAGCTCACCTTCGGGCGTGAGCCATTTCTCGATCTGACGCTGCGTCATGATCCAGCCGGGCGTGATCACGTTGACGCGGATGCGGTGCTCGCCGAGTTCCGCGGCCAAGCCTCGCGTGAGCCCGATGACCGACGATTTCGCCGTGGTGTAGAC
Organism: Steroidobacteraceae bacterium; assembly: GCA_035765415.1. Lineage (GTDB taxonomy): Bacteria > Pseudomonadota > Gammaproteobacteria > Steroidobacterales > Steroidobacteraceae > CADEED01. The sequence continues at coordinate 53,064 of DASTXR010000047.1, read as the reverse complement.
GGGCATGTTGCGGCCCTTGGCGCCGTATGAATTGCTGCCGAAGTTGATGATGGAACCGCCGCCCATCTTCTTCATGCCGGGCACCACCGCCTGGATGGCGAAGAACGCCGGCCGCTGGTTCACGGCGATGCGCGCGTCGTAGTACTCCGGGGTCACTTCCATGAGTGAATGCCGGTCGTCGCTGGCGACGTTATTAATGAGTACGTGGAAGTCGCCGAGCGCCTTGGCGGCGTCATGGATGGCGGCTTGCAGCGCGCGCACATCGGTGACGTCGGTCTTGCGATACCAGGGCCTGGCCAATCCTGCCTTTTCGAGGCGCGATACCAGTTCCAGGGAAGGGGCTTCGGCATAGTCCACGAACGCCACCAGCGACCCTTGCCTCGCAAACGCCTCGGTCAGACATCCTCCAATACCCGATCCACCGCCCGTAATGAAAACGCTGCGGCCGCGCAGGGACGGGTAACTGGCGCCACCTTCGAGGGCAGCGGGGGAGTCTCGACGATCGACCGGCATTGAAAGGCCTCGGGGGCTGCGCGAAAAGCGCTGAAGTATAGATATTCCGGCGCTGCTTGTGCGAAGGTGCGCCCCTTCTCATTCACGGGTTTCGAAGATGAAGCGTCGGTTGCGCAGTCAGGACTGGTTCGGCAAGAAGGACAAGGACGGCTTCATCCATCGAAGCTGGCTCAAGAACCAGGGGTATCCGGATGACATGTTCGACGGGCGGCCGGTCATCGGCATCTGCAACACCTGGAGCGAACTCACTCCCTGCAATGGGCATTTCCGCGAGATCGCAGAATTTGTAAAGCGTGGCGTCCTCGAAGCCGGCGGGTTTCCGCTCGAGTTTCCGGTGATGTCGCTGGGCGAAACGCAGCTCAAGCCCACGGCGATGTTGTTCCGCAATCTCGCCAGCATGGACGTCGAAGAATCCATTCGCGGCAATCCGATGGATGGTGTCGTGCTGCTCATGGGTTGCGACAAAACCACGCCGTCGCTGCTCATGGGCGCCGCGAGTTGCGATTTGCCGACCATCGGCATTTCGGGCGGGCCGATGTTGTCAGGGCGCTTTCGTGGCAAGCAGATCGGTTCGGGCACCGGCGTGTGGCAGATGTCCGAAGACGTGCGGGCCGGAAAGATGTCGCAGGAGGAATTCACGGCCGCCGAATCCTGCATGCATCGCTCGAAAGGCCATTGCATGACGATGGGCACGGCGTCGACGATGGCCAGCATGGTCGAGGCGCTGGGCGTCTCGTTGCCCGGCAACGCCGCCATTCCGGCCGTCGATTCACGGCGCTACCGGCTGGCGCAGTTATCCGGGCGGCGCATCGTCGAGATGGTGCGTGAAGACCTCGTGCTGTCGAAGATCCTCACGCGCCAGGCGTTCGAGAACGCCATCAAGGCCAACGCCGCCATCGGCGGCTCCACCAACTCCGTGGTGCACTTGTTAGCCATCGCAGGCCGCCTGGGGGTCAAGCTCGAGCTGACGGACTGGGACAAGCTCGGCTCGCAGCTTCCATGCCTCGTGAACCTGCAGCCCTCGGGCCAGTACCTCATGGAAGATTTCTACTACGCCGGTGGATTGCCCGCCGTCCTCAAAGAGATCGCCGCGGTGCTGAACCAGGATGCGATCACCGCCAACGGCAAGACCCTCGGCGAGAACATCGCCGGTGCGCCGGTGTGGAATCGCGACGTCATCAAGTCTTTCGACGATCCGTTCAAGGCGAACGCCGGCATCGCCATCCTGCGCGGCAATCTCGCGCCCGATGGCGCGGTCATCAAGCCCTCGGCCGCCACGCCCAAACTACTCAGGCACCGCGGCAAGGCGGTGGTGTTCGAGACCATCGAAGACCTGAAAGCGAAGATCGACGACGAGAGTCTCGACATCGACGAGAACTCCATCATGGTGCTCAAGGGCTGCGGCCCGAAGGGATACCCGGGCATGGCCGAGGTCGGCAACATGCCGCTGCCGCCCAAGGTGCTGCGCAAGGGCATCACGGACATGGTGCGCATCTCCGATGCGCGCATGAGCGGCACGGCCTACGGCACCGTCGTGTTGCACGTGGCGCCGGAGTCCGCGGCCGGCGGTCCGCTGGCGCTGGTGCAGACCGGTGACATCATCGAGCTCGACGTGCCGGCGCGGAAGCTGCATCTCGACGTGAGCGACGCGGAGCTCGCCAGCCGCCGTGCGGCGTGGAAGGCGCCGGAGCCGCCGAAGCGCGGCTATTACAAGCTCTATGTCGAGCACGTGCAGCAAGCCGACAAGGGCGCGGATCTGGACTTCCTGGTGGGTGGAAGCGGCACCGTCGTGACGCGCGATTCTCATTGAAGGCTGACGCCCACGACGGAAAACGCCGCCGAGGCGGCGGCGTCCGTTAGTTTGGTGGGCAGGGCAACGCCGGTGTGCAACTTTCGCCGGGCCGACCTTGTCGACAGGTGTGCTTGCGGGAATACTTGGCCGCGGAGGCCGATTTGATTCGACGTAATCGCCGCTGGTTCGCGCATGTGCTGTCGCTGGCGTTGTTGTTCGCCCAGCTCGGCATGGTGGTGCACGCCAGCAGCCACTACAAAGCCGATCCGCACGCCACTCCGACGCCGAGCCAGCTCTGCGGCGAGTGCGCCTCCTTCGCGCCGATGCAGAACATGGCGGGCGGCGCGCCCACCGTGGTGCTGGCAGTCCAGGTGTCCCACGACCGCGCGGCCGACGTCGCCGCGTTCGTCAGCGTTCCGCATCGCGCCTTCTCGGCGTTCCGTTCGCGCGCTCCTCCTTCCTTCTCCTGAACGACAAGTGATTCCACGCGGGCGCTCACTGCCGCGTGTTTGTTAGTTTCGGAAGGAGATTTCCCATGTCCATGCGCAAGCCCGTTCGGGCCTTGCTGTTCCTGTCGACGTTCGGCAGCGCAGCCACCCACGCGGCCGACCCCGCGTCTTCCATCGACACCATCGTCATCAGCGCCTCGCCGATCACGCCCGAGGACAAGCTCGCCACCATCGTCGAAACCGTCGACCGCGACGAGATCCTGCGGGCCGGCGGCGCCAACCTCGCGGATGCGCTCGCAAACACTCCGGGCGTGACCGGCAGCGGTTTCGCCTCCGGCGCCAGCCGGCCCGTGATTCGCGGTTTCGACTCGAACCGGGTGCGCACGCTCGAAGACGGCATCGGCAGCTTCGATGTCGCCGACGTCGGCCCCGACCACGGAATTCCCATCGATCCGTTGTCGGCGCAGCGCATCGAAGTGATACGCGGAGCAGCGACGCTGCGTTACGGCAGCCAGGCGATCGGCGGCGTCATCAACGCCATCAACAACCGCGTGCCCGCGCGTCTGCCCGACAAACCTTTCGCCGCGGAACTCACGGGTCTGTACGGCACGAACGCGGACACACGCCAGGGATCGGCGCTGCTGGATGGCCGCATCGGCGCGTTCGCCGTCCACGCCGACGGCTTCAGGCGGGAAGCGGACGACTACGAGATTCCCGGCGGCACGATGGCCAACTCGTTCTTTCGCGGCGACGGCTATTCCCTCGGCGGTTCCTATCTATTCGACAAGAACCGCGTCGGGGCTGCGGTGATCCACTACGACTCCGCATACGGGATTCCCGGCGAAGGCGCTTTCATAGACATGGAGCAGACGAAGGAGCTGCTGCGCGCCTCGTTTGCACCGCAGATCGGCACGTTCCAGACGTTGACCATCGAAGGAGGCCATGCCGACTACGAACACAGCGAAATCGCGCTCGACACCGGCGAGGTGGGCTCGACATTCAAGGATGACGAATGGGACGCGCGCGCCGAGGCCTTGTTCGGCGCCGTGGGTCCGTTCTCCGCCGCCGCGCTCGGCATGCAGTTCCAGAACCGGCAGTTCGCGGCGCTCGGCGAGGGAGCCGACTATCTACTGCCGACCGAGACCAGGACGGCGGCGGCATTCGCCTTCGCGGATGCGCCCTTGTCGACGCAACTTCACCTGCATGTCGGCGCACGCGTCGAGGCCGTGGACGTCGACGGCACGCCGCTGGACGACGTTCCGACTACGCGCAGCTTCACGCCGGTCAGCGCGTCCGCAGGGCTGTTGTTCGAGGCCAGCGAAGCGCTGCAGCTCGGGCTCACGCTGTCGAGCGCGGCACGCGCGCCGGGGCAGACCGAGCTGTATGCGCGAGGGCCGCATGAAGCGACGGGCACGTTCGAGATTGGCAATCCCGGGTTCGACGAAGAGCGCGCGAATTCACTCGAGGCGACCCTGCGCTACGACACGAAAAGCGCAAGTTTCGAAGCGGCGGTGTGGGGCTCGGATTTCACGGACTACATTTTCGGGAATCTGACGGGCCGTACCTGTGACGACGAGGGTATTTGCGTCGACGACGACGGCGGAGAGCTCGATGAGCTCATTTACGAGCAGCGCGATGCGACGTACTGGGGCGCCGAAGCGCGTGCGACCGTCGAGCTGGCCGAAGCCGCAGGCGCGCCCCTGCGCGGCATCGTGCTGGCAGACTACGTGCGTGCGAAGCTCGATGGCGGCGGTGAAGTGCCGCGCATTTCGCCCTACCACGTGGGGCTCGGGCTCAACTGGGACGGGCAGCGGATCGGTGGCGGGTTTCTCGTCAAGTACACCGGGCCGCGTGAAGACAACCTTGCTCAGGCGGAAACACCCACCGCGGGGTTCGTGTCGGTCGACGCGCAGGCGACATGGCGTCCGCTCGAGAAGCGCACGAACTTCGAAATCACGCTGGTTGGACGCAACCTGACCGATCGCGTTCAGCGCAACGCCGTCTCTCTCAACAAGGACGAGGTGATTCTGCCTGGCCGCGAGGTCCGGCTGCTGGTTCGGGCGATGCTCTGAGCGGCGCAGCAAAACCCGTCGCTCATCGGTGACGATGCGCGACATCCGTCAGACTCGAACGACGGCAGGTGAGCCAGAAGGATGACCACCTCTGCGAGTAGGCTGTTCGCATGGCCACGCTGCCGTCGACACAGCCGTTTCGCATCGGCATTCCCGACCAGGTGCTGGACGATTTGCGGATGCGCCTCTCTCGCACGCGACGAACACGCGTGCTCGAGCGCGCAGGGTGGGAGGGTGGCAGTGACCCTGACTACCTCGATGCGCTGCTCGACTACTGGCGCGACGGGTACGACTGGCGCCGGCATGAACGCGAGCTCAATCAACTCGCGCATTTCGTGGCGGACATCGACGACGCGCGCGTGCACTACATTCACGAGACGGGATTGAGCGCGCGTTCGGTTCCCGTGCTGTTGCTGCACGGCTGGCCGGACTCGTTTCTGCGTTATCGGGTAGCGATTCCGCTGCTCGTTGGCGCGGAAGACGACTACGCGGACGACCTCACCTGCGACGTGGTCGTGCCGTCGTTGCCCGGGTTTGCATTCACCGGGCAGATCGGGCCGCCGGGCGATGTGCCGTCGATCAAGGCTTCCGCGCGGCTCCTGCACCGCCTGATGACCGAGGTGCTGGGTTATGAGCAATTCATCGTGTCCGGCGGCGACGGCGGCAGCGCCATCGCGCAAAGCATTGCGATCCAGTTTCCCGCTTCGGTGATGGGTATCCATCTCACCGACATCGGCTGGCGCGAACATGGCGGCACGCTCACCGATATCGAGCAGAAGTACGTCGCCGCGGCCAACCGCAGGTTCATGGAGGATGGCGCCTACGCGGCCGTGCACATGTCGCAGCCGCGCGCACTGGCTGCGAGCCTCAACGATTCGCCGGCCGGCCTCGCTTCGTGGATCGTCGATCGCTTTCATTCCTGGTGCGATTCGCCGCGCCATCTCGAGCAGAGTTTCAGCAAGGACGAGATGCTGACCAACATCACTATCTACTGGGCCACGCAGACCATCCAGTCGTCCATCTACGGGTACCTCGCCGAAACGCGGCGGCCGTCGCTGGGCAAGGACGATCACGTGGATTGCCCGGTGGGGCTCGCGCTGTTTCCGCGCGACCTGGCCGGCATCCTGCCGCGCCGGCTCGCCGAGCGAACGCTCAACGTGGTGAGGTGGACCGAGATGCCGGACGGCGGACACTTCGGCGCCTGGGAAAGGCCCGCGGAGTTCGCGGCGGACCTCAAAGGGTTCGTGGTTGCACTCGCCGAGCCACTCAGTCAACGGGCACATCATGGATTTCGCGCGGGCAAGGCCGTTTGAGATCAGCGTCGGCGAGCCGATCCTCGCCGATCTCGCCGTGCGCCTCGCGGCCACGCGAATGCCGCCCCTGCAGGGTCCGCCGGGATGGGATGCCGGCGCGAGCCCGGTCTATCTACGCGACCTGCTCGCGTACTGGCGCAGCGGGTATGACTGGCGGTCCGAAGAATCGAAGCTGAATCGCTTCGCGCACTTCCGTGCCGCGATCAACGGCGCGGACATCCATTTCATTCACGAGCGCGGGAAAGGCGCCCAGCCGATTCCGCTGCTGCTCACCCATGGATTTCCCGACTCGTTCACGCGCTTCCTGAAGATCATCCCGATGCTGACCGATCCGTCCGCGCATGGCGGAAGCGACGACGATGCATTCGACGTCATCGTGCCCAGCCTGCCGTGGTGCGCATTTTCACGGGAGCTGCGCCACTCGGGTGGGCTGTTCCGCGTACATGACACCTGGCACCAGCTCATGACCGACGTGCTGGGCTACGAGCGCTACGGCGCGCATGGCGGCGACTGGGGCAGCACGATCACCGAACACGTTGCGCGCAGCCATGCGAAGTCCGTGATCGGCATTCACCTCACCGACGTACCGTTCTGGCATTCGTTGAAGACGCCGGATGATCTGCAGCCCGTGGAACGTGAGTACGTCGAGCACATCCAGCGATTCCAGCAGGAACAGGGCGCATACGCCCTGATCCAGGGCCGCAAGCCGCAGACACTGGCCGACGGGCTCAATGATTCACCGATCGGCCTCGCGGCGTGGCTGACCGAAAAGTTTCAGCGCTGGAGCGACTGCGATGGCGATCTCGACGCGTGTTATACCCGGGACGAAATGCTCACCAATGCGATGGTGTACTGGGTCACCGGCAGCATCGGCCGCGCGTTCATGCCGTACTTCGATGTGCTGAACGCCGGGCCGCCGCGCTGGATCGCCGAAGTGGTCAAACAAAAACTCGGGTCGCATGACGTGCCCGCGGGGTTTGCGATTTTCCCGAAGGATCTGTCCCATCCGCCGCGCGTCTGGGCGGAGCGCTTTTTCAACGTGCAGCGATGGACAGAATTCGGGAAAGGCGGCCATTTCGCAGCCATGGAGCAGCCGGAGGCGCTCGTGGCGGATATTCGCGAATTTTTCCGGCCGTTGCGAAGCACGCAATGACCACCGGCCTCTCAGCCCGAACGCATTTTCAGCAGCTTGCCGACATCCAGCGTTTCCTCGTATCTGCGCCATTGGACCTCGCGACGTTCGACCGCGAGCATCGCCATTCGATCCGCTAGCTCGTTGCCTTCGATTCCCACGTGCGCACTCACGTGCTGGAGTTTCACGTCGCTCTCGATCTCCAGATACAGCGCATGAAGTTCCTGGATGACTTCCAGGTTCTTGATCTCGCCTTCCGCCTTGCGCCAGCCTCGCTTCTTCCACCCGGCAGCCCATTTCGTCACGGCGTTCAGTCCATACGAAGAATCGCTGCGCACCTGCACGGTTTTTCCCGCGTGGATCTCCGCCCTGGCGAGCATCAACGCCTGAAGCAGCGCATTCAGTTCCGCGGTGTTGTTGGTTCCGGCGGGGTTGTATGCGCCATACCAGAGACTCGCGAGCTCGCCGCCCCGGTAAACCGCCATCCCTGAGCCGGCTTTCCCCGGGTTCGGATCGCAGGCGCCATCGCAGAAGATGACCGTGTCCGATGCGGCGACGGCCTCTGCGTGGTCTGTGCGCGCGATACGCGACTTGCCGCCTGCCGGGGCGGCAGGGGCAGGTGCGGGAGCGCCACGGCGAAACGCAGCTTCTGCTTCGGCCAGAGTTGGGAACGCCTTGTACTGCGCGCCGGAAAAACCGGCGACCAGCGCAAGCGTCGTGGGCCAGTCATGGAAGACACCCGTGTTTGCGCCGCGCCATACGACATAGAACTTTTTTGACATCGGCGCGCATCCTGCCGAGAAAATCGTTCCGCGCCAAGGAAAAACACCAGGCAGGGTTTGTGCGGCTACAATGCCCGCCCACGCGCCCGTAGCTCAGCTGGATAGAGCACCTGGCTTCGAACCAGGTGGTCGGCGGTTCGAATCCGTCCGGGCGCGCCATATGAAAAAAATGAAATGGGGGCGCCGTCTCGGTCGACCCCCATTTTCATTTTCCACGTCCCCCCGTGAGGAATCGACGCGCCGTCGTCGTTTGATTCGATAGCCCGCGACAAAAACATCGCGGGCATCTCAAACAACGAGGAGCTCCCATACAGACCACCGCGGCCGTCTCGTTCGTGCAATGAGTGGGTATCAGCGCACCTCATATCACACAAGGAGTTCGATCATGAAGTTACGGAAGACATTGCTTCGCTCCGCACCTCTCGCTTGCGCGACGCTGCTCGCTTCGATGAGCGCCAACGCAGTGCCCCCGCACCTGCCCGATCTCGTCACGGGCGGCAACATGTGGACTATCACGTTCTGGCAGGACAATTCCCCTCAGCAGGTCCAGTGGGCCACGCAGAGGATCTGCTTTTTCCGGACTGTTGTGGCCGGCACACATCAGCGGTACGTGTGGGTGTCCGTCAGCTTCCCGGACTGGAACGGTCGTGCCACTCAGGAAGGCGACCAGATCTTCATGCACGGCGACTTCCAGTTTCCGCCCGGCAAGCCCGATGTGGGACATGACGGGATGCAGTGGGAAATCGTCACTGCAACCCCGCGTAATCTGGGCGCCGGCCACTGGCACGAGTGGATAGAAGACGGTCGCGCTGGTTTGACGATTGAATTCGGTAACGCAACGTTCAATCGTGTCGGCCAGTGTCAATTCGCAACTGCCGACGAGGCGTTGGACGCGAACAGAGAAATTCCCCGCCCGCGGGACGATTCAGGCAAAGAGCTGGACAGCCCCATGGGAGTCGGCCAGGCCACTACACAAACTCAATAAGGCCAACTCTTGTGCCCGCGCGAGGGACGCAGCTCGCGCGGGCACCTTTCACTCTCAGCAGCGCCACTGTGATCGCGACAGCGGGGCGACCGTCAGAACGCTGGTCCTCAGCTTGGCCAGCGCGTTCTTTTTCCGGCTGAACACCGTTTGCCGGGGAACTCCCTGGATCCTGGCAATTTCCTGCGGACCGACGCCTGCTGCCCACAACGTGATGACGTCACGTTGCGCAGACGGCAGCAAATGCACGGCAGTGCTGATTCGTACGTTGAGGTCGCGCTGAACTGCCTCATCCGCAGGGTCGGTGATATCGAAAACACCATCACGGGTTGCACGCTGCTCGCCGAGCCCGGTCATCTCCGGTACGGCGATGAATTGCCTGAATTTCAGCTTGCGCCGATGCTCGTCGATCACATGATTACGCGCCAGTGTGCAAAGCCAGGTGCGGAATGCCGCATCCGGGCGGGGAACATACGAGCGCTTGCGCGCTACTTCGATCACCTTGAGCCAGGACATCTGAAATGCATCTTCCGCCGCCGGTGCATCCCGGATGAGGCGCGTGATGTATCGCAGCAGTATGTCTTTGTGCCTCAGAAACAACTCTTCCAGCGCACCGCTATCGTGGTGATGCTGGTAACGATCCATCAGTTCGTCATCGTCGGCGTATCGCACGCCTGCGGGCATCTTGCCTGCAGTTCTTCCCTCGGCCATATGCGCTCCCTGGGCAAGGAAGAAAAATAGGGCGGACGATTCCGTGTCCGCGAATCAGCCATGTCCCGGAGGAAATATTGGTTTCACGCACCTCGCAGCTTTCTGGCAATGCTCGAGACCGCGCGCAGGTTACGTAGCAAGGACTTTGATTCGGGTAGTCAGTGCCGCGGCATATGACGAAGATAAGGCGGTGTCTTCAGCACGGCGATGTGTCGTGCCGAGGTGCTCGTTGAATCTGAGGAAAACTACCGGACGAACTACAGCAACAACGCAATTGCCGGGGCAACTCTTACCCGGCATGAAATGCTGCACGCGCACTCAGACATGTCGGTCGTGCGCGGACTGCGGGGGCTTGGGTTCCGTGCCGCTCGTCGCCCCTAGGTGCCCGCACGCCGGCATCGAGCCATGCCTAACTTCTCCGCACTATCCGCTGCGCGCCCCGGAGCCGGTGAGGGATCGACGGGCCGTCGTCGTTTGATTCGATAACCCGCGAAAAAAACATCGCGGGCATCTCAAACAACGAGGAGCTCTCATGAACAAGTGGAACAACATTCTCGTGCTGGCGGCCGCCGTGTTCTCGGGCATTTCGGCCCACGCGGGGCCCGCCGGCGCGACTAACTTTCCCCTGACAGGCACAACGAGGCCAGCGGGGTTTCTGAACCCTTCGGACCGGCGAGCGCCGAGGACCGTCGAAGTCAGGTACGGCGGCCTGGTGGACCGATTGTGCGCACGAGCGACCGGCCATACCCGCGTGGGATGTCCGACCGGCTTGAATCACTTCGACGGCCCCGGCAGTGTCGGCACGTACGCGCCACACCTGCGCCTGAATATCATCCTCAAGGAAATGCGCAACGTCGTGGTCGCAGGCGCGGGCGTCGACAGTCTGGGCGCGTTCCAGGAGCCTTGGGCGACGTTCAAGATCGTAAGCGCTGCTGCGGATGTTTCCATTCCCACTCCGGCGGCGCCGCCCTACGGATTGCCGGTTCCTGCGCCGGGCGACACCTGGAGCGACATTCCGCATGCCAATGCGCTGTATCAAGGAATCATCTGGAACGGATGCCTGGGCGTTCCTGCAACATTCGATCTGACACTGGACAGTTCGATCTTTCGCATCAGTACCGGTGAAGTCCTTGGCAGTGTGCACCTGGTCGATGAGGTCGAAGGCCACGGCTACTACAACTTCAAGTACACGATCACGGCGACCGACGAAAACGGCAACGTGTCCAACTTCGTTTTCAGCGGCGACGCGGACTCCATCTGCACCGCGCAGGCGAACTTCTAGCATGGGCAAGGCGGCGGCCTCGAGGGGGACTCATGCGAGGCAGCCGCCAGCGCGGTGCGCGCGGGCCGGCGAGAGTAGTTCGACCGTGGTCAGGTGCGCGGCGCGTCGAGCGTATATTTCGCGGGGTCTTGCCGGAACGTGGTGAGACAACCGTCGCAGCAGAAATAATAGTCGACGCCGTTCAGCGTTTCGACGTGTTTCGCGGTCGCGATGTCGACGGCCATGCCGCAGACGGGATTGATGAATTTCTTTCCTGCTTCCGCGACCGCTTGCGCGCCAGCCGATCGTTCGGCGCGGCCGCGCTGGTGCGCCATCACGCCGACGATGGAAACCAGGGCGATCTCCTGCGGCGTTTTGGCGCCCGCATCGGGACCGACGGGCGCCACGAGGCGATCGATCTGCTCCTGGCTCACGCCGCGCGTCCGCATGATTTCCCGGAGCCGGTCCGCCTTGCGGCGACTCGCGATCATCAGGACATGATCGGCGCGACTGCGCAGTGCGCGCTCGAGCGCATCTTCATCACCCTGTCCTTGCGTTGCGACCAGCACGATCGGCGCGGAGTCGGGCGAATCGACGAGCCGGATTCGCAGTCGCTCGGCCAGGAAGCGCGCTTCTTCGGCTGCGGGCGTGTCGCCGAGCACGCAGATTGAGTTCTGCGGGCCGTAAGGCTGAATGAACAACTCGATGGTGCCGTTGCTTGCGCAGGACATGGAGTGCTGCTCCACGTCCGAGTCGGACTGCAGTCGATCGTTCGAGATACGCACGAGTCTGGGTGTGCCGTTGGCGATCACCTGCCGCGCCGCGCCGATGACGACGTCCTTAGCGCAACCGCCGCCTATCCAGCCATGCAGTGTGCCGTCCTTCAGAACAATGGCTTGTGCACCCAGGTAGGCCGACGTGGGCGCGACGGCGCGCACGACGGTAATCAGCGCGTACGGTTCCTGCCGTCGATTGAGTTCCCGCGTCAGGTCGTGCAGCGGTTCGGGCGTCATCGCAGCGCCTCGATCAGGTTCGGCAGCAGTCGTTCGAGACTATTCAGGTCCGCACCCGGCGCAAACCAGTCGAGGTGCGGCAGCGCGGCCTGCATGGCGCGCGCCTCCGGGCGGTAGTCGCGCAGGTTCAGGAGCGGATTGAGCCACACGATGCGCCGCGCGCGTTTGCGCAGCTCGATCAGGGAATTCGCCAGGACTTCCGGCTCACCGGTGTCGAACCCATCGCTCATGACAATCACGCCGGTGCGCGAATGCACGCAGCGCGGCGCATGCAGGCGATTGAATTCACGAAGGCACTCGCCGATGCGCGTGCCGCCGCCCCAGCCCTCGGCGAGCAGGTGCAGGCGTTCCTGCGAGCGCCACGGATCGGCGTCACGCAGCGCGTCCGTAACGGACGTGATTCGCGTGTGAAAGATGAAGCAATACACGTCGGTCAATGCGGCGCAGAGCTCGCGCGCAAGGCGTAGATAGAAGAAGCTGTAGGCGCTCATCGAGCGGCTGACGTCGAGTATCAGCACCAGGCGCGGTCGTACGCGACGCGCTTCTTTCCAGGCGACGCGAAACGGCGAACCGCCGCTGCCGACGCTGTTGCGAATCGTGGTTTGCAAATCGATTCGCCGGGCGTGGCGGCTTCGCGCCTCTCGTCGGGTCTGCACTTGCTTCAACCGCCGCGCAAAGCGGCGCATGAGCAGTTCGATCTCGCGCGCCTGCCCGGCGAGATCGAGATCGCGGAAGTCGGTCGACTTGAGCGTGTCTTCGCGGCTTGCGCCATGACGGGCGTCGCGCGTGTCGTCACCGTCATCGTTCGACATTCGCTCCGCCATCGGCAGCGTCTCGTCGGAGTCGCTTCGTTGTGCAATCGATGTCGGTTTGTCCGCCTTCGCGCCGGGCGCCGGATAGACCGTGCGATTCGGGCGCAGGAAGTACGCGTCGAACAGAGCGTCGAACCGGCGCCATTCCTCGCCTCGGCTGCAAAGCAACGACTGCAGGCTCCAGCGCAGCGATGCGCCGTCGAACACGCCGACGTGCTGCGCGGTTTCAAGGACGCGCGGCAGATCGCCGGCGCCCAGTGGGTACCCGTTGGCGCGCAGGAATCCTGCGAATCCGGCCAGACGCGCACACAGCGCGGGGCCATCCTGAACCGCTGATCGTTCGACCTGGCTCACCATGAGGCGGCGATCCTGGCGATCACGTCGCGAGTGAAGCCGGCGCGATCGTCGCGAGTCTTGATGAGCGCGCTCAAGGACTCGACGATGCGTTCGGCGCCGTCATCGTCGATGGTCGATATGCCGAGGCGCAGCAGCGCGGCCGCCCAATCCAGGGTTTCGGCGATTCCCGGTTTTTTCTGCAGGTCCATGCGACGCACGGCCTGCACGAACTCGACTATCTGGCGCGAGAGCTGCGCCGGCGCGGCGGGTGCCTGAATCTCGACGATCGCAAGTTCCTTCTCGAAATCCGGGTAGTCGATGTATTGATAGAGACAGCGGCGTCGCAACGCGTCGGACAGCTCGCGCGTGCCGTTCGAGGTGATGACGACCAGCGGCCGCGATACGGCGCGAATGGTGCCGAGCTCGGGAATCGACAGTTGGAAGTCCGAGAGCAATTCGAGCAGATAGGCCTCGAAGGCCTCATCCGCACGATCCACCTCGTCGATCAGCAGCACCGGAGCCTCGGCGCAGCTGATGGCTTCGAGCAGCGGTCGTTTGAGCAGGTAACGCTCCGAGAAAATATCCTGCTCCTTCTGCGCGACCGGGCGATCGTCCTGTTCGAACAACTTGATCGCCAGGAGCTGGCGCTGGTAGTTCCACTCGTACATCGCCGCGTGCGCGTCCAGGCCTTCGTAACATTGCAGGCGGATGAGCTTCGCGCCGTGAACCGTGGCGAGCGCCTTGGCGACTTCGGTCTTGCCGACGCCGGCATCCCCTTCGAGCAGCAGTGGACGGCCGAGGTCGAGCATCAGCAGCAGCGCCGCGGCAAGCGATCGTTCCGCGATGTAGTTTGCGTCGCGCAAGCGGCGTTGCAGGTCGACGATCGCGTTCATGCGTTCCGTCGGAGATGTCACGGCGTGTTCCGGCCGAACAGGCCGCGGAACCAGCCGCGGATCACGGCCCACACGAGCGCGAGGCCATTGAGTTGGTTCGCGGTAGATGGAGTCGCCTGGGGTTGCGATGAAACAGTCGCGCTGTTCGCGGTTGATTCCCTGATCCTGGCGGCGAGATTGTCGGCAAATTGTTTCAGGACCTGGTCGGCCACCGAGTTCATCATGCGGCCACCGAAAGCGGCGGCCTTGCCGCTCATCGTGATCTCGCTCTTGCCGTTCAGAATGCTGGACGCGGAATCGACGGCGCTGACACGCGCCGTGAGATCGAGCGAAGCGCCTGAGGTTCCGGTGTTATCCGTGCCCTTGCCAATCAATCGCAACGTTTGAGGCGCCAGCTTCTGACCGGCGGCATCCGTGTCGCGGGCTTCGACTTCACCGCGAAAGGACATCGTCGCCGGCCCGATGCGCACTGTCACGGTTCCCTTCAATGCTCCATTCGGCAAGCGTTCCGTGATCGTGGCTCCCGGCATACACGCCGCGACGTCTTCGATGTTCTGCAGAAATCGCCACGTTGCGTCGGCGGGAGCCGGCACCGGAAACGATTTCTCGAGCTCCACTTTCATCGATGTCCGATCCTCTCAGCGCTTGTTGACGCCAAGCGCCTTGCACTGCTGCCACACGCGATAGGCCGTGTGCGGCATGTCCATGTGCGTGACGCCCAGGTGCGCGAACGCATCGACAACCGCATTGCTGAAGCACGGAATGCCACCGACATGCGGCGACTCGGCCACGCCCTTCGCGCCGATCGGATGATGTGGAGACGGCGTCACCGTGTGATCGGTTTCCCAGTGCGGGGTTTCGACGGCGGTGGGCAGGAAGTAATCCATGAGGCTGTTGCCGAGGTGATTGCCACGCTCATCGAATGGAATTTCCTGTCCGAACGCGACGGCAAAAGCTTCCGTGAGCCCGCCGTGGATCTGGCCTTCGATGATCATCGGGTTGATGCGCGTGCCGCAATCGTCGAGCGCATAGAAGCGCCGCACCTTGGGCTCGCCCGTGAAGCGATCGATGTCGACGACGCAGACGTACGCGCCGAAGGGAAACGTCATGTTCGGCGGATCGTAGTATTCACTCGCGTCGAGACCCTTCTCCATCCCATCGGGCAGGTTGCTGGTGTGCGCCGCCATCGCGATCTCTTTCATGGTCTTCGACTGGCTCGGATGGCCTTTTACCTTGAAGCGGTCGATCTCCCATTCGAGATCGCCTTCGCCGACTTCGAGCAGGTGTGCGGCGATCTTCTGCGCCTTCGCGCGGATCTTGCGAGCCGCCATCGCGGCCGCCGCACCGGCGACCGGTGTCGAGCGCGAACCCCAGGTGCCCGCGCCATACGGCGCCTTGTCGGTGTCGCCTTCCTCGATCTGAATTTCCTCGGAAGGCAGCCCGAGCTCGGTGGCGATGATTTGCGCGTAGGTAGTCGCGTGACCCTGGCCCTGGCTCATCGTGCCGAGCCTGGCGATCGCGCTGCCGGTGGGATTCACGCGAATGTCGCAGCTGTCGAACAAGCCGATGCCGAGGATGTCGCACACCTTGGTGGGACCCGCGCCGACGATTTCCGTGAACGTACAGATGCCGATGCCCATCAACTCGCCTTTGGCGCGCTTCTCGGCCTGCTCGCGCCGCAGACCCTCGTAGTCGACAGCCTTCAGGACCTTGTCGAGCGCGGCGTGATAGTTGCCGCTGTCGAGCGTCCAGCCGAACGCGGTGGTGTACGGAAATTGTTCGGCCTTGACGAAATTGCGGCGCCGGATCTCGGCCTTGTCCAGCCCGAGTTTTTGCGCCAGCACGTCGATCATGCGTTCGATGAGATAGACCGCCTCGGTGACGCGCAGTGAACAACGATATGCGACACCGCCCGGCGCCTTGTTCGTGTAGACCGCATCCACGCGGCAATAAGCTTTGGGAATTGCATAAGAGCCGGTGCAGATGCTGAACAGCCCCGCGGGCAGCTTGGTTGCCGAGACATGCGAATTGAACGCGCCGTGATCCGCGAGCGCAAAGAAGCGCAGCGCCTTGATGCGACCGTCCTTGTCGGCAGCCAACTCACCGATGCCGTGATAGTCGCGCGCGAAACCCGTCGTCGAAATGTTGTCGATGCGCGACTCGATCCACTTGATGGGCACACCCGTGACGATCGAGGCAACGATGGCGACGACGTACCCCGGATACACCGGCACCTTGTTGCCGAATCCGCCACCGATGTCGCCGCCGACGATGCGGATCTTGCTTTCAGGAATCCCGGAGAGCATCGCGACGACGGTGCGGACCAGGTGCGGCGCCTGCGAGGTGAGGTACACGGTCAACTGGCCGGTGGGTTTGTCGAACGAGGCGACGCAGCCGCAGGTTTCGAGCGGGCAGGGGTGTACGCGCGGATTCAACATCTCCTCGCGTATGACGACTTCGGCTTTGTCGAACACCGCATCGACCGCGGGCTTGTCTCCGGCTTCCCAGGTGAAGATGTGATTGGGATGCGTGCGCTTGCCGTGCCCGACATTGTCCTTGTCGGCGATGTCTTCGCGAATGACCGGCGCGTCTTTCGCCATCGACTGATGCGGATCGACGATCGCCGGCAATTCCTCGTATTCGACTTCGACGAGCTCCGCGCCGTCGGCGGCAGCGTAGCGATCGCTCGCGATCACCATCGCGACTTCCTGCAGTTGAAAGCAGACCTTCTTGTCGGCGAGCACGGCTTGCACGTCCCCGCCGAGCGTCGGCATCCAGTGCAGTTTCACCGGCTTGAGATCGTCGGCCGTCAGCACGGCGACGACGCCCGGCACGGCCAGCGCGCGGGTCTTGTCGATCGACTTGATGCGCGCATGCGCATAGGGACTGCGCACGATGGAGCCGAACAGCATGCCCGGCAGCTTGATATCGTCGACGTAGGTGCCGCGACCGCGAATGAAGCGTGCGTCTTCCTTGCGCAGGCGGGAGACGCCCATGCCCTGGAGTTTGTTCTCTCGTTCGACTGTGTCGGGTGAAGCGGCCATGCGAGATCTCCCCGTGAGTGATTACGCCGCCTTCGTCGCGAGTTTCTTCGCTGCGAATTGCACGGCTTTCACGATGTTCTGATACCCGGTGCAACGGCACAGGTTGCCGGCCATCCAGTAGCGGATTTCCTCCTCGGTCGGATTCGGATTTTCCTTGAGGAGGCGATACGCGCGCGTGATCATGCCCGGCGTGCAGTAGCCGCATTGCAACCCGTGTTGCTCGCTGAAGCATTCCTGCAGTACATGCAACACGCCGCCCTGTTCGAATCCCTCGATGGTGAGCACTTCGGAGTTCTGGCACTGAACGGTGAGCACGGTGCAGGATTTGACGGACATGCCATCCAGGTCGACCGTGCACGCGCCGCAGTGACTGGTTTCGCAGCCGATGTGCGGGCCCGTAGTCCCAAGCTTTTCACGGAGCGTATGGATGAGGAGCTCGCGCGGCTCGACGACGACGTCCGCGACCTTGCCATTGAGCTTCATCGACACCGCTTGTTTGGTAGCCACGTTGTTGTCCTCTTCTTGTTTCAACGGAGCGCGCGCGAGCCGGCGGTGCGTAACGCGCGTTGTGTCATCTCGCCGGCCATCGCGGTCTTGTATTCGGTGCTGCCGCGTTGATCGGGCGACGGGTCGCAGATCGACATCGCCAGGCGGGCGGCGTTGCCGATGTTCTCGTCGGTCAGCGGTTTGCCGCGGAGCGCATCTTCGGCGGCGCGCGCCTTTAGCGGAGTAGGGCCCACATTCGTGAGCGCGATCGCCACTTGTGAAACCGTCTCGCCTTTCATGGTGAGCGTCACGGCCGCGGCGGCGGTCGCGAAATCTCCGACCTTGCGTTTGAGCTTGGAGTAGCAGGAGCCCGTGCCCGGCGGCGGAGTCGGAACGCGAATCTCCGTCATGATCTCGTCCGCCTGCATTCCCGTCGCATACATACCGACGAAGAATCCGTCGGCCGGCACGACGCGTTCGCCAGCGGAGGAGCGCAGCACGAACGACGCGCCGAGCGCCAGCATCAGCGCCGGATGATCGTTGGCGGGGTCGCCGTGACAGATGTCTCCGCCGATCGTGCCGCGGTAGCGCACCTGCGGATCGGAAATCTGCCGCGCGCCTTCAACGAGCAGCGGGCACTTCTTCTGCAGCAGCGCCGACCAGATGAGATCGTTCTCGCTGGTCATCGCGCCGATACGGATCGTGCCGCCGTCTTCGCGGATACCGCGCAGCTCGGAAATTTTTCCCAGGTCGATGACATGGCCGGGCTGTGCGAAGCGCAGCTTCATCATCGGCAGCAGACTGTGACCGCCGGCCAGCAACTTCGCTTCGTCGCCGTGTTTCTTGAGCAGGCCGAGCGCGTCCGGGATCGACGCGGGCGCGTAGTACTCGAATGGGCGTGGAATCATCGCTTCTTCCTCGCTGCTTTGGTTGCAAGACCAGCAAGATCGCGCCGGCGATCAGGTTACCGGGACGCTCTCCTGCGGCGGTAGTTCGAAACGCCATCCGGTGCTGTCGGCGAGCTGTTGCACGTCATCGAGCGTATCCAGGTCGGTCGTGAATCTGTGATTGTCCGTTCGATGCGGGCTCACCAGCCCGGGTTCTTGTTCGATGAGCTGACGGCAGCCGGAATTCATGTCGCTCGCGAGGATTTTCGCGATCGCAATTTCGTCGAGCACGATGGGATTGCCACGGCGGCCTTCGACCATGGGAACGACGATGTGCCCGCCGCCGCGCTTCTTGAAGGCGCCGATCAGCTCGACCAGATCGCCGGCGCCGATGAGCGGCTGGTCGGCTTGCATCACGAACACGGCGTCAAACGGTCCGCTCAGTGCCTCGAGGCCGACACGGACCGAGGACTGCTGTCCTGAGGCATGGCCCTCGTTGTGCGCGAGCGTTACGACGAAGCTTCGGACCTGCTGTTCGATGGCTTCGCGCGCGTGCCCGGTGACGACGACGACTTCGTCGATTCCCGCGCCGCTCAACGCCACCAGTTGTCGATTGATGAGCGGCACGCCCTGCAGTCGAATGAGTGACTTGACGACGCCACCCATGCGACGGCCTTCGCCGGCGGCTAACAAAACGGCGCCAATGCGAAGCCGCGGATGAAGTCCGCCACCTTGTTTGAGCAGGCATCCCATCGAACCAATCCTTTGAGTTCGTATTCTTACTTTACGTGCAGAACGGCGGGCGCGTGGCGATTATAGGCACGGCAATCTCGAGCGTCTTGCGACAGGCCGCGGTGCCGCAGTGCAGCAGCAGTAGCTGGACTACTGTTCGAACCTGACCACCACCTTCCCGCGCGCACGCCCCGTTTCCACGTACCGGATCGCCTCCGGCACTTCGCTGAATTTGTACGTGCGATCGAGGACCGACTTGATCTTCCCTTCCGCCAGCCAGCCTGCGAGCGTCGCCAGGTCTTCGGGTGCAAGCGTCGCCATCATGAATCCGAATTCCTGGCTCACGAAACGATCGTAGATCCCGGCCTTGATGGCATCGGCCATGGGGCCGAGGTAATCACCGTCATTGTTGGAACCCACGATGACGAAGCGCCCTTCGTCCGTGAGCACGCGGCGATAGTCAGACAAGGAATGCGTGAAGACGTTGTCGACGATCAGGTCGTATTTCGTTGCCCCCGCGGTGAAGTCATCCTTCGTGTAGTCGACGACATGATCCGCGCCGAGCGAGCGCACCAACTCCACATTGCGGCCGCTGCACACGCCGGTGACCTCGGCGCCCATCAACTTCGCGATCTGCACGGCGAAGGTGCCGACGCCACCCGAGGCGCCGTTCACGAGTATTTTCTCGCCAGCCTGGAGTTTTCCGTGATCGCGCAGCGCCCGCAGCGCGGTGATGGCCGCGATCGGAACGGCGGCCGCTTCCTCGAACGAGAGGTTAGGGGGCTTCATCACGATGTTGCGGCCCTCGCGCACCCGCACGTATTGCGAGAACGCGCCGTCGCGGGCGCCGAATACTTCGTCGCCGGGTTTGAACTTCGTGACACCTTTCCCGACCGACTCGACGACTCCGGCGAAGTCCACGCCCAGCTGCGGTTCGTCCGGTGAGCCGACTCCTGCATCCAAGCGCATGACATATGGCTTGCCCCGCATGTAATGCCAGTCGAGCGGATTCACCGACGCGGCATGAACCCTGACGATGACTTCGTCATCCGCCGCCACGGGTTTGGGCAGCTCTTCGTATTGAACGATCTCCGGGCCGCCATAACATCGATGCACCCAGCCATTCATCGGCGTCTCGCCGGCGGCCAGTGGCGTGCCTGGCCCGCAGGGAGCGTCGTGGCTGAGCACGATCCGCAGTCCCAGGACGGCCACCGCCAGCGTGCCTGCGGTCCAAAGCAGAAATTTGTAGCGCCGTTTCATGGGCTCCCGTATATACCGATCTCGCGCGGCCGGGAACAAATCCAAGGACAGGAGCATTGTCACCCTATGAACGCCTCTCTCGAATCGGGCCCTTTCCAGCAACCAGCCGGTTGGCGTAGTTACGGCGATCTGTCAGATGACGGGCTCGTCGCGCTGGCACGCGAAAACAATCGCGTGGCGTTCGAGGCGCTGATGCGCCGACACAATCGGCGACTATTCCGTGTCACGCGCAGTGTGCTTCGCGATGGCGATGCAGCTCAGGACGCGGTGCAGGAAACCTACCTTCGCGTTTTCACCAAGCTCGACACTTACCAGCCCAGCGGAAAGTTCGGCGCGTGGATCACGCGGGTGGCATTCAACGAGGCACTCATGATGCGCCGACGCATTCACGACGACACAGTGTCGTTCGACGAAGCCGGAGACGACGCCGTGGTGGCGGAGGAAGCCGCCGCGAGCGAGGCGCGATCCGCCGATCAATTCCTGGAAGCCACGCACGCGCGCGCTCTGCTGGAACATGCCATCGATACCCTGCCGGAGAATTTCCGCACGGTATTCATGCTGCGCGCCGTCGAAGGCATGGACGTTCGCGAGACTGCCTACTGCCTCGGCGTGAACGCCACCACCGTGCGCACGCGGCTGTTCCGGGCACAGCGGTTGCTGCGTGTCGAGCTGTCGCGCCGCCTGCAGGGCGAGAGCTCGGAGATCTTCGACTTCGGCGCCGAGCGTTGCGACCGGGTGGTGGCTCACGTGCTGGCGCGCCTTGCGGGTTAGGTCCTAACTACGCGTGGGAATGCGCAGCCTCAATGGCCGCAGTACGCACTTGCCCCGGCCCGGCGGGCTGCATCCTGCGCACATGTCGGGCTTCATCTCCGACCAGCCCGTGTTGCCGGGCAGCGGTCACTCCGGCGCCAGCTCTTCCAGCGGAATGACCGGCGAGCGCTTCACGGTTTCGAGCACGATGGACGAAGTGACGTCGCGAACGCCGGAGACGCGCAACAAGCGCCGCATGGTGAAGTCGGATAACGCGTCGATGTCGCGCACGATCACGTGCAACAGGAAGTCCATTTCGCCGGTCATGGTGTAACAGGCGAGCACTTCGGGCCGGTCGATCAGCGTGCGCCGGAAGCGCTCCACGATCTCATCGGAGTGCTGCTCCAGCTTGATCTGCACGATGGCCTGGATCGTCTGCCCCGCGCGCTTGGGGTCGACGATGGCTGCATATCCCTGGATGAGCCCTGACTCTTCGAGCTGCCTCATGCGCCGCGCGCACGGCGTGGCCGAGAGGCCTACGCGCTCCGCGAGGTCGGTGACGCTGATCCGCCCGTCCCGCTGCAAGACATCCAGGATTCGTCTATCTGTCTTGTCGAGCTTCATAATTGGTGGATTTGACCACAATCTTTCTCATTTGTAGAGATTAGCGCCAAATATTCAGGTTGATCCTGACAAAAATAGCCATTTTTCTGCAAACACGGCAGAGCAAGATGCGGCATGGCCCGATTACCCGCTGCTCCTTCCCAGGCGCCCGTCAAACTGCGCGGCAACTACTCCCACGCCGCTCCCGACTTCCGGGTCCCCCAGAAGTACGACGACTACACCGCCGACGAACAGGCCATCTGGCGCACGCTTTATTGTCGGCAGCTCGGTCTCATGGGCGAACACGCCGCGCCGGAGTTCGTGGCAGGCCTGCGGTTGTTAGGCGCCGACGCGCAGCGCATCCCGGTGCTGGAGGAAGCAAGCGAGCGGCTGAAACGCCTGACCGGTTTCGAAGTGATCGGCGTGCCGGGGCTCATTCCAGAGGCGGATTTCTTCGCGCACCTCGCCGAGCGACGCTTTCCCGTGACGGTGTGGATGCGCCGTCGCGATGAGCTCGATTACCTCGTCGAGCCCGATCTCTTCCACGATTTCTTCGGCCACGTGCCCATGCTCGCGCACACCGTGTTCGCGAATTTCATCCAGGCCTATGGCGCCATTGGCGCGCACGCGCGTACCCCGGCCGCGCTCAAAATGCTGGCGAGGCTCTACTGGTACACGGTGGAATTCGGGCTGGTGCGCACCTCGCGCGGGCTTCGGGCATACGGCGCGGGCATCCTGTCGTCGAGTGGCGAAACGATTTATGCCACGCGTGGCACCGGCCCGCAGCGAATCGCCTTCGATCTGCCGCGCGTGCTGCGTACCAACTACCTCATCGATTCGTACCAGAAGACCTATTTCGTGCTGGATGACATCGAGCAGTTGTTCGACAGCGTGCTGGCCGCCGACTTCGAAGCGCTGTTCGCACATGCCGACGCGCCGGCCTACGAACCCGACGCACGCCTGCCCGGCGACCAGCCTGCCTCGTTGAACGTTTCCTGAAGCGCCTCGCGCCGCCGGGGTTTCGCCGGTAAGCTCCCGCGCCGGCATGTCGAGCGCGCGCGCAGCACATTCATCTCTCTCACTCACGCTCCGGCGCATCGACCTCGATCGCGGCGAACGCGCAGTGCTGCGCGATGTGAACTGGCGCATCCAGCCCGGGCAGCGCTGGTTGCTCGTGGGTGGAAACGGCGCAGGCAAAACCCAGTTGTTGAAGCTTCTCGCGGGCAGCGTGTGGCCCAAGCCCACGGGCCACGAGCTGCGGCGCTATCGATGGCGCGGTGAAAACTTCGACATGCCCGCCGGCGTCAGCGAAGAAATTGCCTACGTCGGCGCGGAACGCCAGGACCGCTACGAGCACTACGAGTGGAATTTCCGCGTGCGCGAAGTGGTGGGCACTGGTGTGCAGCGCACCGACATCCCGATGCGTGAGCTGACGCCCGTCGAAGCCCGGCACGTCGGCTCATTATTGCGACGGTTGGGAATCAGCGCGCTGGCGGAACGCCGGTTCCTCACGCTCTCTTATGGCGAGCGGCGGCTCGTGCTCATCGCACGCGCACTTGCCAGCCGGCCAAAACTGCTGCTGCTCGATGAAGTGGCCAACGGCCTCGATGCCAGCAATCACGCGCAGTTCCTTCATTGGCTGAACCACACGACGCGTTCGTCCATGCCATGGGTGTTCGCCACGCATCGTCTCCATGATGTGCCCGATTCGATGACGCACCTGCTCGAACTGGAGCAGGGCACCGTGAAGCGCAGCGGCCCGATGCGCGCCGTAAAGGCCCGCGCGCTGTTGCAGCAGGACACGCGGGCGTTTCTGTCCCGCAGGACGCAGGCGCGCGCGCGGTCGCGCAGCCGCAGGTCCCTGGTCGCGATGCGCCATGCCGACGTTCACGTGGACGAGGCGCACATCCTCGCCGACATCAACATCGATGTACGGGCCGGAGACTGTTGGGTGGTGCATGGGCCGAACGGCTCGGGCAAGTCCACGCTGCTGCGGACTATCTACGGGGATCATGCGGTGGCGTCGGGCGGGAGCATCGTGCGCGCGGGCATCGTGCCGGGCGTGGCGCTCGAGAAGTTCAAGCTGCGCACTGCGTACGTGGCGCCGCACCTGCAAACCTGGCACGCGCCCAGGATGCCGGTGATGGAAGTGGTGGCCTCGGGGCGTTACGCCAGCATCGGCCTCAATGACGCAATTACCGCGGGCGATCGCAAACATGCCGAGCGAGCACTGCGGCGCTTCGGGATGTATGCGCTGCGCGGCCGAACGCTGGCGGAAATGTCGTATGGCCAGGCGCGGCGCATCTTGTTCGCGCGCGCCTGGGCGCGTGAGCCCAGGCTGGCGCTGCTCGACGAGCCGTTCGCCGGCCTCGACCGGGCCACGCGCGCAGACCTGACGCAGCGACTCAATGAATGGCTGGCCGAAGGGGGAAGCTGCGTGATCGCCACGCATCATCGCGAAGAGTGGCCGGCGCACACGACACATGTTCTGGAATTGAAAGCGGGGCGTACAGTCGCCAGCCGCGAACTGGGTGAAGCATGAAGAAACCGGGGTGGTTGGCCATCGTGCTGGTCGGCGTGGTGGCGGCCGTGGCGGTCGCATTCGCGGTTTTTCGATCCCCGGATGCGGCATCGGAACGCATCGTCGTGTCGCTCGTGCCGGGCCCGCCGCAGCCCAAAGTAACGCCTGCCGAGGCGGGCATCAGCGAAATCGCGATCCAGGAGGCCGTGGACTACGCCGGCAAACGCAACAGCTCCGCGCTGGTCGTTGGTCGCGGCGGCCATATCGTCTTCGAGAAGTACTGGGGCGATACCACGCGCGACACGCAGATGTCGGCGAGCCAGTTCGGCCGCGTGCTGATTCCCCTGCTGGTGGGATCGGCGATGAATGATCGCCTGATCGTGAGTCTCGATGAGCCGGCGTCCGACTATCTTCCCGAGTACACCGATACGCCGGCCGGCAAGGGAACGCTGCGGAACCATCTCGGCCAGCGCGTCGAGAATTCCTCGCCTGGCTCCGAGGAAGTCCTGTTGCGGATCCTCGAGAAAGTGACCCGGCAATCTTTCGACACCCTGGTCAGTGAACGGCTGTGGAAGCCGATGGGCGCTGGCGGGTTTTCCGTGCAGCGCGAGGGGTCCGGGGTGTACGCCAGGATCGCAGACTGGATGCGCATAGGCGACCTGCTCGCCAATGACGGTGTGTTCGAGGGAAACCAGTTCGCTCCACCGCGGTTCGTCGCGCTCATGCAGAAGCCGACGCACAACCATTCAACGTTGGGGCTGGGGATGAACGTCGGCGGTGCGTTCGCAGCGGATGTGGCCTGGCTCGCCGATGGAACTCAGAGGTTATGGGTGGTGCCGTCGTTGCGACTCGTCATCCTGCGCGCCGGTGACGATCCGGACGAGGCGGATGGTTGGGACGAAGCGTTGATCCCCAACAGCATCATCCGCGGATCGAGTGGCTGGAGCCCCAGGTCCGTGGATGAGGGCGTGGACCCGAAAAAATACGCGCCTCACTGACCGTCAGCCGAAAGTCATCTCCGTCTCGAAGATCTGGACTGCCTGTCCCACGATCCACACGCCGTCGAGCCTGGCTTCGCTGAATTCGAGCTCGACGTCGACGCGCCCGGCGCGGTGCACATGATGGCCCTGGGCGCCGGTGAACTGCGCGGTGGGGCCCGAGTGCGGCAGCAGGCCCTGCTCGGCGAGATAGGCGCCTAACAATCCGTGGGCATTGCCGCTGACCGGATCTTCGGGGATGCCGAGCGCCGGGCAGAACATGCGCGATTCGGTGAGGCAGCCGGCGAGCGCGTGCGACAGCGTGAAGACGAAGAAGCCGGCCGCGCCCAGCTGGGCCGAGAGGGTAGTGAGGCGCGAGTAGTCGGGCTTGAGCTGCTTGAGCTGCTCGGTGCTGCGCACTCCGATGATGAGCCGGGTGCCCGCGCCGCCGACGATGCGCAGCGGGCAACGCGTGTCGATGTCGCCGGTGGATAGAGCCAGCGCGTCGAGCACCGCGAGGCGTTCGCGATCGTTGAGCTGGCGGCCGAGCGGCGGCGCCGGTTGACGCACTGCGATGCGCCGTGCATTGCCGGACCCGCGCACTTCGACGTCGACCAGCCCCGACTTCTGGCGCTGGCGCACGCGGCCGCCGGCCCCGAGCGCGTGCAACGGCGGCGCACCCTCGCGGGACAACACGAAATGCGTGGCGACGGTGGCGTGGCCGACGAAGCTGGCTTCAGTGCGCGGCGTGAAGAAACGTACGCGCAGGTCGTGGTCCGCGGAATCGGGTTTGAGCACGAATGCGGTGTCCGCATTGTTGAGTTCGCGCGCGATGGCGAGCATTTCCGCGTCGGTGAGCGAATCGGCGTCCAGCACCACACCCGCGGGATTGCCGGTGAAGCGATCCGTGGTGAAGGCGTCGACCTGGAAAATGCGGATGCGTCGGCTCATCGGGGCGCGAATTCTACCCGCAAACCCGCGTCACTCAAGCTGCAAATTCCGTTACTATCCGCCTCGCCTCGGGGTGGCCAGTGCGCATTGCACCGGCCTGAGACGCGGATGGGCCGCGAACCCGTAGAACCTGATCCGGCTAGTACCGGCGGAGGGATAGGGATGCACTCTTCATTACGCGCCACGTGCGCGATTCCATTCTTGTTTGTCACATTCACGGCCGCCGCCGGGGACTCGCTCGACGAAGTCGTCGTCACGGCGGAGCTGCGCGATCGGGCGTTGCGCAATCTCGCGGCCAGCGCCACGGTGCTCGAGTCAGGGACACTGGCGGCGGCGGGCGTGCAGCACTTCCAGGACGTGCTGAGCCTCGTGCCCAATCTCAACTGGTCCGCGGGCACCTCGCGTCCGCGCTTCTTCCAGTTGCGCGGCATCGGTGAGCTGTCGCAGTGGCAGGGCGCGCCGAATCCTTCGGTGGGGTTTCTCATCGACGGCATCGACTTCTCGGGCGTCGGCATGCCCGCCACGCTCAACGACGTGGAGCGCATCGAAGTCCTGCGCGGTCCGCAGGGCACGGCATACGGGGCGAATGCACTGGCCGGCCTCATCGCGGTGAACACGCGCGCTCCGCAACGGGAGCACGAATTGAACGCCAACGTCAGTTTCGGCGACCACGGAACGCAAGGCATGAGCGGAGTGTTAGGCGGCCCGGTGGGTGATGGTGAGGCCGCGTGGCGATTCGTCGCCGGCACCTACAAGAGTGACGGGTTCCGCCGCAACTCCTACCTCGATCGTGATGACACGAATGGCTACGAGGAGAGCCACGCTCGCTTCAAATTCCGTGCGCAACCGCTGGAGAGCCTGCGCCTGGATGTGACGGCGATGTGGGCTGATCTCGACAATGGCTACGACGCGTTTTCCATCGACAACTCGCGCACCACGCTCTCCGACAAGCCCGGGCAGGACACGCAGATTTCGCGCGCGCTCGCGGTACGTCTCGATTTCGACGGCGCGGAGTCCTTCGATGTGGTGAGCCGCTCGGCTTTCGGAACGTCGCGCAGTGTGTATTCCTTCGACGGCGACTGGGGGAACGACATCAGCTGGGGCGCGAATTCGCCGTACGACTATTTCCAGCGTTTCGATCGCGAACGGCAGACCCTGAGCACCGATCTGCGCCTCGTGTCGCGCACCTCGGTCGAGAGCGGCGATGGATTCGCCTGGCTCGCGGGTGCCTATGTCCTGCGCACGGATGAAGACGTGCAGCAGCACGATGTCTACCGGGACCTCGTCTACGGCGACGGCGAGCGGTTGTTCTCGAGTGACTACCGGGCGACCAACCTCGCAGGTTTCGGCGAGCTCGAATGGCGGCTGGGAGCTTCAACGACGCTTGCTTTCGGTGCGCGCGCCGAGCGTCGCAGCGCTGACTACCGGGATTCGGATGCCGCCGCATTTTCGCCTGATGAAACCATGTACGGCGGCTCGCTGAGTCTCCGTCGCGCCTTAGGCGAAACGAGCACTACCTACATCAGGCTGGCGCGCGGCTACAAGGCGGGTGGGTTCAACATCGGCGATGCCGTCCCGGCGGACCGGCGCAGCTTCGATGCCGAAGTGCTGCACAACCTGGAGCTGGGATTCCGCGCGTCCAGCGCCGACGCCTCACTATCGGGTGACGTGGCTCTCTTCTATATGCGTCGCAAGGACCAGCAGGTCGCGACCGGCGAACAACTGGTGCCCGGCGATCCGCTCACCTTTGTGCAGTACACCGACAACGCCGCCGGCGGCGAAAACTACGGGCTGGAAGGCACGTTGCAATGGCGGCCGATCGATCCCCTGCTGGTAGATATACGCGCCGCGCTACTCGAAACGCGCTACATCGACTACTCGAACGGGGAGCGTGACCTCGGCGGTCGCGAGCAGGCGCATGCGCCGCAATACCAATACGATCTCGGCGTGGAATATCGTGGTGCACGCGGGGCGTTCGCGCGCGTGGACTTCGCCGGGCTCGACGATTTCTATTTCGACGATTCGCACGATGAACGTGCATCGTCACGGCTGCTCACGCACCTGAAGGCGGGTATCTCAGGGAAACACTGGCGCGCGGAAGTTTGGGTCAGGAATCTGTTCGACAGGTACTATTCCCAGCGTGGATTCTTTTTCGGGAACGAGCCGCCGGAGTTCACGCCGACTCGTTACGTGCAGGCGGGCGATCCGCGTCATGCGGGCGTGACGGTCACGTACACATTTCGTTGACGGAGACCAGATGAACATCGGCGTCGAGATCAGCCTCTATCCCCTGCACGACGACTACATTCCGCCTATCCGGGGATTCATCGAGCGCCTGAACACGAACTATCGATTCAAGATCGTGACGAATGACATGAGTACGCAGATTTTCGGTCAGTATGAAGAAGTCATGGACGCGCTCACCCGGGAGCTCAAACCCACGTTCGAGCGCGATGGCAAGGCCATTTTCGTCATGAAGGTCCTGGGCCCGCTCGGTTGACCTTGTCGTCCGAAGTGCTCAAGACCTTCGAGATCCTCGCGATGGTCACCGGGGTGGCGTACGCCGTGCTCGCGGCCAGGCGCAACCGGCTGTGCTGGGTGGCCGGCGCGGTCAGTTCCGCGCTGGCGGCGTTCCTCGCGGGAATACGCGGGCTGCCGATGCAGTCCGCGCTGCAGGTTTTCTTCGTCGGCATGTCGGTCTACGGCTGGATGAGCTGGACGCGCAGCGCATCACGAGGCGAATTGCCCGTGGGCCTGTGGCCGTTCCCCTGGCATGCGGGCGCCGCCATCGTCGTCACGCTGCTGGCGGTCGCCATCGCGCAGGTGCTCGCCGCGGAGACCAGGGCCGCCTGGCCATTACTCGATTCCCTAACTACAGGGTTCAGCCTGCTGGCCACGTGGCTTGCGGCGCGCGCCAAGCTCGAAAACTGGTTATATTGGATCGCCATCGACGGAGTACTGGTGTTCCTCTTCTACGTCCAAGACCTGCCGTTCCTCGCATTGCTCAACGTGCTGTTCATCGGCATCGCGGCCGGCGGTTTCATCGCCTGGCGCCGGCGGCTGATGGCGCAGGCGGTGCCTGCGTGATCGGCAGCGAGATGTTGCAGCGCGTACCGGGCTGCGAAGACGGCGAGCCGCCGTTTTCCCAGGAGCTCATCGGCGGCGGCAAGGTGAATCGCAGTTTCCTGGTGCGCACGCGCCGCGGCCGCTTCGTCGTGCGCCTGAACGAAAATACCTCCGGGGATCCGGGCCTCGATCGCGGCCGCGAGCTCGCGCTGCATACGGTGGCCGCCGGCGCGGGCATCGCGCCGCCGGTGGTCTACGCGGCGCCGGACCATTCGTGCCTGATCACGGAATATCTCGACGGACGTCTGTGGACGCCGCACTACTTCACGCGCATGCGGGACCTGCGTTCGCTCGGGCAGCGCCTGCGCACGCTGCGCTCGCTGGCGCCGCCGCAGGTGGCGCACTTCGATCCGCTGAACGCCGCGCGCCGCTATGCCGACATCATCGTGCGCACCGAGCCCGACGAAGCGGGGCGCATCCAGTTCTTGTTAGCCAACGGCGCCGAAGCCCTGGCGCGCACCGGCGGCGAAAAGCGTGTGCCGGCCATCGTGCATTGCGACCTGCATCACGGCAACGTATTGACTGCAGACCGCGTGTATTTCATCGACTGGGAATACGCGCAGGTCGGTGACCCGCTGCTCGATCTCGCCTGTGTCATGGCGTATTACCCGCGCGCCTTGCCGCACGGCGCGCTGTTGCTCGAAGCCGCCGGCCTCGCCGAGACCGGCGTCACGCCTGCGATGCTCAATGAGCTCACCGACGTCTTCACGCTGCTGACATATCTCTGGTATCGCGCGCGCCGCGTGGCCCGCAACGTCCCTGCGACCGACCTGCAGATCGAATCCGCCGCCCTGCGGCGCCTGCTTTCGCTGGCGCCCGACGCCCAACCTCGGCACACTAGCGCCGCGAATTGGCGCGAATCTTCAGGTTTCGGGAAAAGGAATGGCGACTCTGCAGGTGATTGATCGAGACGGTGTTTCCCACGACGTGGAGTGCAAGCCGGGGTTGAAGGTGATGGAGGTGTTGCGCGAGCTGGACTACGGCGTCGCGGCCATCTGCGGAGGCATGTGCTCCTGCGCCACCTGCCACATCTACGTCGATGACGCCTGGAAGGGCAAGCTTCCGGCGCCCATGTCGGACGAGCGCGATCTCCTGACAGAGTTGTCCCACTACCGCGAGAACTCGCGACTGTCCTGCCAGGTCGAAATAACCGCGGCATTGTCCGGTCTCAAAGTCACCATCGCTGAAGACGAGTAAGTCTCGTGTCCAATTCCGCCGTCTGGATGTACGTCTGCGCGATTGTCGGGGGCCTCATCGCCGGCTGGCGTATCTGGCAGAACCTCAACAAACTTCGAACGCGCAAGAACGACTCGTGGGATGAGCGGTTGATCGACCAATTGCGCAAAAGCGGGTCGGATCCGTTCAAGCCGCACGACGTCGATTTCTTCCTCGCGTTTCCGACGCTCGCAGCCGCCGAAGCGCTGGCGGCGCGGTATCGCACGGAAGGTTTCGACACCGACGTTCTGGACGAACCCGGGAACGGTGATCTGCGTTACGCCCTGCACCTGCACAAGTCGATGCTGCTCGTGGTGCCGGACATGAAGGAGCTCAGCCGGCGCCTCACGGACGCGGCCAAAGAGAAAGAAGGCAAATACGACGGGTGGTCGGCCAAACCCGTCGCACGTGCCGACACCAATCCCGTCTAGCTACTTCTTCTTCTCGGTCTGCTTCCTGACCGCCTCGGCGGCGGCCTTGATGGCTTCCGGATCGCCGAGATAGCCGCTCCTGACGGGCTTGAGGCCCGAATCGAGCTCGTACACCAGCGGCACGCCGGTGGGGATGTTGAGCTCGGTGATTTCCGCCTCGCTCACGTTGTCGAGCATCTTCACGACGGCGCGCAGGCTGTTGCCGTGGGCGACCACCAGCACGTTCTTCCCGGCCAGCAGCTCCGTCACGATGCGATCGTTCCAGAACGGCAACACGCGCGCGAGCGTGTCCTTGAGGGACTCGGATGCCGGCAGCACGCGCGGATCGACCTTCGCGTAGCGCGGGTCGAAGCGCGGGTGGCGCTTGTCGTCCAGCGCGAGCGGCGGCGGCGGGATGTCGTAGCTGCGGCGCCAGACCTTGACCTGCGCTTCGCCGTGTTTTTCCACGGTCTGCGCCTTGTCGAGCCCCTGCAACGCGCCGTAGTGGCGTTCGTTGAGGCGCCAGCTTCGTTCCACCGGCAGCCACATGAGGTCCATCTCGTCGAGCACGCTCCACAAGGTGCGGATGGCGCGCTTGAGCACGGAGGTGAATGCGATGTCGGGAACGAGCCCGGCTTTCCTGATCTCGACGCCCGCCGATTTCGCCTCGATGCGGCCCAGGTCCGACAGGTCGACATCGTGCCAACCGGTGAAGAGGTTCTCGACGTTCCATGTGCTCTGGCCGTGTCGAACGAGTATCAATTTGCCGGGCATGCGCGCTCCTCCAAAGGGAGCGCAATGTTACCTGCAGATCATTCGATTTGCGCGCCATGGGCGCGACTCACCAAATGCGCGTCGAGACCGCGTTCGCAGCGAACGCGGCGCTCGCGACGAGTCCGGTCGAGCGCGGCGAGATTGGCGGGCAGCGCGGCGCGCGAAGCTGGTGCATGGTGCAGGTGGCAGGCGATGCCGCCGAACAGGAGCGTCTGACGCCGGACGCCGGCGTTCCCGAGCCGCGCGGAGAGCTCCTTGTCTTCGGCACCCCAGCCGCAAATCGCTTCGTCGAAGCCGTTCACGCGCACCAGGTCATCGCGCCAGAACCCCTGGTTGCAGCCCTTGATGGCGATGAAGCCGTTGGCGAGCAGGCGTGTCATCGAGGCCATCACGGGCGAATGCAGTAGATAGAGACGGCGCAACCCGCCGAGGCCGGCCGCCCACATCGAGGGCGGGACCGAGGGCTGGGCGATGAGCTTTCGGGTCAGGTCAGCGTCGGTGTGCACGCGGACACCCTGCGTATAGAAACCCGGACGCGCGTGGCGCCGGTGATCGGCGATGAATTCCGGATGCGGCAGCATGTCGCCGTCGATGAACACCACGTAGTCCGCCGATGTCGCGGCAATGGCGAGATTGCGCAGGCGCGTGACGCGGAACCCTTCGTGCGGCTGCGACACCAGGCGTACGGGCACGGCCGAAACAGTCATGAATTTGCCGATGACTTCGCGCGTGGTGGCGCCCGAACCGTCGTCGGCGACGATGATCTCGGCGGGCGCCACGCGCTGGCGGCCGACGCAATCGAGCACGGCGGCCAATGCATCCGGGCGCTCGAAGGTGGTGATCGCCAGCGCCAGCCGCATCCTTCAGCCGCTCGACAGACCGCGAACCGCCTCGACGCCCACGGTGAGCGTCGCGAAATCCGTGCTGCCCACGGCGCGCATTTCGGTGAGCGTGCGTTGCCAGCTGGCGAGCGCCTCGGCGCGTTGCGCGCTCCAGCTCGCGACGCGTTCACCGGCGCGCTTCGGTCCACGCGTGTTCAGCACCTGGTGCGCGAGATCCCGGTGCGCGCGCATGGCGGCATCGCGCAGGCCGCTGCGTGCCGTGGCCTGCCACGAGCCGTCGACCACCAGCCGGTCGATCTCGCCGTGCAGCCAGTCGAGGCCGAGCAGCACACCGAGCTCGAAATAGGCACGCGCCACGTCCGCGACCGGCATGTGTTCGGCGCGCGCCAGCGCCACGATGTCGAGAGCGGGCTCGAGCATCGACAGGCGCGCGACGCGCCGCGCCAGTTTGTCCGGGACGCCACCGGCCACGAACCCGGCGAACGTCGCGTCGCGCTGAGTGCGCGCCTCGCCGCCGATCACCGCATCGATGCAGTCGGTGAGCTGCTCGACGCCGGCACGCAGCTCGCGCACGGCATTGTCGATGTGCAGATCGCCGGCCTTCTCGCGCAGCAGCCAGTAGCTAGTGTGCCGCAGCAGCCGGCTGGTGCGGAAGAACATGCCGTACTGAACCTCCGCGGCCACCTGGTTGTCGAGCGACTCGATGTCGGCCCAGATCGAGCGCATCGAGAAGATCTCGCGCGCGATGGTGTAGGCGCGCGAGATGGCCGCCGGATCTGCTTCGGTTTCTTCCTGCGCGCGCGCCACGAACACCGGGCCCATGCGGTTCACGAGACTGTTGGTGGTGGCGGTGGCGACGATCTCCCGGCGCAAACGATGCCGCGTGATCTCGCGCGAATAACGCTTGCGCATGGGCGCGGGGAAATAACGCTGCACTTCGCTCGCGAAGTAGGGGTCGTCGGGCAGATCGGAATCGAGCAGGTGATTGCTCAGCCAGATCTTGCTGTAGGCCAGAACCACCGCGAGCTCCGGCCGCGTGAGGCCGAGGCGCTGCTTGCGGCGCTCGAGGAATTCGTCGTCCGCCGGCAGGAACTCGATGGCGCGATCCAGGTTGCCGTTGCGCTCGAGCTCGCGAATCAGGCTCTGGTATTCGGCCAGCCGCTCCGGTGCGCGCTGCTCGAGCACCGACAGCGCCTGCGTCTGCAGGTAGTTGTTCCGCAACACCAGGCTGGCGACCTCGTGCGTCATGCTCGCCAGTAGTTTGTTGCGCGCGGCGACCGTGAGCCTGCCGCGGCGCTGCACCTCCGAGAGCAGGATCTTGATGTTCACTTCCACGTCGGAAGTGTTCACGCCGGCGGAGTTGTCGATGAAGTCCGTGTTGATGCGCCCGCCCGACTTGTCGGATCCACCGGACTGGGAGTACTCCACGCGGCCGCGCTGCGTGCAGCCGAGATTGCCGCCTTCGCCGACCACCCTGGCGCGGATTTCGCGGCCGTCGGCGCGAATGGCGTCATTGGCGCGGTCACGTACCTCGGCATGCGATTCATCCGTGGCCTTCACATAGGTGCCGATGCCGCCGTTCCACAGCAGGTCGACGCGCATGCGCAGGATGGCGCGCATGACCTCCACGGGCGTGGCCGCCGGCAGCGTGAGGTCGAGCAGCTTTTGCGCCTCGGCGGTCAGGGGAATCGACTTGGCGCTGCGCGGCCATACGCCGCCGCCGCGCGAGATGAGCTTGCGCGAGTAGTCGTCCCAGCTCGAGCGCGGCAGCTTGAACAGGCGTTCGCGCTCGCGGAAACCCGCCGCCGCCTCCGGGTTGGGATCGAGGAAGATGTGCCGGTGGTCGAACGCGGCGACCAGGCGCGTCTGCTTCGACAGCAGCATGCCGTTGCCGAACACGTCACCCGACATGTCGCCGACCCCGGCGCAACTGAACTCCTGCGACTGGATGTCCACGCCCAGCTCGCGGAAGTGCCGCTTGACGCATTCCCAGGCGCCGCGCGCGGTGATGCCCATGCCCTTGTGGTCGTAGCCCGCGGAACCGCCCGAGGCGAAAGCGTCGCCTAACCAGTGGCCGTACTCGATGGAGATGGCGTTGGCGATGTCGGAGAACGTGGCCGTGCCCTTGTCGGCGGCCACCACGAGATAGGCGTCATCGCCGTCTCGGCGCACGATGCCGGGCCGCACGGCGATCTTGCCGTTCACGAAGTTGTCGGTGACGTCGAGCAGGCCGCGAATGAAGGTCTGGTAGCTGGCGACGACTTCTTTCTGGATGTCTTCGCGCGTGCCGCCGGCGGGCAGGCGCTTTGGATAGAAGCCGCCCTTGGCGCCCACGGGCACGATGACCGTGTTCTTGACGTGTTGCGCCTTCATGAGCCCGAGCACTTCGGTGCGGAAGTCCTCGCGGCGGTCCGACCAGCGCAGGCCGCCGCGCGCCACGTATCCCATGCGCATGTGCACGCCTTCGACGCGCGGGCTGTAGACGAAGATCTCGAACTTCGGCCGCGGCAGCGGCAGGTCGGGAATGGCGTGCGGATCGAGCTTGAACGAAACCCAGCTCTTCGGTTTCCCGTTCGCCGTGCCGTCCATCGTTTGAAAGTAGTTCGTGCGCAGCGTCGCGCGGATCACGTTCAGGTAGCTGCGCAGGATGCGGTCTTCGTCGAGGCTGGCAACCTTGTCGAGCGCGCGCAGGATGCCCTTGGCCGTGCGCTCCGCCGCGCTCTCGCGCGCGCGGTTGTTCAGCGCGAACTGGGTCTGGAACAGCCGCACCAGCGCGCTGGTGATGGGCGCCTGCGCCACCAGCACGCGTTCCATGTATGCCTGGCTGAACGGGATGCCGGTCTGCAGCAGGTAACGGCAGTAGGCGCGCACCACCACGATGTCGCGCGCGCTCAACGAGGCGCACAGCAACAGGCGATTGAAGCCGTCATTCTCGATGTCGCCGCGCCAGGCGGCGAGGAACGCTTCCTTGAACAGCGGTTCCAGCGCGGCGATGTCCGCGCGCCGAAGATCGTGCGCCTCGAGCTCGAAATCCTGGATCCACACGGTGTTTTCCGCGGTGGTCACCTGGTAAGGACGTTCGGCGAGCACGCGCAGCCCGAAATTCTCGAGCATGGGCAGGATGTCGGAGATGGAGATGGGTTCGCTCAGCTGCAGGATGCGCAGCGACAGGCGGCCGCCGCGTTTGTCCGATGCGTCGCCGTTGGTGCGCGTCCGCAGGTTGATTTGCGGCTTCGTGGGGTCGGCGGCCAGCGCCTCCAGATCGGCGATGTCGTCGAGCGCCTGCGCAGGTTCCACGTCCGCGCGATAGGCCGGCGGGAAGGACTTCGCGTAGCGCGCGGCGAGCTCCACCGCGCTGCGTTCGACGCCACGCGAAATCAACGCCTGTTGCAGGCGGTCTTCCCACGTCATGGCCGCCACGGCGATTTCGGCTTCGATGGCCTGGATGTTCTCGACGGGGCGCGCACCCTGCTGCGTGCGCACCAGCATGTGCAGACGCGCCAGCATGGAGTCGGAGATCTGCACCTGGGTTTCGACGTGTGTGCCGCCGAAACGCTGGCGCACGATGCGCTCGATGCGTTCGCGCACTTCGGTGTTGTATCGGTCGCGCGGCACGTACACGAGGCAGGAGTAGAAGCGTTCGAAGCTGTCACGGCGCACGAACAGGCGCACGCGGCGACGCTCGTAGAGATTGACGATGCCGCGCACGCTGGCGATCAGCTCGGACAGCGGAGTCTGGAAGAGCTCGTCGCGCGGAAAGGTTTCGATGACGTTGACCACGGACTTGGCGTCGTGGCTTTGCGCGGGCAGTCCGAAGTGCGCGATCACGGCTTCGAGCTTGCGACGAAGCAGCGGAATCTCCGCGGGCGGCTTGTGATAGGCGCTCGAAGTCCAAAGGCCGAGGAAGCGATGCTCGCCGGACACCTGGCCCGAAGCGTCGAATGTCTTGACGCCGACGTAGTCGAGGTAGCTTCCGCGATGCACGGTGGACGGCGTGTTGGCCTTGGTGAGCAGCAGCAGCTCTGGCGCGCGTGCCTGCTGGCGCAGGTGGCCCGTGAGCACGATGGGCGGCGGCGGTTCGTACGAACCTTTGCGCGTCGACGCGGGCTCGCGCAGGATTCCAAGGCCGCTGGCGCTGTCACGCACCAGCGCGTCGCGCGAGCGCCCGCGCCGGAGCTGGTAGTGACGATAGCCCAGGAACACGAAGTGCCCGTCGTGCATCCACGCCAGCAGTGCGCGCGCCTCGCTGGCATGCGACCGGGGCACGGGCAGCGGCGCGCGTTCGAGCTCGTTTGCCACCGCCCGGATTCGTTCGAGCATGGCGCGAAAATCGGTGACCGCCCGGCGCACGTCTTCGAGCGCGGCGCGAACGCGTTGTTCGAGCTCGCGCGCGGCCGCGGCGTCGCGCGGCCGGTCGATCTCCATCATCTGCCAGGACTCGAGCTTCGCATCCTGGCGGTCGACGCCGACCGCCTTGAGCGTGCCGCGCGCATCGCGGCGCACGGCCAGCACCGGGTGCACGATGAGGTGCACGGCGATGTTCATCTGGCTGAAGACGATGCCGATCGAATCCACGAGGAACGGCATGTCCGGCGTCACCACGCGAAGCAGCGCGCGATGCGAGGCGGTGGGCGCGTCGACGTTGAGCGGCGGCGCGATGTCGACGCGCGCCTCGTCGCCCGTGCGCCGGCGTCCGAATTCCAGGTGGGCGAGGGCCGCGGCCGCCAGGTCCGCGGGACGATGCGCCCGAAGATCTTCTTCGGCAACTCCGCGGAAGAACCCGCCCAGGAATTCCCGGGCCAACGCGTGCCGCGCGCGCGGCAGGCCTTTCAAGGCGTGCGTGACTATCTTCTCGATGAGCGCGAGGCGCGTCGCGGGGATCTTGCCGAGCATGAGAACTCTCTGGAAGGGAAGGGGTGAGAGGCGCGCTGATCAGCGCGCGGGATTATACATACGCGTGCGGCGGCTCATGGCGGGTTGGCGGGGCCGAGCTCGACGGCGCGTCCTAGCAAAACTCGCAGGATCCGGTCGAGCGTCGCGAGCTCGCTCTTCGACAGCGGCGCCACCAGCTGGCGCTCGTACCTGAGCGCCATGGGCACGACCTGCGCGTACACGCGCGTGCCGGTCGCGGTGAGCGCCAGGTGCGTGCGCCGGCGGTCCGCGGGAGTCGTGGTGCGATGCAGGCGGCCGGCGGCGAGAAGCGCGGCCACCGCACGGCTGACGGCCACCTTGTCCATGGCGGTCCTCGCCGTCACTTCCGCGGCCGAAAGCCCGGGATTGGCGGCCAGCACCGCCATGACGCGCCATTCGGGTATCGAAAGTCCGAAGTTGGCGAAATACGCCGCCGCAATCGCCGAACTCACGGTATTGGACAGCACCGACAGCCGGTAGGGCAGAAATCCTTCCAGGTGGAGCTTCTCGCGTCGCGTCATGGGCTGCTTGCGCCTTTCGCATTCCGGCGGAATGGTTACAATTGAAACTAAATCAATTTCACGACGGAGGCCAGTGATGGCTGACTCTGTTAACCCGATGGGGACCGACGGATTCGAGTTCGTCGAGTACGCCGCCCCCGATCCCCAGTTGCTGCGCAGCCTGTTCGAGCGCCTGGGGTTCCCCGTGGTCGCCCGGCATCGTTCCAAGAACGTCACCCTGCATTCGCAGGGCGACATCAACTTCGTCATCAACGCGGAGCCGAATTCGTTCGGCCAGCAGTTCGCGAAGTTGCATGGCCCGTCGGTCTGCGCCATGGCATTTCGCGTGAACGACGCCGCCGCCGCGTTCGAGCGCGCCATATCCCTGGGCGCCGAGCCGCATCGCGGCAGCGTCGGGCCCATGGAGCTGAACATTCCCGCCATCGTCGGCATCGGCGGTTCGCTCATCTATTTCGTGGACCGCTACGGCGACCGCTCCATCTACGACGTGGACTTCCGCCCGGTCGCGCCGCAGCCGCTCGAGCCCGCGGGGCTGCTGCACATCGACCACCTCACGCACAACGTGCACCGCGGCCACATGGACAAGTGGACGGGCTTCTACGAGACCATGTTCAACTTCCGCGAGATTCGCTATTTCGACATCGAGGGCAAGAAAACCGGCCTGTTTTCGCGCGCCCTGACCAGCCCTTGCGGCAAGATCCGCATCCCCATCAACGAGTCGCAGGACGACAAGTCGCAGATCGAGGAATACCTGCGCGAATACCGGGGTGAGGGAATCCAGCACATCGCGCTCGCCACCGAAGACATCTACCGCACGGTCGACGTATTGCGTGGCCGCGGAGTCGCATTCCAGGACACGCCTGAAACTTACTACCAGGGCATCGCCGCCCGCGTCGCCGGCCACCAGGAGAACATCGAGGAGTTGCGCAAGCGCCGCATACTCATCGACGGCAACGGCGCCACCGACGAAGGCGTGCTGCTGCAGATCTTCACCGCGAACGTCATCGGCCCCATCTTCTTCGAAATCATCCAGCGCAAGGGAAACCAGGGTTTCGGCGAAGGCAATTTCAAGGCATTGTTCGAGTCCATCGAACTCGATCAGATCCGCCGGGGTGTCATTTGAATCTCGAGCTTTACAGCTACTGGCGCAGCTCCGCGTCCTATCGCGTTCGCATCGCGCTCAATCTCAAGTCCCTGCCGTACATCACCCATGGCGTGAACCTGGTGCGCGATGGCGGCGAACAGTGGTCGGTCGCCTATCGCGATGTGAACCCGCAGAGCCGCGTTCCCACGCTGGTGCACGACGGCCAGCGTTTCACGCAGTCGCTGGCGATCATCGAATATCTCGACGAGACTTTTCCGGATCACCGGCTGATCCCGCGTGACCCGGTCGATCGCGCGCGCGTCCGCATGTTGTCGCAGATCATCGCCTGCGATGTGCAGCCGCTGCAGAAC
This sequence comes from Steroidobacteraceae bacterium, assembly GCA_035765415.1. Taxonomy (GTDB): domain Bacteria; phylum Pseudomonadota; class Gammaproteobacteria; order Steroidobacterales; family Steroidobacteraceae; genus CADEED01. The sequence continues at coordinate 13,538 of DASTXR010000047.1, read as the reverse complement.
ACCAGCACCACGCAATACCTCAAGGAAAAGCTGCATGTCGACGATGCGGCGATCACCACCTGGCTGCGCGAATGGATCGTGCGCGGGCTCGGCGCGTTCAACGCGCACCTGGAGCGCGATCACCTGAGCGGCAAGTTCTGTCATGGCGATACGCCGACCATGGCGGACTGCTGCCTGGTGCCGCAGCTGTTCGCCGCCTCGCGTTTCGGCATCGAGGTCACGCGTTATCCGCGCCTGGCGCTGATCGCGGAAAACTGCGCGGCGCTCTCGGCGTTTCAGCACGCCCATCCCTCGAAGCAGCCAGATGCCAGTTAGCCCAGATGTCGTCTAACAAGGCCGGAAAAAAAGTATGGGCCGACGCCGCGTCGGCGCTCGAAGGGTTGACGCGCGACGGCATGACGGTCATGTCGGGCGGCTTTGGCCTGTGCGGCATCCCGGAAAATCTCATCGGCGCGCTGCGCGACTCGGGCGCGCGCAACCTCACCGTCATCTCCAACAACGCGGGCGTCGATGGCTTTGGCCTCGGGTTGCTGCTCGAAACCCGGCAGATCCGCAAGATGGTGTCGTCATACGTGGGGGAGAACCGGGAATTCGAACGCCAGTACCTGGCGAAGGAACTCGAGCTCGAATTCAACCCGCAGGGCACGCTGGCCGAACGCATTCGCGCCGGCGGCGCCGGCATCTATGGTTTCTACACGCGTACCGGCGCCGGCACGGTCGTGGCCGAAGGCAAGGAACAGCGCGAGGTCAACGGCGAGCTGTTCGTGCTGGAGACGGGGCTCACCGCGGATCTCGCGCTCGTGAAGGCGTGGAAGGGCGACACCGAAGGCAACCTCGTCTATCGCAAGACCGCGCGCAATTTCAATCCGATGATGGCGACTGCCGGAAGGACGACGGTGGCCGAGGTGGAAGAGCTGGTCGAACCGGGTACGCTCGACCCCGACCAGATCCATACGCCCGGCATCTTCGTGCAGCGGATCATCCGCGGGCGCGGCTATCAGAAGCGCATCGAGCAGCGCACCGTTCGCAAACGAGGAGCCGGCTGATGCCCTGGGCGCGTGAAGACCTGGCGAAGCGCGCCGCGCGCGAATTGCGCGATGGCTACTACGTCAACCTCGGCATCGGCATCCCGACGCTGGTGGCTAACTACATCCCCGCCGGCATGGACGTGGTGCTGCAGTCGGAGAACGGCATGCTGGGCATGGGGCCGTTTCCGTACGAGGGCGAGGAAGATCCCGACCTCATCAACGCCGGCAAGCAGACCATCACCGAGCTCGCCACCTCGTCGTTTTTTTCATCGGCGGACAGCTTCGGCATGATCCGGGGCGGCCACATCAACCTCTCGGTGCTGGGCGCGCTCGAAGTGGCCGAGAACGGCGACCTCGCCAACTGGATGGTGCCCGGCAAGATGGTGAAGGGCATGGGCGGCGCCATGGACCTGGTGGCCGGCGTGCGCCGCGTGGTGGTGGTCATGGAGCACAACTCGAAGGATGGCGCGGCCAAGTTCAAGCCGCGCTGCGATCTGCCGCTCACCGGTGCGAACTGCGTGGACATGCTCATCACCGATCTGGCGGTGTTCGAGCGGCCGGATCGCAAATCCCCATTCCGCCTCATCGAGCTCGCGCCTGGCGTCACGGCTGACCAGGTGCGCGCCAAAACGTCGGCGAAGTTCGACGGCTGACGCACGGGCCCTGCTGCGCTGCGTCGTTTCATCGCATGAAAGCGACGAATCGACGGTTGCGGACGCCCGACCGAGCCGGGCCGACGCGCTTCCTGAATACCCCACGCGCAGAATGACTCCAGGAACTAACCACTGGAGGGGCAGGGAGCCGTCCGCTTTTGGCGCGGCACCGCGTCTGTGTGAATGCGATGAACTCCGTTCCACAGATCATGAACCCCACGCCGGACGCCCACGCGCACGCCGCGGAGGCGTGGACGGCGTTCTGGGCAGATCCCGCGCAATCCGCGTGCGCCCTCGGGGCGCCGCCGGTGTGGCAAGCGCTCAAGAGTCATTGGTCGGCCGTCGGGCGCTCGCTAGCCGCGGGAACACGCGTGCTCGATCTGGGTTGTGGCGCCGGCATCGTCGGGCGCCTGCTGGTGGCGGCGAGATCCGATCTGCAGGTCACCGGTGTCGATTCGGCCAAGGTTCCGCCGGCGCGGCATCCGCATCTCGCCGTCTTGCCGGATACGGCGATGGAGTCCCTGCCATTTCCCGCACATCGCTTCGGCGCGGCGGTGAGTCAGTTCGGATACGAATACAGTCAGACCGACGCGACGGCGCGCGAAATCGCGCGCGTTCTCGCGCCGGGCGCGAAGCTGTCGTTCCTGGCGCATCACGCCGACAGCGCGATCGTCGCCTCGACGCGTTGCCGCCTGAATGTCATCGACCAGTTCCTGGCGCCGGCGATGTGCGCGGCTTTCTGCTCCGGGGACGCCGCCGGGTTCGACGCGCAGATGACGGCGCTCGTCGGCAAACATCCGCAGGATGCGCTGATCACGGAGCTGGCGAGAACGCTGCCCTCGCGATTGAGCAGCTCGCGCGAGACGAGGGCCAGGATCTGGCTGGCCATCGAGGAAGCCCTGGTGCCGGAGCGCTGCGTATCGGCGACGCTGAGCGCCTGCTGCGTCACGGAGTCGCGCCTGGATGAGTGGTTAGAGCCGTTGCGCTCGGCCTGCCAGTTGCTGCCGGTGTCGGTGTTGCGGGAATCGAATGGCGATCCCATCGCCTGGAGTATCGAAGGCCTGCGCCGCGCCTGATGTCAGCGCGCGTCGGTTCCGTCGTAGGACCGCGCGGTGCGCGACATGTGCGGGTAGTTCGATTCGACCCAGTTCTCGATCTGTTTCACGAGCGCCGACAGTGAGCGTCCGAGCGGCGTGAGCGAGTATTCAACGCGCGGTGGAACCGTGCCGAAATCGTTGCGGGAAACGATGCCGTGACGTTCCAGCTCGCGCAGCGTCTGCGTGAGCATCTTCTGCGAGATGCCGCCGGCGCGGCGCGCGAGCTCGCCGGGCCGGGTGGGGCCTTCACGCAGGATGCACATCAGCAACATGGCCCACTTGCTGCCGATGAGCGCGAGGATGTCCTGCGAAGGGCAGTGGGGATTGAACGGGTTCGCTTTGCTCATGGTGGCAGGCACCGAAAGGTGCGTACTTATCAGATGGAGCGCATGAGCTTACTCTGGCGCCCATGTGGAAGGACACTGAAGTCACGCGGCGGCTTAAGCTCGACATTCCCATCGTGCAGGGACCTTTCGGCAGCGGGCTGTCGGCGGTAAATCTCGTCGTGGCGGTGAGCGAAGGCGGCGGACTGGGATCCTTCGGCGTGCATCATCTCGATGGCGCAGGAATCCGGGCCATCGACGCGCAAATCAGGGCGCGCACGCGGCGCACCTACGCGCTGAACCTGTGGATTCCGCTGCGCGACAGCGACGATCCGCAAATGACGGATGAGCAATGGCGCGCGGCGGTCGGGCTGCTGCGCCCGTTTTTCGAAGAGCTGCGCGTGCCTTTGCCGGCAAGGCCCGCGCGCTTCGGGCCTTACTACCAGGAGCAGGTCGAGGCGCTGCTCGAGCTGCGGCCGCCGGTCTTCAGCTTCGTGTTCGGGGTGCCGTCGCCGGACGTGCTCGATCGATGTCGCAGTGCCGGCATTGCCACGCTGGGCGCCGCGACGACGGCGGCCGAGGCGCAACTGCTCGCCGATGCGGGCGTCGACATGATCGTCGCGTCGGGATTCGAAGCGGGTGGACATCGCGTGTCCTTCCTGCAGGAGCCCGAGGATTGCCTGACCGGCACGATGTCGCTGATTCCGCAGGTGGTTGATGCCGTCCGAGTGCCCGTCATCGCCGCCGGCGGCATCGCCGATGGGCGCGGGATCGCCGCGGCGCTGAAGCTGGGTGCCGCGGCGGCGCAGATAGGCACCGCGTTCCTGGCCTGCGAGGAATCGAATGCGACACCTTTGCATCGCGCGAAGCTGTTCAGCGCGGACGCGCGCCGTACGACGCTGACGCGTGCATTCACCGGGCGTCTCGCGCGCAGCATCCACAACGGGTTCATCGACGCGCTGCGTGGAAAGGAAAAGATCCTCGCGCCGTATCCCGTGCATGCGTGGCTCACGGCGCAGTTCAAGGCGGCAGCCGTCGCGGCGAATCGCTCCGATCTGATGTCACTGTGGTCGGGGCAGGGGGCGCCGCTCCTGAGGCATCGGCACGCCGCCGATTTGATTCGCGCACTGGTCCACGACACCGACGAGGCGCTGAAATGGGGACATTCCTGATTTGCTAGCAAAATGGGACGCGGCTCGAATGGGGAGCTCCTCAGTTCCGATTCCCTTGCAATTGGGGATCGAGGCACGACGCTGACGCTCCACCGTTGAGGTCCGGCCCCTTTTGCTAGCAAATGGGGGCTGCCCCCATTTCCGTTACGCGGCGCGGTGCGCGCTCGCCAGGTATTCCTTGCTCTGCATCTCGACGAGGCGACTGGCGGTGCGCTGGAACTCGAACTTGAGTTTTTCCCCTCGGTACAGCTCCGCGGGAGCGGCGGCGGCGGAGAGGACTACGTTGACGCCGCGATCGTAGAACTCGTCGATCACCGAGATGAACCGCCGCGCGGCATTGTCGGTGGCATCGTCGAACACGGGCACGCCGGCGATGATGACCGACTGATATTCGCTGGCGACCGCCACGTAATCCGCGGGGCTGCGCGGCCCCTCGCACAGGGCCGAGAAATCGAACCAGATGACGTTTTCGCTCTCGCGCACCACCTTGATCTTGCGGTGGTTCACGGTGATGGTGCCGCCGGATTCGACGTCGTCATCCGAGAGGTCGTCGAACAGCTCCTCGAGCTTTTTCAGCGTGTCGGGGGCGCCGCTGCTCAGGTAGATGGGCGCGGCGGTGAGCTGCCGCAGCCGGTAGTCCACGCCGCCATCCACGGCCACGATCTCGCAGTGTTTTTCGAGCAGCGCAATCGTCGGCAGGAAGCGTTCACGCTGCAACCCGCCTTTGTACAGTTCCTTCGGCTTCACGTTGGAAGTGAACACCAGCGCGACGCCGCGCTTTATCAAACCTTCGAACAGGTTGGCGAGGATCATCGCGTCGGCGATGTCCGAAACGAACAGTTCGTCGAAGCAGATGACGTGCGCCTTCTTGGCGATCTTGTCGGCGACGCCGTCGAGCGGCGACTGCTTGCCTTTCAACCGCTTGAGGTCGGCGTGCACTTCCTGCATGAAGCGATAGAAGTGCGTGCGCCGCTTCGAAGTCTGGGGAAGGCTGGCGTAGAAGAGGTCCATGAGCCAGGTCTTGCCACGGCCGACGCCGCCCCAGAGATAGACGCCTTTCGGCGCGGCGACGGAATTCGTGAGTCCGCGCAGCAGGCGTTTGCCAAACGGCGCGGACGCCGCTTCGGCGAGCTCGGCGCGCAGTCGCTCGAGGTGGCGCACCGCCGCAAGCTGCGCATTGTCGGCGGCGAAGCCGCGCTTGGCGACCTCCACGGCGTACGCTGCGCCGAGGACGTTGTTGGGTTTGGTCACAGCAGTTGGTAGTTGGGACCGGAACCGCCCTCGGGCGTCACCCAGTCGATGATCTGGTACGGGTCCTTGATGTCGCAGGCCTTGCAGTGCACGCAGTTGGCCGCGTTGATGTGCAGCTTCTTGCCGCCGGCGCCGTCGTCGACCATCTCGTAGACCGCGGCGGGGCAGAAGCGCGTGCACGGATTGCCGTACTCCGTCGCGCAGGTGGTGGCGCAGATGTTGCGGTCGCGCACGTGCAGGTGGGTAGGCTGCACTTCGTCATGCGCGGTGACCGCGTAGAACACCGATGACAGGCGGTCGCGCGGCGGCAGGTCGCGATTTTTCCAGTGCCGGTTCGGAGAATCGTATTCGGCGAGCTTTTCGAGTGGATAACTCGCGACATTGCGCAGGGTCCAGGGAGTGCGCCCGCCGAGCAGGCTCTCGATGCCGGCATTGAGCATTCCAAGCCACATGCCGCGCTTGAAACCCGGCTTGATGTTGCGCACTTCGCGAAGCTCGGCCACGGCCGCGGACTTGCGCCACTCGGCATCGAAGCCAATGCTCGTGTCGGTGGCGGCGAAATATTCGGCCGCCGCCACACCGCAGCGGATAGCCTGGTGAATGCCCTTGATCTTCGGCACGTTGAGCGTGCCCGCCGCATCGCCGATGAGCACCGCGCCCGGCATCTCGAGTTTGGGCATCGACTGCCAGCCGCCCGCGGAGATGCTGCGCGCGCCGGCCGACAGGATCTCGCCGCCCTGCAGGAACGCATGCATCTCGGGATGATGTTTGAACTGCTGGAAGGCCTCGAACGGGCTGAAGCGCGGATCGATGTAATCGAGCCCGGTCACGAATCCGACGTAGGCACGATTGTCGTCGAGGTGATAGACGAAACTGCCGCCATAGGTGCGGGAGTCGAGCGGCCAGCCGAGGCTGTGCTGCACCAGGCCGGGCTGCACGCGTCCGGGCGGCAACTGCCACAGTTCCTTCATGCCCAGCGCGTACACCTGCGGGTCGCAGCCGGCGTCGAGTTTGTAGCGCTTGATGAGCTGCTTGGACAGGCTGCCCCGGCAGCCCTCGGCGATGATCGTGAGCTTCGCGTGTACTTCCGGGCCGGCGGTGTAGTTAGGGCCACGAGTGCCGTCGTGCTGCACGCCCATGTCGCCTATCTGCACGCCGGACACCGAGCCGTCGTCGGCGAACAGCGGCAGCGCGGCGGCGAATCCTGCGAACACGTCGATGCCGAGCTGCTCGGCCTGCGTGGCGAGCCACTGGTTGAGCCCGCCCAGCGAAACGATGAAGTTGCCCGCGTTGTGCAGCGACTGCGGAAACCACGGCACTCGCCGGCTGCTCCTGGCGCCGAGCAGGCGGAATTCATCGCGCGTGACCGGCACCTTGATGGGCAGCGGCGCGTTGCGCCACTCGGGAAGCAGGGCATCCAGCGGACCGGGTTCGAGCACCGCCCCCGACAGGGAATGCGCGCCGATGGTCGAGCCCTTCTCGAGGATGCAGACGGTGAGCTCGGGGCGAAGTTGTTTGAGGCGAATCGCCGCCGACAGGCCGGCGGGCCCGCCGCCGACCACGGCCACGTCGTACTCCATGACATCACGCAATGCCGGTCCCGTGTTCATGGACTACTTCGGCTGCATGCGGATGGCGCCATCGAGACGGATGGTTTCGCCATTGAGGTAGGGCACTTCGAAGATGGTCTGCACCAGGGCTGCGAATTCTTCGGGTTTGCCCAGGCGAGGCGGGAACGGCACCTGCTTGCCGAGCGAGTCCTGCAGCTCTTGTGGCATGGCCCCGAGCATCGGCGTGCTGAAGATTCCCGGCGCCAGCGAACAGACGCGGATGCCGAACATCGCAAGCTCACGCGCGATGGGCAGCGTCATGCCGGCAACGGCGGCCTTGGTGGCCGAATACGCGGCCTGGCCGATCTGCCCTTCGAATGCCGCGACGGAAGATGTATGCACGATCACGCCGCGTTCGCCGTCGGCCGACGGCGTGTTGGACTGCATGATGGCCGCGGCCGCCTTGTCGCACAGGAAGGTGCCGATGAGGTTGATGTGCACGACGCGCGTGAAGAAGTCACCGGCCATCGGCCCGTTCTTGCCGAGCACGCGGCCCGCGCCGATCACGCCCGCGCAGTTGACCAGGAGGTTGATGCCGTCCATGGAGGCGCGCGCGGACTCCATCGCCGCATTGACCTCGGCTTCCGAGGTGACGTCGCACTTTGCGTAGAAGGCCTTCGGTCCGAGCGCCGCGGCCGCCGCCAGGCCCGGGCCTTCCTGGACATCTAACAACGTGACGCGGCCGCCCGCGGCCACGACGTGTTGCGCCACGGCGTTGCCGAGACCCGAAGCGCCACCGGTGATCACGGCGCGCGCGTCTGCGTACTTCATTGGAATTCCTCAACCCTGTGCAAAGCGCGCACAGCATATCTCAGCGCGCGATTCAGGGGACCTCGACCGCGATGGCGGTTGCCTCGCCGCCGCCGATACATAACGAAGCGATGCCGCGGCCGCCGCCGCGTGCACGCAGAGCGTGCACCAGGGTGGCGACGATGCGTGCCCCCGTGGCCCCGATAGGATGTCCGAGCGCGCATGCACCGCCATTGACGTTGGTGCGTGCGTGGTCGAAGCCCACGTCGCGCATGGCCGCCATGGTCACCGCGGCGAAGGCTTCGTTCACCTCATACAGGTGGACATCGCCGGCCTTCCACGCAAGTTTGGCGAGCAGTTTCTGGATGGCCCCCGCGGGTGCGGTGGTGAACCACTCGGGCTCGTGCGAAAAGCTCGCATAACCGAGGATGCGCGCCAGCGGCTTGACGCCGCGACGCTCGGCTTCGGCGGCCGACATCAACACCGCGGCCGCGGCACCGTCGGAAATCGACGAAGAGGATGCGGCGGTCACCGTGCCGTCCTTGCGGAACGCCGGCTTCAGCGTGGCGATCTTGGCGAGGTCGACGGTGAAAGGCGTTTCGTCCTTGTCGACCACCACCTCACCTTTGCGGCTCTTGACCGTGACCGGCGTGATCTCCGCCGCGAACGCGCCGGAATTGACCGCCTTCAGCGCGCGCTGCGTGGATTCGGTGGCGAACGAATCCTGGTCGGCGCGCGTGAACGCGTATTTCTGCGCCGTGTTCTCGGCGAACACGCCCATGAGCTGGCCGTCGAACGGGCTCTGCAGACCGTCGTAGAACATGTGATCGAGCAACTCGCCGTGGCCCATGCGCATGCCGGAACGCGCCTTGGGCAGTAGATAGGGCGCGTTGCTCATCGATTCGAGCCCGCCGGCCACGGCGCGCTCCGCCTCGCCGGCGCGAATCTGGTCGGCGGCCATCATGATGGCCTTCATCCCCGAACCGCACATCTTGTTGATGGTGGTGGTGGGTACGCCGGCGGGAATGCCCGCGCCGAGCGCCGCCTGGCGCGCCGGCGCCTGCCCGAGGCCCGCGGGCAATACGCACCCCATGATGACTTCCTGGATGTCGCCGCCGGCGATTCCCGCGGCGGCGAGCGCACCCTTGATGGCGGCGGCGCCGAGTTGCGGCGCCGTAACCGGCGAGAGCACGCCCTGGAAGGCGCCAATGGGGGTGCGCGTGGCTGCGGCGATGATGACTTGTCGGTTGTCCATGAAACTCTCCATCCATCGCGGCCACGGTGGCCGCGTATTAGTCTCGTCAATCGCGGCCGCGGAGGCCGCGATTGAACACGTCGATAAATCGATCGGCAATTTCGTCCGGCTTGAGCGTGGCGTCTTCGCGATACCAGTGGCCCATCCAGTTGAGGGCGCCGGCCAGCGCGAAGGCGGTCATGCGGATGTCGCAGTTGCGGATCGAGCCGTCGGCGACACCGGCTTCGATGAGCGCGCGCATGCGCTTGTCGATGCCCGTTTTCAGTAGTTTGATGCGGCGGCTCATCGTGGCCCCGAGGTGCTGGTCTTCGGCGCGCAGCATGCACCACCCGAAGTCGCCGACGATAGCCGCGGCATAACCGCGGATGAACGCGAACAGCCGCTCGCGCGCCGGCCCCGCGGCGCTTTCACATTCGTCGAGCGTGCCCTGGATCTGCGCCAGGCCGGCCCGAAAACACTCGAACAGGATGGCTTCCTTGTTCGGCACATATAAATAGAGTGTGGGCTTGGTCACCTTGAGGCTGGCGGCGAGGTCGTCGAGCGAGGTGTTGTGATAGCCGCGCTCGCGGAACGCCCGCGCCGCAGCAAGGATGACGGCATCGCGTTTCAGCGCATGCCCGGCGCTGTTGCGGCGGCGTGTTTCCCAGGGGGAGGGGGCGGCGGCCAGGTCCTTCCTGGGTCTGGCTTTCTTCGCGGTGGCGGGCATCGGCCGGGGCGCTCGTGATACTCTTCGGTAACCCATCTTACCAGTCAGTAACATGAAGCCACCAGAGCCAGGCCGGCCGCTGAGGTTCGTCAGCGCCGCGTCGCTGTTCGACGGTCACGACGCCGCCATCAACATGATCCGCCGGCTGCTGCAGTCGGGCGGCGCGGAGGTGGTGCACCTCGGCCACAACCGCAGCGTTGCCGACATCGTGCGCGCCGCCATCGCCGAGGATGCCGACGCCATTGCCGTCAGCAGCTACCAGGGCGGGCACAACGAATACTTCCGCTACATGATCGACATGCTGCGTGAGCGCGGCGCCACGCATATCCGCGTGGTGGTGGGTGGTGGCGGCACGATCTCGCCGGACGAAATCGCGGCGCTCGAAGCCTATGGCGTCGCCAAGATCTACACGCCGGAAGACGGGCGCAGCCTGGGGCTCAACGGAATGATCGCCGATGTGTTTGCGCGCGTCGGGCGCCGGCCCGGAGGGGGCAACGAGGGCGACGCGACAGCCCGCATGCCCAACGTGCACGACCACGGCGCGATCGCACATGCCATCACCCTGCTCGAAGGCGGAACCGGTGACGATGGGCGTGGCGATACCAGTGTCGACGACCTGCGCCGGCTGTTGAGCGCGGGCATCGCCAATCCGCAGCGCGCGCCCGTCGTCGGCCTCACCGGCACGGGTGGCGCCGGCAAGAGCTCGCTCACCGACGAGTTGCTGCAGCGCTTCCTGCGCCAGTTTCCCGATCGCAACGTGGCGGTGGTCGCCGTCGACCCCACGCGCCGGCGTTCCGGTGGGGCCTTGTTAGGCGATCGCATCCGCATGAACTCCCTGTCGGCGCCCAACGTGTTCATGCGCTCGCTGGCGACCCGCCGCCAGCACCTCGCGACCAGTGCGGTGCTCGCGGACGTCATCGCGCTCTATCGCGCAGTGGGCTTCGATCTCATCGTCGTGGAGACCGCGGGCATCGGCCAGAGCGACACGGAGATCGTCGACGTTGCCGACCTGTCGTTGTACGTCATGACCGCCGAGTACGGTGCCGCAAGCCAGCTCGAGAAGATCGACATGCTCGACTTCGCCGACATGATCGTGCTCAACAAGTTCGAGAAACGCGGCGCCGAAGATGCGTTGCGCGACGTGCGCAAGCAGTGGCGCCGGAATCACCCCGACCGCATGAAACTGCCCGACGATGTTCTGCCGGTGTTTCCCACCATCGCCAGCCGCTTCAACGATCCGGGCGTCAACCGCCTGTTCCTTTCCTTGTGCCGCGCGCTCGATGAGGAATGCGGCGAGCAGGGCCGATGGACCAGTGAGGCCGTGCCGCTCGCCGTGGCGCCCACCGAGTTCGTCTCGCGCGATCCGCTGGTTCCGTCCGCCCGATCGCGTTACCTGGCGGAGATCGCCGCGCGCGGACGCGAGGAGAGCAGTGTCGCCGCGCGCCGCGCGGATGCGGCCCGTCGTGCGCACGGGGTCTATCTATCGCTGCAGGCGCTCGACGATCCCGCGCTTCCCGAGCCACTGACTCCCGCCGCGGCCGCGGACGGGCAGAATCCCGCGCTCGATGCGTTGCACGCGGCGTACAACACCGCGCTCGGCGACATTGGCGCCGAGGCGCTGGCTGCGCTGCGCGCATGGCCCGGGCGCGCGCAGGGGGTGACGGCTCGCGAGTATTCATACACCGTGCGTGGCCGGGAGGTGCGCGGCGAAAACTACTCCGAGTCGCTGAGCCACACGCCCATCCCCAAGCTCGCCGCGCCCAATCTCAAGGGCTGGGGCGAAATCCTCGATTTCCTGCAGAACGAAAATCTCCCCGGCACGTTTCCGTATACCGGCGGCGTGTACCCCTATCGGCGCGAAGAGGAAGACCCCACGCGCATGTTTGCCGGCGAGGGCGCGCCGGAGCGCACCAATCGCCGTTTCCACTATCTCGCCGCGGGCCACGAGGCCACGCGGCTGTCCACGGCCTTCGATTCCACCACTTTGTACGGCGAGGATCCCGACACGCGCCCCGACATCTTCGGGCGCACGGGAAATTCCGGCGTGTCCATCGCTTCGCTCGACGACATGAAGAAGCTCTATTCGGGCTTCGACCTCTGTGCGGCGACGACTTCGGTGTCGATGACCATCAACGGTCCGGCGCCGATGATCCTCGCCATGTACATGAATACGGCCATCGATCAACGCGTCGAGCAGTTCCTTCGTGAAGCGGGACGCTGGGACGCCGCCGAAGCTGCCATGAAGCGCGCCGGCGCCGGTGACGATAGCTGGCCGGTGTATCGCGGCGAATTGCCGCCCGGTCACGGTGGCGAAGGGCTGGGTCTGTTGGGCGTGGGTGGCCGCGAGCTGGTTGGCATGGGCGTGCTGAGCGCCGATGAATACGCGCGGCTTCGCGCCGAGGCGCTGTCGCGCGTGCGCGGCACGGTGCAGGCCGACATCCTGAAAGAGGACCAGGCGCAGAACACCTGCATCTTCTCCACCGAATTCGCGCTGCGCATGATGGGCGACGTGCAGCAGTTCTTCAGCGAGAACGACGTCCGTAATTTCTATTCGGTGTCGATCTCCGGGTATCACATCGCGGAAGCCGGCGCGAACCCGATCACGCAGCTCGCGTTCACGCTCGCCAATGGATTCACCATCGTCGAGTACTACCTGGCGCGGGGCATGAAGATCGACGACTTCGCGCCGAACCTGTCGTTCTTCTTCTCCAATGGCATGGATGCCGAGTACGCGGTCATTGGCCGCGTGGCGCGGCGCATCTGGGCGCGCGCGATGCGCGACGTGTACAAGGCCGGACCGCGCAGCCAGATGCTGAAGTACCACATCCAGACTTCGGGCCGCAGCCTGCACGCGCGCGAAATCCAGTTCAACGACATCCGCACCACGCTGCAGGCGATGTATGCGCTGTTCGACAACTGCAATTCACTGCACACCAACGCCTACGACGAGGCGCTGACTACTCCCACCGAGGAGAGCGTGCGCAGGGCGGTCGCCATCCAGCTCATCATCAATCGCGAGCTGGGCCTGAACCGCATTCAGAACCCGTGGTCGGGCTCGTTCGCCATCCAGGCGCTGACGGACCTCGTGGAGGAGGCCGTCTACAAGGAATTCGAATCGCTGGCGGAACGCGGTGGCGTGCTCGGCGCGATGGAAACCATGTACCAGCGCGGCAAGATCCAGGAAGAGAGCCTGCTGTACGAGACGAGGAAGCACGACGGTTCGCTGCCCATCGTCGGCGTGAACACCTTTCTCAATGAACACGGCGGCAGCGAACACGCGGTAGCGCCGTTGTTTCGCGCGTCCGACGAAGAGCAGCGCGCGCAGGTCGACGCCGTGCATGCATTCCAGGCGCGCCATGCGAAGGTGGCGCCCGCGGCGCTGCAGCGCCTGCAATCGGTTGCGGCGAGTGGCGGCAATGTCTTTGCCGAGTTGCTGGAGACCGTGCAGGTGTGCTCGCTGGGGCAGATTACTCGCGCGCTGTACGAAGTCGGCGGCCAGTACCGCCGCCACATGTAATGGGGACATTCCTGATTTGCAGCAAAAGGGGACGAGGCTCGGTGGTGGAGCGTCAGCGCGTGAAGAAGGACAGGCTTCCGGCGCGAAACGGAGGGCGCGCTTGAGTGAAGGAATGGGGACAGTCCCCAATTCCCCGCTTCGCGGGCAAAAGGGGTCAGACCTCGTGAGGTGCCGCG
>DASTXR010000046.1:0-37508 GCA_035765415.1 Steroidobacteraceae bacterium | reverse complement strand
GCGGGCAAAAGGGGTCAGACCTCGTGAGCTGCCGCGATTCATCGCGACGTGGTCGTGTGAGGTCTGACCCCTTTTGCTAGGAATTGGGGACTGTCCCCCCGCTTGCGCGAGGCGGCGCGCCAGAGCTGTCAGCGCTCCGCTGAATGGCCCACAAAACGCGCACTGCTGGATTGAACCACCAGGAGGATCTGCGCGCTGATCGCCTCGCGCTGCGCCGCCCTCGATGTTCGCGCCGGAAGCCTGTCCTTCTTCACGCGCTGACGCGCCAACGGCGTGCCTCGATCCCGCTTGCACGGATATCGGAATCCGGGACTCGGAACCTACTTCGAGAGCCCGGCGGAAATGTGAGCGGCGGCGTGCCGTACGCCCCGACGCTCCACCACCGAGCCCCGTCCCCTTTTGCTGCAAATCAGGAATGTCCCCATTAAAGCGCGTCGCTGTTGGACACGAACGCGATGTGCGTGCCGTCCGGTGACCACGACGGCACGTTGATGGTGCCCTGGCCGCCGTACACGTACCCGATGACCTTCGGCGGCGTGCTGCCGTCCACGGGCAGGATGCGCAGGTAGCAATGCCTGTAGTACGGGTGGTTAGACGCTTCGACGTCGAGCCCGTACGAGATGATGACGATCCACTTGCCATCGGGCGAGAGATGCGGGAACCAGTCGTTGTACTTGTGATCGTTGGTGACGCGTTCCTGGCCGGTGCCGTCGGGCTTCATGCGCCAGATCTGCATCTGCCCCGATCGCGTGGAGTTGAAATAGATCCACTGGCCGTCGGGCGAATATTCGGGACCGTCATCGAGGCCCGGCGCGTTCGTGAGATTGATTTCGCGGCCCGACCCGTCGGACGCCGTCTTGTAGATATCCCACTCGAGAGTCTTCGGATCTTTCTTCGTCGGGCGGCCGGCGGTGTAGGTCAGCCACTTCGCGTCCGGCGACCAGCCATGCATGTAGGAAGGCGTGAGCGGCGTGATGCGCTTCGGAATGCCGCCGCGCGTCGGCATCGTGAAGATGGTCGACTGGCCACCCTCGGTGCTCTGGTCGCTGATCGCGAGCTGGGCGCCATCGAACGACAACACGTGGTCGTTGTTGTTGCGAATCGCGAAGCCCGTGTCGATGAGCGTGGGCGTGCGCGTGATGAGATCGAACTTCCACAGCCGCCCGCGCGTCGCCGGATCGCTGCCGCTGACGTTGTAGAGCAGCGCAGACCCATCGGGCAGCCAGTTAGGCGCCTCGAACGGGATGCGCGACGTGTAGTACACATTGCGATGCCCGCTCGTGACGTTCATGACTTCGAGCCGGCTGCCGATGTAGTCGCGGTACGGCTGGAACCCGACCTTCACCGGCTTGATCACGCGCACGTGACGAAACACCACCTTTTCCATCACGTCCGGATTGTGCGAGGAGAGGAACAGGCCCACGTAGGCTTCCTCGGGGACGTTGGGCACGTCCTTGATCTCGGCCACTTCGAAAGGTTCGCCGAACCTCGCCGCCGAGAAGATGAAGACATTGCCGCGGCGCTCGAGCTGGATGACGTTCGCGGATTTCGCCGCGGGCATCTCGATCTGCGCGGTGTCTTCGCCCTTCGCCTTGCGATATTGCAGCGACGTGAGGCCGTCGCCGTGCAGCGCGCCGTCGACGTAGGCCGAATCGAAATCGGCGATCGACGTGCGCACCATGATCCCGGCCTTGCGGTGCGGGTCCACGCCCTTGCCCTGGAACTCCACCTGCGCCTGCACGATGAAGTCGCCCTTCATGCGCCGGTGAGCGAAGTGGAATTCATCGCGCTTCGCCCAGATGTTCACGCCGCCCGCGCTCAGCGTGTACACCTGCGATGCCGCGTTCCAGGTGGCGTGTCCGGCGATCCTGGGCGAACCCACGTCGCCGTGTGCCTCGAAGTCGCCGAGCGGCCCGCCATTGGGCGAAGCCAGGATGAGCGCAGGCCAGGCCAGCGCAGCTAACCACATTGTTGTTCTTCGCACGATTCCCCCTCGTTTCAGCAGGTGACCATCATCGGCAGATCGCCGCTCGCGTCACTACGACTTTGGTCTAGCTATCTCATCGGAGCAGGGCGGTGGCCGTCCACAACATCGGCGCCTGGCCATGCGTATCGCCGGTGACGCGCGGACGGTTCATGTAGTGCTGCAGATCGTTCTTCTTGCCCGTGCCCACGCACACTTCGCGCAGCAGGCCATCGGACGTGAGATAACTCACGAGCGCGATCCACGCCTTGCGCGCCGCGGGCCCATAGGTGTCTTCGGCCAGCCAGCCGTTCTTCACGCCGGTGACGAACGCGTACGCAAACATGGCGGTGGCCGAGCTCTCTTCCCAGCTCTCCGGATGATCTATGAGTTGCCGCCACATGCCGGTCGCCGCCTGGTGCGTGAGCAGCGTGGCCATCATGCGGCGATAGGCCGCGAGCACGCCCTTGTACGACTTGTGTTTCGGCGGCAGGTCGCGCAGCAGCTCGGCCATGCCCACGGCCACCCAGCCGTCGCCGCGACCCCAGAAAAAAGGCACGTCGGGCGCATGGAAAAAGAGCCCATTGGGCTGCTGCAGCCTGGCGAGGTACGCGACCATCGACTGCGTGGCGCGTTCGAGATATTTCGCATCACCCGTGGCCCGATAGGCCGCGAGCTGCAGGGCCGTGATCATGTACATGTCGTCTATCCACCAGCGCGTCTGGTGGGAGAGGCCATCCGGCAGCGGCCGGTCCCACTGCGCATCGGCGAACGCCAGGCCCATGACGCGGTAACGAAAGCGCGCGTCCTGCATGTACAACTCGAGCGGCAGTGCGCCGAAGACCGTGCCGTCCACATGGTCGGCGCGCGGCACACGCGACCCGTTGGCCGGCAGGAATGGATCGAAGCGTTCAACGAGCTTCGACTTGAGCTCCGTGTCCTTCGTGACAGCGGCGAACTGCAACGCGCCCGTCCACGTGGCCACGTGCGAATAGTGCAGGGCCTGCGGACCGTGGCTGTTCATCTCCATGTGCGGCGTGGGAAGGAAACGTTCCGCGATACGCTTGCCCACTTCCGCGGGGTCGTTGCCCGCCGGCCAGTCCGCGAAATGTTTGTTCTGCGCGAGGGCAGCGGACGCGGCGAACACCAGCCACAATGCGATCGCCGTCTTGCCGGGTTTCATCTGTCGGGATTTCATTTGCTTGCGCTCACGTTGACGGTCAGGGGTTTTTGCACGCGCGCCGAGAATTCCTTCACATAGGTTTCCCACGCGTCGCGCCCGGCGAATTGCCCGCTCTTCGTCCAGCCAGCGCCCGTGAAGTAGCGCAGCGGAACGCCGTCCACGCCTCTGGCGAGTATCAGGTTGTTAGCGTTGCCCTTGCCGCCGGGTGCGTCTTCGTGCGCGAAGCCCGCCGGTGTGACATCGCCGGCGAGGATGACGGCAACGCCCAAACCGCCGTCCTTGTTTTCTTCCCAGAAGCTCAGCCAGCGGCCATCGGGGTCTTTCGTGAGCACGGCGGCGGGAAATCCCGCGACGGCCGGGTGCTCGCTGATGCCGATGCCCACCACGGCATTGTTGGGCACGAAATCGAACACGCTCTCGACCGCGTCGAAATTGCGCCCGCAGTCGACGGTGAAATGTTTGGTCTCGATGACCTGGCCCGCGGGGCCGGCTTCCCACGGCGCGTAAGTGAGCTTGAAGGCGGCACGCCGTGGGCCGTTCGACAACACCTGGGCGCCGACGAAGTTGTCAGACGTCCAGAGCTTCGCGCCGTCCCAAAGGCCGGTGCCGCCCGCGCCGCGCGAGCCGCCGATGCTGTACAGATCGAGGCCTTCGCCTTCGTCGTCCTTGTGGAACTGGTCGTGACCCTTGGCGTACCAGCGATCGACGATGGGGTAGCTGACCCGCTTGGCCCACACGTCGATGCCGCTGCCGCGCAGGCGCTCGCCACCGGCGCGCGGCGAATTGAGCGCGAGGCCATACATGCGATGCGCGATGCGATCGTTTTCCCAAGCCATGTCGTCGTAGCGTTCGGGTACGAGGCGCGCGTAGACGCAGGGCGCTTCCGGTGGCGTGGCGGTCGTCACGTTCTCGAGCGTGAACGTGGCGCGTTTCTCGCCGGCTGCGAAATCGTACGAGAACACCAGGTCGTCGTACCGTGCACCGCGATGGTCGTGTTCGTAGTTGGTGATCTGCGAAGGCAGTACGCGGCCTCTCGAATCGCGCACCACCAGGTGAAACATGCGCGCCTCGGGCATGACGGCCGCAATCTGCGCGAACGGAACGGCGACCACTTCACCCGGGCGCGGCGCGCCGAGCTCGTGTGTGACCGTGACCGTGGCGCCGGCGGTGATGGACGAACCCAGCGACAGCGCGCCCACGGCGGCGCCCAACCAGATGTGCTTCATGTTTCCCCCACGGACCCTTTGTCCGTCTGAATCTAAGGCTTGGTGAAAGTCTGCGCGAGAATGTTGCGGATTTCCCTGGTCCGCGCCGCCGACGGCGGGCCTAACAACCCACGCTTCTCGGGCGGAAGGTGTCCCATCGAGATCTCGGGATCGGTGAAGATGTAGTGATCGAACAGGGAGCGCCACACGGCGCGCTGGTCCGCCGGCATGTCGCGCAGGCTGAGCGCGGCGTGCAGCAGCACGCCGAATGGCGAGCCCAGTTTCGGCATCGGGTTCCACCAGTAGTTCACCAGCACGTTGAACGGCGTGAGCGACTCGACGTGATGCCACCAGCCGTACGGAATGTAGAGCGCATCGCCGGGTAACAGCTCGGCGCTCTGCGCATGTTCCAGCGCCGTCGCGAAGCGCGGAAATTTCGCGAGATCCGGCTCGTGCAAAGGCACCATGCTGACCGGAACGCCCGACGGCGTGAAATCGATGGGCCCCAGGTAAAGGTTGCGGGCCTGGTCGGGCGGGAACAGCGTGAAGCGCCGGCGGCCGCCCACGACGCAGGCGATGTTCTCGTACAGATCGAAGTGCGTTCGCACGGTGACGAAGTTGCCGATCCAGATGCGGGGCTGATATTCCGGTGAGACCAGCGGCATGGCATGCGCGGCGGCGAAACCGGTCAGCGAGTTCTCGGTAGGCGCCGATTCGATGAACAGCATGGGCGGACTCGGATCCTGCGCCTGCGCGAGCAATCGCTCGAGCATCGAACTGATCGCCGTGGGCCGGCGTTCGAAATTGAAGCCGCTCATGTCCTCGCGGTAGAAGATGCGGCCGCGGATCGACGGCGGCCCTTCCATCATGAGGACCTGTTTGTGATTGTCGAACCGCTGGATGAAGCTCGCGAGTGCGCGCGGAGATTCGCGCGCCGCCTTCACGGCCGGCCAGTCATCGACCAGACCTTTGAGCACCACCGGCTTGCACGCGGGCACGATCTCTTCGCGAAATGTCTTGAGGTCGACGTGCTGTCGGACCAGTATTTGCGCGGTTTCATTCATGGGGCGGGGCGTATGGTACAGCGATTGCTCGGTGGTTTGGCGTGGGTGGCCGCGTCGGTGGCATTGATCGGCACGGCCCACGCCGAAGCGCCGCTGATGAGTGGCCTGTTCGTGGATCACGCCGTGATCCAGCGAGATCGGCCTATCAACGTGTACGGCCAGGCGCCGGCAGGTGAGGAAATCACCGTGTCGATGGCCGGTGCTTCGGCGCGCGCAAAGTCGGATGCTCGGGGCGCCTGGTCGCTGACACTGCCCGCCATGCCCGCGGGTGGTCCACACACGCTCGTGGCGCGCGGCGCTTCGAAAACGCAGACGGCGAACGATGTGGTGGTCGGCGACGTGTGGCTGTGCTCCGGCCAGTCGAACATGGAATGGCCGGTGCGCATGACGCTCGACGCACCTGCGGAAGTGGCGCTGTCGGCCAACGACCGCATTCGCCAGGTCACCATCGCGCGCACCACGAGTGCGGCGCCACGCACGGACTTCGACCAGGTGTTGGAGTGGAAAGTGGCCGGGCCCACCACCACGGAGCATTTCTCAGCCACGTGTTATTACTTCGTGCGCGAGCTGCAGAAGAGTGTGAACGCGCCGCAGGGAATCGTCTCCTCGAACTGGGGCGGCTCGCGCATCGAGCCGTGGATGAGCGAGCAGGCCTTGCGTACGCTCGACGGATACCAGGCGCAGCTCGAGTTGTTAGGCCAGTACCGCAGCCAGCCGCCGCTTGCGTTCCAGCAATGGGGCGCCAGCTGGCAGAAGTGGTGGCTGGAGCAGCGCGCGGTGACGCAGGGAACGCAACCCTGGACGAAAAAAAGCGACAACGTGGCCTGGCAGCCAGCGCCCGCGTCGCTCGGCTATTGGGAAACCTGGGGCGTTCCCGCTCTCGGGCGTTTCGACGGCATGGTCTGGTTTCGCGCGCACGTGAAGCTCGACCGGGCGCAGGCGAAGCAGGTCGCGCAATTGTCGCTGGGCCTCGTCGACGACGTGGACATGACCTGGGTCAACGGCCGCGCGGTGGGCAACGGTCACGGCGACAAGGCGCGCCTCTACGCGCTGCCGCCGAAACTGCTCGAGGCCGGCGATAACCTCGTGGTCGTCAACGTGCACGACTTCTGGGGCGATGGCGGGCTCCATGGCGCCGCCGGGCAGCGCGCGTTGTTGTTAGCCGACGGCACGCGCGTGCCGCTCACGGACTGGGAATACAGTGTCGCACCGCCGGGCCTGCAGCCGCCGCGCGCGCCGTGGGAGTCCCTGTCGGGCGTCAACGTTTTGTATAACTCCATGGTCGCGCCCCTCGGCAAATACGGCTTGCGCGGCGTGGCCTGGTACCAGGGCGAGTCCAATGCGGGCCTCGACGATGCGCGCAAATACCAGGCGCTGCTCGCGGCGTGGATGGCGGACTGGCGGCGACAATTCGATGCGTCGTTGCCGTTCCTCATCGTGCAGCTCGCGAACTTCGGGCCGCTCGCCGCCGCGCCGGTAGATAGTGGTTGGGCGCAGCTGCGCGACGCGCAGCGGCGCGCCGTGACGGCGGACGGCAATGCCGGCCTGGCCGTCACCATCGACATCGGCAACCGCGACGACATCCATCCGGCGAACAAGCAGGACGTCGGCAGGCGACTGGCACGCGCCGCGCGGCGCGTGGTGTATGGCGAGAAGATTTCCGCCTCCGGCGCGCAACCGGCTTCCGCGTCGCGGACCGGCGGTGACGTCATGGTCACGCTCGATTCATTCGATGGCGAGCTGCGCGTGATCGGCGCGCGCGACCCGGCCGGGTTCGAGCTGTGCGGCGCGACGCAGGACACCTGCCGGTTCGTGCGGGCGCAACTCGCGGGCGGCGGCAAGCTGCTGCTGTCCGATTCACCGGGCGCGGGCGCGCCGACGCGCGTGCGCTTCTGCTGGGCCGACAGTCCGCTGTGCAATCTTTACGACACCACCGGGTTGCCCGTGGGCCCTTTCGAGATCGCCGTGCGTTAATGGGGACACTCCCCATTTCCTAGCAAAAGGGGCCGCACCTCGAATGGGGAGGTTCTCAGTTCCTATTTCTTTGCATGCGGGATCGAGGCACGACACTGACGCTCCACCGCCGAGCCCCGTCCCCTTTTGCTAGCAAATCAGGAATGTCCCCATTAAGCCAACGATACGGGCCGGCCCTTCTTGATCGACTCGTAGATAGCCATGAGGAACTTGACGTCGGCCAGCCCCATCTCGCCCGACACCTTGGTGGGACGCTTGTTGATGATGCAGTCGGCGAAATCGTCGAGCTCGGTCGCGAACTGGTCGCCCACGGGGAAGTTGATTTCGGGGCCGTCGCTGCGCCGGCCGCGATTGCCGTTGTAGTAGTACGCCGGGTCCATGGTGAACCAGCCGCGCGAAGTCGCGGCGCGGAAGCCCTGAAGCCCGTTGGCGGAATACGTGCAGATGGAGTTCGACACCACGCCGCTCGGAAACTTCGTCTGCCACAGGATCGTTTCGTCGACTTCCTTGAATTTCACCGCGTCGGTTTTCACTTCGGAAGCGTTGACCCAGACGGGGTCTTCGCCCGTGAGCATGCGCGTGGTCTGCAGGCAGTAGATGCCCACATCCATGAGCGAGCCGCCGCCGGCCAGCGCGCGATTGAGGCGCCACTGTTTCGCATCGCCGATGGCGAAGCCGAAATTGGCGTCGATGATCTTGACGTCGCCCAGCACCTTCTCGCGCGCGAGGCGAATGCACTCGAGCGTGTTGGGCTCGAACTGCAGGCGGTAACCCACGCCCAGCAGCTTGCCCGCCTTCTTGCAGGCATCGAGCATGCGCTGGCAACGCTCCACGGAAATCTCCAGAGGTTTCTCGCAGAACACGTGTTTGCCCGCGGCCGCGGCCGCCAGCGTGTGTTCCATGTGCAGCGCATTCGGCGTCACGACATAGACGATGTCGATGTCGGGATTGGACGACATCTGCGCCATGTTCTGATAGTCGTAGATGGCGTTGTCCGACAGACCGTACTTCTTCTGCCATTCCGCCGCCTTCGCCGGCGACCCGGTGACGATGCCCGCGAGCCGGCAGAACCTGGTTTTTTGCAGGGCGGGAGCGATCTGGTTCGTGGAGAGGCTGCCGAGGCCGCACAGCGCCACCCCTAACTTGCGGCTGGGCGCCTGCGCACTGCCAAAACTGCCAAGCAAAGGCAAGGTGGCAACGGTGGCGGTCCGTGTAAGGAATTGACGGCGAGAGGTTCCGGACATTTCTGATCCTCGCGGGAGCGGATTCGGGAAAGGCTGCCGAGTCTAGCCGAAGCTCAGTGCCGGACCTATCGTCCCGAAGTGCAACGCACGGAACCGCGGACGCACCTGCCGGTACTTAGATGAAGTAAACCGGCGACGTCACAACAAGGGAATGCCGTGATCATCCAATTCAACAAATTGTTGCCCTCCAGAGGGATTTTCGGGCTGTCGGTGTTGATGCTTGCGAGCTGCACCGCCGGTGATGGCACTGGCCTCGACGCGGGCGGTCGGCCGATCACCCCGGGGCCACCGGCTAACAACGATTTCCAGCAGATCCAGGCGACGATATTCACGCCCAGCTGCACGGGCTGTCACGCCGGCGCGAACGCGCCACAGGGACTGCGGCTCGATGCGGGCAATAGTTATGCGTTGCTGGTGAACGTCGCCAGCAGCGAAGTGCCGAGCCTGTTGCGCGTCAACCCGGGCAATCCCGACAACAGCTACCTGGTGCGGAAAATCCAGGGCAATGCATCCGTCGGTGCTCGCATGCCGCTCGGCGGCCCGCCGCTCACGCAGGCGCAGATCGATCTCGTGCGCGGCTGGATTGCCGCCGGTGCGCCGTCCAGTGCCGCGCCTGTCGATCAGCTGCGCGTCGCGAGCACCATTCCCGCAGCGACCGAACAGGCGGCCGCGGGGCTCAGCAAGGTCACAGTCATCTTCAACAACGATGTCGACAGCTCGCTGGTCAGCAGCAACTCGTTCGAGCTTCGTGACGCATCCGATCGGCTCGTCAAGGCCGAGATGCGAGTTCCCGCCGGCCGGCAGAACGTGGTCGAGCTGATCACGCCGCAGCCGCTCGCGGCCGGCAGTTATCAACTCTCCGTGCTCGGCGATGGACCTGCGCCGCTCGCCGATGAAGGAGGTCGCGTGCTCGACGGCGACGCCGACGGCAAGCCGGGCGGCGACCTGCTCATTCCGTTCGATGTCAAAGAAGAAGGAAGCTTCCGATGAATGGCGTGAAGAATCTCGTTCGACTCACCGCGGCTCTCGCGCTGTTCGCCGCCGCGGGCGCGGTGCAGGCCGAGCCATACCTGGCTGCGCAGATGGGTCTGAAGTGCGCGCAGTGCCACGTGAATCCCACCGGCGGCGGCATGCGCACGGTGTTCGGAAACACCTACGCGCAGACTACGCTCGCGGCCAGGCGCCTCGGCGGCGAGGAAGACTTGTGGACCGGGCAGGTCATGAAGTTCCTGTCGGTGGGCGGCAACGCGCGAGCCAACTTCAATTACACCGACGTGCCCAACCAGGACACCACCAACGAGTTCGCGGTGGAAGAGGCACGGGCCTATCTCGACTTCGGTGTGATCCCGAATCGTCTGTCGGTCTACATCGACCAGCGCTTCGCGCCCGGCAGCGCCACCAATCTCGAAGCCAACATCCGCTACTGGATCACCGAGAACAGCATCTACGTGAAGGCCGGTCGCATGTACCTGCCTTTCGGTTACCGCTTCGAAGACGACAACGCCTTCGTGCGCCAGCTCTCGGGCATCAACATGCAGGCGCCCGACGAGGGCGTCGAGTTCGGCTTCGAGACGGGCGCGTGGAGCACGCAGTTCGCACTCAGCAATGGAACCGCTGGCGCGCCGGAAGCGGACGAGGGCAAGCAGATCTCGGCGCGTACCGAATACGCAGCTTCTGTGTGGCGCGTCGGTGTCAGCGCGCTGAGCAACGACACGGATGCCGGCGATCGCTTTGGCGCCGGCCTCTTCGGCGCCTATCGCCTTGGGCCTGTCACGCTGCTGGGCGAGGTGGACTACTTCGACGATGACAGCATCGGTACCGGAGGGCGCAAGCTCATGGGCTCGCTCGTCGAGGCCGACTGGAAAGTGCTCCAGGGCCACAACCTCAAGCTCACCTACGAGTGGCTCGAGCCCGATGACGACGTCGACGAGGACGAACAGACACGCACCAGCGTGCTGTACGAATGGTCGCCTATCCAGTTCGTGCAGTTGCGCGGCGGAGTCCGGTTCTACGACGGCATTCCGCAGAACGATCAGCAGAACCGCACCCAGGCGTTCCTCCAGTTGCATGGGTTTTTCTAGACCACTTCGCGACTCGCCGGACCGCTCCTACGCTGCGAAGCTGGAGCAGTTCTCGCGTTTCGCCGAGCCTGACCTGAAGAGGATATTTGCCGGTTTCGCGCTGAACAAAGGCGACACGGTGCTCGACCTGGGCTGTGGCGCAGGGCTGGCCACCGCCTGGCTGGAGGCGGGTCTCGGCAGCGACGGCGTCGTGGTGGGCGTCGATCTGTCGCTGCCGCACTTGCAAACCGCGAGCCGGCACCACGGCAAGCTGGTACAGGGCGATGCGTGCCAGCTGCCGTTTCGCGATTCCACGTTCGATTTCATCTGGAGCTGCAACACGCTGAACCACGTCGCCGATCCTGTCGCAGTGCTGGCGCGCCTGCGCGGCATGTTGCGCGCGGGCGGTCGCCTGGCGCTGGCGCAGAGCGGGTTCCTGCCCGACATGTTCTTCGCCTGGGACGCGCCGCTCGACGAGGCGGTGCGCGCGGCTTGTCATCGCTACTACCGCGAGCGATACGGCCTGGAAGTCATCGACACTGCGCGGCTGCGCAATCTGCTGCGCGAACTGCGCGCCGCCGGCTTCAGCCGCGTAGCGACGCGCACCCACGTCATCGAGCGTACCCAGCCCTTGTCGGGCGCGGATCGTGACTACCTGCAGAACGCCATCTTCGACGGCGCGTGGGGCAAGAAGATCTACCCGTTCATGGAGCAATGGGATGTCGCCAGGTTGCGTCGCAATTGCGACCCGTCGTCGAGCGAGTACTGTCTCGATCGAGAGGACTTCCACCACGTGCAGACATTGACGGTTTTCGAGACCGCCGTCAGCGACTGACCTCCGGCAGGCAGGTGGTATGAAAAGCAATCCGATGCACACTCACGTGATGGCCTTCGATGCGCGGGCCGGGGAATACGACGCGGAGTTCACTGCAACGGCGCTCGGCCGCGTATTGCGCGCCATGGTGTGGGAACGCTTCGAGCACTGCTTTGCCGGTCGTGAGCGCCTGCTCGAGATCGGCTGCGGCACGGGCGAAGACGCCGTGCATCTCGCGCGCCGTGGACATCGCGTGCTCGCGACGGACGCGTCGGAGCAGATGGTGCGCGTGGCGAAGGCCAAGGCCGAACGTGGCGGTGTCGCCCACCTCGTGCAGTTCGTGCATGCGCCGATGGAGAACCTCGGCACGCAGCTTGCGGGCATGGAGTTCGATGGCGTGTACTCGAACTTCGGCGCGCTCAATTGCACCCGGCACATCGAAACGCTGGCCGCCGACCTCGCGCCGCGGCTCGCGACCGGCGCGCCGCTGGTGTGGGTGGTCATGGGCCGCCACGTTCCCTGGGAGTGGGCCTGGTACCTGGCGCGCGCCGATGTCACCAGGGCTTTCCGGCGCTTGCGGCGCGACGGGGTGCACTGGCGTGGTCTCGAGGTTTCCTATCCCGCGCCGGCGACGCTGGCGCGCGCGTTGCAGCCGCATTTCGTGAGGCGTGACACGCGAGCGCTGGGTATCGTGCTGCCGCCCAGTTACGCCGCCGGGTGGATCAATCGTTCGCCGCGCCTGCTGACGCTGCTCACCCGGGCCGAACGCGCGGCACAGCGCTGGCGGGCAAGCGCCATGCTCGCCGATCACTACATCTTCGAAGCGGTCCGGGCATCCGCATGAGCCGTTTCGAATCTCTTCCGCTGGCGACGCTCTACCTGACCGACCGTTGCAACTCGCGGTGTGTCACCTGCGACTACTGGCGCCACGGCCGCACGAACGTCACGCTCGAATCGGTCACGCGTCTGCTGCCGGATCTCGAAGCGCTGGGTACCCGCACTGCCTTGCTCTCCGGCGGCGAGCCGCTGCTCAATCCGGAATGGCCGGCCATCGCACAAGCTCTGCGGGCGCGCGGCATCGAACTGTGGCTGCTCACCTCGGGGCTGTCGCTCGTGAAACATGCGACGCGCCTCGCCGGCTTGTTCCGGTCCATCACGGTTTCGCTGGACGGCACCTGCGCCGAGACCTATGCGGCGATCCGCGGGCTCGACGCCTTCGAGAAAGTCTGTGCCGGCATACGCGCCGTCGCGGCGGCCGGCGTTCCCGCGGGGCTGCGCGTGACTGTCCAGCGCGCTAACTACCGGGAGATGCCGCGCTTCGTGACGCTGGCGCGCGAGCTCGGCGCCGCCCAGGTTTCCTTCCTGGCGGTCGATGTCAGCAACCCTCACGCGTTTGCGCGCGAGGAGGGGTTCTCGCATGAGCTGGCGCTGCGGCAAACGGACCTGGCCGAGCTCGATGTGCTGCTCGATGCGCTGGAGCGTGACCATGCCGCGGACTTCCGCAGCGGCTTCATCGCCGAGTCGCCGGCGAAACTCCGCCGCTTGCGCGACTATTTCGCGGCGCTGCACGGGTCAGGGGCGTTTCCGCCCGTGCGGTGCAACGCCCCGGAATTCTCGGCGGTGATCGGCGCCGATGGGCGCGTGGCGCCATGCTTCTTCATTCCGGCACCCGCCGCGGCGCCCGCGTCCGGGCTGCGCGCCGCGCTCGACAGCGAGCCGATGGTCGAACTGCGGCGGGCCATCCGCGCCGGCGAGCGCCGCGAATGCGAGCGTTGCGTCTGTTCGATGTGGCGCAGCCCGGGCGAACTGGCCAACGGGCAGATCGCGCGGAGGCAGCATGCCCGCGTCTGAGTTCTCGAAACGCCTGCTCGGCGATCAGCCGCGAAGCCTGGCGCGCGACGCGCTCGGCCAACTGCTGGGGCTGGTCAGCCGCATCACAGGCCGCCATCGATATGACACGCAGCGGCTGGAACACGTCTGCGGGATGCCGCTGCTGATACTTCCCACGGTGTTCAACCCGCGATTGCTGCGCACCGGCGAATTCTTCGCCAGCGTGATCGCCGACGCGCGGCTGGGCGCCGGCGACGACGTGCTCGACATGGGCACGGGATCGGGTGTTTGCGCGGTATTCGCGGCCCGCCATGCGCGCCGCGTCGTGGCGGTGGACATCAATCGCGCCGCGGTGCGCTGCGCCCGCATCAACGCCGCGCTCAATCATCGGGACGACCGCGTGGAATGCCGTCACGGCGACTTGTTCGCGCCACTCGATGGCGAGCGCTTCGACACGGTTTTCTTCAATCCGCCATTCATAGTCGGCAAGCCGGCGGACGAGCGCGACTGCGCCTGGCGATCCGCGGACGTCGCTGCGAGGTTCGCGGCCGGGCTCGCGCGCCACCTCGCGCCGGGCGGACGCGCCTATCTTCTGCTCTCCACGTTTGGCGATGCCTGCGGGATCTTTGTCGACGAGCTGCGGCAGCAAGGTTACACGCTGTCGGTGTTCGCCGTGCGCCGCTTCATCAACGAACGCGTCACCATTCTCGAAGTGCGGCCTCCTGCGCCCGCGGCGGAGCCCGCTTGAACTCCGCGCGGAAAGTCCTGCTGATCAACCCGGCCATCACCTCGCGCCGGCATGCGCGTTTTCCGCTGTCGATCATGACGATGGCGGCGGCGCTCGAAGGCCGGAGCGACGCGACTCTCATCGATGGCAATGTGGATGGCAACGCGGTTCGCTCGGCCTGTGAGGCGGTGCGCGCGACGGCGTTCGAGGCCGTGGGCATCACCGTCATGGGAGGGCCACAGGTTGCCACGGCAATCCAGATATCGCGTGCGTTGCGCGCCGCGAATCCGCGCGTGCCTATCGTCTGGGGTGGCTACTTTCCCACGCTTTATCCCGGCGTCGCGCTCAACAGCGACTACGTCGACTACGTAATCCGCGGCCAGGGCGAGGACGCCTTCCGCGAGCTGCTCGATGCGCTGGCAGGCCCGCAACCGCGCCGTCTCGAATCGATCGCGGCGCTGAGCTGGCGCCGGGATGGCGTCGCGGTGAACAACGGCGAGCGCGCGTTCACGCGCAAACACATCGCGCCGGCGCTGCGCTACGACCTGCTGCCCGATCCGCGAGCCTACCTGGTCAGCACGTTTCTCGGCGCGAGGACCGCGGCGCACCAGGCCGCGCTCGGCTGCCGCTTCCGCTGCACGTTCTGCGGAGTCGCCGCCATGTTCCACGGCGCCACTGCGTTGCCGCCCGCGGACCGGCTCGACCGCGAGCTCGCATTCCTCAAGCATGGGCTCGGAGCCGACTCGGTACAGTTCTACGATCACAATTTCTTCGACCGCGAAGTGGAAATGGTGCCGTTGCTGGAAGTGCTCGCGAAACATGAATTGCCGTGGTGGTGTTATGCGCGCGCCGACGCGCTCCTTTCCTTGTCCGCCGAATCCTGGGCGCTGGTGCGCAAGAGCCGGCTGCGCATGGCGTACATCGGCGCGGAAACTCCCAATGACAAACTACTGCGGTCGATTCGCAAGGGAACGCGTTCGGAACAGACGCTCGAGGTGGCGGAGCTGTGCCGGCGCCACGGCGTCATTCCCGAGCTCTCGTTCATGGTCGCTCCTCCGGAAGACACGGAAGCCGAAACCGAGCGCACCTTCGACTTCATCCGCCAGGTGAAGCAGGTGAATCCGTCGGCGGAAATCATCGTGTACATCTATACGCCGCTGCCCGCCGACTGCGTGCCCGACTCCGAGCGGCTGAAACTGGCGCCGCTGCTCGATATACACGGCGAGCCTGTCAGATTCCCGATGACGCCCGAAGAATGGACGGAGCGCCGCTGGGTCGATTACGCCTGTCACGCCGACGCGCCGTGGATGAGCGAGCGGCTGCGACGACGCGTGCGCGACTTCGTCACGGTGCTGCGCTGCCGGTTTCCAACGGTGCAGGACACGAGATCTCCCGGTTGGGCAAAAGCCGCGCTTCGCATGCTGGCAGGCTGGCGCTATTCCTTGCGCCGCTACGATCGGCCCTGGGAACTGAACGCTACGCAAACGCTGGTTCGCCTGCGCGATCCGCGCGTCTCGAGTATCTGATGGGCCTCATCAACGCGCTGCAGTTGAGTTTTTTCGCCGACGCCCGGCGGCGCCCGCCCGCGCAGTTGCTGGTCGACTGGCATTCACTGGTCGATGTTGCCGAGTCGGCAGCGGCCGCAGGCATTTCGACCACCGTGATCCAGGCGAGTCACGTGCCCGGACGAATCGAGCGCAACGGGGTGAACTACTTCTTCATGGCGCCGCGGGAGGATGAGCCGCTCGCGCGCAGCCCCGAATTCATCGCCCACCTCGCCGAGGTTGCCCCGCAGGTACTCCACGTCCACGGCCTGGGGTTCGCGCGCGACGTGGTCGCGCTTCGCGAGCTCGCGCCGCGCACGCCCATGCTGCTGCAGGACCACGCCGATCGGCCACCGCGGTGGTGGCGCCGGAGTTACTGGCGACGCGGGGTCTCGGCCGCGAACGGCGTGAGCTTTTGCGCACGGGAACAGGCGCGCGAGTTCTCGCGTCGCGGTCTGCTTCCCGCACATGTCGAAGTATTCGAGATCCCGGAATCCACCAGCGGATTCGGACCCGGCGATCGCACGGCGGCGCGCGCCGCTACCGGCCTTTCCGGCGATCCGTGCGTGCTCTGGGTGGGACATCTCGACCGGAACAAGGATCCGCTCACGGTGCTCGCAGGGGTGGCCGCGGCGATCGACAAACTACCGCGGCTGAGACTCTGGTGCTGTTTCGGCACCGCGCCGCTGCTCGACGCGGTGCGCACGCGTATCAACGCCGACCCGCGGCTGCACGATCGTGTGCATCTTCTCGGCCGCGTGGCGCACGAACGGGTCGAAACATTGATGCAGGCGGCGGATCTGTTCGTGCTCGGCAGTCATCGCGAAGGCAGCAGCTTCTCGCTCATCGAGGCGCTGGCCACGGGGCTGGTGCCGGTGGTCACCGACATTCCCTCGCTGCGCGCGTTGACCGGCGGCGGGTCGGTGGGCGAGCTGTGGCGCTGTGGTGACGCGGAGTCGCTGACCGCGGCGCTGGTCCGCGCTGCCGGGCGTGTCGGCGCTGCAGAGCGCGCGCGGACTCGTCAGCACTTCCAGGCGAAACTTTCGCACCAGGCGTTGGGCCGCTGTTTCGCGGCAGCCTACGAGTCGTTGATACATGCGCATCCCTGATCCGAACCGCTCGAACGCCGCGATGTTTCGCTTCAGCTGGTCGCTGCTGAGCCGGCGCCGCAAGCGGCAGCTCGTGTGGCTGCAACTCGTGTCGTTGCTGATGGCGGTTTCGACGCTGGGTGGGATCGCCGCGATCATTCCGTTTTTTTCGGTGCTCGCCGATCCCCAGGCAGTGGACCGGCACGCGGTGCTCGGCTGGCTGTACGAGACCCTCGGCTTTGCCGAGCGCGGCACTTTCCTGCTTTTTCTCGGCGTCGGCTTCGTCGTCGTCGTGATGGTGTCGAACGCGGTCAATCTATTCGGGTCGATGGCTCTCAACCGGTTCGCGCTGGTGCTCGGCAGGGATTTTCATGTCGCGCTCTACGAGGAGTACCTGCACCGCGACTATCCATTCCATCTGCGCTGCGATTCGGCGACGCTCACCAACAACGTGATCAACGAGACCGCCCGCCTGGTCTCCGGGCTGGTCCAGGGTGGTCTGAGCCTGGTCGTCAACGTGCTCGCCGCCGCGTTCATCGTCGCGTCGATAGTGCTGCTCAACCCGGTGCTCGCGCTCGCGACCGCCACTCTGTTCGGCGGTAGTTACGCTCTCGTTTACTTCGCGCTGCGGCAGCGCCTGGCGCGGCGCGGGCAACTCGAGGCGGAGCTGTGGGACGCGCGCAGTCGAACCCTGATCGAGAGCTTCGGCGCCATCAAGGAAGTGCTGCTGCGCGGCGCACAGGGTCGATTTCGCGACGCATTCGCGAGGCAAAGCGATTCGATCGCGCGCGTGAGTTCGAGCATCTGGGCGATGGCACAGGCGCCGCGTTATCTGCTCGAGAGCGTGGCGACGATCGGCCTGGTTGGCGCGGCATTCTGGCTCAACCATGGAACCACGACGGCCGAGTGGCTGGCGAAGCTCAGTTTTCTCGGCTTTGCCGCCTACCGGTTGTTGCCGGCCATTCAGCAGGCGTTCGTCGCGATCGCGCGTATTCGCGCGCACCGGGCGGCATTTCAGCGCATCGCCGAAGACCTGCGGCTGGCGTTCGCCGCCGAGCGCGAGCCACCACCGGCGGAATCGGAACTGGCGCCGTGGCGAGGGCGCCCGTTGCGAAGCATCACTCTGCGCGACGTGACATTCCGCTACGGGCGCGAGGAACCGCCGGCCATATCTCGCTTGAGCGCGGAAATCCTTCGCGGCCAGGTGGTCGGCATCGTTGGCGCCAACGGCGCCGGCAAGACGACTCTCGCGGACCTGGTGCTCGGGCTGCTGCGGCCACAGTCCGGCAGCATAGAGGTGGATGGCATAACGCTCGATGAGCGCAACCTGCGGCTGTGGCGAGCCAACGTCGGTTATGTTCCGCAACAGATTTTCCTGCTCGATGCCACGGTCCTGGAGAACATCGTCCTGGGTTCACCCGATGAACAGGTGGACATGGCGCGCGTCCAGGCCGCGACGCGCGCCGCGAGCCTCGACATCTGGCTCGAGAGTGTGCCCGGCGGTCTCGGGTATCGCGTCGGCGAGCGCGGCGTGCGCCTGAGCGGCGGACAGCGGCAGCGCATCGGTATCGCACGCGCTCTCTACCACTGTGCTTCGGTGCTGATTCTCGACGAGGCCACCAGCGCGCTCGACAGCACTTCTGAAACCGAGCTGGTCGCCGCACTGGACTCGTTGCGTGGCCAGACCACGGTGCTGGTGATCGCACATCGCCGAAGCACGCTGCGTGCCTGCGATGTGATACTCGAGCTCGAACATGGACGTCTCGTCGGCGCGGGAAAAAACGCGGAACTGGCGCTCGATTCGGCACAGTTGCGGCGTCATGCGGGTGGTGCTCCGTGACCGACCCGCAATACGACCCATTCGCGGAGAAGTCCGGTCGCCTGAGGCGGCATCGGCACTCGGTCCTCGGCATTCCAGTGTGCTTCGAGAGTGACAGTCCCGACTTGCTGCGGCTCGCGGACCAGGCGTTCGCGGGCCCTGCCCGGAAAGGAGCGGGCCCGCGCAGCGGCTTCACCGTGAGATTGCGACTCGCGAATGCGCGCGCGCGCGTTCGCAGAATGCACACGCCGGCGGAGCCGCGCCTCTTTTCCGGCGGCGGCGCGCTGGGCAGTTTCATCGATGCCGCCAACTTCGCATGGGTCTGCCCCGAGCTCCGTCGTGGCTTCGTATCGGTGTCCAGAGAGATGCTGAGGTTCGAATATCACGTGCGTTACGAGCTGATCGAATTCGCGGTGCTCACGCTGCTCGCGCGCGCGCGCCGCCTGGTGCCGCTTCACGCCGCCTGCTTCGGCCGTCGCGGCCGCGCGCTGTTGCTGATCGGGAACAGCGGCGCCGGCAAATCGACCACGTGTCTTCAGGCGTTGTCGGACGGCATGGAATTCGTCTCCGAAGACAGCGTGTTCGTCCGGCCCGATACTCTGGCGGCAGCCGGCCTCGGCGCCTTTCTGCACGTCTGCACCGATGGCCCCCGATTCGCCACCGCCCGTGTTTCCGAAGCGCTGCGCACTGCGCCACGGATTCGACGCCGCAGCGGGGTACGGAAACTGGAGATCGACCTGCGGCGCCGCGAATTCTCGCTGGCGGCGCGGCCGCTGAAGATCGTGGCGGTAGTGATCCTGTCGCGCCGCGCGGCCGGCAAAGCCGCTCTCCTGCGGCGCCGGAACCGGGCACAGCTTCGCGCGGCGCTGACGGCGACGCAGCCTTACGCCAGTTCGCAGTCCGGGTGGAACGAGTTCCGGGCGCGTGCGGGTAACTTGCCCGCCTATGAAATGCGCCGCGCGCCTCCCGCGCAGACCATGGCGGAATTGCGGCGTTTGCTCGCGCCCGCTCGAGCCGGCCGTTGAAAGCGTGCGCTGGCGAACGGTGCGTTCTAGCGTCGCAGGGGGCGCACGAGAAGGCCGAGCAATGTGCGCGCGGCGCGAGGCCACCACCCAAGACTCGACCAGCCGTCGGCCGCGGAATCGGCGAATGCGCGCAGCGCGCGCCGCGAGCGGCCGGCGTGGCCATACAGCGCGGCGAGTGTCAGGCCGGAGGTGGCGCGCCGCTGCCGGCAAATGGCGCGCAGTCGCGGATCGTCGAGGCGGCCGGCGTACTTGGAATACAACCGCAACCAGCCTTCGTGCGCGCCAATGCGGTCCTGGCTGTAGTTGTCGGCATGCACCCGCACGCAGGCGAGGGTGTCGGCAAACGCGCTCGCTTCGCTGCGCATCGCGAGGCGCAGCCACAGGTCGTAGTCCTCGCAGAAGCGCTGCTGCTCGTCGAACCCGCCCGCTTCGAGCACGAGATTGCGGTCCGCGATCACCGAGGGAGTGGCAATCAGCGCTTCGAGGCGCAGCAGCGGCTCGATGATGTCGCCGTCGAGCGCGCGCCACGGCACGACACCTTTCGACGAGGCGTCATTGCCCGAGGCGTCGATGCGGCGTATCTGCGTGTAACTCCAGCGCCGCGTCGGTCGCTCGCTCATCAGCGCGAGTTGACGTTCGAGCTTGTGCGGCAACCACAGGTCGTCGGAATCGAGGAAGGCAAGGAACTCGCCCGACGCATTCCGGATCGCCGCGTTGCGCACCGCCGACGGATTGCCGGAATGTGGCAGGCGGAGCACGCGAATGCGCGCGTCCGTGAGCTGGCTCAGATACGCCTGCGCTTCGCCGTCGGAGCCGTCGTCGGCGATGATGAGCTCCCAGTCCGCCAGCGTCTGGGCGTGAACGGATTCGATCGCCGCGCGCAGATGTGGCAACCGGTTGTACGCTGGCAGGATCACCGAGACGAGCGGGCGCGTCATGAGCGAAGGAGTATAGACATTCCCTCGCGATCATCGCTGCGGTAGCCGCACATGCCAGCCGTGTCCATCATCCTGCCCACGTTCAATCGCGCCAACCATCTGCGTGAGACCGTTGCCAGCGTGTTCGCGCAATCGTGGAAGGACTGGGAGTTGATAGTGTCGGATGACGGATCCGACGAGGCCACGCGCGCTTTCATCGAGACGTTGGGAACCGACGAGCGCGTGCGCATCCTGTGGGGGACGCACTCGGGCATTCCGGCCGTCGCCCGCAACGCGGCGCTGCGCGCGGCGCGCGGCGAATACGTGGCCTTTCTCGATTCCGACGATCTCTGGGAGCCCGCAAAGCTCGCGCGCCAGCTCGAGCGGTTGCGCCTCGAGCCTTCATGCAGGTGGTGTTACACGGCGTTCCAGCGCATCGACGAAGACGGCCGGCTGCTCGCCGATGAATCGACGCGGCGCTTTCAGCCGGTGGCCGGACAGATATTCGCTGCGATCCTGCAGGCCCGGGCCTCACTTCGTACACCCTGCGTGCTTGCCGAACGCCAACTGGTGAGCACGCTCGGCGGATTCGACGAGACATTGCTCGATTGCGAGGATCTCGACCTGTGGTTGCGGCTCGCGCTGATCGCCGACGTCGCGGTCGTGGACGAGCCTCTCGTCCGGGTGCGGATCTCGCCCGGCAGCTTCACCGGACGCCGACGCCACGCGCGCATCGATCTCATTCGTGTCATCGAGAAACTCCTGGGCGGCGCCGGTCCGCGCTGGCAGGGTCTCCTGCGGCGCGAACGCGCACAACAGGCGGTACTGCTCGCACGCGAATACGCCGATCAGGGCGAACGCTCGCTCATGTTCAGCACGCTGGCCGCCAACCTTCGCCATGCGTGGCCATATCCGCGCGCCTGGTACGGCGCCCTGCGGGCGTTGTTGCGATCGTTGTCACCGCAGCGTTCATGAAACCGGGCGTAACCGCCGTGCAACGCCGTCAGCCGGAAACCCGGGCGGGAATCTGCCGGCGACGCAGCAGAAAGTGCCGCAGCCTCGCAGGACACACGGCGAGAACCATGTTGATCAGCCAGCTCTTCATTTGCTGGAAGCGCGCGTGGTACGCCAGTTGGGCACGCAACTTTGCGGGCAGCCCGCGACGAACATATAGCGCGTTGAACTGCAGGCTGTCGGTGCGACAGTCGGTCGCCAGCTCGCAGAACCCGAGGCCGGCAAGCAGCGCCGCCACATCGCCATGCAGTTTTTGCGTGGCACCGATGCACGGCGCCGTTTCCACTTCCACATGAATCAGCGACACCCGATCGAGTATTCCCGTCGCGCCTTGCAGCACCTCGTATGCCGCGCCCTCGGCGTCGATCCACAATGCGATGCGTTTGCCCTCGATGTTCCGGGCGGCCAGGATGCCATCGAGACGCCTGGTCGATACACGCACGGCCTTCCCGCGCCGCTCCGGCTCCGAACGCTGATACAGGGAGCTCATGCCTCTGCGCGCGAGATGCTCCGGGCCGGCCACCGGCACGACATAGAACTCGGCTTCACCGTCACGCTCCGCCGCGGCATACGGCAGCGTAGCGACCGCCGCGCGCCGCAGCGCCGGGGTCGCGAGCATGGCCTGATAGTTCTCCGGATTGGGCTCGAAGGCGATGATGTCGGCGTTGGGTGCGGCGCGACGGAAGCGAAGCGCGTCGGCGCCGTTCAACGAGCCGACGTCGCACACCACGTCGACGCGCATCGACGGTAGTAGTTTGGCGAACAGTGTCCCGGTGCTGAGTATCACGATGGGATGGCGAGCATGAAACTGGCGATGGTGGTTCCCGGCGGCGTCGATCGATCAGGAGCAGATCGGGTGATCCCGGCATTGCTTTCGCTGGTGCGCCGCCTTGCGGCACAGCACGAATTGCATGTATTCGCACTTGCACAGGAACCGGTGCCGGGAAGCTGGATGCTCGAGGGCGCCGTGATCCACAACGTGGGCAACGCGCGCGCGATCGGCCGCACGGTTGCGGCCATCCGGCGCGAACATCGCCGCGCGCCGTTCGCGCTGGTGCAGTCGATCTGGTCGGGAATCAGCGGCCTTTCGGCCGTGGTCGCGGCGAAACTCACGCGTCTGCCCGCGTGTGTCCACGTGGCGGGCGGCGAGCTGGCTGCGGTGCCGGTCATCGGCTATGGAGGTCAGCTGCATTGGCGCTGGCAGGTGCTCGAGCGATTCACGCTGCGCAACGCCGCGCGCGTGACGGCGGCCAGCGAGCCGATCGTCGCCATGATCGAGCGTTTCGGTTGTCGGGCCCGGCGGCTGCCGCTCGGGGTCGACCTGCGATCCTGGCC
The DNA here is from genome assembly GCA_035765415.1 of Steroidobacteraceae bacterium. Taxonomy (GTDB): domain Bacteria; phylum Pseudomonadota; class Gammaproteobacteria; order Steroidobacterales; family Steroidobacteraceae; genus CADEED01. Next base: position 14,702 of record DASTXR010000046.1, on the reverse strand, counting down.
GCCGTTGCTGCCGCGGCCGCGCGTTGCCGGGGCCGCCGCGCGCCTGGTTCACGTCGCCAGCCTCAACCGCGTCAAGGATCAAACTACCTTGCTCGAAGCGGCCCGGTGCCTCGTGCAGCGAGGACTCGATTTTCACCTCGATGTGATCGGCGAAGATACGCTCGGGGGCGCGATGCAGGCGTTGGCCATGCGGCTCGGGCTCGCGCAGCATGTGACATTTCACGGGATGCTCAGGCACGAGGCCCTGCGGCCGATGATGGAGCGCGCGGTCCTGAACATCGTGTCGTCGCTGCACGAAGCCGGTCCCCTGGTGACGCTCGAGGCCGCGGTGCTTGGAGTGCCGACCGTCGGAACGCGCGTCGGACACATTGCCGAATGGGATGGTTTCGCCGCGACTGCTGTGTCGCCTGGCGATGCGGCGGGGTTGGCCGCGGGCATCGAAGCATTGCTGGTCGATGAACCCAGGCGTCGGCAGCTGGCGCTCGCCGCGCAGGCGCGCGCGGTGGCGGAAGATGCCGACTACACTGCGGCGCGGTTTCTCGCGCTGTACGACGAAGTCACGCACTGAGCGACTCGTCGCCGGCGGCCAGCGCAGCCCGCAGGGACATCATGGTCTGGACGCGCGGCGGCCTGGCGAAAGTCCAGCGCAGCAGCCTGTGAAGATGCGGGATTCCGTACCAACTGATCTGTTCGAGCGCGGGTTGCGCAGCGGCGGCGATGCGCAGCTCGGCGAGCGCCGCGCGGTCCGGAACAATCCGCGAGCGCGCAAATTGCAGCGCTTCGCGCAGCGAGCGCGACCAATGGACTCCCGGAAAAGCCGCGATGCGCAGGTTGGACCACGAGACCTGCGTGAGCGTGGTCCGACGCGCCCGGTGACGCAGCACGGGCGGGCAACGCGCCGCAAATTCCTCCAGCAGCGCTGCTGCGAAAGTGCCGGGGTAGTAACGCTCGGTGAGTGCGAGCGGCGGCAGCATCCACCAGGCGCCGCCGCGCGATTCCGGCGTGTCGAGCAGCCACCGCCAGTCCGCCGGCTCGAGTTGTGTGGCGAGCCGTGTGATGTCATGCAGCTGGATCTGCCGCAGCGCATGCGCGCGCATGTTTCCGGCGGAGTGCAGCAGCAGGTGGCGCATGAGCTCGCGCACCGTGGGGTAAGGAAGCAGGCCGGGCGGCGCGCCGCTGTCCAACCACCCGGCCGAAATCCCCACCTCGTCCACAGGCAGCGCCTCGGCCACCTTCGTGTGGACTTCGATCTTGAGCGGGTTGTCGGGATGCTCCCCCGGGTTCACCTTCGCCGCGCCACCGCGCGGAGCGTAGACGGTGTGACGCCGCACCTCGAAGGCCAGCGCATAGTCGAGGCCATGCATGATGCGAGCGACTCGCTCCGCGTCTTGCGGCAGCACCAGCAGGTCGATGTCGCCCATCGGTCGTTCGCCGCTGCGATACAGCCCGAGCTTGCGTAGCGCAGTTCCTTTGAGACCGATAGCGGCCAGACCTTTCTCGCGCATCGACGCGTCGATGGCCGTCAGCAGCGCCCCGATGCGTGCGTCACGCCGCATCGCGAAGGAACGCTGCGTGGCGAGAAATTCCTGCCAGGAGTCCGGACCGTGCCAGCGCAGGCGGTTGGCCAGCAGCACCGCGATGCCCTGCATGCTCGATACGGCACGCGCCACGGACCATTCGAGCTCGTTCCACTGGGGAGCGAAGGTGCGGGGAGCGTGCAGCTCTCGCGCCAGGTGTTCGGTGGTGCGGCGCAGGGCAGCCTGGACCACGGTGAACGGCGGCATGGACGGCTGCCGGGTCATGCCGGACTCCAGGCGCGCAGGCTCGCGCGCGCTCGATGCGCGACCGCCAGCAATTCAGCCGCGCGCGCCGGATCGCGAGATTCCAGCCGGCGAGCCTCGACTTCGTTGCGCAACCACTGGTCGGCGAACTTGTAGTAGTCCTTGCCGTGACGTCCGGCGACTACGTAGTCGCGGTCCGAGCCTTCGGCCCAGGCAACCGACATCTCCACGCGGTCGACCACTTTGTCGAAATATCCCGTCCCCTTGATCGGGTACGAGACGGTGGTGAAGAAGATATCCGGATTGCTCTCCTTGACGTGTTCGACGGTGGCGGCGATGTCCTCGAGTTCCTCGCCTTCATAACCCCACATGAGGAACATGCCCACCTGGATGCCATGCGCCTGCGCGAGCGCGCAGGCCTTGCGCACCTGCTCGACCTTCACGCCGCGTTGCATGGCGTCGAGGATTCGCTGGCTGCCGCTCTCCGAGCCTATCCAGATGCGGTAGCAGCCGAGCTCGCGCAGCAGCGCCACCGCGCCTTCGTTCTGCAGGCGATCGGCGCGCGTGATGGTTTCGAACGGGCGGTGGATGCCGCGACGCTTGAGCTCGGCGGTGTAAGTGGCGAGCCAGGGGTGGCTGATGGTGAAGACGTCATCGGCGTACCAGACCTGGTCGGGATCGTAGCGATCGATGATCCACTGCATTTCATCGGCGACATTGGCCGGGCTGCGGCGCCGGTGCGAATGCCCGTACACGGCGTGCGAGCACCAGTTGCACCGATAGGCGCAGCCGCGCGCGGTGATGAGGTTGATGCTGCTGGCGCCGTGATGCGTTTTCCATGCGTTCAGATATAACTCGTGTGCAATGGCTTCGCGATCGGGAAAAGGCAGCGAGTCGATGTCCGGCACGCGCATGCGCGGCGTATTGTTCACGACGGCGCCGGATTCATCGCGGAACGTGATGCCAGGTATCCCCTGCAGGCGGTGCACGCCCTGTCGGGGCAGCGCGGCCAGCAATTCGCCGAGCGTCACCTCGCCTTCGCCGGTGACCACGATGTCGGCGCCGGCGGCGAGATACTCGGCAATGTAGTTAGCGCTCTCCGGCCCGCCGAGTATCACCGTCCAGCGGTGCCGCTTCGCGGCCTCGATGATGCGCAGCACGTTCCGCCGCGTCATGAGGTTGGTGTAGATGCCCAGCACGCCGCCGGGCGCCTGCGCGAACAGTTGCGCCAGCGCGGCGATTTCGCCGAACGTGCTGTCGAACACCTCCACGGAAAATCCCGCCCGCTTCAGATACGCGGACAGGTAGAGCAGGCCGAGCGGGGGATACGGCTTCATGATCTGCCGCTCCTTCTCGTCCTCGGCGAGGAAGTATCCGTGCGTGAGCAGGATGTCAGGCATTGGCGATGCTCAGCGCGCCTGGCGACGGCAGTGCTCCGTCCTGCCGGTATTCCTCTTCGCGCTCGACGAGATCGTTCCAGCGCTGTTGCAGCGCCGGGTCGCCGGCCTGGGTCACTTCATCGTGCAGCAGGTTGCGCAACAGGCGATAGAAATCGGAACGGTATGTTCCGGCGAACATCATTTCGAGATCGTTGCTCTCCTGCCAGTGACGCTTGGCGCCGAGCTGTTCCTTGACCATCTCGTAGAACTTGGTGCCGGGCAGTGGATAGGACACGCTGACGCCCACGTCGTCGGGCCGGGCCTCGCGCACCAGCGCCCGCGTGGCCAGGATGTCGTCGATATCCTCGCCGAGGTAGCCGAGCTGCAGGAAGAATCCGACGCGCATTCCGGCAGCTCCGAGCAACCGTCGCGCTTTCAGGATCTCGCCGACGCGCGTGCCCTTGTTCATGGCGTCGAGAATCCGCTGGCTGCCGCTCTCGGCGCCGAGCCAGATTTCCCGGCAGCCCGCGGCGCGCAGCGATTCGGTCATGCGCGCACCCACGAGGTCGGCGCGCAACTGGATGGTGAACGGTATGCCGCCGCCGTTTTCGGCAAGCGCCGCTGCGAACTCGTCGACCCAGTCGGCCTTGAAGCCGAATATGTCGTCGGCAAACCAGATGTGGTCGGGGCGGTAGTGGCGCCGCAGGTGGATCATTTCCGCGGCGGTTTCGCGCGGCGAGCGTTGTATGTACTGATTGCCCCAGATCGGTTTCGCGCACCAGTTGCAGCGGAACGAGCAGCCGCGCGACGCGGCCATGTTGAGGCTGAAATGGCCGTGCGCCTTCGTCCAGACGCGCCGGTATTTTTCGACGTCGACGAGATCCCAGGCCGGCAGCGGCGCGGCGACGGGTTCCGGCAGCCGCGCGACGGCGCGCGAACGTTCGGGGCCCGCGGCCCCCGCGATGCTCACGTGCGGCAGGCCCGCGGCGAGCGCGTGTGCACCCAGCGAGATGTCGCCGTTCAGCCGGTCGACGATCGCCACGAGCTCTCCCAGCGCTTCGCCGTGCAGCACCGCGTCCGCTCCCGCGCCGAGGTAGTGCGCAGGTGCGTCGGATGCGTCGGACCCGGCGGCAATCAGCCGCGCGCCGCGCGCGCGCACCAGGCCGATCATCCTGCAGCAGGCCTCGCGCATGCGGCCCAGGCACATCTTGCTCAGGAAATTGAAGTTGTCCTCGTAGAACACCACGAGTTGCGGACGCATGACATCGAGCTGGCGTTCGAATCGCTCGAGATTTTCCGCCAGCATGGAATCGAAGAACGACACCTCGTGGCCCGCGCCACGCAGCAGCGCGGCCACCTGCAACGTCGCGAGTGGCGGATAAGGTTTTGCGCGTTGAACCTGTTTCTGGTCGAACCGCAGGAAATACGAGTGACAAACCAGTATTGAGAGCATTGAGTCCATTCCCCGCCCGAACGAGTTGGCCTTCCAGAGTGAGTCTCGCCGCCCTTAGGTCCGGTTCCCCTGGGGAACAATTCCTACAAGCAGAGCATTGGACTGGTGCATTCACACACGGAACGGAGTTGCACCCATGTCTTTCCTGGACCCCCGAAAATTCGGAAGTGTTCTCGTCGCGCGCCGCACTTTCCTCAGCGCTGGAGGCGCTGGGCTTTCTGGCGCTGCGGTTGCACTGCTCGCCGGGCGCGATTCGCTCGCCGCCGCCGCGGCGGACGGCGCCAACCCCGCCAATGACGTCGCGATTCTCAACACGGCGCTGGCGGCCGAACTAGAGGCGATCGCCGCCTACGGTGTAGGTGCCGGCAGCGGATTGCTCAAAGGACCGGTGCTGGCTCTCGCAGTCACGTTCCAGGGGCATCACAAGCAGCATGCCGATGTGCTCGCGGCCACCGTGAAAAAGCTCGGCGGCATGGCCGCCGCCGCAAAAGCGGAATACAAGTTTCCGGTGGAGACCCTGAAGACGCAGAACGACGTTCTGCGTTTTGCGGCTGGCCTGGAAAAGGGCGCCGTCAGCGCCTATCTAGGCGCCGTGCCGCTGTTCCATGACCGCGAGCTCTCCAAGGCCGCGGCCAGCATCCTCGGTGACGAAGCCATGCACTGGGCGGTGTTGCGCCAGGCGGTTGGCGAGGAGCCGGTGCCCGCAGCGTTTGTGTCGTAAGACTTAGAAATCCTTGTTTGCCAGGCGTGGGCGGGCACGGCACAGTGCCGCCCATGCTTGGCATTCATCACTACTGGCTGTTCATCGCCACCGCCATCCTGCTGGTCATCACGCCCGGGCAGGACACGTTCTTCATTCTCGGGCGCAGTCTGTCGGCGGGGCGTTCTTCGGGAATTGCCGCCGCGCTCGGCATCAGCGCCGGAAGCGTGATCCACACGTTTGCCGCGGCGCTCGGCCTTTCGGCGTTGCTGGCCACGTCTCCGTACGCATTCATGGCGGTGAAACTCGCGGGCGCCGCCTACCTCATCTACATCGGCGTACGCGCGTTGTTGAGCCGGGGGAAAGGGCTTCCTGGCAATGAAGATGCCCGCCGCGGCGACGCCGACGGCCGCTGGTCGGCGTTCCGCCAGGGTGTGCTCTCGAACCTGCTCAATCCCAAGGTGGCGTTGTTCTTCCTGGCATTGATGCCGCAGTTCATCGAGGCCGGCAGCCCTCACAAAGTGGGCGCCTTCCTCGTGCTGGGCCTCACGTTCGTGGCGCTGGGCGTCGTCTGGTGCGTGGTGCTCGCAGTGGCCGCGGCGAAGCTGCGCGGTGCTTTCCTGCGCCGGCCATCCATGGCGAACGTGCTCAACAAGGTTGCCGGCGCCATGTTCATCGCGCTGGGGCTCAAGCTGGCCACCGCGCGGCAATAGCCGATTGGCCAGCGCGCTCAAAGACCAGTTCGGGCCCAGTGCGCCACGCGCCATCGCGCAGATGATTCGCGCGGTGCACGCGGACTTTCCGCACGACGAATTCCTGCGCGATGTGCTTGCGGGCTTTGGCCCGTTGTCGCTGACCGGGCGCGGATTCCATATTGCCGAGGCGTTGCGCAAGCACCTGCCGGCCGAGTTTCCGAAAGCCATCGACGTGCTGCTTGCGTCGGCTGCACAACCACACGAGCACCGCGCCTCGGGCGGCATGGCGGGGTTTCTGTACATGCCGCACCTGTTCTTCGTGGCCAAACACGGGCTCGAACATTTCGAAGATTCCATGCGCGCGCAACATGCGCTGACGCAGCGCTTCACGGCCGAATACAGCATTCGCGCCTTTCTCGAAAAACATCCCGAGGCCACGCTGGCCCGCATGCGCGAGTGGACACGTGATCCCAACCAGCACGTGCGCCGGCTGGTTTCCGAAGGGACCCGGCCCCGGCTGCCCTGGGCGCCGCGCCTGCGCGCCTTTCAGAAAGACCCGCGGCCCGTACTCGAGCTGCTCGAGTTGTTGAAAGACGACTCCGAACTGTACGTGCGCCGTTCCGTGGCCAACAACCTCAACGACATCGGCAAGGACCATCCCGCGCTGCTCACCGCGGTCGCGAAGCGATGGCTGCGCGGCGCGACCGACGAGCGGCGCTGGATCGTGAATCACGCGCTGCGCTCGGCCGTGAAGCGCGCCGACGCCGGGGCGCTGGGCGCGTTGGGTTACGGCGCGAAGGCCGACGTGGCGGTGCGGGAACGGCAAATCACGCCAGCGCGCGTGAAGATCGGCGCCGCCGTCACGGTGTCATTCACGCTGGCTAACAAGCAGGCGAAGCCGCAGCGAGTCATGGTCGACCTGGTGGTGCATTTCGTGAAGGCGCGGGGCACGGGCGCCAAGACCTTCAAGATGAAGGCGCTCACGCTGGCGCCCGCTGCGCGGATCGCCGTCACCAAGAAGATAGGGCTGAGGCAGCTCACTACCCGCAAGCACTATCCCGGCGTTCACAAGGTGGAAGCCCTGCTCAACGGCCGGCGCGTGGCGCTCGGCGGATTTACGCTGCTGCGCTGACGGCCGTTGCCGGCCGGGCTCAGCGCCGTCGCGGCGTCAGCGTCTGCAGCAGCCAGTTGCGTATGTGCAGCGCCAGCCGTTGATCGAGCGTGCCCTGGATGCCGCGCTGGGCCGGCAGCAGATGCTCGGTCGCGCTGCCGTCGGTTTCGAACACGTGATGCTCGAACACCTTTTGCCAGATGGCGCGTTTGTCGGGAGGCAGCGAATGCACCGACATGAGCGCATGGCATAACGCTTCGAAGGGCGAGCCATTCCACGGCGGCGTGTCATCCCACCAGTAATTGACCAGCAGGTTGAATGTGTCGAGGGCCTCGACGTGATGCCACCACATGTACGGAATGAACAGCGCGTCACCCGGTTGCATCTCGGCGACCTGCGCATGCGCGAGCGCGTCCCGGAAACGCGGATAACGCGCGTGGTCGGGCGCATCGAGCCGCACCATGCTGATGGGCTGGCCCGCGAGCGTGAACTCGAGTGGGCCGACGTACAGGTTCGCGCGCTGTTCCGGCGGGAACAGCGTGAACCGGCGCCGCCCGCCGACGACGCAGGCGATGTTGTACGAGATGTCGTAGTGCGTCTGCACCGTGACGCGGTTGCTGAGCCACAGGCGCGGCACGATGCCCTCGGCAAGCCCGAGCGCGTTCTGGTGCGCGAAGCCGGGCAATGCCGCGGGCGCCGCCAGCGCGCCCACGTACAGCGCCGGCGGCGAGGGATCGTCGAGCAGCTCGAGCAACCGGTCGAGCGAGCGAACCAGGGGCATCGAATTGCGTTCGAAGTTCAGCCCCGAGAGGTCTTCGTTGTAGAAGAACCGCCCGCCGATGGACGGATCGCCGTGCATGGTGTCCGCGGAAACGCCGGTGTCGAACGCGCGAAGGTAGTTAGCCAGCGCCTGCGGGGACGACCGGCCGGCGCGTACCGAAGGCCAGTCGCGCACCGCGTCGCGGATCAGCGCGGGCTGCCCGGCCGGCACGATTTCATTGCGGAAGATCGCGGCGCTGACATCGCGCCATTCACGAACGGAGTTGGGAGTCGACATGGCGCCGATTCTCGCCGATTTCCCGGCAACATCGGGGGCTCTTGCCCCGTGGGTCAGCGCTGCACGAGCCTCGATGCGGCCCGGTCGCCGTACATGCTCACCTCGTTGCGCCGGTAGTCGATGACCAGGCGTTCGAGGATGCCGAGCACGTCCATGCCAACCAGCAGCGCGGGTTCCTGGTCGAGCCCCCAGAGCTTGAAGACGTGGAAGTCGGCGAAGATCACTTCGAGGTTGGACAGCGTCATGTCGCCGATGGTCGTTTCCTTGATCTCCTGCACGTCGCCGTCGGCGATGTCGGGAGTGGCGCCATGCACCACCGCCGCGACCACCTCGCGCTTGCGGCGGCGATTCTTGTTCATGAGGTTCTGCAGCGCGAGATTGCCCAGCGTGCGCTCCGCACCGGTGTCGATGACGGCCTTCGCGCGGATGCGCCGGCCGACACGCACGTCGAGGATCATGAGGCCGTTGTCGTTTCGCGTGGCGCGCGCCGTGACCAGGCTGTAGTGAGGCCGCTTGCCGTTCGACTCGAGCACGCTCACGCGATCGCGCCTGAAGTCGACGTCGATGCGCTGATCGTGAAATCCGGCGACGCCGAGAATGCCGTCGGCGTTGCCCATGATGGAAGTGAAGATGACCGGCAGATCCTGTTTCTCGAAGCGCAGTGCGCCGATCTCGATGCTGTCGACCGCGACCGTGGGCACTTCGGCGGCGCCGGTGACGCCGTTCAGCATGACGTTGCGGCCCACCGAGGCCTTGAGCCCGAGCGCGCGTGCCAGGTGTGGCGCCAGCGTCGAGCGGCTGGCGCCGGTGTCAATCACGAAACGAAACGGACCTTTGCCGTTCACCATGACGTGGGTCATCACGCGGCCGATGCGATCGAGGCGCGTCGGCGCGGCAAACAAAGGTTCGGGATCCGCGGAGGAACCCAGCAGGTCTTCGGGACCACCCGGGACACGCCCGGCGAAGTTCGGCTCGGCGAACAACTCCTGCATGCCGAGACCGCCGGTCAGCGCCAGCAAGGCCTGCAGTGCCGTTCGACGGCTTTTCGGCGAGTCCCTCATGAGCAAACAACCTACGCCTGATTTATCGCGAAGGAAACATGACCGCGCCAAAACGTGCGCGCCGCACGGTGGGATGTCCCACTTGCGGCACAAAACTCAAGGAATTGAGGGATCTGGAAGCGCGTGGAACGCATTACGTAACGATTCGCCCCAGCCTTCGCGGATGATCTTGAAGTAGGCGTCGTCGGTGCCGATGCTTCGATGCAACGCCATCGACAGCGCGTCGCGGCGCAGGATGGCGAGGTCGAGCGGCATGCCCACCGACAGATTCGAGCGGATGGTGGAGTCCATGGAAATGAGCGCGCATTTCGCCACGGCGGCGAGCGGCGTGTCGGCCTTCACCACGCGGTCGATGATGGGTTTGCCGTACTTGGATTCGCCGATCTGGAAATAGCGGGTGTCCGCGGTGGTCTCGATGAAATTGCCGGCGGAATACACGTGGAACAGGCGCGGCGATTCGCCGCTGATCTGCCCGCCGATGATGAACGTGGGATTGAACTCGATGCCGTGCACCTTGAGCGGCTCCGCATCGCGCGTGTACACATCCCGCACCGCGTCGCCGACGAGCCGCGCGGCTTCATACATGGTGCGCGTGGTCAGCAGGCTGGCCTTGGTCTGGCTGACGCGCTCGCGCAGCAGCGCGACCACCGACTGGCTGGTGGCGAGGTTGCCGGCAGACAACAGCACGATGACCCGTTCGCCCGGCATCTCGAAGAAAGACATTTTGCGGAAAGTACTGACGTGGTCGACGCCGGCATTGGTGCGCGAATCAGACAGGAACACCAGGCCTTCATCGACCTGGCATCCAACGCAGTAAGTCATCCAATCTCCCTGAGAAAAGGGGACAGATCTATTTATCGGTGATGCCGGCCAGCCGCCGGGGGCATCGGCGATAAATAGATCTGTCCCCTTTTCTCACTCCGTTTGATAGGCGTTGCCGCCGAGGTCGTTCATGGTGGCGGAGTCGAAGCGACGACCGATGCCGGTGAAGGTGGTGTGCGCCACGTAAATCTCGGCGCCTTCGGAGGCCTCGTACGACCCGCGACTGCCACCTATGGAACTGTTGACGATGTGCACGCGAGCCTGGCGCGCGATGATGCCCACACCGCCCGCGCGGATGCGCGCGTTGCTGATGTACAGGTCGCAACCGTTTTCGGCGATGACCGCGTCCCCCGAGAACTCGATGGTTTCGCCGTCGATGCGCATGAGGCGATCGCCCTGGCAGATGATGGGGTCGGTGCGGCGCTCGATGCTCGTGTCCACGACGTCGGGTCGCGGAGTCTCCTCGCGTTCTGCGGGTTCCTGGCGCGTGATGGAATAACCCGGGCCTTCGAGAGTGCTGGCGGCCTGCGGCGGAGCATCTTCGCCGCGCTGGATGCTGTAACCCGGGCCCTGCGCGATGGTGTGGCCGGCGGATTCCGCTCCGGGCTCGACCGCGTCGGTAGTTTGGCCCGATGCCAGTGTGCCGGCGGCGGCGTCGGCGACCGCGGGAGATTCGACGGCTTCGGCCGCAGGCGGCGGCGCGGCCGCCGGCTGCGCAACGGTCTTGGGCGGCAGCGGCGCGGCGACGAGATCCTGGAGCTTGACGGTTTCGAACCTGCCGGTGGCGATGTTGCGCACCGTGAAGATGCCGGTGGATTCGTCGGTGGCGATGATTTCGAAGGCGGGGTTGCGCGCCAGCGCCGCCTTGGCCCAGTCGATTTCGCGTGCGGTTTCCTGGCGCGTGCAGGCGCAGAGCAGGAGCAAACCACCCGCCGCCAACAAACTGCACAGTCGCAAATTCATGGGCGAATCGTAGGCTGTTGCGCGCCATCCGCAAGGGGGACTCGCGAATATTTCTGGTGGAATTTTCTAGTACAGTCCGCGCCGGTGACACCGCATCTCGCCGCTTACTGTGAGCAACAACTGACACGCGTCCGCGAATCGGGTGCGCTCGCCATTTTCGAGGCCGCGTCGCCCGAACTGCGCGATGTATTGCCTCGCGTGCTCGCCGCCAGCGATTTCGTGTGCAACAGCCTCGCGCGCGACGAAGCCCTCGCCCGGTGGCTCATCGACGACGCCGCGCTCACGCGCCCGCTGGCGCGAGGCGAGATGGCGCAACGACTCGCGGCCGTCATCGGCGAACCAGACCTCGCCGGATTCATGGCGGCGCTGCGCCGCCAGCGGGAACGCGAGATGGTTCGCATCGCGTGGCGCGACCTTTCGGGCTGGGCCACGTTGCACGAGACGCTGGCGGACACCAGCGCATTCGCGGACGCCGCCATTACCTGCGCCGTGGAGTACGCCAGCGTCGATCTCGAGCGTACCTACGGGGAACCGCTTAATGGCGCGCGCGAGCGCCAGGCATTCATCGTGCTCGGCATGGGCAAGCTCGGCGGCGAGGAGCTCAACTTTTCCTCGGACATCGACCTCATATTCCTGTTCCCTGACAAAGGCGCCACGGCCGGCAGCCGCAGCATCGACAACGAGGACTTCTTCACGCGCCTCGGCCGGCTCGTCATCCGGCTTCTCAACGAACGCACCGCCGAGGGCAGCGTGTTTCGCGTCGACATGCGCCTGCGACCCTTCGGCGACAGCGGGCCGCTGGCGGCCAGCGCGATGTTCCTCGACGACTACCTGCAGACGCACGGCCGCGACTGGGAGCGGTATGCATGGGTCAAGGCGCGCGCCGTCACAGGCGCCGCGGCGTACAAGCAGATCCAGGCCGAGAGCGTCCGGCCATTCGTCTATCGGCGCTACCTCGACTTCGGCGTGTTCGAGGCGCTGCGCGAGATGAAAGCGCTCATTGAAAAGGAAGTGGCGCGCCGGGACCTTGCCGAACACGTGAAGCTCGGGCCCGGCGGCATTCGCGAGATCGAGTTCGTCGTGCAGGCTTTCCAGCTCATCCGCGGCGGGCAGGACCGGCGCATGCAGACGTCGTCGCTGCTGGCGGCGCTGCCGCAGCTGGCCGGCGGCAAGCTGCTGCCGGCGCGCGTCGCGCAGGAGCTCGAGGCGGCCTATGTTTTCCTGCGGCGGCTGGAGAACCGGTTGCAGATGCTGGCCGATGCGCAGGCGCACACCATTCCGGCGGACGCCCTCACGCGCGAGCGAATCGCGCTCGCCATGGGTTTCGAGGACTGGCCGGCATGCGGCGCCGAGCTCGACCTGCATCGCGCGCGCGTCACGCGGGCTTTCCAGGAAGTCATGTTCGCGCGTAACGAAGCCGCGCCCACCGAGATGCCCGGCGTCAACGGCATCGCCGAAGCCTGGGTGCGCGGCGCCGAGGGAGCCCAGCTCGCCGCCGTGCTCGAGGCGCGCGGCTTCAGTGATGGCGCCCAGGCCGCGGCATTACTCGGCGAGTTTCGCGCCAGCGGTACCGTGCGCCGCCTCGACGCACCCGGCCGCGCGCGACTCGACACGTTGATGCCTCGCCTGCTGGCGGCCATTGCCGAGCTGCATCTTGCGGAGGCGCCGCAGGTCGACATCCTGCGACGCATCCTGCGCGTGCTCGAAGCCATCGGCTCGCGCTCGGCGTATTTCGCGCTGCTCAACGAGAATGCGCAGGTGCGGCGCAAGCTGGTCACGCTCGCGGCGCAAGGGGAGTTCCTGGCGGCGCAGATCGCTTCGCACCCGCTGCTGCTCGACGAGCTTCTCGACGACAGCGCCGGATCGCGGCCGACGCCGCGCGCCGAACTCGAAGCGGAAGTGAACGCGCGGCTCGCGCACCTGGCCGAGGACGAGCCCGAGCGGCAGGTGGAGGGCCTCCGGCAGTTTCAGCGTGCGGCGATTTTCCGCGTGGCCATGGCCGATCTCACGGGCTCGATTCCGCTGATGCGAGTCAGCGACTACCTGACGGAGATCGCCGAAATCATCGTCGAGCAGGCCATGCGGCTGGCGTGGGCACAGATGACCGCGCAGTTCGGTGTGCCGCAGACGAACCGCGGCGACGGGCCGGGACGCCGCCCCGTGAACATCTGCGCGGTCGGCTACGGGAAGTTAGGCGGCAATGAGCTCGGTTATGCCTCGGATCTCGATCTCGTGTTCCTGCACGATGCGCGGGGCGAACATGCCGAGACCGATGCGGCGAAGCCGGTGGACAACCAGGTGTTCTTCATCCGCTTCGCGCAGCGCGTACTGCATCTGCTGACGATGCATTCGGCGGCCGGGCGGCTCTATGAAGTCGACGTGCGGCTGCGGCCGTCGGGAAAGGGCGGCATGCTGATCACGCGCGTGGGGGCGTTTGCCGAATACCAGGAAAAGGAAGCCTGGACCTGGGAGCACCAGGCGCTGCTGCATGCGCGCGCCGTGGCGGGAGATGCGGCGTTGCGCGCCGAGTTCGAGCGCCTGCGCGTCGACCTGCTCATGCGCTGTGTGCGGCGCGACACCTTGCGCACCGAAGTGCGGAACATGCGCGAGCGCATGCGCAAGGAGCTGTCGAAGGCGCGGCCCGGGTCGGGCAGGTTCGACATCAAGCAGGATGCCGGCGGCACGGCCGACATCGAATTCCTGGCGCAGTACTGGGCGCTGCTGCATGCCGGCACACATCCCCCGGTGGTGATGTTTGCCGACACCATCCGCCAGCTCGAGTCCGTGGCTTCCGCCGACCTCGTGCCGCAGCAGACCGTCGACGTGCTCACGCACGCCTATCGAAAGTATCGCGAGCGCGCGCACCACCTGTCGCTCGAGCAGGCGGAAGCAGTCGTGCCGGTGGAGGAATTCGCGGCGGATCGCGCCGCCGTGACCGCCATCTGGAACGCGACGATGGGCAATTGAGCCCTTATAATCCGCGCCCATGTCAGCCTCCAAACCCCTTATCCAGCCCAACGCGCAGAACGAATACAAAGTGGACGCCAGCGATCTGCCGCTCGCGTGCCCGATGCCGGAGATGTATCTCTGGAATTCGCACCCGCGTGTTTATCTGGCGATCGAAGCCACCGGCTGGGCGAAGTGCCCGTACTGCGGCGCCGAGTACTCTCTCCAGCGCTGACGCGATGAAATGGGGGCAGCCCCCATTTCCTAGCAAAAGGGGACGGACCTGGGCGGTGGAGCGTCAGCGCGTAGAGGTTACGCGGCCACCACTTTTCCACCGGGCGCTGGCCGTAGGTTCCGAGTCCGGATTCCGATTTCCTTGCAAGCGGGATCGAGGCACGCCGTTGGCGCGTCAGCGCGTGAAGAAGGACAGGCTTCCGGCGCGAACATCGAGGGCGGCGCAGCGCGAGGCGATCAGCGCGCAGATCCTCCTGGTGGTTCAATCCAGCATGTGCGTTTAGCGCGCCAGTTAACGGAGCGCTGACAGATCAGGCGCGCCGCCTCGCGCAAGCGAACGCGAGTAATAGAAATGGTCCGGTGACCTCAACCGGTCGACGCAACAGCCCGGCTGAGTGTATCGGCCGGGTTCTCCCAACCCAAGGTCATCCTGGGTCGTTGATTTAGTTCATGCGCGACGCGGTCTAGCTGCCGTTGACTGAAGACAGACAAGTCGCTGC
>DASTXR010000045.1:0-23196 GCA_035765415.1 Steroidobacteraceae bacterium | reverse complement strand
GCTTCCTACGACAGCAACCTCGACAGCGACGACAACTACAAGAGCCGCCTGGTCGCGACGCTCACGTATACGCGCCGCATCGGCGACATGGACGTCCCGTTCAGCATCGTCTACGCGAACAAGAGCGAATTCCTCGAAGGCGTGGACAAGCAGATCGGCCTGCACGTGGGCGTCAAATTCCGCGGTGTCGACAAGGGCAAGTAAGCCGCAACGCCGCGTCGGTCAGATCGCCGGCCACTCCAGCTCGAGCCTCGCGCCGCCGAGCGTCGAGCTGGCCTCGGCGACCACGCGGCCGCGATGCAGCGCGGCGATGCGCGCGACGATGGCCAGCCCCAGGCCGAAGCCGCCGGTGTCGCGATTGCGGCTGGTATCGAGGCGCGTGAACGCACCGAAGATGGCGGTCCGGTCGCTCTCCGGAATCCCTTCGCCGTCGTCCTCGACGACGAGGCGATACTGATCCTTGTCGCGCACCACGGAGACGTTGACGCGCCGCTTCGCGTAACGAAGCGCGTTGGCCAACAAGTTGCTGAGCGCCAGCTCCATGAGCCGCGGCTCCATCCACGCGGTGTCGATGCCGCCCGGCTGCGAGGTGGTGACGTCCTTCTCGTGGGGCGGGCAGGAGCGCAGCACCTGCCGCAACCACGGCGCGAGCGGCACGTTCTGGCAGACCATGCGCAATCCGGGATGGTCGAGCCGCGCGTAATCGAGCATGTCGGAAATGAGGTCGTCGATCTGCTGCACGTCGGCGTTGAGGGCGCGCAACTGGCCCCGCAGCGATTCGTCGACTTCGCCTTCGAGCACCGCGGCCGCGAATCGCACGCGCGCCAGGGGCGTGCGCATTTCGTGGGACAGCGCCGCGGTCATCTCCTTCTGCGACTGGATGAGCTGGCTGACGCGCGCCGACATGTCATCGAGGTTGGTGGCCAGGCTGGTGAGCTGGGTGGTGCGCGCAGCGGTGTCGAGAGGTTCGCGGTAGTCAGTCGCAAATTTCTGCGAGGCGACGGTGAGCACGCGCAGGTCGCGCAGCAGCGGCCGCAGCCACAGGCCGACGATCAGCAGGATGGACGCGTAAAAGAGCACCGGCAGGAATCGCACACCCATGCTTTCGCGGACGGGCTCGAAGGGCCCGAGGCGCATGGCGCCGTTCAGCAAGTCCGAATGCCACAGGTAGTAGATGCGGCCGTCATCGTCTTCGAGCTCGCGCGGGCCCGCTTCCAACGGCGCTTCGCTTGCGATGTCCGTCGTCGCGATGACATCGAGCTCTAGTTTGAGCTTCTCCCCGAGCTGGCTGGCCAGCGCCGCGCGTTCGTCCTCGGGCGCCGCCGCGAGCTGCGATTCCATGAGCTGGAACGTGGTGACCAGCCAGGGATCGGCCGGGCGCGCTTGCCGTGATTGCAGCGCCGAGAATCCCAGGTCCAGCAGGATGGCGACCACCAGCAACCCGCCTGCGAGCACGACATAGGAGCGGACGAACAGCCCGCGATGGCGGGCTTGCAGCCACTCTTTCAAGCCCGATCCATCAAGTGGGGACTTCCCACGCGTCGGGCACTAACAAGTATCCCTTGCCCCACACGGTCTTGATGCGCGTCGGCGCCGTGGCGTCATCACCGAGCTTGCGCCGCAACTTGGATACGCGGCCGTCGATGGAGCGATCGAGCCCGTCGTAGTCGATGCCGCGCATGGTGCGGAACACCTCGTCGCGACTCACCAGTTCGCCGGCGCGATGCGCCAGCAGGCTCAGCAACTCGAACTCCTGCGTGGTGAGCTGCACGGGCTGGCCGCGCAACCACACTTCGCGCGAGGTTTCGCTGATGCGCAATGCGCCGAGCGTGAGATCCGGCTTGCGCTCGCCACCTGCCGGCGCGGCGCGTTCCGCGCGGCGCATGAGCGCGCGCACGCGCGCCAGCAGCACCATGGGATCGACGGGCTTCATGACGTAGTCGTCGGCGCCGGCCTCGAGCCCGATGACGTGGTCGATGTCGGTGTCGCGCGCCGTGAGAATGAGGATGGGCACGTCGTGCAGGCGCCGCAGCTCGCGGCAGATGGTGAGGCCGTCCTTGCCCGGCAGCAGCAGGTCCAGCAACACCAGCCGCGGCTTCTCGCGCCCGAATCTCTCGAGCGCGCGATCGCCGCGTTCTTCGATCGCGACGCGCAGTCCGTTCTGCTCGAGGTAGGTGGCGGTCAGCTCCGCGAGTCGGTTGTCGTCTTCGATCAGCAGGATGTCGATGTTGGTCGCGTTCACAAGACGTCCCAGACATGCCGCGTGCGTCGCTCGCGCCGGCGATCGTCGGATCCCACGCGCAGCACCTCGACCTTGACCTCGGCGGCGCGTTCGACGCCGGCGGGTGGCGCGAGCCAGAAAACGAAATCTTCGCTGACCTCGCGCCGGTGTCGCAATTCTCCGGTGAGCGACCGTGGCCAGCAACGCAGGGGTTCAGCCACGGATTCATCGTTCAGGCAGTACTCGCCGGGGAGCACGCTCTTCCAGCGGATGTCGAACAACACGTTGCAGGAATCCGCCGCCTTGTCCACGACGCACAGCAGCGGCTTCACGATGAGGCGCACCGGCGGAGGTTCGGCGCCGGCGGCGGTGTTCGCCGCAAACCCGGTTGCCAGCAGCAATGTGAGCCAGGTGCGCATCAGAATTGCCAGGCCACTCCGGCGAAATAGCCGAGCACGTGATCTTCGGCGACGATCGGGCTCGAGGCGACGCTGTCGTGCAGGCGCTCGTAGTCCGCCGAGATCGCCAGCCGCACGCTCTTCGTGAGGTAGTAGCTGGTGCGCAGCCCGACTTCCCAGTCGACGCCGCCGTCGGCTTCATAAGGTTGCAGCGTGACTCCTGCTTCCTCCGGATTTACTCCCCAGTAGTAGTCGCTGAGATCGTCGCTCTTGTACGCGAGGCCGACAGTGGGGGAGATGGAGAAGCGGCCACGCGTCCAGCGATAGCTGTAGTCCGCGGAGATCTCGAAACCTTCATGCGTCTGGCTGACGTCGTGGAAACCGCGCAGCGTCGCCTGGCCCCACTCGCCGCCAAACAACATCTCGAGCCCCAGCTCGACCGCGTAGTCGCGGTCGGGAACCCTGAGCTCCTGCGGTTCTTGTTCGAAGCTGGGCCCGCTGTCCGGACGGCCGGGCGGAGGAGGTGTGTCGACGATGGGCAGCTTGTCGCCGCCGGCCGCGATCGTGAAATTCACGTAGCGAATGTTCGTCTTGCCGAAGAACACGCGATCGCTGTTCACTCGCGCCACCGCGTTGGCCGTGAATATCCGGTTGTCGGCCAGCTGGAATCCCAGGTCGAAGTTGTCGAAGAACCAGCGCTTGCCGAACCAGGCGATGTCGAGGTCGACGATGACCGGAATGTCGTCCGACAACACCAGCGGGTTGGTGCGCATTCCGTAGCCGAGACCGACGCCGAAGCGCCAGTTGCGCTCTTTGGGCAACGGACGCGTTGGCGTCACCGAGGCGGGTGCCGGCAGCGCAGCATCGGAGATCGGTGGCGTCGATGGCGTCGATGGCGTTTCGGTTTGCGCGCAGACGAGCTGCGACCAAGACCAGAGGGCTGCCACCGCCAGCAGTTGCTGCAATCTCGGAATATTCATGACGTCATTCTAACTTCAGCAGCCCGCGCGCCCGGCAAACCTTTAGGAGCAAGCTGTGTCGAAACTGTAAAAAAGTGTCGCGCCCGCATCCGACACTATTTAACGAATTTCCTCAACTGTCGTGACACATGGCGAAAACGGCCGCCATTAACCTCCCCGAAGCGGATTTCCAGGGGATCAACAACATGAACATGCGCCGCCCGCTCGAACGCTTCGCCTTCTCGACAGCCCTGCTGCCATGGTTGCTCGCCGGCCTGGTGCTGGCCGGCTGTGGTGGCGGGCAGTCCGATGATGCCGACCCCGTCGAGCCGCCACCCCCCGCCTCGGGCATGTTGCGCAAGGTCGGTTCGGCCGATGAGCTCGAACGCTCGCTCAAATCGTCGCTCCAGGTCACCGTCGAGAGCGGTGTGCCGACGGTCGTGGCGGCGCCGGGACCGGGGCTGAGCGCCGACGGCAGCTTCTCGAACACGTACACCAACGAAGCCGGAGTCGATGAATTCGACTACGTGCGTTATGACGGCACGCATCTGTACATCGCGCCGACGCCATTCTCCAGCGCCGCGCTGCCGCGCGAAATCCGCATCCTGAGGGCGGATCCGGCGGTGGGCGGCGCGACGCAGGTGAGCTCCATTCCCATCGACAGCGGCCTGCAGGTTCAGGGGATCTACGTTGCCAACGGCCGTCTCGTGATGATGAGCGGATCGAACTTCGGCCCGTTTGGCGGACTCTGGAGCATGCTGCCCTATTGGGCGCCGACCGAAATCGAAATTCACGTGTACGACGTCGACGATCCGGCGCATCCCGCGCGGATACTGCACGCGGTGGTGGACGGCGCATTCGTCGCCAGCCGGCGCGTCGGCGATCGCGTCTATCTAGTGAGCCGGCACACGCCGTCGGTGGTGCTCGACCCGCAGGGCCGCGCGCGTTTGCCGAACCTGCCGCTCGCCGAGCTGCTGCCCCGGATCAACGTTGCCGGCCGGGCCCGTGCCCTGGTCGCGGCGTCGGATTGCTACGTCACGAATGAACCGGATCACGCTGGTTATCCGATCCTGACGACGATCACGTCGTTCTCGATGCAGAACCCGGGCGACCTCGCGAACACCTGCTACAACGAAAGATCCGATGGCGTTTACGCGTCGACAGCGGCTCTCTACATATCGCAGCCCTGGAGCTCGGGCCCCGCGAATTCGCAGCGCAGCGGAATCGCCTCGGTCACGCGCATCCACAAGTTCGCATTTACCGGCGCGGCTCCTGTCTACGCAGGCTCGGTGGAAGTGCCCGGGACCCTCTGGCTGCAGGGTCAGCAGGACTTCCGCATGAACGAACACCAGGGAATGCTGCGGGTCGTGACCACCGAGCTCTCCACCGACTCGCTGGATTTCCAGGACCATCGACTGTTCGTGCTGCGTCCCAAGGCGAGCGAGCTCGCGCTCGAGGTGGTGTCGACGCTGCCCAACACGACCCGCCCCGAGGAGCTCGGCAAGCCCAACGAGGGCTTGTTTGGCGTGCGCTTCATGGGCGACCGGGCGTATGCCGTCACTTTCGAGCGAATCGATCCGTTGTACGTGATCGACCTGGCCAACCCGGCGGATCCGCGCATTGCCGGGACACTGGAGGTCCCCGGCTTCTCCGACTTCCTGCACCCGGTGACGAGCGACCTGTTGTTAGGGCTGGGGAACGACGCGGGCCACGTCAAGCTCGAGCTGTTCGATGTCTCGCTGATCGAGCGGCCGCAGTCGCGCGGCAGCATCGACCTCGGCGGCTGGCGTTCCATCTCCGAGGCGAGCCACAGCCGGCATGCGTTCACCTATCTTCCGGCGGAGGCGGCCGACCGCTTCGCCATTCCGGCGACGATTACCGACAGGCTCGAAAACGGCGAGCCCGGGACCACGCAGTCGTCGTTGCATCAGTTCGAGATCCTCGGCAAGCAAAGTGCCGCCAGCGCATCGTTGCAGGCCGCCGGCGCCGTCTCGCCCCCGGTGTCGAACGACCGTGAACGTTACGCCTGGTTCACACGTTCGTTCATTCACGGCGACACCGTGTACTACGTGCGCGACGGAAAGGTCTGGTCGTCTTCCTGGTTCACGCCATCGCAGGTGCAGGGCCCGTTCTGAGGCGTTACTTCAGCTTTGCCATCATGGCGATGAAGCGAGGCTCGGCGCGCAGGCTGTCGTAGTCGGGGTCGTTCTCGATCCAGTCCTTCTTTCCCCAGCCCTTGTTGAACATGCGCTCGAGCAGGTCGAGCGCTTCTTCGGTCATTCCATTCCGTGCGCGCAGGCAGGCGCCGTTGATGATGACGCCCATGTCGTCGGGGTAGAGCTGCTCGGCGCGTCTTGCCCATTCGATGGCGCGTTCGATCTGCCCATCCAGGTCGAGAGCGCCCGCACCGAAGGACAACACGCGGCCATTCGCCGGGTTGACCTCGAGCAGGCGTTCGGCGCGCCGCACGGCCTCCCGGTTGACTTCGAGCGCCTCCTGCACGCGGCCTAACTTCCGCAACGACTGCCCCTGCAGCAGCGGGCTCTCGAAATCCTCGCGCCGCACATCGCCCGCCTTGCGCCACAGCTCGATGGATTTTTCCGTGTCGCCGGCCGCGAACGCGGCGCGGCCGTAGTAGTAATACGCGTCGAACAGGTTGGGGTTGATGCGCGCGGCCGCTTCGAAATGCGGTTGCGCCTCCCGGTAACGCCGCTGGTTGGACAGCGTGTAGCCGCGCGCCAGGTGCGCGTCGGCGAGATCCGGCGCCAGGTCCATGGCGATGCGGCTGGCGCGCTCGGCCTCGGCGAGGTCCTGGTCGCTCGAGCCCCACCACTCGTAGAGCAGCGCATGCAGCGTGGCGAGCCCCGCCCACGCGGGCGCGTATTCGGCGTCGAGCGCGATGGCGCGCTGGAACAGGGCCCGCGCCTCGTCCATGTGCGGCTGCTGCATGGTGTGCATGCGCTGGCGGCCGCGCAGGAAACATTCATAGGTCTCCATGGCGGTGGGTTGCCGGCGCACGGCGCGCCGCTCGCGCATCGACAGTTCCCCGCCGCGCAGCAGCGTCGCGACCTTTTCCGCGATCTCGTCCTGCATGGCGAACACGTCGCCGGCATCGCGCTCGAACTTCTCGGACC
Source organism: Steroidobacteraceae bacterium (assembly GCA_035765415.1). Taxonomy (GTDB): domain Bacteria; phylum Pseudomonadota; class Gammaproteobacteria; order Steroidobacterales; family Steroidobacteraceae; genus CADEED01. The sequence continues at coordinate 16,484 of DASTXR010000045.1, read as the reverse complement.
ACTTGTGGAAACCCGAGGCCACGTCGATGAGCTGCACCGTGACGCGCAGGCGATCGCCGGCCTTGCGCACGCTGCCCTCGAGCAAACTACCGACATTGAGCTTGCGGCCCACTTCGCGCAGGTCCTGGTCGCCACGGAACAGGAACGAGGAAGTGCGCGCCGCCACGCGCAGTCCTTCGACGTGGGTGAGCGCGTCGATGAGCTCTTCGGCGAGACCCTCGCATAGATAGTCCTGGTCGCGCGCCGGGCTCATGTCGGTGAACGGCAGGACGGCAATGGTCGCGGTGTCGCGCGCCGAAGGTGCAGGCGCCGCGACGGGCGCTGGCGCGGCCGAATCCACGGCCGCCGCGAAGCGATACCCGAGACGATGGCGCGTCTCGATGTACAGCGGCTGCTTCGAATCGTCGCCGAGCGCCTTGCGCAGCTCCTGGATGCAGGTCACCAGCGCGTCGTCACTCACGATCGTGCCGCGCCAGACGCTGGCGAACAGTTCCTGCTTCGACACCGGCGCGCCCGGGCGCTCGAGCAGGGCGCCGAGCACCATCGCCGCCTTGCGCGTGAGTTTGACCTCGGTCTCGCGGTCCCACAGGCGCGCGGTGGCCGGTTCGAAACGAAAGCTTCCGAATGTGAGTTGAGCTTGCATGCGATCCCGGAGAAATCCCGGCGTTCTCCCGGGATTCGGGAGCATGCCGTCGATAGGCTTTTGTCACATCGAAACCGGCGAAACAAGCGTCCGCATCGGGTGCGCGACGCCGTCTGTGACATTGGAGGAATCCCACATGAAACGTCTCGCCATTTTTGCGTACGGCCTGGCTTGTTATGCCGTGTTTTTCGCCACATTTCTCTACGCCGTGGGCTTCATCGGCAACCTCTGGGTGCCCAAGTCGATCGATTCGCCGCGCGAAGTGTCCCTGGGCACCGCGTTGCTCGTGAATCTCGGCCTGCTGGCCCTGTTTGCCGTGCAGCACAGCGTCATGGCGCGGCCGGCCTTCAAGCGCTGGTGGACGCGCATCGTGCCGGAGCCGGCGGAGCGCAGCACCTACGTGCTGTTCTCGTCACTCGCGCTGATCGCGCTGTTCTGGTTCTGGCAGCCCATGGGCGGAGTGATCTGGGACATCGCCGCGCCGCTGGGCGCGGACGCCATGTACCTGGTGTACGCCGCGGGCTGGGCGCTGCTGCTGTACTCCACGTTTCTCATCAATCATTTCGACCTCTTCGGACTGCGCCAGGTGTGGCTGCAGCTCGTGGGCAAACCGTTCACGCCGCTCAACTTCAAGACGCCGTGGTTGTATCGGCAGGTGCGCCATCCGATCTACGTCGCCTGGCTGATGATCATCTGGGCGACGCCCACGATGACCGTCGCGCACCTGGTGTTCGCCATCATGTCGACGGCTTACATCCTGGTCGGACTCAGGCTCGAGGAGCGCGACCTCATCGCGGCACATCCCGAGTACGCGGAGTACATGAAGCGCGTGCCGGGTCTGGTGCCTTTCTCCGTGCGTGCGGGAAAACGCGGCGCGAATGTAAACCCGGCTGCGCGCCGCACCGTCTGAACCAGCGGTGGGCCACGTAATGGATAGAAGTGCGTCCGGGTATGTCGACATCTTCGATGGCGCCTACGCGAATTTCACCGAGCAGGTGCTGGCGGCAATCCGCGAAGCCACGTTCGGCGAGGACATCGGACAGAACAGCTGGGTGACGGCAGATGAGTACGGAAAATTCATGCAATTGTTGCAGCTACGCACGGATGCACATGTAGTGGAGATCGCCAGCGGCTCCGGTGGCCCGGCGCTGCACCTCGCCCGCAAGTCGGGTTGCCGCGTGACGGGCCTGGACGCAAACCGCAGCGGCGTGGCCACGGCGAATCGCGAGGCCACCCGCACAGGCTTCGCGGAGCGTTTGAAATTCATGGTGGCGGATGCGACCCGTCCGCTGCCATTCGAAGACAACACTTTCGATGCGCTGTTGTGCATCGACTCGATGAACCATTTCCCGAATCGCAGCGATGTGCTCAACGAATGGTGCCGCATCCTCAAGCCGGGTGGGCGGGCCATCTTCACCGACCCGGTGGTGCTCACCGGGCCGGTCACCAACGAGGAGCTGGCGGCGCGCAGCTCCGTCGGGCTGTTCGTGTTCGTGCCGAAGGGGCTCAACGAGGAACTGATCGTGAAAGCGGGATTCAAGCTTGTGAGCCAGCTCGACGCGACGGAAAACGCCGCGCTGGTTTCGCGCCGCTGGCGTGAGGCGCGACAGCGCTTCCGCGACGATCTGCTGCGCATGGAAGGCGCCGAAAACTTCGAAGGTGTGCAGCAGTTCCTGAGCGCCGTGCATCGCCTGACTACCGAGCGGCGGCTGTCGCGCATCGCCTACGTGGCGGAGAAGTAGCCACTTTCCGCGAGAACTACTCTATTCTCTGCCCGCGGGCGCAGGGGGTAGCGATTGGAGTCAGTCCCAGGAACGAGAAAGGCCGCCGCGTGGGGCCTCGCGATGCCGTGTGTTGCCTTGCTGGCCGCTTGCGCGCCCCAGCATCGTTCCGCCATCGAAGGAACCCTGGTTCTCGATGAAGACGTCTCGCTCGCGCGCGGCGCACTGATCGACAGCGCGCAACGCGAACTTCCGGTGGATGGCGACGCAACGTTCGTCGCGATGGTCGACGAGGACGACACCGACGTCAAAGTAGTCCTGTCGCATTCAGGAACGCAGGTCGACGCGCCACTGACCGTCGAAATCGATTCCAACCTGCAAGGCGAGGGTATCGAGATCGCGGTGCTCGACGTGCCAGCCCGCTCGCGGCTCACCGTTTCGCTGGAAAGCGCGCACGAGCGGGATCGGCCTGGCCACGCCAGGCTCAGGCTCATGCGTTACGACCCGCAGATCGCGGCGGATTCGCGAATCGCGGCGCGGCTCGCCGCGTTTCGGGCCTGGTCGGCGGCCACGAGTGCGCGGCTCACCGGCGACGAGCTTCGCGAGGCGGCGTTTCGCGACATCGACCGCGCGCTGGCGCATCTTGAATCCGCGGACGGCGATCCGGCGCTGGCGGCGTGGGGCCGCATGGTCCGCTCGAGTCTCAACTACCGCCAGCTATCCAGTCTCAAAGGCGTGCTGGCGGATGCAGAGCGCGCGGAGCGCGGTTTCATTGCGCTGGGCGCCACGCGCGACGCCGCGCGCGCCCGGCTCGTTCAGTCGAGCGTGCTGCTCGAGATCGCCACCGACCAGTCGGCCACGGATCCCGGCGCCGACGAAGCGGCGCGGCGCGCGAAACAGATGTTGGTCGCCCTCAGCACCGAACCCGCGATCAGCGCCCTGGAACGCGCGCGTGCGGTGAATTTTCTTGGCGTGCTCGCCTACCATGTCTATGACCTGCCCGAGGCGCGCGCGAGATTTCTGTCGGTCATTCCCGCATTCGAAGCGCTCGGTCATCACCAGGGTCGCCTCATGGTCCTCGGCAACCTGGGAGCCATTGCGGTCGATGACGGCGACTATCGCGGCGCGACGCGTTACTACGACCAGGTGATCGCCGAGCTTCACCGGTTCGGGTCGATGACCTCGCGCTCGCAGCTCCTCTACAACGCGGCGCGCATCGACACCATGGCGGGAAATGTCGATCGGGCCATCGAACGATCGCTGCGCGCGCTGGAGCTGACGCGTGAGCACAAGCTGCAGCAGAACGAAGCGCGCGTGCTGCATGGGCTCGGACTCGCCTACTGGGTGCGCGGCGACACGGCGCAGGCATCGACGCTGCTCGCCGAGTCGCTGAAACTCCGCAGGGGAATCGAAGACCCGGTCGGATTGACGACCAGCCTGAGCGCGAATGGAATGCTGGCGCGCGAGGCCGGAGACATCGGCAAGGCGCTCGCGTTGCATCGTGAAGCCGCGACGATGGTGGCGTCGCCGGACGTGCGGATGATCGCGCTGCTGGATCTTGCGCTCGACTACCAGGCGGCGGCTGACTACCCGCGTGCCATCGCCACTTCGCGTGAAGCGCTGGCGTTGTCTGCGGCTCTGCCGAGTTTCTACAAACGCCACGCGGTGCAGCTTGCACTCGCCGACATGCTGTTCTCGCAACCGCGGCGAACGCCCCAGGCCATGCGCGAAGCCTTGACGCTCACGCGCGATTCGCTGAACGCCGCGATTCTCCACGAGGACACCAACCAGGAAATCGCCGCCCGCCGATTGCTGGCGCAGTCGCATGCCGCAAACGGCAAGCTGCGTGAAGCGCGCGAAGAATACGAGAGGGCGATCGCGCTGATCTTCAAGTACCGCAGCGCGATCAACAATCCGGAATTGCGCGCGGCGATGGTGGCGAACGAGCAGCAGACGTTTCGCGGCTACGTGGACCTGCTGATGAGCGACGTCGCCAGGCGTGGACCGAACAAGCTGGTTCCCGTGACGGCGTCGGAAGAAGAAGCGCTGCGCACGCTCGAATGGGCGCGCGCGCTCAATTTCGATTCGCGGCGGTTCGCGCAGCTCGCGCCGGAATTGCAGGCGCAACTGGATGAGCTCCTGACGCAGATGGCGGGCAAGCGCGTGAGAGTCGCTTCGCTGCTGAAACGGACGACCGACGCGACGCGGGAAATCGAAGCTCTGCAGCTCGACATCGCGCGGCTGCGCGCGGAAGTGGATCGGCTGCGTGCCAGCGCGAAGCGGGGCCTCGAGATTGCCGGCTCGCCGCTCGACGCGCCGCCGTGGCCCGCGGTACCCGCGGGAGTCACGCAGATCTCGTATGCCATGGAAACGCAGCATGCGTATGTGTGGGTTCGCGATGCGTCCGGCTTGCGCGCCACGATGCTGGCCGCGGCGCCAGCGGACATTGCGCGCGAGCTCGCCCGGTTCGCGAAGGCGATCCGCGCGCGAACACCGGACGAGACCGATGCAGTGCTGTCGCGGCTGTCGTCAGTGCTGCTGCCCGCGGGCGTGCCCGGCGCCGGTTCCACGACGGTCGAAATCGTGGCCGAAGGGCGAATCGCCGCGGTCCCGTTTGCCGCATTGAGCGCGCCGTCGGAACCCGCACAACGACTCTCGCAGCAACAGTCGATCGTCATGGTGGGCTCTCTATTCGAACCGCACGTCGGGCATGAGGCCGCCCGGCCACACAAATGGGGCTTCGTCGCGCTCGCGAACGATGCACGCTCGAACGCCGGGACTCCTGCGTCGCGAGTGTTCTCGGCCCTGCGCGCCACCAACGCGGAGGCCCGATCGATTGCGGCGATGTTCCAGGATCTCGATCCGGCGCCCCAGGTGAAATTGCTGTTCGGCGCGGATGGCAATGCGCGCAGTCTGAAAGTGTTGTGGCAGGAAGGAGTCGACGCGATCCACTTCGCCACGCATGGACTCGCGGATCTGCGCCAGCCGCTGGCTTCGTTGCTGTTGCTGCCCGCACTCGATGCCGCCGGCAGCCCTTCTTACCTGACGGCCGGCCAGGTCCAGGAGTGGCGTGGAGACGCGAACCTCGTCTATCTAAGCGCCTGCGAAACGGCGGTGGGGCCGGCGCGCTTCGCCGAAGGCCTGCCCGGATTGCAACGCGCATTCCTGCGCGCCGGGGCACGAGGCGTAGTCGCCACGCTGTGGCCGGTGGAAGACGTGTACGCCAGCATGTTCGCGGCGGATTTCTATCGGCGCTACACGACGGGAACGCCGGCGGCGCAAGCCCTGAGTGAAACGCAGCGCGCCTGGATGCTGCCGTTTCCGGGAATCGGCGCCAGCGAACAATCCCACCGCCGCATGACGGCCTGGGCACACGCCTACTACGCGCAATGAAAGATTGCGCGGGGCGGAAAGAGAACCGCGGAAGTTAGACCTCGCGCGGATGGCGCGCCGACGGTCGGGGAGGACGGACGGCCGCCGCGTGCCTGTGACGCGGCGGCCATTCTCTTTACCAGGGATTTTTCGATCTCAGTGATTGACCTTGTAATACGCGTTCGCGCTCTTGCTGTACGCCGCTGCGCCATCGCCGCGCGTGAGCTTTTCGAGCGAGTCTGCCGGTGCGGCGTTCAGCTCTTCCTTCGTGAACGGAACCACGTAGCTGTCTTCGCTCTCGACGTAGTCGAGCGCGGACCACGGCACCGGGTGGTACTTCTCGTTCATGCCGAGGAACCCGCCGAAGCCGACGACGGCGTAGACGATGTTGTTAGACATCTTGTCGAGCACGATGTCTTCGATCTGGCCGATTTTCTGGCCTGCCGAGTTCTTGACGCTGGTGCCGATCACCTTCTTGGCGCGAATTACTTCTGTGTGGCCGGATGGGGTAGTCATGTGATGCCTCCGTTGGTATGTCGTCTTGGACTGCGCGGCGATGGTAATGACGATGGCGCCCCGTCCCCATCAGCCCATGGCGCGCCCGGGTGTCAGACCTGATGCAACCGGGTTTCCACCGGGCGTGTATAAAATGCAATCGGGAGGATCCTCATGAACGATGTGCCTGCACGGGGCTCCGAAGCCGCGCCACAGCTCACGGCCCTGAACGGCATGCGTTTTTTCGCCGTCTTCCACATCTTCCTGTACCACCTGTGGTCGATCCGTTTCGAATCGCCGCGTCTGCACGGGCCGTTCGGCAACGCCTACGCCAACATGGACAGCTTCCCGGCTTGGTTCAACAACCTGATCGCGCACGGCTACCTATCCACCAGCTTTTTCTTCCTGCTCTCGGGATTCATCCTGGCGTACCTGTACTGGATGCCGGACGGGGCGCTCGCCACGACCCGTAAGCGTTTCTGGTGGCAACGTTTTACGCGTATCTATCCCGCGCATCTCATCGCTTTCGCGCTCACGGCCCTGCTGACGCTGCCGCGGTATTTCCTCGACCCGGCCGCGCCGCCGATCCCGCTGGCCGCCGCGAGCGCGGTGGCGACGGCAACGCTGACCCAGGCGTGGGTGCCGCCGCTGGTGCCGATCTGGAGCTGGCCCACGTGGGCGCTGTCGGCCGTGGTGTTCCTGTATCTCATCATGCCGTGGCTGATGCGCGTGTTGTCCGGGCTCTCGCGCGCGCAGCAGATCGGGTTGTTAGTCGCGAGCCCGCTGATCTCGCTGGCGCCCACGCTCGTCTTCCTGCAGTTCTTTCCCGACGGCGCGAAGGACAGCGTCAACTGGCAGATCTTTCTCGGTTCCACGCCGCTTTTCTGGGTGGCGCATTTCGCGGCGGGCATGCTGATGTCGCGCATCTTTGGCATCAGCCGGTTCGAGACCGCGTGGCGCGAGAAGCGCAAGCCGTGGGTGTCGCTCGGCGATGTCGCGCTCGCTGCCGTCGTCGCGCTCAGTCTCATGGAGCCGCACGATCGGGTGTGGCGCCACATCCTGCGCCATGGCGCGCTGCTGCCTCTGTACATGCTGGTGCTCTACGACCTGGCGCTGGGCCGCGGGCTCGTGGCGCGCGTGTTTTCGCTGCCGGGCATGAACTTTCTCGGCCAGCTCTCGTTCTCCATTTTCATCTGGCAGAACCTGTTCATGGCGCTGGGTTTCGCGATGGTGTTGTTGGCGCCGCAGATGACGAACCTGTCGTTCTGGTTTGCGGTGATCGGGTTGCTGGTGATGTCGGTGATCAGCACGCGCTTCATCGAGCAGCCGCTCGCCCGACGCCTCCGCGCGAAATGGGGTCAGACCCCAATTACGGGAAATGGGGTCTGACCCCATTTCCTTCAGGTGATCGTCAGCGCGATCTCCTCGGAGTGGAAATTCGACTCGCGGCAGGCGATGCGCAGCGTGCCGGTCGTGCGTCGCAGCGCGGCTCCCGGAATGGTCATTCTCAACGCGTCGGCGCGCGCGCTGGCAAGCTCGCGCCAATGCGCGTCGCCATGCGGGCGGAACAGCGCCACCACGTTCGCGCAATACGCGGCGCGATAACGCAGCTTCCATTCCAGCTCCGCGTCGTTGAGCGACATCCATCGCAGTGCCGGCGCGTCGCTCGCCACCTCGATGGGGCCGAGCACCGCGTTGGCCACGTTGAGCACCGCGCCCGTCTGGCAGCGCCCTTCGAGTGCGGGAAGCGCGATGCCGCTCGCGAGCAGATGCTCCTTGATCTCGAGATAACCCCACGCGGGATTGAGTGTCTTCACGAGCGCCGCGCAGCCACTCACGTATGCCGCGCCGATGGAGTTGCCGAAGAACACGCTGTGTCCGCTGCCACGCCACTGCGGCACGCGCGCGAATCCCGGCGCGGCGAGGTGCGCGGACTGGCGCGCGCAGCTGGCCAGCGGCTGTCCCTGTTCGCCAAGCGACAGCACGTTGATCTGGTTGGGCACGCGATCTTCGCGATCGAGCGCCATCGGGCTGTTCGCATCGGTCGCGGAACGCACCACCAGCACATTACGCACCGCGGCGTACTGGATGGCCCGCTGCACGGCAGGCGTATCCGCGGAACCCGCCGGCGAGAGGTTGAGGATGCACGCGCCCATCTCGACCGCGTATTCGATGGCGTGCGCCAGGTCCAGAGATTGGGGGCCGGTGCCGCTGGTGAACCTCACCGGCAGGATGCGCGACTCCGGCGCGACGCCGGAAAAGCTCTCGACTTCACTGCAGCGGCCGGCGGCGACTCCGGCGGCGTGTGTACCGGAGATTTCGTGGCTGCCCGCGGAAGCGGGGTTGTGGGCCAGTGTTTGCTGGATGTTAGGGCCTAGCAGCGGGTGGTCGACCTGCACGCCCTCATCGACGATGCCGATGACGACGTCAGCGCTGCCGCGAGTCCTGGTCCAGGCCCGCTCGACCCCGAGCCATTCGAAGGCCGCGCCGAAGCGACCCTGGCCGGCCGCCGGATTCGTCATGAATGAGCCCCTTGCCTGGGTTTGCGGTGATCAGGCGCAAGAAGGGCTTCTGCGACATCACGGCAAGCCGTGACACCGATTCTTCAATATTTGACGAAGCCGAAGTCCAGGGCCTCTTCGCCCGAGGCCTGCTTGCGCACGCGCAGGGAATAGGGCCCCGCGCGAAGCTGCCGGCTGTCGACGATCACCACCAGGCTGACGGGCGAACTCGGGTTCTGGTCGTTGAGAGTCGCCACCGTGTCGATCTTCTTGTTCTGCTCGAGACGGTCGAGCGCGACGCTGTATTGATGTCCCATGTCGAACAAGCCGACGATTTCCACCCGGACCACGCCGGGCGGCAGCGATGGCGCGGTGTCCGAACCGCGGACCAGCGCCAGGCGCAGCGAAGGCCCGTCGTAGGGCGCGGAGGTGGCCGCCGCCAGGATGGAGGGCGCGACTGCCCGCGTGCCGGAATTGAAGACGTAGAGGCTGACGACCAGCGCCACCAGCACGCTTGCCGCCGCGGCAATGGTCCACGGCAGCGGGTGCGGAGCGCGTACGAATTCCGCGGTGGAGCCGCGCGCGACCTGCGCGATGCCGGCCTTCAGGCGCTGCTCATACTCGACCTGGCGCGCGAATTCGGGATTCGCGAGGCAATAGTCTTCGAAAGCCTGAGCTTCGGATTCGCTCATGCGTCCCGCGACATATTGTTCGATGTGTTCCTGATTCATAAACCGAGGCTCAGGAGATCGCGCTTGGCGAAGCCCCGTTCTTCGAGAATTTGCCGGAATCGCCGCCGGGCACGGCTCAACGCCTGGTTGAACGCCGCTTCAGACAGATCGAGCTCCTGGCAAATCAACTCCTTGTCATGATCATCGAGATAGAAGCGTTTGAGCATCAGGCGATCCCGGGGTTGCGGCAGTTCGCGCAATAACGCACGGACTGCGAGGGCTGCCTCATGGTCCGACGCTATCCGGTCGACGCTCTGCGTCGAATCCGCTTTCCGGTCCGTCGCTTCGCTATCAACATCTGTTCTCTGTCGTTCAGTCTTTCGCAGTGACGCGATAGCGAGATTTCTTGCAGTTTGCGCCGCAAATGCAGCTAGCTTCTGTGGGTCTGCTATGCCTTCGCCGCGTAGGCGCTGGATGACAATAAGCAGGGTTTCCTGCACCAGGTCCTGCAAAAGGCCGTGATCGCCGCCCGTTCGGCGACGCAAGAGCACCCGCAAACCGGGTTCAAACTGGCGAATGAGCTCGCTTTCGGCGGAGACGTCTCCCTGCCGAATCCGGCGCGACAGCTCACCGCCTGGAACGAAATCCATAGCGTGATTCCTGACCCCTGACCCTAAATCTCAACGCCCCGACCGACCCCTCGACCAAACCCGACCCGACTTTTCGTTATTCAGATAGTTGCGGCTAGGATTCTGCCACGCCCCTGCCCGCGCAATCAGTGTAGTAGGAAAAACCGATGCTCAAGACATACCACGGCTCATGCCACTGCGGAGCGGTGCGCTTCGAGGCCGATATCGACCTCACCCAGCCCACCTATCGCTGCAACTGCTCCATCTGCTCGCGCAACCGGTTCTGGGCGGCGGTGGTGAAACCGGCCGCTTTTCGCCTGCTGGAGGGCAAGTCGGCCGTCCAGCAGTACCTGTTCAACTCCATGCAGAACGAACATTTCTTCTGCAGGACCTGTGGCGTCCGCGCCTTCGGCCTCGGCAACAGTCCCGATGCCGGCGAGATGGTGGGCGTCAACATCGGTTGCCTGGAGGACACGACTCCGGAAGAGCTGGCAGCGGCACCTGTTCGCTACTGCGACGGCAAGTACGACAACTGGCAGAACGAGCCCGCGATCACCAGCTATCTCTAGGCGCCGATCGGCAGCCGCACGAAAAATGTAGTGCCCTTGCCGAGCTCGGTGGTGAAGTCGAGCTCGCCGCCGTGGCCCTTGACCACCACGTTGCGCGAAACCGAGAGGCCCTGGCCCGTGCCGCGCCCCACTTCCTTGGTGGTGAAGAACGGATCGAAGATGCGCGCGCGAATGGCTTCGGGAATTCCGCCGCCGGTGTCGGCAATCGAAATGACCACGCGACCGTCCTCGAGCCTCGTGCGAACCACGATCCTGCCGCGTCCACCGGTTCCTTTCAGCGAATCGCCGATGGCGTGCGCGGCGTTCACCACGAGATTCAGCACCACCTGGTTGATCTGCCCGCCGTGACAGGTCACGGGCGGAATGTCGCCGAAATCGGTTTCCAGGTCGGCCACGTCGCGATACTCGCTGCGCGCGACGACGAGCGTGCTGCTGATGGCCTTGTTCAAATCCACCCCGCTCATCTCACGCTGGTCGGCGTGCGAGAAGTCCTTCATCGAACGCACGGTCTCGGTGATGCGCGCGAGCCCTTCGGCGACGCGCTTCAGCGCCGGCGGGAGCTCCTCGCGCATGTACTCCACGTCGTCGGCGCCTTCGGGACGCGCGGCCGTGGCCGCATGCAGGTGATCGATGTAGGTGAGTAGTTCGGTCACGCCTTCGCGGATGAAGGACACGCTGTCGTTCAGGTACTGGATGGGCGTGTTGATTTCGTGCGCGACCCCCGCGGCCAGACGGCCGATCGATTCGTGCCGATCCATCGAGGCCATGCGCTCTTCGGTGTCCTTGCGATCGGTGATGTCGTATCCCGTGCCGACGAAGCCGGTCAGGTTGCCGGCCGCATCGCGCAGCGGAACCTTGCACGTGAGGATCACGCGGTTCACGCCGCGAATCTTGTCGAACGCGATTTCCTCGTGGTCCATGAGCGCCACGCCGGACTGGATCAGCGCCTGTTCGTCGGCGAAGAAACGCTCGGCGTGGTCGCGCGGGAAGAAATCGAAGTCGGTCTTGCCGATGAGCTCGGCCGGCTCCACGCCCATGCGATTGGCGACCAGCTTGTTGCAGGCCGTGAAGCGGCTGTGTACGTCCTTCGCATAAATGAAGGCCGGGATCAGGTCGATCATGGTCCGCAATACGTTGCGCTCATGCGCAAGGGCGTCCGCGAGGTTGCGGCGCTCGGCGCTGGCGCTCTGGTCCGTGTCGTCGGTTTCGAGCGGAAGGGTTGGCGAAAGACGGTTCACAGCCCCGAAATTAACGGCTCCGGAACAACGATCTGTAGTACCGCCGGCAGAAAAGCCGACTGGCTCACAGCGCGGCGCCGCGGATTCAAATTTCAAAAATCCGAATCGGCCCGTCGTGACCGAAGTTAAGTCTTTTCGATCGTAAGTTGATCGAAAACCGCGTCAAAACCCGCGCCTTCCGGTGCAGCGCACATCAGGCCCGCCATGACCTTCACATCGGCGGGGAAATAGCCCTGGCGGATGGTCACGAACTTTTCGCCATCCTTCGAGCATTGCGCCTCGATGGAGTCTTTTCTGCGCACCACGCGCCACCATGCCGCGCCGGTCTGCGATACATCTTCCATGGTCGACCAGTCGGAAAAATCGTGCGTGAAGACCACGCTCGCCCAGCGCTTGTTCTCGACCAATTCCGAACCGCATTTCATCCAGTGTTTTTCGTCGAGGCGCACCATGAGGCCGGCCTGGTCATAGAGCGCGGCGTAGTTGCCGTTGATTCGCGCCTGCATCGTGAATTCGCCCATCATCGGCATATGCATGAAATGGCCGTTGTCGGTGACATAGCCATAGAAGGTCTTTCTCCAGAAATCGGTCTTGCCCTTGGAGCGCACCGTCAGGACCCCGTCGCTGTAATGCTCGGAGGCCGGCGGATTGAGCCAGGTCATGCGACTCAGGAGGTCGCCGCCGCCTCGCGCCGCGCCGCCATCGGCTGCCGCGGCCATGCCCGAATGCGCGGCCAGCGCGACGCCGGCCGACTGCTGCAGGAAGATCCTTCGACTGGAACGCATATTCTCTCCTCCTCAGAGCGGGACCCCGGGTAGATAGGCCCGGAGCTGCTCGCGGCAGCTCGCCGGGTCGCTGAACTGGATGGCGTGGAAACCGCATTCCCGCGCGGCGATGATGTTCTTGAGCAAATCGTCGATGAACACGCTCTCGCCGGGCACGATGCCGGTCTCGTCGACCAGGTGCTTGTATATCGCGGGCTCGGGTTTCACCAGCAGAATGGCGCCGGAGATCACCAGGCGCTTGAAGTGGCCGAAGAATCGGTGCCGCGTGACGAGGTATTCGAAGGTGCTCACCGGCATGTTGGACAGCAGGTACAGATGCACGCCGGCATCCGCCAGGTCTTCGACCAGCTTCACCGTGCCCTCGATGGGTAACAGCGACTCGCGCGTGGCGCGGATCAGCGTGCGCGTCTCATCGGCTGTAAGCCCGGAGGATTTCGCGAAATGTTCGGCGGCCGCATCTTCGCTGTAGGTGCCGCGGTCGAATTCGAGCCAGTCGGCGTGTTCGAAGATCTGCTCGCGGATGACGGCCTGGGTTGCCGGATCGGGATAGAGGCCCGCGATGACGCTGGGCGGATTCCATTCGAGCAGCACACCGCCCACATCGAAGACGACGTTCCGGATAGTCATACCCGGAGTATGGCGGGATTATCTGCGGGCGACGAGCAGCTTCAGGCCGAAAAAGATGAGCGCACCGCCGAAGGCGCGCTCCAGCCACGCCAGTGCGCGCGAGCCCTTGAGTGCGCGCGCGCCATGCGCCGCGAGGCGCGCGTACGCGAGCAGCGCGACGCCGTCGATCACGATCGTGACGGCGAGCATGATGGCGAGCTGCAACGGCAACGGGTATTCGGGGCTGATGAACTGCGGCAGCAATGCGAGCACGAACAGCAGCAGCTTGGGATTGGTGAGCTGTACGCCGAGTCCCTGCAGCGCGATGCCGCCGTGGCGTGGTGGTGCCGGCGCCGTCAGCGGCAGATCCGCGGAGCGCGTTCGCGCAAACAACATCTTCGCGCCAAGGTATATGAGATAGAGCGCGCCGACGATGCGGATGGCGGTCACCGCGCCGCTGTAACTCGCCAGCAGCGCCGCGAGCCCCAGGGCCACGGCACCGAAGACCACCACGTGGCCGAGGAGAATTCCGGCGGTGCCGGCCGCCGCGCCGCGCATGCCGTGACGCGCTCCCTGCGACATGGCGAACATCACCGCGGGTCCCGGAGAAAGCGCGACCAGCGTCCAGGTCGCCAGGTACAGCAGGAAGGTATCGAGTGGCATGACCGCCAAGTTAGCGGCGGCAAGGCCTTTAGTCCCGGGACAGTTCGCGCGGTTCTCGCGCCCGCTGTATCGGCCGGCCCTGGCGTCAGGGAGTCGACATCGTCGTGCCACGCATGACGCCATCGCGCGCACCGCGGGCGACCCCGGCCCAGTAGATCATGTAGGCGATGCGCGAAGTGACCACGGCGATGTTCCGCATCACGAGCGCGCCGCCGGCCGCCGCTATCGCGGCCCACACTGAATTGATCGAGGCACGCAGCAGCAGCGCCACCCAGGTCAGGCGCGTGGCGCCGGTCCGCACCGCCGACAGCCGCGTGTTGCTGAAGCCATGTTTGTACGCACGTCGCAGCAGCCACCTGCGCGTGACCCTTTCGGTGGGAACCCAGTGATGCACCACCGCGCGCGGCTCGTAGACCACCTTGGTGTCGATCGCGAACAGGCGCAGGAAAACATCGAGCTCGTCGCCTTGCATGATGTTCTGGCCCCGGGCGCCGAGCTGGTCGTTGAAACCACCGATGGCCTCGAGGAGCGGGCGGCGGAACATCATGTTGGCGCCATAGGGGTATTGCGGGAAGGCGAGGCTGCGGCGCTGGTCTCCATAGTGGCAGGCGCCGTAATAACCCTGGAAATCCTCGGGCATCCAGGCGGGTTTCTCCGCCGGCCATCCGACGTAGATGATGCCGCCCGCCGCGCCGACGCCTGCATCCTCGCGAAAGACCTCGAGCAGCGCCACGAGCCAGCCGGGATCGGCAGTGCCGTCGTCGTCGAAGAACGCGACGAGCGGCGCGCGCGACTCCGCCGTACCGCGATTGCGCGCGATGGACAGGCCCAGCCTCTCTTCATGAACGTAGCGAACGTTTGAGGCGCGAGTTTGAAATTCTTTCACGACGTCGGCCGTGCGATCCCGGGAGCCGTTGTCGACGACCACGATCTCATACCGGCGCGGATCGCAATCCTGCGCGAGGATGCTGAGGATGGCGTTGGATAACTGACCGGCGCGATCCAGCGTGCAGATGACGATCGAAACCTCGAGGGCTGCTTCTTTTTCCCGTTCTTCGCCGACCGGCATGCGCGACACCTCGTCTGCGTCATCCTTAAACGCAGTCGCGGCATGTTAGGTCTGGCGATAGAGGGCGAGAGTCAGTAAGCCGAACTATGCCCGCTCGGTCTCGTCCTACGACGCCGCTCAGGTCTTGATGGGCATCGGCACGGGCATGTCGCGCGTGGGCATGGGCGCGAAGACGGGTGAGGCGAGGCCGGTCACGAGGTCGTCGATCTTCACCGAGTTGCCGGTCTTGAAACACTGGTTGGCCGCCGCGCCGATGAGGATCGAATACAGGCCGCCGCGTTCGTCCGCCGCGCGCTTGTACTTGTCGGGTTCGGCCGTGCCAAACAACTCCGTCAGCATGACGTTGTCGCCGCCGCCGTGTCCGCCGGTGCCGGTCCACACCTCGAGATCCTGCGCCTTGCCGCGCAACGGGATGACGCGGGTACGCTCGCGGTCGCCGCCCGTGCCCTGGTAGTTAGTGGCGCCGGCGGAGATGGCGCCGCCCTCGACGATCTCGTGCTCGATGCGGCCCTTGGTGCCGTTGAAGGCGATGGTGTAGCCCTCCCACGAATTGCAGGCGTTGAGCGAGTACGAAAGCGTGGCGCCCATCTTGTACTTCACGATGACGTTCATCGTGTCTTCGATGTCGATGTCCGGGCGGAACACGCAGCGATCGCGGAAGTAGCCGTCGTACTGCTCGTTGTCGAGATACAGCGACTTGAAGTTCCTGTCCGCGGCGAGGTCGAGATAGAACGTGCACTTCTCCTTCTCGGGGCAGGTGCGGCAACGTTCGTGGTGGCTGGCGAGCCCCATGCGTCTGGCCATCGCCGGCGTGTAGAACTCCTTCTTGCCATAGGCCATGACGATCTCGGGATCGCTGCCCAGCCACCAGTTCACGAGGTCGAAGTGATGCGTGGCCTTGTGGACCATGAGGCCGCCGGAGATTTCCTTCTGGCTGTGCCAGCGGCGGAAGTAGTCCGCGCCGTGCGAGGTGTTCAGCAGCCAGTGGAAATCGACCGAGAGCACGTCGCCGATGGCGTTGCTCATGAGCAGGTCCTTGACCTGCGTGCGCGGCGGCGAATAACGGTAGTTGAACAGCACGCGCACGTGGCGGTTGTTGCGCTTGCAGGCATCGAGGATGCGCTGCGCCTTCTCGGGCGTGGTGGTCAGCGGTTTTTCGGTGATGCAGTCGCAGCCGGCATCGAGCGCGCGCACGATGTAATCGTCGTGGAAGGCGTCGGGGCAGGTGACGACGACGCAGTCGGGCTTCAGGTCCTTCAGCATCTTGTCGAAGTCCGCGGCGGCGTATTTCTTCGGCTTGGCGCCGTTAGGCGCCACGAAATTCGCGGCCACGTCCATGCGACCCGGATTCGTGTCGCAGATGCCGACGAGCTCGTTGCCCTCGGCGAAAGTCTTGGTGATGGCGGTGAGGTACATGCGCGAACGGGACCCCACGCCCACGTTCACGTACTTGCGGCGGCGTCCGGCCGCATAAGTGCTGGCCGCGAATCCCACGGCGGTAACGCCGGCGGTTTTCAGGAGG
>DASTXR010000044.1:0-32260 GCA_035765415.1 Steroidobacteraceae bacterium | reverse complement strand
CGAACTCGACTTCCCGGGCTTCCATCGAGCCCATCACCCCGCCGGATCGATCTGGCCGATGCGGCAGTAGCTGCCTGCCAACCCTTCCGTGTACACGACGACCAGCGTCTGCGAGGCATCACCGCGCATCCACAGGCCGATGACGAAAGCGTTCATCGACTTGTACTCGGGCGGAATCCTCATCCAACCGTAGTGGGTTCCGATGCAGTTATCGGGCAGCCCGACATCGACCTGGATCAGCACCTCGTCGCCGGCGAATGTGACATTGTTGATGTGGCCTTGAACGTAGTTAGTTGCGGCGCTCGCGGTGGCGGAAACCGCGCCAAGCACGGCGACAGCGGCGACAAAACGAAAGGTCCTGAATTGCATCTCTGCTCTCCTCGGTTCTCTGATTCGGTCCACGGCTTCAACAGCACCTTCTTGCGCGAACGAGGCTAACCCAATCCCGGCGACCTGATTTTATTTTTCTGCAGGCGCTGATTCGGTGGGAGAAATTGCCGACTCGTGACAGATAGGCAGATCGAGTTGCACTTCGGCGAAGCGAACCCGTCGACGTTGGTGCTCACCCTCGTACTAACAATGAACAGTCGTGGAGAAAAACCCATGAAGAAATCTCGCGTTGTGGCCAATTCGACATCTGTCACAGCAGCTGCGCTGCTTGCCTGGGCCGTTCCAACGCTGGCGCAAGGTCCCGGTTGGACGGTCGCTTCCACCGTGCGGGACATCGTGAACACTTCAAACGGCGGAATTAATGTGCGCCTGACGCCAGATCTGACCGGCTGCACTTCGCAGAGCGGCTACGGCGGCGCGTACGCGAGCATTTACCCCAATCATCCCGGAATCGATCGCATGAAAGCCGATCTGCTCGTGGCATTCACTACCGGCGCCCACGTCGAGCTCTACCTCGGCGACAACACTTGCATGGTCGCCGAGATGCGCCTCAGTCAGTGACGCTCGAGTGACGGCCGAGCCGAACCGCGGCGTCCACCGGCAATCGCCAACTCATTGTTTTGCAACCGGAGAACAGACATGAAATCGCGTTCGTTGATCCTTCTGGCAATGATGTTTGCCTGCGGCCCCGTCTCGGCAACGATTCGCTACACGGAAGCGCGCATTACCCAGATAGAAACCAGCGACCTCGGGATCTATGTCTTCATGCAAGTCGTGTCTGGCGATGCGCCTCCCACCGGAGACGGCGGCACGAATGAAGCGATCGCGAAGTCATACCTCCTGATCGCCAATTCGGTGGACGACTTCACGGCCCGCGCACATCTGCTGTCCTCCGCATTGGTGGCACTGACCCTGGGAACGGTAGTTCGATTCCGCTGGGACGATGCGGGCCCGGATGCGGCACTGATCACCCATCTGCTGGTGCGCGCGTAGAGCTGGCGCGAATCTTCGCGTCGAGACTTCAGTTGACGATGACGCGGAACCGCAGCTCGAAGTAAGGATTGCCGCCACCGTTGCCCGGCATGGTGCCCTTGGGCCGCATGCGCAGCGTGGTCACCGCGGCGTCATAACCATTGGCGTCGGGCACGGGCACGTAGGTCCAGGTAACACCCCCGTCATTGGAGAAATCCACGTCGTCGGTGGTGCTGTTGAGCGCGGTGAACGTCCACGTGAGCGCGCTGCTCGGCGAACCGTTGACGAATGTCACGGGTCCCGACCCTGGCGCACCAAGATTCCCGACAAACAATCGCGTGTTGGCCGGTACCGAATCCACGATGGCGACGGCGTTGTTGTCGACGGGCCCACCGCCCTGATTGGTGACGCGCACGTTGTAGAGCTGCACCGAACCCGGAATGCTCTTGGGATTGCTGACACCGTTGACGGGATCGGAAGTGGGCGCCACGGTCTTGGCCACGCGTAGTGCCGGCCCGCCGGTCACGACGACGTTGCCGCCGAACTCCGACGTCTCGCCGGTGATGGTTGCGGTTCCGGTCAGGTGCGTGCCGATCGCCACTCCGCCGGGCGCCGTGAGGCGGAAGCTGAATCGATTGGTGTTGTCAGTGCCCTGCGCGACGCCGTTGATGTTGGCAGGACCGTAGACGCCCGTGGTGGCATCGAGATCCGCCGGGGAACCTTCGGTGAGCAACCCCAGGTATGTCATGCCCTCACCGAATCCCGAAGGATCTGCCTGGGTGAGATAGAGCTCGATGGCGCTGTTCGGCCGCGCGAAGCCGGACAATGACAGCTCGGCGCCGATCAGGCTCGCCGAGACCATCACCGGGTAGTTGCGCAATCCGTTGGGCCCGGTGTCGGTATCGCCGTTGTCGTTGAGCGTGACGCCTTGCAGCGTGTTGAGACCGTTCGGGTCAACGGATCGCGGATCGAGATCGATGCTCAGCCCGCCATTGTTGCTGAAGCTGTTCTGCGTGATCGTCGTGCCCGAAGCGTCCATCACCAGCAGGCCGGCGCCGGCATTGTCGCGGACGATATTGCGGCTGAAGACGACATTCGTTCCGACATAGTCGTACGCGGCCATGCCGATGGGCTCGGAGGACGCGGCGCCGCTGCCGCCGTTGGCGAAGCCGTTGTTGCGCACGGTGTTGTTGGTGACGGTGATGTTGCTCGCCGTGGCGCCGTCGCCGAATCCCACTTCGATGCCGCCGCCGCGTTGCTCGCGCGTGAGGTTTGCGGTGACCTGGATGTTGCTGACCGTGCCGACGAGAAGGATGCCGTCGAATGTATTGGTGTAGTTCGAGCCCGGACGCGCGACTTCATTCAAGGTGATCAGCGATCCGGTCCCGCCGCCTTGCGTGCGGATGCCGGAGTTGTTCACCGTTACGAAGTTGTTGCGTACCGTGGAGTTGGCGCCCGCGAACTCGATGCCGAAGGTGGTCGTGCTGTTGTCGTTGCTGTCACCCGCGGCGGTCATGCCCACCAGGTTGTTGCGCGCCAGGCAGCCGGTGCCCGACAGCAGTAGATAGCCCTGGCGCAGCGCGAAGCCGAGCACGGCGCTGCCGGCGCCGCTCAGGGTCACGATGGTATTGCCGGCCGTGAGCTGCACTTCGGGCCGCGGGAAGGTCGGCAACGCGATGGCGTCCACACCCACTGTTCCGCCGGTGCCCAGCGTGCCCGCGTTGGTATTGCCGATGTTGACGGTCTGCGTGGTGGCGTCGAGTCGCGTGGCCGTGCCCGCGATCGCGGGGAGCACGGACGCCAGCGTGATCACGGCGACGTTGCCTGTGAGCGCCGCGCTCGGAATCATGAAAATGCTGGACTCGGAGCCGCCCGGCAGGAAGTTGTTGACGCCATCGATCTGGCCGTCGCCCGACTGGCTCAACGCCCCCTCGCCGCCGAGGGCGCTGGAGTTGATGATGAACTGCCGCAGCGAGCCCTGGCAGGGATAACTCGAGTTGGTGGCGGCGCAGTTCGTGGCGTCACGCGTGTTCACGATCGTGTCGAAATTGAATCCGAAATCGATGTTGTTGATGATCGAATTGTTGGCCGCCGGATCCGCCGTGGTAATGGACTGCGGTACGCGGCCGCCGGCCGTCAGCGTGGAGTAGTTCGATGTTCCGGGGTTCACGAACGCGTCACTCGAAGCCGGCGCTTCGCCGCCGACCCGGTTGGTGACGGCGACGGCGGCGCCAGTGCTGGCGTCGGTACGGAATGTCTGTACGGCCACGCACGTGGTGCACGCGGCACCGCCGGTGCGCGCCGACCTCACGGAGCCGTTCACCACGCGCACGCGCATGGGCTGGCCGGTGTTGCCGGAGGTCAGTGTGTAAGCGCCGGTGGCGCCGGTGATGGCTGTGGCGACCCAGTTGCCGTTATCGACGCGATACAACTCCACGATGGCGTTCGGCACGCCGGTGCCGCCGGACGCAATACGCGCGCGCCCCGCGCCGCCGCCATAGTTCGCGTCCTCGAACACGAAGCCATTGAAGGTCGCGGCATGGGCATGACCGCATCCCAGGACGGCAACAGCCATCCAGGCCCGCGAAATGAGGCGACGCAGCTCGAACATGCCCACAAGTCTAATTGCCGGCCAAACCGGGCATTCCCTTAATGGATCACAGTTTGACGGCCAGAAACGTGCATCGGCGCGCGAAATCGCGATTGGATCGGCCAAACAAAAAGGCGCGGGAGTCTGCACTCCCGCGCCTTCCTGTCAGAGATGAAGGTGTCGAACTACTTCACGATCTATTTCACGATCTCGAGCAGCTCCACGTCGAACACCAGCGTGGCCTGCGGCGGGATCGTCGGCGGAGAGCCGTTGGCGCCATACGCGAGGTTGGCCGGGCAGGTGAGCTGGGCCTTGCCGCCGACCTTCATGGTCTGCACGCCTTCGGTCCAGCAGGCGATGACGCCGTTGAGCGGGAACGTGGCCGGTTCGCCGCGCGCGATGGAGCTGTCGAAAACCTTGCCGTCGATGAGGCGGCCTTCGTAGTGCACCTTCACCTGGTCGGTGGCGGCGGGTGAAGCGCCTTTGCCTTCCAAGGTGTGCTTGATGAGCATGCCGCTCGTGGTCTTGGTGACGCCCGCTTCTTTCGACGCGGTGTCGAGGAACGCGACGCCGGCGGCCGAGGCCTTCTCGGCGACCACTGCCATGCGCGCGCGCTGCAGTTCCTGGACTTTCGGAATGTATTCCTCGGCCTTGATGTCGCCCTTGGCGCCGGTGACACCGGCGGCGAGGCCCTTCTGAACCTGCTCGAGTTCTTCAGGCTTGAGGTCGAAGGTGCTCAGCGACTGGCTCATCAACATGCCGAGCGCGAACAGCGTCTTTTGTTCTTCGGTCATGGGAGCTTGTTCCTTCGCCTTCGGCTTGGCCGCATCGGCGCAGACGGACAGACTGAGGGTGCAGAAGATGGCCACGAGGGCAGTTAGCTTTTTCATAGGGCGCCGAGAATAGCGCGCCGGAGGGCCTGCGGGCAGCTTTTTTGTCGTTTACCTCCGCTTCTCCCACACCTCGAAGGTCATGGCGTGGGCATGGCGTTCATCCGCCTCGTGCCGTTCGCGTTCAATGACTTCCCATTGTCGGTTGTCCAGATCAGGCCATCTCACGTCGCCATCGATTTCGGCGTGTACCCGGGTCAGGTGTATGCGCCCGGCCCTCGGCAGGAACAGGCGGAACAGGTCCGCGCCGCCTATGACCATGACCTCGGGCGCACCCGCGGCGGCCTCGATAGCCGCCTCGGCGCCATGCGCCACCTCGACGCCCACCCGCTGGTAGTTAGTATCCCGGGTCACGACGATGTTGCGCCTGCCCGGAAGTGGTTTGCCGATGGAGTCGAAGGTCTTGCGGCCCATGATCATGGGTTTGCCCATGGTCAGGCGCTTGAAGCGCTTCAGGTCTTCGGGAAGGTGCCAGGGCAATGTGTTGTCCCGGCCGATGACCCCATTGTCGGCGACGGCCACGATCAATGTGATGATCACACGAATCCCTCGAGCGGCCGGCGCCGGAACCAGCCGGTGAAACTCAATCGTTCGCGCCGGGCGGGCAATACCTCGTGTTCGAAGCGGTCGGACAGGAACGCCACCAGCCTGCCGCCCTGGGGCAACACGTCGACGCTGGCGCCGCCCCCCACGTACAGGCGCAATTGCCCGCCGTCTTCGACGTCCCATGCGTCGTTGAGGTACAGCGCCGCGGAAATCGCCCGCACGTCGGTGCCGACGAGCCGGTCGAAATGCCGCGCGTACCCGGCGCCGCGCGGATACAGCGCGAAATGTCCCTGGAAGTCTTCGAGACCGGTCATGAGCGCGCGATTGAGCGCCGCGCGCAATTCTTCGAGCTGGGCGAGCACGCGCTGCTCGGCGTCGCGCTCGGGCTGCTGAAGCCAGGCGATGAAGTCGCCACGCACTTCGGGAAGATGCTGCTCGCGATCGCCGCGCCCCACCTTCGCCGGCCGCAGGCCGCCGGTGTCGTGCAGCTCGATGCAGCGCGCGCGCAGGTCGCCGAGCAGCCGGGGGTCGACGAAATCGTCGAGCACGCCGAAGCCGCGCTCGGCGAGCTGGTCGATCAGGCCCGACGGCGTGGCCGCTCTCCCCGGCGTTTCGCTTCGGACCGGCCCTTGCGAACTAATCTCACCGGCTCCGCCGGCTTGCGCCGCTTGGCCACGGGCTTCGCCGCTTTCTTCTTCTCCACGGGCTCCAGCATGGAGCCGCGGCACTTCGGCGACCCGCAGCGGCACGCGTAGATTTCGTCGACGTTGGGCGGGTCGTCCTTGTCGCGGCCGATCTCGTAGTCGTAGCCCAGCTCTTCGCCGGGCGCGATGTTGCGCACGGCGTCGATGAACACGCGGCGGTTCTCGATGGCCGACTCGCAGTTGCCGTCGCAGTGGTGATTGATGAAGCGGGCGTCGCTGCCGTTCACGGCCGCGTCGATCACGGTGTTCTTGTCCACGATGAACAGGAACGTGTGGTTGTCGTTCTCGTCGTGATCCTCGTAACGCGCATCCGCGGTGGCGTGCGAAACGCGCTCACCGAGATACTCGAAAATGCGCGTGCCTTTCGCGATGGGCGCGATCGCGAACACGCCGCGGCCGTGCACATCCGAATTGCGCACTTCGACGAGCGGCGACGTGGGCATGGGCGGGCCGCCGCGCGTGGGCTGCGACTGATCGAAAGGTTTGCGTTTCTTCTTCGGCTTTGGACTCATACCGCGACGGGCGCCTTGATAGCAGGATGGTGTTGATAGTTCACGATCTGAAAGTCTGCGAATTCGTAGTCGAAAATGCTCGGCGGCCGGCGCGTGAGCACCAGCCTGGGCAGCGCGAGGGGCACACGCGACAACTGCTCGTCGGCTTCCTTGAGATGGTTGGAATACAGGTGGCAGTCGCCGCCGGTCCAGATGAACTCGCCCACGTCGAGATCGCATTGCTGCGCGAGCATGTGCGTCAGCAGCGCATAGGAGGCGATGTTGAACGGCACGCCGAGGAAGATGTCCGCGCTGCGCTGATAGAGCTGGCAGGACAGCCGCTTGTTCGAGACATAGAACTGGAAGAACGCATGACAGGGCATGAGCTTCATCTGGTCGAGCTCGCCCACGTTCCACGCGCTGACGATGATGCGGCGCGAATCCGGGTTGGTGCGAAGCTGCTCGACCACCTGCGAGATCTGGTCGATCTGGCGACCATCGGGCGCCGGCCACGAACGCCACTGCTTGCCGTACACCGGGCCCAGCTCGCCGTTTTCGTCGGCCCACTCGTCCCAGATGCTGACGCCGTTTTCGCGCAGGAATTTCGTATTGGTCTCGCCGCGCAGGAACCACAGTAGTTCGTACGCGATGGACTTGAAGTGCACGCGCTTGGTGGTCACCAGCGGGAACCCGGCGGCGAGATCGAAGCGCATCTGGTGGCCGAACACCGACAGCGTGCCGGTGCCGGTGCGGTCGGCCTTCTGCGCGCCGTTGCGGCGCACGTGACGCATGAATTCCAGGAATTGTTTCATCGCTAGGCCGGCTGCGGCACGCCGGCGAAATTTCCCGATGGCTCGCGGCGGCGATAGGCCATGAACATGAGCGTGAGGCCGATGAGCAGCATCGGCAGGCTCAGCAGCATGCCCATGGTGACCCAGTTGCCCAGGAGGTAACTCAGGTGTTCGTCGGGCACGCGCCAGAATTCGACGGTGATGCGCGCCAGCGAGTAGACGACGAGGAACAGCCCGGAGGGCGCCATGCGCGGCCGCGGCTTCGACGTGAACCACCACAGGATGACGAACAGCACGACGCCTTCGAGCGCCGCTTCGTAAAGCTGCGTGGGATGCCGCGCGACGCCGTCGTAGACGAAAGACCACGGCACGTCGGCGGGTTTGCCCCACAACTCGCCGTTGATGAAGTTGCCGATGCGCCCCGCGCACAGGCCGATGCCCGGCAGCGGCGCGGCGAAGTCGAACACGTCGGCGATGCGGCGCTTGCGACGAACCGCAAAGATGGCGAGCGCAACCATGACGCCGATAAGGCCGCCGTGGAACGACATGCCGCCGTCGGTGATCTTGAACGGATACCACGGATCGTTCGCCCAGAACGAAAGCCCGTAGAAGAAGACGTAGCCCAGGCGGCCGCCGAGAATGACGCCGAGCATGCAGAAGAACAGGAAATCGTCGACGTCGACGGGCTTCCACGTGGAGCCGGGCTTTTTCGCGCGCAGCCGCGCCAGGAACCAGCCCGCCGCGAACGCGACGAGATACATGATTCCGTACCAGTGAACTCTGAGAGGTCCGAAGCTGCCGAAAGGACCGATCTCGAATGCGATTTTGTCGAAGTTGGGGAACGGAATCATTGGTCGCGTAGTTTAATTACTCCCGGGTGACGCGGCAGAAAAAAGATTTCAGATACCGGGTCTCGGGAATGGCCGGATGCACCGGGTGATCGGGCGATTGACCGCCCTGCTCCAGCACCTGCACGAATCGGCTGGTGTGCCGTGCCGCGGTCTGGATGGCGGTGACGAGCTCATCGGCCTCCATGTGATAGGAGCACGAGCAGGACACCAGCAACCCGTCCCGGTCGATGAGCGGCAGGGCGAGCTGGTTCAGCTTGCGATACGCCGCCTGCGCCTGGGGCGCGTCCTTCTTGCGCTTGGCGAAGGCCGGCGGATCTAGGATCACCACGTCGAACCTGGCGCCGCTTTCCTGCAGCGCCTTCAATGCATCGAACGCGTCGTCCTTCACCGTTTCGACTTCGACGCCGTTCGCTCGCGCGTTGCGCGCGACGTAGTCGAGAGCCGTGGCCGATGAATCCACGCAGGTGGCGCTGCCCGCGCCGCCCTTGAGCGCGGTTATCGCCCAGGCGCCCACGTAGCTGCACACGTCGAGCACGCGCGCACCCGCGGGCAGATATCGCCGCAGCCGTTCGCGATTCGCGGCCTGGTCGTAGAACCAGCCGGTCTTCTGGCCGTCGGCCAGCGGCGCGATGAAATCGACGCCCTGCTCGCGCACGGCGACTTCGGCCGGCGCCGCGGTCCACGCGTCGTTGGCCCAGACGCCGACGGATTTCTCCAATCCTTCGAGCTCGCGCGCGCCGGAGTCGTTTTTCCACACGATCACGCGCGCGTGCACGACCTTGGTGACGGCCGCTTCGATGTCCGCGCGCAGCCTTTCGATGCCGGCGGTGCCGCTCTGGGCGACGACCACGTCGCCGTAACGATCGAGCACCAGGCCCGGCAGCCCGTCGGACTCGCCGTACACCAGGCGGTAATAGGGTTCGCGATACAGCCGCTCGCGCAGGGCGAGCGCGACGCGCAGCCGATGCACGAGCAATGACGCGTCGAGTGGATAGGCGGGGTCGCGTCCGACGATGCGCGCCGCGATCAGCGTGCGCGGGTTGACGTAGGCGTGCCCGAGGAATTGATCCTTGTCGGAGTGCACCGCCACGGCGGCGCCGGGTTGGAATTGCGTCAGCGGCGTGGCGGCGGTGTCGACTTCATTGCTGAAGATCCACAGGTGGCCGGCACGCAGACGACGATCTTCGCCGCGCTTGAGTTTCAGGACGGGGGTTGTCACGCGGCGTATTCTACCGGCCTATGGAAGCCACCAAGAACCGATTGGCCGGGGAAACGAGCCCCTACCTGCAGCAGCATGCGGCCAATCCCGTGCACTGGTATCCCTGGGGGAAGGAAGCCTTCGATGCGGCCCGCGCCAGCGGCAAGCCGGTGCTGCTGTCCATCGGCTACTCGGCCTGCCACTGGTGCCATGTCATGGCGCACGAATCCTTCGAGGACGCGGCCACGGCTGCGTTGATGAACGAGCTGTTCGTCAACATCAAGGTGGACCGCGAAGAACGGCCCGACATCGACAAGATCTACCAGTTCGCCCACCAGGTGCTCACGCAGCGCGGCGGCGGCTGGCCGCTGACGATGTTCCTGACGCACGACGACCAGAAGCCGTTCTTCGGCGGCACCTATTTTCCCGACAAGGCGCGATACGGCATGCCGGCGTTCGCCACGCTGCTCAAACGCGTCGCCGAGTACTACCGCGATCAGCGCGACGAATTGCGCGCGCAGAACGACACGTTGATGGACGTGTTCGGCGATCTCACGCCGGCGCCTGTCGATGGCAATGTCGAGCTGACGCCGGCGCCGCTCGTGGGCGCGCGCGAACAATTGAATGCCACTTTCGACAAGCGTAATGGCGGATTCGGCGACGCGCCGAAATTTCCGCATCCCGCATCGATCGACCGGCTCATGCATCACTGGCATTCCACCGCGGTGACGCAGCAACCCGATCTGCACGCGCTCTTCATGGCCACGCTGACGCTCACGCGCATGGGCGAAGGCGGCATGTACGACCAGTTGGGCGGCGGGTTCGCGCGGTATTCGGTCGACCAGTTCTGGATGATCCCGCACTTCGAGAAGATGCTGTACGACAACGGCGCGCTGCTCGCGAGCTACGCCGAAGCGTCACTCGCGACCGGCGATGCGCTGTTCAAACGCATCGCCACCGAAACCGGCGAGTGGATGTTGCGCGAGATGCAGGACAAGGATGGCGGCTTCTACTCCGCCTACGACGCCGACTCCGAAGGCCACGAAGGCAAGTTCTACGTGTGGACGCGCACCGAAGTGCGCGCCGCGCTGGACTCCATGGAATGGAGCGTGTTCAGCCGTCGCTTCGGCCTCGACGAGGAGCCTAACTTCGAAGGCGCGTGGCATGCGCATGTGTTCGTGTCCATCGAACAACTGGCGAAGGAACTGTCGCTGGACCCCGCCGAGATCGGCAAACACCTCGATTCGGCGCGCGCGAAGCTGCTGGCCATCCGCAGCAAACGCGTGTGGCCGGGGCTCGACGACAAGGTGCTCGGCAGCTGGAACGCGCTCGCGATTCGCGGGCTCGCCATCGCCGCGCGTTCGCTGGACAAGCCGGAGTTCGCCGAAGCCGCCGACCGGGCATTGGCGTTCGTGCGCGCCAGTCTGTGGAGGGACGGGCGATTGCTGGCCACTGCGAAAGACGGCGTGGCGCATCTCAATGCGTATCTCGATGACTACGCCTATCTCGCCAACGCGCTGCTCGAGATGCTGCAGCTCCGCTGGCGCAACGAGGACGTGGCCTGGCTGCGGGAAATCCTCGACGCCATGCTCGAACATTTCGAGGACGCGGAGCTCGGCGGATTTTTCTTCACCTCCGACGACCACGAGGCGCTGATCCATCGCAGCAAGAGTTTCAGCGACGACGCGATCCCCGCGGGCAACGGCATCGGCGCGCGCGCACTGATCCGCGCCGGGTACTTGTTAGGTGAGACGCGCTGGCTCGAAGCCGCCGAGCGCACGTTGCGCGCCGCGTGGCTCGCCATCAATCGCTTTCCGCACGGCCACATGAGCCTGCTGGAAGCCCTCGCGGAATACCTGGATCCGCCGGAAATCGTGATCATTCGCGAGACCGCGGACGTGGGCAGCTGGCAACGCGAGCTCGGCAAGCTGTATGCGCCGCATCGCCTGGTGTTTTCGATTCCCGCGAAGTTCGATGAGCTGGACGCGGCGGTGGACAACAAGAAGGCCGGGCCCATCAGCCGTGCTTACGTGTGCCGCGGGTCCACGTGTTCGGAGCCGGTGGAATCGCTGGCCGATCTGGTACGCACCGCGCAGGCGCGCGTGTGAAAGGCTGAGTCGCCGTCCGGCTATCGCGCCGTGCGCCGCTTCGCGGGTCGCGCCGGCGATTTTTTCTTCGCCTTCGCCTTCACCTTCGCCTTGGGTCTTGCTGCTCCGGCTTTCGGCTTCGCTCGCGACTTCCCGGCTCGCGAAGTCAGCGCCACGGCCACCGACTTTCGCGCCCACGCGAGCAACGCCTCGGCATCCTCGATGATGTCGGCCGGCACCTGGTAGTAAGCCATCACCGCCTCCGGCCGGTCGGGAAATGGCATGAAACGCGGCATCTTGCGCGCGATGTACTCGGCGCTGTTGGTGCCGTCGCTCTTGAAGAACAGCGTGTCATCGTCGACGAGACCGAAGAACAGTTCGCCGCTGTAGAGGCCCACGCCGCCGAACATGCGACGCGAACGCAGGTCCTTCAGCCCTTGCAGCTGCTCGAGGATGTACGCGAGATATTCCGACTGCACGGCCATTGTCAGGGCGTGTGAAGCGTGCCGAGTTGCGCCAGCTCAGTGCGCAACGCCTTGAAGAGCGGCGACAGGGCAACGGCGTCGAATGCCGGCGCTGCGTTCCAGTCGTACGTCCAGGGATGCGCCGTGCGCAGATGCGCGGGCTCGTTGCGATAACGCGGGATCACGTGCGCATGCAGCGCCGGCTCCAGGTTGCCGAAGATGGCGTAGTTGATGCGCACCGGCGAGGTGGTGCGCAGCAGTGCGTCACCCAGGTGCGACATGTCGAGCAGGAACCGCGAACGGCCCTCGGGTGTCAGCGCATTGAGATCGGGAACGACCGGGTCCGGCAACAGAAGAAGGTAACCGTGCACGAACTGCTGATGGCCGAACACGGCCCATCCGGATGCACAACGTCCGAGCACGGTTGGATCGCGGCCGGCTCGCGCCTCGTTCACGCGGCGATGTATAGCGGTTTCACCCTGCAAGGAATTCTCGGTGGATGGATCGTCCCTACTATGTGTCGCCACCGGAAGTTTTCTCCCACCTGAATTTCATCGCGCCAGGCCCGTAGTGGGCGCCCCGGCAAATGATGCGACGGATTCGGATGCGATGCCATGGCATCGGCGATGCGCGATGAAAAAAATACACCGTGCGCGCGGGCAATCGACTGGAAAGTTAGAGCGGCGATTCGCGACTCTGGCCGATGAGGTCCGGCCCCTTTTGCTAGCAAATGGGGGCTGACCCCATTAACCAACCCAGGTGCGGAAAGTCCCGGTGTCGATATGAACGAAGTCCGAGCGCTGGTAGTAGCCCACGCCGCCCTGCTTCGCCGCGAGCGCGAGGTCACGCAGGTCTGAACACGGGCAACCCTTGAGCCGAACGTCGAGCGCGCGGCCCTGCATGTGCAGTGATTTCTTGGCGACACCGCTGCCCGGGCGCGCGGACATCTTTGCGTTGCTCTCCGGCGAGCGATATCCGGAGATGATTTCGTAACGCGCATCGCAATGCGCCGCGAGCGCCAGATCATGGAGCTGGTCGAACAGCCGCTCGTCGATCTCATGGCTGTCGCCGCTGCGATGATCGCGCAGCACGTGGTTCAGCCGGGCGAGCGCCGCCACGTCGTATTCAGTGCCGCGCCGATACACCACTCGCAACGATTCGCTGGTGTGGGTGTTGAACAATTCGATGGAACGCGCGGGAAGTTTCGCGGCGTCGGCCTCGACCGCGGCGACATCCTGCGCCGACGCGACGCGCGCGAGCGAAAGCCCCGCGCCCCCCGCGAGCACGCTTTGAATCCAGCGACGTCTTGACCAGATTTGCGACATTCAGAATTGGAGTCTGGCCCCTGGGGCAAGGTTCAAAACGGGAGCGGGATCACAGACCCGGTATCGCCCGCCTGCCGATTCACCGAAACCACCGTTGCCTTAGGGAAGAAGTTGAATTCGGAGGCGCTGGCCCACGTGTAGGCGCCCATCGCACGCCCGACTATCAGGTCCCCTGCCTTCAACGCCGGCAGCATCATGTTCTCAGCGATCACGTCGATGCTGTCGCAGGTGGGTCCCGCGAGCACCGACGGGAATTTCTCGTCGCTCTCTTTCAGCGACTCCACGGGATACTTCGCATGGTCGAACAGCTGGCCGCTGTACGAACCGTAGAGGCCGTCGTCGAGGTAGTACCACCAGTGGCCCTCGCGCCTGGCGCGGCCCATGACCGAGGACACGCCGATGGCCGATGGCCCGGAGATGTACCGGCCCGGCTCGGCGATGATGCGCAGCTTTTTCGGCAGTCTGGCGAGCGCGGCGCGGATCGGCGCGCAGAAGCGGCCGATGTCGGCGACCTTCTGCGTGTACTCGATGGGAAAACCGCCGCCGATGTCGAGCGTGTCCAGCACGCCGAGCTTCTCGCGCTTGGCGGCGGCGATGAGCTTGCCGCAGGCTTCGATGGCTTCGACGTGTTTGCCGGCATCACTGGCCTGCGAGCCCACGTGGAACGACAGCCCGCGCACGGGGATGTCGAGCTTGCGCGCCAGCCGCGCGAGCTCCAGCAGATCTTCCGGGTCGCAGCCAAACTTTCGCGACAGGTCGCACACCGCGCCGGGCGAGCGGAATGACACGCGCAGCAGCAGTTCGCACTGGTCGCGATACGCCTCGAACTTGCGCACCTCGTCCGGATTGTCGGCGACGAAGGTCTTCACGCCGAGATGCAGCGAGTTGCGGATGTCGATGTCGCGCTTGATCGGATGGGTATGGATGCAGCGCGCCGGATCGACGCCGAGCTGCGTCACCAGTTGCGTTTCGCCCGTGGTGGCCAGGTCTAACCAGCCGCCGAGCTCGACGATGGTCGAGACCACCGCGGGGTGCGGCAGCGGCTTGAGCGCGTAGTGAAGGTCCACGCCGGGCAGCGCCTTGTGCAGCTTGCGGTACTGCTCGCGCACACGCTGGCAGTCGATGATGAGCAACGGCGAACCGAACTCCGCCACCAGCCGCTTGATCTCGGGCGCGGTGAACGGGTCGATGAAGGATCGCGTTGCGCGGGACTTGCGCGTTTTGGTCAGCACCGCTGTCTCCTGCCGGCGCGGCCGGCGGAAAAGCGGCGCATTGTAGGCGTGCGGGCCGTCACTGTCATGACCGGCCATGGATGACGTCACATCCCGGGCGGGAACGAGGCCCCCGAACAGGGCGTTTTGTTAAAGTGCCGCGCACATGAAAAAAACGGCTCCTGGTCCTGACGGCTCCCCCGCCGGAGAACTGCAAACCCTGTTGGCCTCGCGCGTCGCGTTGCTGGTCATCGAAAGCCGGGAAGAATCACGGGTACTCGAGCTGGTTCGGGAGGCCGCCCTGAAAGCCCAGCGCGGCAAGAACTGGGGCGTGTTCCAGTGGACCGTGACCGAAGGGTTGCTGCGCGTCGATGTCGACCTGGGAGGCGCGCAGAAGACGCTGGCGCAGCCCGATCAGCTGCTGAAGCACATCCGGGCCACCACCATGGCCGGCATCTACGTGCTGCTCGACTTCCACCCCTATCTCGACAATCCGATGTTCGTGCGCACGCTCAAGGACATCGCGCATGACTACAAGAAATGCGCGCGCACGCTCGTGCTCATCAGCCACGAGGTGAAACTGCCGCAGGAGCTCGAGCACCTTGCGGCGCGCTTCTCGCTGCGGATGCCGGACAAGGCCGAGAGGCAGGCCATCGTCATGAAGATGGCGCGCGAATGGGCGCAGAACGCGGGTGGCATGCCGCGCATCGACGTGAAGGTGGTGGAGAAACTCGTCGACAACCTGGCGGGACTTCCGCTGCACGACGTCGAGCGGCTCACGCGGCAGAGCATATTCAATGACGGCGCGCTCACCGAGGACGACCTGCGGCCGCTGATGGCAGCGAAGTACCAGCTGCTGAATCGCGGCGGCACGCTGTCGTTCGAAGCCGATACCGCGAGGTTTGCCGAGGTCGGCGGCTTGAAGAACCTCCGGCGCTGGATCCAGCAGCGCAAGGCGGCGTTCGACGGCAGCGCGCCCGGGCTCGATGCGCCGAAGGGCGTGTTGTTGTTAGGCGTCCAGGGCTGCGGCAAGAGCCTGGCGGCGCGCGCCGCCGCCGGCGTGCTCGGCGTGCCGCTGGTGCGCCTCGATTTCGGCGCGCTCTATTCCAAGTGGCACGGTGAATCGGAAAAGAACCTGCGCGAGTCGCTGTCTTCCGCCGAGGCGCTCGCGCCCTGCGTGTTGTGGCTCGACGAAATCGAAAAGGCGTTGTCGTCGGGCGATGGTGACAGCGGAACGTCACGCCGCGTGCTGGGTGCGTTCCTCACGTGGCTCGCCGAACAACGCGCACGGGTATTCATCGTGGCCACGGCCAATGACATCACGGCGCTGCCACCCGAGCTCGTACGCAAAGGGCGCTTCGATGAGATCTTTTTCGTGGACCTGCCCTCGCCCGCGGCGCGTTTCGAGATCTTCGGAATCCACTGCAAGAAACGCGCGGTGGCGATCTCGGAGGCTGAGATGAATGCGCTGGCAGCGCGCAGCGAAGGATTCTCGGGCGCGGAGATCGAGCAGGCCGTGGTATCCGCGCTCTACAGCGCGCATGCGAGCGGCAAGCCCGTGGATGCGAAGCTCATCGCCAGCGAACTCGATGCGACCCGGCCGCTGTCGGTGGTGATGGGCGAGAAGATTGCCGAGCTCCGCGCATGGGCCACCGAGCGCACCGTCCCCGCCGACTAATGGGGACATTCCTGATTTGCAGCAAAAGGGGACGGGGCTCGGCGGGGAACGTCAGCGCGTAAAGGTCACGCGGCCGCTCACATTTCCACCGGGCGCTCGAAGTAGGTCCACACTCCAATTTCTCAGCAAGCGGGATCGAAACACGACGTTGGCGCGTCAGCGCGTGAAGAAGGACAGGCTTCCGGCGCGAACATCGAGGGCGGCGCAGCGCGAGGCGATCAGCGCGCAGATCCTCTTGGTGGTTCAATCCAGCTGTGCGCGTTTGGCGCGCCATCCAGCGAAGCGCTGACAGCTCTGGCGCGCCGCCTCGCGCAAGCGGGGGGACAGTCCCCAATTCCTAGCAAAAGGGGTCAGACCTCATTGAGGTGCCGCGATTCATCGCAATGTCGTCGGGTGAGGTCTGACCCCTTTTGCCCGCGAAGCGGGGAATTGGGGACTGTCCCCATTCCTTCACTCAAGCGCGCCCTCCGTTTCGCGCCGGAAGCCTGTCCTTCTTCACGTGCTGACGCTCCACCACCGAGCCCCGTCCCCTTTTGCTAGCAAATCAGGAATGTCCCCATTACTTGGGCGGAGGCAGCAGCCCGTTGCCGTCGAGCTTCGCTGCGATGTTCGCGTCGCCCAGGAACTTGGGCAGGTCGAGCCCGGCCATCGCGGCGACGTCGTGCAGCGGCGGCAGGCTCTTGACCATGCCGGCCAGGAAGTTTGACGTAGTCGTCCCGCCATTGCCGTTGGCACCGGCATCCCACACCGTGACCTTGTCGATCTTGATGGCCTTGATGGCCTCGACCTGCATCGCGACGAGATGCTCGAGCTTCTCGGTGAGCAGCAGCGTGGCCGCCGCGCGCGCATCGTTGTTGGCGCTCATGACCAGCGCCTGGTAGCCCTGCGCCTTGGCCTCGAGCACCTGGCGGATGCCCTTGGCCTCGGCTTCGTATTTGAGCAGCGTGGCGTCGGCCACACCCTGCGCTTCGCGGCGCGTCTTCTCCGCCTCGGCTTCCGCGGCGATGGTGATCTTCTGCTTCTCGACCTGCTGGCGCACGACCTCCTGCGCGGTGAGTCTCTGCAACTCGGCCTTGGCCTGCGCGCGCTGAATTTCCGCCTCCGCATCGAACTGCGCGACCTGTCCGCGCTGCGAAGCCTGCGCGGACTGCACGAACAGTTCGGCGTTCGACTGCGCGATGAGCGCCTTCGCGCGGTTCTCACCGGCGATGGCCTCGGCTTCCTGCGCTTCGACGAAGATGCGCTTCTCCGCCTCGGCGCGCTTCTGACCCTGCACCGAGGTCGCCTCGTTCTGCGCCACCTTGATCTGCAAGTCGCGATTGGCCTCGGCTTCACCGATGGTGGCCAGCGCTTCCTGCTGCTGCACGTAGATGCGGCGGTCGGCCTCGGCCTGCTTCTTGCCCTTCTCGGATTCCGCGACGTTCTGCGCCACCTTGATGGTGCGCTCGCGCACCTGCTCCGCTTCGCCCACCGAACCCTTGCGATCCTGATCGGACACGTCGACCTTCGCCTGGTTGATGGCTTCGGACGCCGCCTTCTTGCCGATGCTCTCGATGTAGCCCGACTCGTCCGTGATGTCGGTGATGTTCACGTTGATCAGATAGAGCCCGATCTTGTTGAGCTCCGGTGCCACGTTGCGGCGGATCGCGTCGAGGAATTTCTCGCGGTCCTGGTTGATCTGCTCGATGGTCAGCGAGGCCACGGTGAGCCGCAGCTGACCGAAGATGATTTCGCGCGCCATGCTCTCCACGTCATCCTGCGCGAGATTGAGCAGGCGCTCCGCCGCGTTGTTCATGATGGCTTCTTCGGTGCTCACGCCCACCGTGAACGTGCTCGGCACGTTGACGCGGATGTTCTGCAGCGACAGCGCCTTGGTGAGCGGGATGGGGATCGTCAACGGCGTCAGGCTCATGTACGTGTAGTCCTGGATGAGCGGCCAGATGAACGCGCCGCCGCCATGAATACACAGGGCCGACTGGCCCTTGCCCACCTTGCCGTACACCACGAGGATCTTGTCGGATGGGCAGCGCTTGTATCGCGTGGCCAGGAACGTGATGGTGATGAAGACGATGAAGACGAACGCCACCACTGGCAGGAATGCGACTGTGAGATCCATGCGAGACCCTCCGCGCGTTGCCGCGCGCTAACTACCCGATTGACTGATCAGCGATCGACGGGCGCGACGACCAGCGTATTCGCCGTCACGCTCTGGACTCGAATCGGCGTGCCCGTGGGAATCGTGGCGCCGTCGGCCGACACGGCCTCGAATTCACGCAGGCGATTCGCGAAGTTGATCTGCACGCGCCCGCCGTCCTTGCCCACCGTGAGATAGACCGAGCCTTCGCTGCCGACCGCGGCAAAAAGGCTGACGGTGCCACTCGACTGCAGCCGCAGCATGGACCGGAAGATCTTGTGGACGATCCAGACGGAGACGACACCGGCGGCGATCGCCCCCGAGAGCGCGAGCACCATTCCGAGCGCCGCGTTGTGATAGAGCGTGTAGCCGACGACACCGAACATCGCAAAGAACGATGAGATGCCCTGGATGGTGAGCGCCTGGAAGCCGTCGTCGCTGTCGACGTGCACCGCATCGGCGCCGCCATGGTGATCGAGCCCGGCGATGGTGAGAATGAGTCTGAAGACCAGGATGATTCCACCGACGGTGGCGGCCAGCAGGAACATCTGCTCGACGCTGTTGTGTGAAGCAAACCACTCAGTCATGGCCGCAACTCCCGCCGGATGTTCTTGATTGGTTGTACCGGCAGTGGGGACTATAGCGGGGTTTTCAAGAATCGATAACTACTAACCGTGAGGCCGCCCAGGAAATCTTTCTCGTGATATGCCAGTTCTGCCATGTCATCGCCGGCCGCCCCCACCGCCACCATGAGCGGCAGCAGATGCTCCTCGCGCGGATGCGCCGCGCGAGCCGAAGGAGCGGCCTCCCAGGCGGTCAGTAGTTTGGCCCGATCCTCCGGTCTGCCACCCAGCAGAACGCCGTTCAGCCAGGCGTCGAATTCGCGTGACGGCCCATATCCTGCGGGACTGAAGAACTGCCGCAGGTTGTGATAGCTGAGCCCGCTGCCCACGATCAACACGCCTTCGTCGCGCAGCGGCGCGATGGCGCGGCCCAGCGCCAGGTGGATCCCGGGGTCCAGGCCCCGCTTGAGCGACAACTGCACCACGGGCACGTCGGCGTCCGGGTAGATCACCTTGAGAGGCGTGAAAGCGCCATGGTCAAAACCACGCTCCGCATCGAGCCGCGCGGGCAATCCCGCGGCGTCGAGCAAAGCCTTCACGCGCGCCGCCAGCGCCGGGTCACCCGGCGCGTCGTAACGGATGTGGTAGGTGTAGTCAGGAAAACCGCCGTAGTCGTAGATCATCGGCGGTCTGGGACTCGATGTGAGCGTGAACTCGGGCTCCTCCCAATGCGCGGAGATCATGAGAACCGCGCGCGGCGTGTGGCCGATCTTCCGCGGCATGGCGGCGAGCGCCGCCTCGAGCTTCGCGTATGAGGCGCGTGACGGATCGTCCATGTACGACCACGGGCCGCCGCCATGGGAGATGAAGTACACCGGAAGTCGAAGCTGATTCATGTGGCCCGCAGTGTACGCTCGCCTCGCGGGCAGAAATGGGGGGATGGGAATGTCGCGTAACGGAAAAACCGCCCTGTCGGCCGGGCTGATCGTCTGCGCGCTCCTGGCGGGCGTGGCCCACGCGGCAGCAGCGATGATCTCGCTGGATGAAGCCTCCGGCCCCCATGTATTCGCGGCAAATGACATCGAGGCGGCGCTTCGTGCCCGTGAAATCACCGTACGGCGCGAAGACCGGCGCCAGCTCAATTCCGTCACGCGCGAGCGCGTGCGAATCCGCTTCATCGATGCGGACCGGTGGGCTGCTGCGCAGAAGCTTCCTTCCATCGCAGCCGAAGGTTTTGCGCTGCGACGCCAGTCGTTCGAAGGCCACGAGGATCTGTTCATCATCGCGCGCGACGCCGGCGGCGCCATGTACGGGGGCCTCGAGCTGGCGGAACAGATCCAGTTGCGCGGCGTCGAGGGAGTGACCGACACCGATCGCAATCCCCACATGGCCATGCGCGGCACCAAGTTCAACATCCCGCTCGACCTGCGCAACCCGAGTTACTCGGACATGAGCGATTCCGCGCAGGAAAACATCGCCACCGTGTGGGACTTCGAATTCTGGCGCGCCTATCTCGATACGCTGGCGCGCGATCGCTACAACTTCGTATCGCTGTGGAACCTGCACCCCTTCCCTTCGATGGTGAAGGTGCCCGAATTCCCGGACGTGGCGCTGAAGGATGTGTGGCGTTCGAAGATCGCTTTCGACGAGGACTACTCGACGCGCACCGTCGGGCTCGTGACGCCTGCGATGCTCGCCAACAAGGAAATCGTCGCGCAACTCTCCATGGAGCAGAAGATCGACTTCTGGCGCCGCGTGATGCGCTACGCGAAGGACCGGAACATCGATTTCCACGTGATGACGTGGAACGTGTTCACGTATGGAGTCGACGGCAAATACGGCATCACCGACGCCATCGACAATCCGAAGACGGTCGACTACTACCGCGCCAGCGTCCGCGAGATGTTCCGCACCTATCCATTGCTGCGCGGCATCGGGCTCACCGCGGGCGAGAACATGGGCGCCATCTCGGGCGACGCCAGCTTCGAAGCCAAGGAGAACTGGGCATTCGCCACCTACGGACAGGGTGTCCTGGATGCGGCGCGTGCGGAACCCTCACGGCAGTTTCGGCTGATCCACCGTCAGCACGAGACCCGCGCGCAGGACATCGCGCGAACGTTTGCTCCGTTGACGCGGCAGCCCAACGTGGACTTCGTATTCAGTTTCAAATACGCGCAGGCGCACGCGCTTTCATCCACGACGCAGACCTTCCACAAGGGTTATCTCGAGTCGTTAGGCGATCTCCGGACGCTGTGGACGGTGCGCAACGACGACGCCCTGATGTACCGGTGGGCCGCGCCCGACTTCGTGCGCGAGTTCATCGGCCGGATGCCAGGCGAGAAAACGCAGGGCTTCTACTACGGCTCGGACATGTGGGTGTGGGGGCGCGAGTTCCTCGCGCGCGACCACGATCTGTCGCGCCAGCTCGAGGTCGAAAAACACTGGCTGCACTTCCTGCTGTGGGGGCGGATGGGTTACGACCCGGGCCTCGACAACGAACGAATCGCCGCACTCGTCGCACAGCGCTTTCCCGGCGTCGACGCGAAACAATTCCTGGCGATGTGGCAGGACGCCTCGATGATCTATCCACTGGTCACGGGTTTTCACTGGGCGGACTTCGATTTCCAGTGGTACATCGAAGGCTGCCGCAGCAGGCCGGGACCCGCGAAAACCGCGAGCGGCTTTCACAGCGTCGACACGTTCATCCACCAGCCGGTGCATCCCGGCACGAGCAACATCACCATTCCCGCGTATGTCGCGGGCGTGATTGCCGGCAAGACTCCGCCGGGCACGACGCCGCTGCAGGTGGCGGACCGGATCGATGCGCGAGCCCGGGCCGTCTTCGCGTCGATAGCGCAATTCTCCCGGCGAGGATCCAGCGGGCACGCGGAGCTCGACGCGACGCTGACCGACATCCGGCTCATGGCGAGCCTGGGCCAGTACTATGCGGCGAAAATCCGCGGCGCGACCGAGCTCGCGCTGTTTCGCGAAACGCTGCAGCCCGGACATCGCACGAAAGCGGTGGAACACCTGAAACTCGCCGCGCAGCGATGGGCGGAGTACACGCAACGCGCAAACGCGGCTTATCGCAACCCGGTGTGGACCAATCGCGTGGGAATCGTGGACTGGAAGGAACTGGACGCCGAAGTCGCCAACGACATCGCGATCGCGTCGACGTCCGTCAGCGCGCGCTGATCGCGCGCAGCACTTCGGGGTCTGCGTGGCCCAGCTCCGCGCTCTGCTCGAGAATTTTTCCGTGCTCATCGAGCACCGAGATGATGGTGGAGTGGCTGAACTGCCCGTCCGGCAGCTCCCGGTACTGCACGTTGAGCGCAGCCGCGATTCGCCGCACGGCGGCGGCATCCGCATGCGCCAGCGTCCAGCGTGACGTGTCGATGCGCCGCGAATCCGCGACCTGCCGCAGCGCCGCGGGCGTGTCGTGCGCGGCATCCAGCGATACCAGGAGCACGCGCAACTGCTGCCGCTGCGCCTCGTCGAGTTTGCGTTCGACCGCACGCAGGGTGTCGATGATCAGGGGACAGGTGGCCGGGCAACTGCCGTAGAACATCGTCACCAGCACCGGCTTGCCGCGATACACGTCGAGATCGATGGCCTGGCCATCCTGGTTCAGCAGCTTCTCGTGCATCTGGTACAGCGACGCGCTTCGATCGGAAGCGTGCGCCGCGGTCGCGAGCAGCGCGAATGCCGCGAGCGCGAAGAGCAGGATTGGCCGCGCAGTCACTTGCCCGCCCCTGCGTCACTGGCGCAGCGGAACCCCATGGAGCTCGAGCTGTACGACGCCTTCATGCTCGACAACATCGCAATGCGCATCATCATGGCGTAATTGTCCTTCTGCTCGAGGCTGAGCGCGCCGCTGCCGCAGAACCGGTTGCGGTTCGGATCACCCTGCTCGCGGCTGTCGTCGCTGACCAGCATGGAACCGGCGTCCTCGACCCACTCCCACACCACGCCGTGCAGGTCGCGAATGCCGAAGTAGTTTGCCGGTGAAGCGCCGGCCGCCGGCAGCGCGCCGCGCGCGGACTTCGAATACCAGTCGAGGATCTGCTGGCGCCATGCCGGATCATCGCGTGCGTCGGGCTGCGTGGCGCTGGCCGCCGCGGCGAACTCCCATTCGTACCAGCGCGGCAGGCGTGCGCCGCGCGCCTCGCAATATGCGCTGGCCGCAAACCAGCTCACTTGCGTGACCGGTTGCCGCGCGATCTGCGGCCCGGGCTGCGCCGCGCTCGCCCAATGGCGCAGATATCCTTCGTCGGCAAACAACCCGGCCACCCGATCGCGGCGCCATTCCGGATGCTTGCGCACGAACTCCGCGAAGTCGGCATTGCTGACGAGCGCGGCGTCGAGCCCGAACGGCGCTACGACCGTGGTCTTCACGGTCGGCGCTGGTGGCAGCACGGACTCGAACCGCCCGCCGGCGATCGGCGCGCTCACGACCGCGGCGTGCGCCGCGAAACCGCAGACGCCCACCGCGAGCGTGATCAGCCAGGTGTGTGCGCGATTCATGCCGGTACTCAGTGCGCGGCACCTTCGGCGCGCTTGGTGGTGGCGCGGACCTGCGCCACTTCCTTGGCGGTCACGGCGCCGCCGTTGTTGCCCCAGCTATTGAGCGCGAAGGTCAGGATGTTGGCCACCTCGTCGTCATTGAGCTGGCTCATGGGCGGCATCACCGAGTTGTAGTTGGCGCCGTTGACCGTGACCGGACCCGTGAGGCCGTTGAGCACGATGCCGA
Source organism: Steroidobacteraceae bacterium (assembly GCA_035765415.1). GTDB lineage: Bacteria > Pseudomonadota > Gammaproteobacteria > Steroidobacterales > Steroidobacteraceae > CADEED01. The sequence continues at coordinate 8,625 of DASTXR010000044.1, read as the reverse complement.
TTGCACGCTTGTGATCGGCGAGCAGGTAGTCGGACTTGGCCAGCGGCGGGAACACGCTGGGAATACCCGCGCCGGTATCCTGATGGCAGGCGGAACAAGTGCCCTTGAACAGGACTTCTCCGGCCTTCACCTGCTGCTCCTTCGTGAGTGTGCCGCTGGCGCTGGCCAAAGCGGCGGTTTCAACGGCCGCCGGGTTGGAAAGCTTGTCGCTGAGGTAAACCTCGTCTCCCTGCTTGCCGGAGTAGATATCCGCGCGCGCTTCGCCGCTGACCTCGAGGATGGCCACCGCGCCCTTGTTGAACGCGCGGAAGATGGAGTGATCGACCAGCACGTAGTTGCCGGGAACCTCGGTATGGAACTCCACGGTCGCGGCGCCGCCGGCGGGAATCAACGTGGTCTGCACGTTTTCCTGGAAATGCGTGCCACCTTCGTACTGCACCTTGTCGAAGATCTCGCCGATCACGTGGAAGCTCGACACGAGGTTCGGTCCGCCGTTGCCGATGAACATGCGGATGTGCTGGCCGGTCTTCGCCTTCAACGCCTGGGGGCCGGTCAGCGCCGATTCCGCACCGTTGAACAATACGTACGTGGCGTTCTCATCGATGGCCTTCTGCATGTCGAAAGCCTGGTGGCCCTTCTCGCGATACTTGCCGACCGTGTAGAAGTCGCCCTGCATCACGTAGAACTCCTGGTCCACGGGCGGCAGGCCTTCGGGCGGCTCGACGAGAATGAGACCGTACATGCCATTGGCCACGTGCATGCCGACCGGCGCAGTGGCGCAGTGGTACACGTACAGGCCCTGGTTGAGCGCCTTGAACGTGAACTGCGACGCGTGTCCGGGCGCCGTGAAGCTCGAGGCAGCGCCGCCGCCCGGCCCGGTGACACCATGCAGATCGATGTTGTGAGGCATCTTGCTGCCGGGATGATTCTTGAGATGGAACTCGACCGTGTCACCCTGGCGCACACGAATGAAGCTGCCGGGAACGGTGCCCCCGAAAGTCCAGAACGTGTAAGTGACGCCATCGGCAATGGGCTTGTCGACTTCGATCACTTCGAGTTCGACGATCACCTTGGCGGGTTGTTTGCGATTGGTCGCGGGTGGCACCAGCGGCGGGCTGGTGAGGACGGCGTTCACCGGGTCGCCTTGCGGTGGCCCGAGGTCGCCCTTCATCGAGCCCCCGGTTGGGCCCACGGGGTGATGAGACACTTCCTGCCCGGATGAGTCGGGTGAGTCGGTTGAGCCGCATGCGGAGAGCAGCAGGGTCGCCGCCATCAGCATCGCGATCGTATTCTTCATCATGATCAATCCTCGGCTGGTAGTTTGTTCGTCGGCGAGAATTTTCGCGCGAAACGCCGGGCGGCACTTTGATGCAGATCAGGCCCCGCACCTATACGTAAAGTACCGCGGCGCACCGCCGCAATGCGTAGGTACAAGGTCCCATGCGTGCGAAATGATTACAGCCCCAACAAGGCAAACAGGCCGCGCGGATCGTGCGCGCGCGCAACACTGACGATGAAGGCGAACACCAGCAGAGCCGCGCCGAAGCACCAGGCCCTCACGACGCGTGTGGCGCCACGCTTGAGCGCATAACTACCCAGCACCACGTAAACCACCAGCAGCAGGACCTTCACGGTGAGCCAGCCATGAACGAAGGGGTACTGGTGCAGGACCGTGGCCAGCATCAGGGCGGCGGTGAGCAGCACGGTGTCGATCGTGTAGCTCAGGTAACGCAGCGGCGCCGCCATGTGCCAGCCGGCGCCGGCGAGCATTACGATTCCCCGAATCGCGAACAGCCCGCCGCTCGCCAGCACGGCCGCGATGTGAACCCAGCGGATCTCGGGATAGAACTCGATCACGTGGTCTCGACGCCGCCGGGCAGCTTGTCAGGAATGCGTTTCGGCGCCACCCACAGGCGCAGCACGAACCACGCGATGCTGAGCGCGCCCAGGCTGAAGATCATGTCGCCGGGAACGCGCAGCCATACCAGGGTCTGGATGAGCGGGGTCTGCATGAGATCGGCGGAACGCGCGTACCAGTAGCCGTGCTCGATTGCCGCGCCGAGCTGGATGACGCCGATCGGCAGCAGCGTCAGCAGCGCCATGCCGGACAGCCCGATGTTGAACGACCAGAACGCCGTGTTGAGCGCACGTTCGTTCCACTGCACGGCGGGCTTGAGGCCCCGCAGGCAGAACAGCATCAGCCCGAGCCCGAGGAAGCCATAGACGCCGAACAACGCGGTGTGGCCGTGCAGCGGTGTCAGGTTGAGCCCCTGCATGTAGTAGAGCGGCAGTGGCGGATTGATCAGGAAGCCGAACAAGCCCGCGCCGACCACGTTCCAGAACGCGACCGCCGTGAAGAACATGATCGGCCAGCGATATCGCTGCATCCACGGTGTTGCGCTGCCGAGCTTGAAGGTCTGATAGGCCTCGAAACCGATGAACGCCAGTGGCACCACTTCGAGCGCGGAGAAGCTCGCTCCGAGTGCGATGACCGCGGTCGGAGTTCCCGTGAAGTACAGGTGGTGCAGCGTGCCGAGCACGCCGCCGGACAGGAACACGATGGTCGCGAACAGCACCGCCACCGTCGCGGTGCTCACGCGCAGCAAGCCGAGCCTCGTGAACAGGAAGGCAATGACCGCGGTGGCGAACACTTCGAAGAAACCTTCCACCCACAGGTGCACCACCCACCAGCGCCAGTACTCCACCATGGAAATGTGCGTGTGCTCGCTCCACATGAGCCCGGCGCCGTAGAAGAGGCCGATGCAGACCGTGGAAGCGAACAGCAGCGCGATGATGGACTTCGATTCACCGCCGCGCCTGATGGCCGGCCACAACGCGCGGCCGACCAGCGTCAGCCAGATGCCGAGCCCCGCGAACAGGAAGATCTGCCAGAAGCGGCCGAGGTCGACGTATTCCCAGCCCTGGTGGCCGAACCAGAAGTTCTTCGCCAGGCCTAACTTCTGCATCACCGCCAGCCACTGGCCCGTGAATGCCCCGACGACGATGATGACCAGGCAGGTGAACAGTAGGTTCACGCCGAGACGCTGGAACTTCGGCTCGTGCCCGGAGATCGCCGGCCCGATGTACAGGCCCATGCCGAGCCACGCAGTCGCGATCCACAACACCGCGAGCTGCGTATGCCAGGTGCGGCTCAGCGAATACGGCAGGTAGTTGGAGAGCGCGAAACCGTACGCCTCCTGGCCCTCGACCTGGTAGTGGGCGGTGATCGCTCCCAGCAGGATCTGCGTGAGGAACAACGCGATCACCAGCCAGAAATACTTCGCGGTCGCTTTCATGGACGGCGTGACGCGCACCATGGCAAGCGGATCGGTCTTCGGAAGCTCGAGCGGCAACTCGTCCTTGTGGCGCGCATGGTGCCAGCCCAGCAACGCGATGCCGGCGATGAGGAACAACACGCTGAACACCGTCCACATCAGCAGGTTCGGCGGCGGCGTGTTTCCCACCAGGGGTTCATGCGGCCAGTTGTTGGTGTAGGAAACGTTCTTGCCCGGCCGGTCCGTGACCGCGGACCAGGCAGACCACCAGATGAAAGCCGTGAGCGCCTGCCGATGCTCCGCGGTGTCCACGGTGCCCTGCTTCATCGCGTATGCCTTGCGCAGCTCGAGCAGTCGCGGATCGGTTCCGAACAGCGATTCATAGTGGCTGGCCACGGTCGCGATCGCCGCTGCACGTTCCGCGTCCAGCAGGATGGTGCCGTTGGTCTCATCGTACGTATTGGCGCGGATCAGCGGCTGCAGGCGTGCACGCAGCGAGGCCTGCTGATCGGCCGGCAATTCGGAGTAGTCGTGCGCGGTCTGCCGGCGAGCCGTGAGGTTCAGCCACTCGGTGGCTTCGCGATGCAGCCAGTCCGCGGACCAGTCCGGCGCGACATAACTGCCGTGACCCCAGATGGAGCCGAGCTGATGACCGCCAATCGACTGCCAGACCTGCCGGCCCTGCTCGATCTGCGCGCGGGTGTACAGCGTCTGACCATCGGCGGAAACCACCGCTTCCGGTATCGGCGGCATCACACGATGGATCTCACCGCCAACCCACAGCAGGACGGTGAACGAGGCCAGCAACAGGCCGATGAGGGAGAGCCAGAGTTTTCGAGTAGCGGTCATGACGTCATCTCCACGAACGATGACTCATGGTGACTCCGGGGAGGCAGCGATACCCTGATCCAGGTCAGGTCAATCCCTGAGAATATTGTGTGCCAGGGACGTGAGCCTGGCGAGATCCGTGATCTCGATCTCACGGCGATCGACATGCAGCAGCCCGGCATCCTGCAGCCGCGAGAAACCCCGGCTCACGCTCTCGGAGGCCAGCCGCAGGTAGTTTGCGATGTCGGTGCGGGTCATCGAGAGCCGGAAACGCGTCGCGGAGAAGCCACGCGCCGCGTGCCGCCGCGACATCGACACGATGAACGCCGCCATGCGTTCGTCGGCGGTGAAGTTGCCGGCGAGCAGCGCCGCCTTGCCGATGTCCTCGCTCAGCAGACGGAACAGTTGCTGCTGCAAGCCGGGCACACGCGTGGCGAGCGCGGCGATGTTCGGAAAGGAAAACCGGCACAACATCACTGAATCGAGCGCCACGGCGTTGCAGGGATATCGCGCGTGGGAAATGGCGTTGAGGCCAATCACCTCGCCCGGCAGGAAGAAACCGAGGACCTGTTCGCGCCCTTCGCTGTCGTTGACATAAGTCTTGACGGTGCCGGCGCGCACCGCCGCGATGGCTTCGAAGGGATCGCCTTCACGAAAGATGTGCGCACCCTCTTCGTAGGGCCCGACATGCGCCACCAGCATGTGCAGCTCTTCGAGCCTGGATTTGTCGAATCCCTGCGCGAGGCAGGCGGACGAAAAAGCGCAGGTGCTGCAGAAGCGGAATTCATCGCCGTCATCCGCGATGGGGCTGGACCCTGCGCGCGGGCGAATCATGTCAGGCGCACGCGTCCGGCGACGCGCACCGGATTACAGCGCGCGCGAATGGCGCGGCTGCGTATCGGAGACCGAAGGTGTCGATAGATAGCGGTCGAAGCACATGGCGATGATACGCAGCATCAATCTGCCGCGCGAGGTGGCAACAATCCGCGGGCCCGCGAATTCGACGAGCCCGTCCGCGGCCAGCGGCAGGAGTTGCGTCATCGCCGCGGCGAAATACACGTCGAAATCGATCTCGAAGCGCGTTTCGATGAGCGCCCGGTCGATGTGACCTCGGCACATGAGCTGTTGAATGACCTGCGCGCGCAGCACATCGTCGTCGTCGAGCATGAGGCCGCGCGCCACCGGCAATCGGCCCTGGTCCACGGCGGATTCCCACGGCGGCAGATCGCGATGGTTCTGGCTGTAGCTGTCCCCCACATGGCTGATGGAACTCGCGCCCAGGCCGATGAGATCGGACTCCGCGTGCGTGGTGTAACCCATGAAATTGCGCTGCAGGGTTCCGGCCTCGAGCGCCACGCTGAGGTCGTCCCCGGGCAGCGCGAAGTGATCGAGGCCGATGTAGCAGTAACCCGCGGCCGTCAGGCGTTCGATCGCCACCTGCAGCAGCGCCAGCCGCTCGGCGGCATCGGGCAATTCGCGCTCGTCGATCTGCCGCTGCGCCTTGAACTTCTGCGGCATGTGCGCGTAGCCGTAGACCGCGACGCGGTCGGGCCGCGCGAGCACGATGGTGTTCAGCGTGTGGAGAAAGCCCGCGAGCGTCTGGCGCGGCAGGCCATAGATCAGATCCACGTTGACCGAACGGAACCCGTGGGTGCGGCAGGCTTCGATGGCGCGCAGCGTTTCCTCGATGCTCTGCTCGCGATTGATCGCCAGCTGCACGGCGCGGTCGAAGTCCTGCACGCCGAAGCTCGCGCGATTGAAACCCATGGCTGCGTACGCCGCGATGTCGCCGTCGCGCACGCTGCGCGGATCGAGCTCGATGGAAAAATCCCGGGTTCTCCCGGTCGAGAAGTGGAAAAACCTTCCGAGGCTCCCGACCAGGCCGGCAAGCGCCTGCGGCTCGAGAAAATTCGGTGTCCCGCCACCGAAGTGCAATTGCACGACGTCGCGATCGCGATCGAACAGTGGCGCGACCATTTCCGCCTCGCGCACCAGCCGTTCGGCGTACGGCGCGCCGCGCCGCAGGTCGCGCGTGATGATCCGGTTGCACCCGCAGTAGAAACACGGCGAGAAACAGAACGGGACGTGCACGTACAGCGAGAGGTCGCGCGGAATCGGCTCCTGGTTGCTGCGAGCGGCCTGGCGCCTGAAATCGGCATCGGTGAACCGCGACGAAAACTGCGGCGCGGATGGATACGAGGTGTAGCGCGGGCCGGGCCGGTCGTATCGGCGCAGCAGGTCGGCATCGAACTCGAGTTGGGTGTTCATGTGGCTCAACCAGGTTTTCCGTCCGCGCGCGGACTCCACAGAATGGGTGCGTACACCACGACGAAGATTCCGAAGCTCAACACCCACGCCAGTCCCGACAACGTCACAGTCAGCAGGTAGCGCTCCGGAAACACGGCAACGCCGAATACCCGCAGCACGGCGCCAAGGGTGACCAGCAGATATGCGACCGTGATCGCTCGCGGAACCGCGAGAGGCCGGCCGGTATGGCCGAGCGATGCACGCGTCATCACGGCGAGGATCATGGTTGCGAAGGCGCCCGCGGTGAGCGCGTGCTGCCATTTCATGGCCCAGGCGGCGTCGCCGAGCAGCGCGCTCGCCTTCATCGCGAGCCCGACGGGCAACCAGGCGTAACCGACGTGCAGGATCCAGAGAATGGGCTCGCCCCGCGTCCTGAAGCTGCGCCACCCGCTGAGCCGGATGACGTGCGCCAGTGCGGCGAATGCGGCCAGCAATCCACTCAGGAATGAATTCGGCGCAAACACATCCGTGATGGCGATCGCGATCATCGTTCCGATCGCGGCGACTTCGACCGGGCGACGCGTGACGGTGCTGACCGTCTCGCCGCGCTGGCGCAAAGCGTTCGCGGTGAACGCCGGCACGATGCGTCCACCGATCACCGTCACGAGTATCAACACCAGATCGATGGCGAGACGCATGGCGCCGCCAGCGAGCGCCGCGTCGCCGCGCTGGAGCCCGACGAGGAACGCGCCATCGATGAGCCACAGCACACTGACGACGGCCAGCAGCGGCGCATTGCGATTGGCGCTGCGAAGGATCGGAGGCGCGAGCAGCACGAGCAGCGCCGGAAGGAGGCTGAGTTCCGCCGTGGCCGTCAGCCAGAACGGCACGTCGCCCACGGTGCTCATGGCGACCCTGCCCAGGAACCACAGGCCCACCATGATCATGAGCGGCCGCCCGGCGAAACCGCGGGCGCCGGTCCAGCTCGGCACTGCCGTCAGCAGGAATCCCGCCACCGCGGCCATGACGAAACCGTAGAGCATTTCGTGCGAATGCCAGTACAAGGTCGGAAGCGCGCCGAACGGCGTCGCGGCATGCGCGAACCGGTACAGCCAGATCGGGACGATCGCGAGTGCGTAGCAGCCGCTCAGCAGGAAGAACGGGCGGAATCCGTAGTCGAACAACGCGCAGCGATTCACATTTCTGTCAGCGGAAACCGAGAGGTTCATAGGACGTAATGTTCGGCGCTGTCGGCAGCGAGCGCCCTGATCCAGATCAGGCCGGCCGCGGCCCGCGGAAGCTGAACAACCTGAACGAACCTGAACGAAAACGTTCAGCCGGCGCTCAGGGTTCGCCATCGATACTGGCTCCGCAACGGATCGAAACGGATCCGCGGAGGAGACAGAAGATGAAAAACCCAGTGACCCTTGTTCTCGTCGCCACGCTGCTCGTGAGCGCCCCTGCCTTCGCCGCCAAGGACTTCGAGTCCAAGGTCGCCGAACGCGTGAAGAGCGCCGCGCGTCATGAAGGCCGGAATGACGGCAACAATCACGGCAACCATCGCGGTCACGACAACCGCGGCAACGACCATCGTGGCAACGATCGTGGTGGTGGCAACCACCAGCGCAACGACCATGACCGGCGCGATCGTGGCAACCACGCGCCGCCGAATCATGGCGGTGGGCATGACCGCAACGGTCATCGTGGCGACAATCGCAATGATCATCGCAACGACAGCAATCGCCACGACTGGAACAACGGTCGCAACGATCACAATCGCAACCAGCACGATCGCCGGGACTGGAATGACGGCCGCCACAATTACAGCGGCAACAACCGTCATGACAGCCGCAACAACAACTGGAACGGCCATCGCGGCTGGGATCGCCATCGCAGCGACTGGAACAAGCACCCGAACTACTGGGACAACCGCCGCCACGACCGCCGCGACTACGCGCGCTATCGCTATCACTACGGCGCCTACCATGCGCCGCACGGCTACCACCACCGCGTGTGGCACCGTGGCGACCACCTGCCGCGCGCCTACTACGGTCATTCGTACATCGTGTACGACTGGCACCCGTACCGGCTCTACGCCCCGCCTTATGGCTATCACTGGGTGCGCGTCGGCAACGACGTTCTGCTGACCGCAATCGCCACCGGCGTGGTCCTCGATGTGCTCTACAACATCTGGTACTGACGCCTGAGGGGGGCAGCCCCCTTTTCCTAGCAAAAGGGGTCAGCCCTCCAGGACTGACCCTTTTTGCTAGGAAAA
>DASTXR010000043.1:0-61328 GCA_035765415.1 Steroidobacteraceae bacterium | reverse complement strand
ACGGCCTATCACTGCTATTGCAGCAAGGAAGAGCTCGACGCCATGCGTGCCGACCAGCAGGCCCGCAAGGAAAAACCGCGCTACGACGGACGTTGCCGCCACGGCAAGGGCCCGGGGCCTGCAAGCGGACGTCCGCCCGTGGTGCGTTTCGCGAATCCGGAAGAGGGCGCGACTACCGTGGATGACGTCGTCCATGGCCCCGTCGTTTTTCAGAACAAGGAGCTCGACGATCTCATCATCGCGCGCTCGGACGGCACACCCACCTACAACTTCTGCGTAGTGGTGGACGACGCCGACATGGGCGTCACGCACGTGATCCGCGGCGACGACCACCTCAACAACACGCCGCGCCAGATGAACATGTTGCTGGCGCTGGGCAAGCCGGTGCCGGTGTATGCGCATGTGCCGATGATCCTCGGGCCCGATGGCGCCAAGCTCTCCAAGCGTCACGGCGCGGTCAGCGTGCTCGAGTACCAGGACCAGGGCTATCTACCCGAGGCGCTGCTCAACTACCTCGTGCGGCTCGGCTGGTCGCATGGCGACCAGGAATTCTTCACGCGGGACGACATGATCGCGGCCTTCGACGTGCGCGACATCAACAAGGGCGCCTCGGCGCTGAACCTGGAAAAGCTGCTGTGGCTCAACCAGCAGCACATGATTCGCGCGCAGCCTAAGGACATGGTGCCGCACCTGCGCTGGCACCTGGCGCGCATGGGCATCTATTCGCAGGACGACGCGCTGCTCGAAGGCATCGTGCTGTCGCAGCGCGAGCGCGCCAAGACGCTGAAGGAGATGGCGGAGAACAGCCGCTTCTTCTTCGCCGAGGAGATCACGCTGGATCCGAAAGCGGCGGAGAAACACCTGACCGCGGATGCGAAAGCGCTGCTGTCGGAATTGCGCACGCGTTTCGCCGCGGCGAGCGAATGGACCGCGCCGGTGGTGCATGCGGCGCTCGAAGGGCTGGCGAAGGAGAAATCGCTGGGGCTCGGCAAGATCGCCCAGCCGCTGCGCGTGGCGGTGACGGGTGGCACGGTGTCCCCGCCCATCGACGCCACGCTGGCGCTGCTCGGCCAGGCGCGCACGCTGGCGCGCCTGGACAAGTCGCTGTCTAGTTGACGGTCTTCGTCGCGACGTTCGACATGTCGCTTTCGCCGCCGGTGGTGTTTACCGCGACGACGGCGAAGTACCAGGTGCCGAGCGCGAGGTTCTCCACCGTATAACTGGTCAGTCCCGGGTTGTTCACCGTGACGATCTGGTCGAGCGAGCCCGAGCTGCGTCCGTACAGCACGCGATAACTCGCCAGGTTGGTGAGCGCGCTGCCGTCGGTGTTGGTGGTGGGCGCGGTCCAGCTCACCAGCGCCGAGCCGGTGGCGGTCTGCAGCACCGTCAGCGCGAAGGCGGGCAGCGAGGCCGATGCCGTGCCATCCGATACCGAGATGATGATGTTCGAGAACGTTCCGACGTGCGTCAGCGCCGGCGTGCCCGAGAGCAGGCCCGTGGACGTATTGAACGTGGCCCAGGTCGGGCGATTCTGGATGCTGAAGGTCAGCGTGTTGCCGTCGGCATCGCTGGCGCTTGGCTGGAACGAGTACGCGACCGCCGCATTCAGCGACAGCACCGGCGTACCCGAGATGGTCGGCGCGCGATTCGTCTGCGCGTTCACCTGGATGGTGAACGAGGGCAGCGAAGCCGTGGCCGTGCCGTCCGACACCGTGATGGTGATACGCGCCGAGGTGCCGACGCTGGCCGCGGTCGGCCGGCCCGAAAGGCGGCCGGTGGTGGCGCTGAACGTAGCCCAGGACGGCTGGTTCTGAATCGAATAAGTGAGCGTGTTGCCGTCCGCGTCGCTGCCGACCGGGTTGAAGGCGTAATTGTTGCCGACGGTCACGGCGGTGGCGGGGGTGCCGGTGATCGTGGGCGCACGGTTGGCCGGCGGGGTCGCGGGAGGCGCCTGCACCGTCAGGGTGAACTGGATCTGCGCCGTCGCCTGGCCGTCGCTGACCATGATGACGATTGCGCCGGTGCTGCCGATGTTCGCCGTGGCCGGCGTGCCCGATACGCGGCCGGTCGCCGTCTCGCAGTTCATCCAGGCGGGGCAGTTCGTGAACGAATACGTCAGCGGATCGTCATTCGCGTCATCGCCAACGGGCGCGAACGTGTATGTCTGGCCCACGGTGGCGGTGGTGGCGGGCGTGCCTTGCAGCGTCGGCGCCACGTTGACTCCCGGGGGCGGGGTGGTGGCGTTGCTGCTCACCTGGATACGAAAGGCGGGTAACTGCGTGACCGCCCTCGAATCCGTGACCTCGATGGTGATCATCTCGGTCATGCCCACGTCGGCTTCGGTCGGCGTGCCGGTCAGGGCGCCCGAGCTGGTGCTGAAGGTCGCCCAGGTGGGGACGTTGGTGGCGCGGAAGGTCAGCGCGTCGCCGTTCGGATCGCCGGCGGTGGGCGTGAACGAATAGAAGCTGCCGGCGGCCAGGGTGGTGGTGGGTGTGCCGGCGATGATGGGGGGCAGATTGGTCGAGCCAGGCGCGCCGTCAGCCGCTTCGCCTCCGCCGCCGCAGGCGGCGAGCGTCAATGACGCGAGCGCGAGTAAAACAATATGTCTGCCGCAATTGCGCATGTTCGGTCCTATCAATTGACTGCTCTACATACCGAAGCGTCTTGCGGAGAAGATCGAGGTATGACGGCATGCGGCGCAGCAGCGCATCGCTAATGCCGGCAACCCCGCTATCTGTCACCACCTTGGCGCCTCAGACCGGAAGCTTTGCGTCCCCGTCTCACGACGGGTTTGCCCTTTGCTCTGATGCCAGTAGAACGTGCCAAAAAACATATTTCAACGTGTCACCACCGACAGACACAGGGAGACTCGGGATCTCGAAATAAGGTGAACCCGTACCCGGAACCCATACACCGGCGTTGTGACGCAGTCGGTTTTGTTTACTTGACATACCTGAGACCTGACCGTAACTTGCCGCGCCTCGCGTGGGGCCATAGCTCAGCTGGGAGAGCGCTTGCATGGCATGCAAGAGGTCGACGGTTCGATCCCGTCTGGCTCCACCAAACAACTTTCTGCGTCCCCATCGTCTAGAGGCCCAGGACATCGCCCTTTCACGGCGGTAACGGGGGTTCGAATCCCCCTGGGGACGCCACCTTTGTTTGCGACAGGTCGCACATTTGCGAGTGCCGGTGGGTTGGTGCTCGTCCTGACGTGTCAGGTTCCTGCCTAAACTAAAACCCACATGCGTATAGGTTTTTTCGGAAAAACTTGGCACCCGGCGTTAGCGCTCCTGTGGGTTGCCGAGTCGGTAGCGGTTTTGGCGGCGAGCCGCCTGGGTTGTCGGCTGGCGAGCGGGCCGAAGATCGATTTCTGGGTCTCGTGGACGCAGGCGGTCGTGTTCGGCGGCTGCGTCATCATCGCCATGGTCTCGATGGGGCTGTTCACGCGCCGCATGCGCGATCGCATGGCCGGCATCGTGCTGCGAATCACCATGAGCGTCACCGCCGGCGGTGTGCTGGCGGCGCTGCTGCTCGGCAACTGGCCCAGGTACGCCTACCACTGGCAGGAGTTCGTCGCCACGCTCGTCATCGCGTGGTTCCTGCTGGTGCTGGTGCGCGGCGTCGCGCAGCGGCTCATCGACGAAGACATCTTCAAGCGTCGCGTGCTCGTGTTCGGCGCGGGTGCGAATGCCGCGCGGCTCGGACGGCTGCGCCGTCGCGCCGACCAGCGTGGCTTCAAGCTCATCGCGTTCGTGCCCGCCGGCGATGAAGAGGTGGCGGTGTCCGAAGACCGGGTCGTGCGCCCCAACGGCAACCTCGTCGAATACGCCAGGGCCCAGGGCATCGACGAGATCGTCATGGCCATGGACGACCGCCGCCGCAATTTTCCTTTGAAGGAACTGCTCGACTGCCGGCTGGCGGGCATCCTGATCTCCGACCAGATCACCTTCCTCGAGCGCGAGACCGGCAAGGTGCATCTGGAAGTGCTCACGCCGAGCTGGATGATCTTCGGCCCCGGCTTCCGCCGTGACGGCATGCGCCTCACCTCGGCGCGCGTGTTCGACCTGATCGCGAGCTTCGCGCTGTTGCTGGTGGCGTCGCCGATCATGCTGCTCACCATCCTCGCCATCAAACTCACCGACGGATTCTCGGCGCCGATCTTCTACGGCCAGGATCGCGTGGGCGTCGAAGGCAAGATCTTCCGCGTGCTCAAGTTCCGCAGCATGCGCGTCGACGCCGAGCGCAACGGCGCGCAGTGGGCCACCACCAACGACAACCGCATCACGCCCGTGGGCAAGTACCTGCGCAAGCTGCGCATCGACGAACTGCCGCAGTTGTGGAACGTGCTGCGCGGCGACATGGGTTTCGTGGGGCCGCGCCCCGAGCGACCGGAGTTCGTCGCCACGCTGGCCGAGACCATTCCTTACTATCGCGAGCGCCACAGCGTGAAGCCCGGGATCACCGGCTGGGCGCAGCTCTGTTATCCCTATGGCGCCTCGGAACAGGATGCCGTCGAGAAACTGCAGTACGACCTCTTCTATGTGAAGAACCACGACCTGGTCTTCGACATCCTGATCCTGCTGCAGACCGTGGAAGTCATCCTGCTCGGCAAGGGCGCGCGCTAGCGCGGTAGCCGCACGGTCGCTCCCGTGACCTTCGTCCTCCTCTATCCCCTGGCTGCCTGCCTGATGCTGGCCGCGGGTGTGGTTCTGCTCATCCGCCGCGGACAGAGCGAGGCGGCGCGTCATGCGGCCGTGGCCGCGGTGGTCAGCGCGGCCTGGGCGGCGCTCATGGCATTCCAGGCGCGGCACGAAGCGGTGGCGGGCTGGGGCGTGTTTGCCGCGGACGGGCTGCGCATCGCGGCGTGGTTCGTCGCGCTGGAATCACTAACTACCCGCGAGTTCCCGCGCTGGCTGCGGCGCACCGTGTTCGCGGCCGGCATCGCGATGGTGGCGTCCGCGGTGATCGGCTGGGCTTCGGGCTACCAGCCCGCGGCGATCTACCCGGGTTTGCTGGCCGCGGTCGGCTTCGTCGCCGCGCTCGGAACCCTGGTCGCCGCGCTGCACGTGTGGCGGCACGCGTCTCCCGCGGCGGTGCGGGCGATCCGCTGGTGCGCGGCCGCCGCGGCCGCGCAGTTCGCCTTCGATGCGCTGAACTACCTGCCCCTGACTGCCCGGGAGGTCGGCGCGGGAGGACCGGACTGGGTCGCGCCGCGCATCGCCTTCTGCGTGTTGTCGGTCTGGCCGCTCATGCGCGCGGTGTGGCTGATGCCCGTTCCGCCGCCGCGCGTTTTCATTTCGCGGCAGTTCGCCTTTTACGCCTCCACGCTGATCGTGTTGTGCCTGTATGTCGGCGTCACCGTGGGCGGGGCGTATTACGCGCGCACGCACGCCGGGGAGTGGGGCGCGCCGCTGCAGGCGCTGTTCCTCGGCACCGCAGTTGCACTGCTGATCGGCTTCCTGCTGGCGGAATGGCCGCTGCGGCGCCTGCGCGTGTTCATCGCCACGCATTTCTACCGCAACAAGTACGACTACCGCCTCGAGTGGCTGCGTTTCGTGCAGACGCTGTCGATCGGCGAGGAAACCGACGCGCGCCGCAACGCCATCCGCGCGGTGGCGCAGATCTTCGACAGCCCGCGCGGCCTGCTGCTGCTGCGCGACGATGCGGGCAGGCAGTTCTATCTACAGGCGGCCTGGCCCGAAGACCGGGTGGCGTTCCCGGAGTGCACGCCCGTCGCGGTGAACGATCCACTGCCGCGATTCCTGCAGGCGCGCCAGTGGGTGGTGGACCTCCACGAATACGCGGCGCAGCCACAGCTCTACGGAGATCTGGCGTTGCCTGCCTGGCTGGGCCAGGGCTGCCCGTGGCGCCTCATCGCGCCGCTGTTCGTCGGCGACCAGTTGCTCGGAATGCTGGTGCTGGCAGCGCCGCCGCAGCCTTTCGACACCAACTACGAAGACCGCGACCTGCTCAAGACCGTGGGCCGCAACGTCGCCGTGCAGCTCGCGCAGCGCCGCGCCGACGAGCAGCTCGCCGAAAGCCGGCAGTTCGATGCCTACAACCGGTTCGCGGCCTTCGTCATGCACGACCTCAAGAACTCCGTGGCGCAGCTGCAGTTGTTAGTGGCCAACGCGCAGCGCCACCGGCACAACCCGGTGTTCTTCGATGACGCCGTCGGCACCATCCGCAATACCTCGGAGCGCATGACGCGGCTCATCGAACAGCTGCAGCGCCGGGAAACGCAGGGCACGCGGCGCGCGGTGGATCTCGAGGCCGCCGTGCAGGCGGCCGTGGCGCGCGCGGTGGCGCGGCAGCCGGCGGTCTCGGTCAACGGCGATCTCGCCGGCGTGCAGGTGTCGGCCGATCCCGATCGCCTCGCGGCCGTGCTCGAACACGTGATACGCAATGCGCAGGAAGCCACGCCGCCCACGGGCGCCGTGAGCGTCGAACTACAGATGCGGGGCGACGAGGCGCACCTCACCGTGGTCGACAACGGCGCGGGGATGGACGAGGATTTCCTGCGGCACCGGCTGTTCCGGCCGTTCGACAGCACCAAGGGTGCGAAGGGAATGGGCATCGGCGCCTACCAGGCGCGCGAGTACGCGCGCGACCTCGGTGGCGACGTCGAGGTGTGCAGTGCTCCCGGGCGGGGCACGCGTTTCTGCATTAGGCTGCCGGCGTGGCGGAAGACAAACTAAAGCTGCTGATCGTCGAAGACGACGAAGGGCTGCAGAAGCAGCTCAAGTGGTGCTTTGACGAATACGAAGTGCTGATGGCCGCCACGCGCGCCGAAGCGCTGGCGCTGCTGCGCCGTCATGAACCGCGCGTGGTGCTGCAGGATCTCGGGTTGCCGCCCGACCCGGAAGGCGTCGGCGAAGGCATGGCCACGCTGTCGGAAATCCTGAGCGTCGATTCCACCACCAAGGTCATCGTCGTCACCGGCAACAACGATCGCGACAACGCGGTGCGCGCCGTGTCGCTCGGCGCCTGGGATTTCTACCAGAAGCCGGTGGACATCGAAGTGCTGCGCCTGCTGGTGAGCCGCGCGTTCCACATGTACGCGCTCGAGCGGCAGAACCGCCTGCTGCTCGAGACGCAGTCCTCTTCGCCGCTCGAGGGTTTCGTCGCCACCGACGACGCCATGCTCAAGGTGTGCCGGCGCATCGAGAAGGTGGCGCCCACCAATGCCACCGTGCTCATCCTCGGCGAGAGCGGCACGGGCAAGGAACTGGTGGCGCGCGCGGTGCACGCGCAAAGCGGCCGCAACGGCGCGCGCTTCGTCGCCATCAACTGCGCGGCGATCCCCGAGCAACTGCTGGAAAGCGAGCTGTTCGGCTACGAGAAGGGCGCCTTCACCGGCGCCGGCAAGACCACGCCCGGCAAGATCGAGGTGGCCAGCGGCGGCACGCTGCTGCTCGACGAGATCGGCGACATGCCGCTGGCGCTGCAGGCCAAACTACTGCGGTTCCTGCAGGACCACGTCATCGAGCGCGTCGGCGGCCGGCAGGAAATCCCGGTCGACGTGCGCGTGGTGTGCGCCACCAACAAGGACCTGCAGGCGCTCATCGCCGAGAACCGGTTTCGCCAGGACCTCTATTTCCGCATCGGCGAAGTCACCGTGGAAGTTCCGCCGCTGCGCGAGCGCAAGGGCGGCCCGACGGCGCTGGCGCACACCATGCTGCGCAAGTTCGCCGGGCTGCAGAGCAAGCCGCGGCGCGGATTCACGCAGGACGCCATTGCCGCGCTCGAGGCGTATTCGTGGCCGGGCAACGTGCGCGAGCTCGAGAATCGCGTGAAGACGGCGATGATCATGGGCGAGAGCGCGCTGCTCACGGCCGAAGACCTCAACCTGAAAGAGAGCGGCGATGGCAAGCTGCTGTTCAATCTCAAGGAAGTGCGGACGCGCGCGGAACGCCAGGCGATCCGCCAGGCGCTGGCCATCACGCAGGGCAACATCTCGCACACCGCGGACCTGCTGGGCGTGAGCCGGCCGACGCTCTACGACCTCATGGAAAAGTACGGAATCGCGAATTGAGCCCGGACACCGATTTCAAGGCGCGCTTCGCGCGCCCCGTCCTCGCCATCCTGTTGTTGTCAGGCACGTTCCTGGTGCTGTGGCCGACGACGCAGAGTTTCATCGTGCGCTGGACCGACACCGTCAATCGCGCCTACACGCACGGCGCGCTGGTGGTGGCCCTGTGCTGCTTCCTCATCTGGCATCAGCGCGACGCGTTGTCACGCGTGACGCTGCGCCCTTCGTGGGTGGGATGCGTGTGCGGGCTCGCGCTCGGAATCGCCTGGCTCGTGCTGCTGCGTGCCGGCGTGCAGATCGGCCACCAGGCGCTGCTGCCGCTGATCGCGTTCTGCGCGGTGTGGGCGGCGTTCGGCGCCGCGGCCATGCGCTACCTGTGGCTGCCCGTGTTGTACGCCTATTTCACGGTCCCGGTCTGGGACTCGCTCAACGCGCTGCTGCAATGGCTGTCGGCCTTCGCGGTGCGCGGTGTCCTCAGCCTCATCGGCCTGCCCGTGTACTTCGACGGGCTGCACTTCCAGATCCCCGCCGGGGTGTTCGAAATCGCCGGCGGCTGCAGCGGCCTGCACTTCTTCATCGTCGGCGTCGCCATCGCGGTGTTCTACGGTGAGCTGCATCGTGACCGCTTCGCCACGCGCCTGAAGCTGGTGGCGCTGGCCATCGTCATGGCGTTGCTCACGAACTGGCTGCGCATAGCCATTATTGTCGTTGCCGGCCACCTGACCGACATGCGCCATTACCTGGTGAGCGGCGAGCACTACACGTTCGGCTGGGTGATGTTCGCGGTGGCGATGGCTATCTACTTCCTGATCGTGCGTCGCTGGATCGCCGAAGCGCCGGTTGCGGCGGAGCCGCCGCCGCGGGCCGCGCCGCTGGCGCCGCTCGGCGTGGCGCTGGCCTGCGTCACGCTGGCGCTGCCCGGGGTGTGGCAATGGCTGGACACCAACCGTGCATCCGCGCAAAGCGCCGCCCTGGTCGACCTGCCGCGCACGGTCGCCGGCTGGCGTGAAGTGGCAGCTCCACCGGAGCCGCGCCCCGCCGAGTTCGTCAACGCCGACGGCTTCGCCGCGCGCACCTTCTACGGCGACGGCGCGGCCGTGGACGTGTACCGGGCGTTCTACCTGCAGCAGGAGCAGGGACGTGAACTGGCGGGATACGCCAATCGCCCGCAAGGTCCGGACATGCAGTCGCGTTCGAACGTCGTCGCGCCGGACGGGCGCTGGCGCGAAATGAAGGCGCAGTACCTGGAGGGCGACGACTGGCTGGTGTGGTACGCGTACCGCGTCGGCGATCACCGCGATGTCGACGCGCTGCGCGCGCAACTGCGTTACGGTGTCGCCTCGCTCGGCGACGATCCGCTGTCGTCGGCGCTGGTCCTGCGCACGCGTTGCGTGCGGGACTGCCCGGCGGCGCGCGCGCGCCTCGCGCGTTTCGCGCGCGAATCGGGAATGGAAAAATAGGCATCGGGGAACGGTGACGAGGAGAGGGGCGATGCGGCCATCGGTTGCGATTTGTGTGCTGCTGTTGTTAGCGGGATGCGACCGGTTCGCAAGCCCCGAGACGCGTGTCGAACGCGCCGATGCGGCGATGGCCGCCGGCAACTACGGCGCGGCTGTCGTCGAGCTCAAGAACGCGCTGCAGAAGAAACCCGACTTCGACCAGGCGCACCTGCTGCTCGCCGAAGCGGCTTTGTGGCTGGGTGACGTGCGCGGCGCGGAACAGGAGCTGGGCAAGATCAAAGGCCCGGTGGATGAGCAACGACGCGCCAGGCTCGAGATCCGCCTCGCGATCGCGCAGGGCAAGGCGGAAGAGACATTGCAGCGCCTCACCAGCAACCCGCAACTGCTGCCGCCCGGCGAACAGCAATTGCGTCAGGGCTACGCGCTCATGCGCCTCGGCCGGTTCCGCGAGGCGCAACAGGCATTCGAGGCCGCCGCGGCGGCCGACGGCAAATTGAACGAGGCACGCGCGGGCGCGCTGGAAGCCCGCTTCGCGCAAGGCGATCGCGCCGGCGCACAAGCCGGCCTGCTGGCGCTCACGCAGGAGGCGCCGGAGTCGGCGGAAGCGTGGCTCACCTACGGCCTCGCGCTGGCGGGCAGCAGCGACTTCCAGAAAACCATCGACGCGCTGGACCACGCGCGAAAACTTTCCGCGCGCCAGCTTCCGGTGCCGCGCCAGGTCAACATGCTCGTGGCGCTGGCCGAGGCGCAGCTGCAGTCGGGTGACATCAAGGGAGCGGCGGATACCTCGGCCGGCCTCTCGCGAATCGCGCCGGAAACGCCGGTGGCGATGTACATCGCCAGCCGCATCCTCATGGCCAACAACGACTACACCGGCGCCGTGGCCAGGTTGCGCAAGCTGAAGCAGACCGCGCCGGGTTTTCTCGAAGCGCGCATGTTGCTGGCGATGGCGCTGCTCGCCGAAGGCAACGCCCAGCAGGCCAGCACCGAGCTCAACGACGTGCTCGTGCAGAATCCGGCGCACGCCGGCGCGCGCCAGTTGCTGGCGCAGGTCCGGCTGCAGCTCGACAACCCCGATGGCGCATTGCGCATGCTCGGGCCGGCGCTTGCGAACCAGCCCGGCGACACGCAGGTCAACGCGCTCATCGAAGCGGCGCGTTCCAAACTGGGTGCGCAGCAATCCGTCGTGCTGCTCGAAGAGATGCTCGAGCAGGACCCGCAGAATCGCGGACTCGCCTCGCAACTCGCCAGCGCCTATCTACAGGCGGGGCAGCCCGACAAGGCGGTGGAGCTGTTGCGCAAGGGCGGTGAAAACGCCGACGACATCCGGCGCGCCGCCGCCTTGTTGAGCGGCATCGCGGCCAGCGAGGGCACGGTCGCGGCGCGCCGCGAGATCGAATCGATGCTCGCCGCGAACCCGAAGAGCCCCTATCTCGCCAATCTGGCCGCGGCGCTGTATGCGCGCTCCGGCGACTACGATGCGGCGCGCCGCGCGCTCAACGATGCGCTGGCGCGCGGCGTCGACCCGTCGAGCCTGCTGCTCGTGCTCGGCCAGCTCGAATGGACCGCCGGCGATCGCAAGGCGGCGGGCGCGGCGATCGCCCGGCTGCTCGAGATGCAACCCGGCAACGCGGCGGCGCACATGGCCGCCGGCGAAATGGCCATGGTCGGAGGCGACCTTGATTCCGCGCGCACGCACTTCGAGGCGGTGCGGGCCGCGCGCCCGAATTCCATCGACGCGCGCATGCGCCTGGCGCAGCTCGCGCTGCGCAGTGGCGCGATCAGGAAGGCCGACGAGCTCATCGCCGAGGCCATTGCGCTCGCGCCGAAGCGGGCCGAGGTGCACAACGCCGCGGGTCTGCTCAACCTGAACGCGGGACGAGCCGACCAGGCGATCGCGCTGTTTCGCGCCGCCACCGGCATCGACGCAAACAACGCCGTGAGCTGGTTCAACATGGCACGCGCGCAACATGCGCTGGGCCAGAAGCTGGCCGAACGCATATCGCTGAACCGTGCCGCCGAAATACAACCCGACTGGCTGCCGGCGCAGAGCGCGCTCGCATTCAGCGAGATAGAAGCAGGGGATATTGCCGCCGCGCAGGCGCGCGCCGCGGCCTATCGCGCCGCGCATCCGCGCGACGTCGTGGCGCTGACGTTCGAGGGCGACATCGCCACCGCCGCGCGCCGCTTTCCCGCCGCGCTCGATGCATATCGTGCGGCCTACAACCTCAAGGCCAGTGCCTCGCTGGCGGAAAAGTTCTACCGCGCGGCGGTCGCCGGCAATGCCGGCGATGCCACCGAGCTGCTCGCGCGCTGGTTGAAAGCCAATCCCGGCGACGAGGCCGCGCGGGCCATGCTGGCCGACGCGGCGTTGCGGTCCGGCGAGCGCGAGCGCGCCATCAGCGAGTACCGCGCCATGCTCAGGTCGCGTCCCCAGGACGTGGTGGCGCTCAACAATCTCGCCTGGCTCTATCACCAGGCGGGCGATGCGCGCGCCATCGACCTCGCGCGGCAGGCGGCAAAACTCGCGCCGCAATCGGCCGGAGTGCTCGACACGCTGGGCTGGATCCTGGTCGAAGACGGAAAGGTGGAAGAGGGTCTGACTTATCTCACCAGGGCGGCGAGCGGACCCGACGCCGATCCCGAAATCCGCTACCACCTCGCATCGGCACTGGCGCGGGGCAATCGACAGGCCGAGGCCCGCCGGATGCTCGAGGAATTGTTGAATAGCCCTGCCAAGTTCCCCAGTCGGACAGAGGCTCAAGGCCTGCTGAGTCAGTTGGCGGGCCCCGCCGTCCGAGGCGGCTGAGAAAGTCGATCCAAGTCACGCTTTCGGGAATAGGCGGCAGGGCGCAAGCCCCGAGCGAATAAGGGTTTCTGCTAACCTTGCGCTCGAATTTTTCCAGCGCATTCTTGCGTTTAAGTCATCCAGGCTTGCCAATTCATGAAGGTTTTCTCCGTACTCGCCTTGCTCGTCTGGACTTCCCCGTTCGTCTGGAACCGGGCCGCCGTCGCCCAGGCCCCGGCGACCTCGGTCGCGCCGCCGCCGGCCATCCAGGTCCCGTCTCCCGCCCCGGCAGCCGACATCAGCCCGAATTACATCGTGGGCCCCGGCGACACGCTGCAGATTTTCGTGTGGCGCAATCCTGAGCTCAGCACCACGGTCCCGGTGCGTCCCGACGGCAAGATCACCACGCCGCTGGTCCAGGACATGGTGGCGGTGGGCAAGACCCCTTCCGAGCTGGCCCGCGACATCGAAAAAGTGCTCGAGGAGTTCATCCGCTCGCCGCAGGTGAACATCATCGTCAGCAATCCGGTGAGCGCCTTCAGCCAGATCAAGATCGTTGGCCAGGTGACGACGCCGCAGTCGATGGCCTTTCGCGAAGGCATGACCGTGCTCGACGCGGTGCTCGCGTCGGGCGGTCTCGGTCCGTATGCCGCGGGCAACCGCGCCAAGGTGGTGCGCCAGGTCAACGGCAAGCAGACGGAGATCAAGATCAAGCTCAACGACCTCGTCAACAAGGGCGCCATGAAACACAACATCAAGCTGCAGCCGGGCGACGTTCTCGTCGTGCCCGAGTCGCGGCTGTGAGGCTGCCATGCATCCGATCGTAGAAAAGATTTCCCAGGAAGCGCGCGGCGTCTGGCGATTCCGTCGTTACGCGCTGATCACCGCCTGGGCCGTGTGCCTGTCGGGCTGGTTCGTGGTGTTCATCATCCCGGACACCTTCGAAGCCCGCGCGCGCGTCAACGTCGACACCAAGACTCCGTTGCAGCCGCTGATCCGCGACATCGCCGTCGACAGCGACGTGCCGACGCAGCTCAACATCGTCCGCCAGGCCTTGTTAGGCGCCACCACGCTGGACGGCGTGGCGCACAAGCTGGGACTCGACAGCGCGGCGCAGTCGCCCGACGAGCGGCAGCAGCTGCTCATCAGCCTGGCGTCGCGGCTGGAAATCGCGCTCGAGCCGCCGGCCACGCGCGATCCGCGCGTGCCGAACACGTTCTATCGCATCACTTTCCGTGACGGCAATCGCGACACGGCCATCGCCGTCGTGGACACGCTGCTCAACGAGTTCGTCGAGAAGATGATGGGCTCGGAGTATTCGGGCACGCAGAAGGCGCAGCGCTTCTTCGAAGGCAAGATGAAGGAGTACAGCGACCAGCTCAGCGAAGCGGAAGCCAAGCTCGCGGAGTTCAAGAAAAAGAACCTGGGCATGGTGCCGGGCGAGGAGGGCGACTACTTCCAGCGCATGACCAACGAACGCGCCGAGATCGATCGCCTCGAGAGCCAGCTGTCCATCGCCATCAGCCGTCGCGCGGAACTGCAGCGCCAGCTGCGCGGCGAAACTCCGTTCGTGCCGACCACCTCCACTCCCAACGGCGCCCGCGGCGCGGCTTCGGGCGGCTCGTCGGACACGGCGACACGCATCGCCGAAACCCAGGCGCGGCTCGACGAGCTGCTGCTGCGCTTCACCGACAAACATCCGGACGTGCTCGCGACGCGCGAGACGCTCGAGTCGCTCAAGGCGCGCCAGCAGGAAGAGATCGCCGCGCTGCGCCGTGGCGATGCCGGTGCTGCCGCCGCCTCCGGCGCCGCCAGCAACCCGGTGTTCCAGGCCATCCAGTTGCAGGCCAACCAGACCGACGTGGAAATCTCCGGGTTGCGCGTGCAGCTCGCCGAGCATCGCCGCATCGAAGGCGAGCTGCGGCGCGTGGCCGATACCGCGCCCGAAGTGGAAGCCGAGTACCAGCGGCTGACGCGCGACTACTCGTCGACGCAGGCGCAGTACAAGACCATGCTCGAACGCCTCGAGCGCGCACGCCTTTCCGAAGACGCCGCCGAGACCGGTGTCATCAGTTTCGACATCGTCGATCCGCCCACCGCGGCCCTCCAGCCTATCTTCCCGAACCGCACCACCTTGCTCGCGGCCGTGCTGGCCGGTGGCCTGGTGCTCGGCCTCGGCGTCGCCTGGCTCATGCACATGCTGCGGCCGGTGTTCTCGAGCGCGCGTTCGGTCACCGAGCTCACCGGCCTGCCGGTGCTCGGCTCCGTGAGCCGCGCCTGGCTCGAGAAGCAGAAGGCGGCGATGCGCCACGGCTTCCTGCGTTACAGCGCCGCCGCCGGCCTGCTGTTCGTACTGTTCATCGTGGTGGAAGTCATCAAGAACCCCGCGTCACGCTACTTACGAAACCTTCTGGGCTGACACACACATGAGTCTCGTCGAACAAGCCTTGAAGAAACTCCAGCAGGCTCGCGATGCCGGCCAGCAACGCGCGCCCCAACCGCCGACGTTGACCAACAGCGCTCGCGATCCGCTCGCGCAGACATTGCCGCCGCGCGTCGTGGTGCCGCAGCGTTCGTTGCACGTGAACGCCAGCGCGCTGCGCGCCGCCGGTTTTCTCGCGCCCGATTCGCAGGAACGCCGCATCGCCAACGAATTCCGCCACATCAAGCGGCCGCTCATCGCGCAGGCGCTGGGCCGCGGCGGCACCAAGATCCAGAACGGCCGCCTGATCATGGTCACCAGCTCGCTGCCCGGTGACGGCAAGACGTTCACGAGCATCAACCTCGCGATGTCCATGGCGCAGGAAATGGACCTGAGCGTGCTGCTCGTCGATTCCGACGTGGCCAAGCGCCACATCAGCCGATTGTTAGGCGTCGAAGGCGAGCGCGGCCTCATGGACGTGCTGCGCGACGAAACCGCGGACATCGACGCCGTCGTGCACAGCACCGAAATTCCGGGCCTGTGCGTGTTGCCGGCCGGCAAACCTTCCGAGAACGCCACCGAGCTGCTGGCGAGCCCGCGCATGGAACAGGTGATCAGGCACCTGGGTTCGCGCGCCGATTCGCGCATCGTGCTGTTCGACTCGCCGCCGATCCTGCTCACCAGCGAATCACGCGCGCTCGCCTCATCCGTCGGGCAGATCGTGCTCGTGGTATGCGCGGGCGTGACGCCGCAGCGCGCGGTGTTCGACGCGCTCGACGTGCTCGGCGAAGGCAAGTCGATCTCCATCGTGCTCAACCAGGCCGACGAAGGACGCAGCGGCGAATACGGCTATTCCTACTACGGCGACACGGCTCCCGAAGAGCGCGGTTCGCCGGGCGCGCGCGAGTGATGCGCGGCATGTCCACGATCAGGATTCGCGTCGTGGCCACGATCGTCTGCGGGCTCGCGGGCTTCATCGCGCCCGCGCAGGCGCAGGTGAAGTACGGCCTGACGGCCGGATACGGTCACTCGGACAACGTGTTCCGCGTCGGCGAAGGCGGCGAGATCGCCTCGGACATCCTCACGGCCGGCGTCGAGCTCGACTGGCAGGAAGATCGCACGCGCGTCGATGCGGACGTGCGCGCCGACCTCGACTTCAACCACTATCTCAACGTCGACGACAACTTCGACGTCGACAACCAGGTCACGGGCAACGCCAGTGGCCAGCTCACGCTCGGCATCGTCCCCGAACATTTCACCTGGCTCATCGAAGACAGCTTCGGCCAGACGCAGCAGGATCCGCTGGTGCCGGCGACGCCGGAGACGCTCGAGTCCATCAACTACCTCACTACCGGCCCCGATTTCACTTTGCTCATCGGCGCCACGAGCCTGTTGCGCTTCTCGGGTCGTTACTCCCTGTCCACCTACGAGCTGAGCCCGTTCGACAGCTCGCGGGTCGGCGGCGGCATCGCGTTCCTTCGCAACCTCTCCGAACGCAGCACGTTGTCGCTGAACGTGGATTCCGATGACGTCGACTACGACGACCCGGCGAGCATCGACTTCCTGCGCAACAGCGCCAGCTTCACCTACACGCTCGATGCGGCGCGCACCAACATCAACGCGCAGCTCGGCTACACCAAGATGGATCTCGACGACGGCTCGGAAAATACCGGCCCGCTGGTCGATATCGAAGTGCGCCGGAAAATTTCCAACTCCTCGAGCCTCAATTTCCGCGTGGGCACGCAGCTCAGCGATTCCGCGGAAGCGCTGCGCGAGAGCCTCGACTCCGAAGACTTCGGCGGCGACCCCTCGGGCGTGATCGCGACGGCCTCCACGTTCGAGGATCAATTCGCTTCGGTGGCCTGGGAATTCGTTCGTCCGCGCACGTCGTTCGACGTCTCGGTGAGCTGGGACGACCAGGTTTACGACAACGTCGACGACTTCGATCGCGAACGCCTGGTCTACGAGGCCGGCGCGGAGCGCCATCTCAACAACCGGCTCTCGGCGCGGCTGCGCATTTCCTACGACATCGAGAATTACGAAGTCGACGACAGCGAGATCGAGGAGTGGCGCATCATCCTCGGCGCCTCGTGGCGCTTCGGCCGTGACACGGGCCTGGAGCTGTGGGGCGAGCGCCTCAAGCGCGATTCCAACACGCTCATCGGCGGTGGCGAATCGCTCGAGAACCGCGTCTTCCTGACCTTCTTCTACCGTCCCGCGGCGCGATGAACGCCGCCGCCGTTCCCATCAACGCCATGACCGTGGACGTGGAAGATTACTTCCACGTATCGGCGCTGGCCGAGGTCATCGACCGCAAGGACTGGGACCGCATGGAATACCGTGCGGAGAAGAGCACCGAACGCCTGCTCACGCTGTTCGCCGACAAGGGCATCAAGGCCACGTTCTTCGTGCTCGGCTGGGTGACGAAGCGGAGTCCGAACCTCATCCGCAAGATCCACGCCGCGGGCCATGAAGTGGCCTGCCATGGGCTCACGCACCAGCTCGTGTACCGGCAGACCCCCGAAGTGTTTCGCGACGAGACGAAAGTCTCGAAGGCGATGCTCGAGGACACCATCGGCGCGGAAGTGATGGGATATCGCGCGGCCAGCTACTCGATCACGCGAGAATCGCTGTGGGCCATCGACATCCTGTGCGACCTGGGCTTCCGCTACGACTCCAGCATCTTCCCGATCGCGCACGATCGCTACGGCATTCCCGGCGCCGAAACGCGTCCGGGCATCATGAAAGACAGCCGCGGCAACGGCATCGTGGAATTCCCTCTATCTACCGTGAAATTCATGGGCCGCCGCCTGCCGTGTTCGGGCGGCGGTTATTTCCGGCTGCTGCCCTATGCGTACACGCGCTGGGCGCTGAAGAAAATCAACAAGGACGACCGGCTGCCATTCATCTTCTATCTGCATCCCTGGGAGATCGATCCCGAACAGCCGCGCTTCAGGGCGAGCCGGCTGTCCCGCTTCCGCCATTACACCAACCTGTCGGTGTGCGAAAAGCGGCTCGAGCAGCTGATCGACGATTTCCGCTTCACCACGGTTCGCGAAGTGCTGCGTCCGCAGCTGGACGCGTGAGGAACGGCGACGAACTTCTATGTGTGGACTTGCAGGCATACACCTGGACTCGCGCGAAGCGAGGCCGGATCGGCAACGCGTTGAACGCATGATCGCGGCCATCGGGCATCGCGGGCCCGATGGCACCGGATTCCACATCGAGCCTGGCGTGGCGCTCGGCCATGCGCGGCTTTCCATCATCGACCTGGGGGGCGGTGCCCAGCCCATCCACAACGGCGATGAGACCGTGTGGATCAGCTACAACGGCGAAGTGTTCAACTACATCGAGCTGCGCAAGTGGCTCGAAGAACGCGGCCACAAGTTCTACACGCATACCGACACCGAAGTGATCGTGCATCTCTACGACGAGCTCGGCGACGATTTCGTGCACGAGCTCAACGGCCAGTTCGCGTTCGCGCTCTGGGATCGCAAGCGCCGCCGGATGCTGCTGGTGCGCGATCGCGCCGGCATCCTGCCGCTGTATTACGCGCGCGTCGCGGGCGGCGTGGCGTTCGGTTCGGAAGTGAAGACGCTGCTCGCGAGCGGTCTCGTGCAGCCCGCCATGGACGCGCAGGGCCTCGACGAGCTCATGACCTTCTGGGCGCCCATGGCGCCGCGCACGGTGTTCAAAGGCGTTTCGCAGGTGTGCCCGGGCGAGATGGTGATCCTAGAAGGTGACAGGCTTTCGCGCCGCCAGTACTGGGACTGGGATTTTCCCGCGGCTTCGCAGCACCGGCGCGAGTCGCAAGGTGCGCTCGAAGAAGAACTGCGTTCGATTCTCACGACGGCCACCGAGATCCGCCTGCGCGCCGACGTGCCCGTGGGCGCGTACCTGTCGGGCGGCCTCGATTCGTCTTCGCTGGTGGCGTTGCTCAAGGAGCGGCTGCCCGACACGCTCGAGACGTTCTCGATCGGCTTCGACGACGTGGGGCTGGACGAGTCCGCGCACCAGCGCACGGTGGCCGAATACCTCAAGACCCATCACCACCACGTGCAGTGTTCGCGCGCGGACATCGCCAGCGTGTTCCCGGCCACCATCCGCCACGGAGAAATGCCGGTGCTGCGCACCGCGCCCGCGCCCATGCAGCTGCTGTCGGGTCTCGTGCGCCGTTCCAACGTGAAGGTGGTGCTGACGGGCGAGGGCGCCGACGAAGTGCTCGGCGGCTACGACATCTTCAAGGAATCGAAGGTGCGTCAGTTCTGGGCGGCGCAGCCCGAATCGACCTGGCGTCCCGCGCTGCTCAAGCGCCTGTATCCCTATCTCGATCTCACGAGCGCGCAGAGCTCGGCGTACCTCAAGGAATTCTTCGGAGTCGGCCTCGCCAATCCGGCCGATCCCGTGTTCTCGCATCTGCCGCGCTGGGCCACCACCGCGCAGGCCAAACTATTCTGGTCCGACGACCTGCGCGCGCAGGTGCAGGGCTCGGCCGTCGAACGGCTGCGCGAGACGCTGGCGGCGAAGATGGCGCCGCTCGCGCCGTTCAACCGCAGCGAATATCTCGAAGCGAAGACACTCCTGCCCGGCTACCTGCTGGCCTCGCAGGGCGATCGCATGCTCATGGCCAATTCCGTGGAAGGCCGCTTCCCGTTCCTCGATCACCGGCTGATCGCGTTCGCCAACCAGTTGCGGCCGAACGTGAAGATGCGCGTGTTGCGCGAGAAGCACCTGCTGAAAGAGACCATGCGCTCGCGGCTGCCGGAGTCCATCCTCAAGCGTTTCAAACAACCGTACCGCGCGCCGGATGCCGCGGCGTTCTTCGAGGGTAATGCCCCGGCCTACGTCGCCGACCTGCTCAGCGAATCGCGCGTGCGCTCCTTCGGCTACTTCGACGCGTCGAAGGTGACGCGCCTCGTGGCCAAGCTGCGCAAGGCGCAGGTGCCCTCGGCGCGCGACAACATGGCGTTCGTCGGCGTGTTGTCGACGCAGCTCTGGCACGCGCAGTTCGTCGCGGGCGAGAAGCCAAACTGATTTCACAACTGCTACACAAGGGAAACACAATGTCCGACGCATTACGCGACCAGATCCGGGATTTCATCCTCGAGAACTATCTGTTCACCTCCGACACTTCCGCGCTGGGTCTCGACGACTCGTTGCTCGGCCGCGGCATCGTCGATTCGACCGGCATGCTCGAGATCATCTTCTTCATCGAAGAACAGCTCGGCGTGAAGGTGAAGGACGAGGAGATGATTCCCGACAATCTCGACGGCGTGAACAAGATCGCCAACTTCGTTTCGTCGAAGCGCCAGGCGGCCTGAGCGCCGGTGAGCCGGCCACAATGAACACAGTCGTCGCCGCCATCGAGGACGTCGCGCGCCGCAATGCCGGCGCGCCTGCGTTGTCGTGGCACAAGGCGACCTGGAGTTATGCCGATCTCGCGGGCGCGATGACCCGCGTCAGCGAAGCGTTGCCGGTGAATACCGGCGACCGCGTGGCGCTGCTGCTGCGCAATTCGCCGCAGTTCGCCGCGGCCTTCTACGGCGTGCTCCGTGCGGGCGCGGCTGCCGTGCCGCTCAACGTGCAGGAGCGCGCGAGCGTGCTCGCGCGGCAGATCGAGCATTGCGGCGCGCGGGTGGTGCTCGCCGATGCCGCGCACGTGGAATTCGCGGCGCTTCGCGCGGCGCTCGACGGCAAGGGGGTCACACTGCTGCCGCTGACGCTCGTGGATGCGCAGAACGGTTGTGAGGCCTTTTGCGCAAGCCTGGGAACGCCGGCCGCCCGGTCAATACCGGCGCTGTCCGCCGCGTCGCTCGCCTGCATCATCTATACCTCGGGCACCACCGGCCGCCCGAAGGGCGTGATGCTGAGCCACGGCAACCTGGCATCCAACGCCCGCATCATCGCCAGCTACCTGGGCATCGTTCCCGGCGACAAGGTGATGTGCCCGCTGCCGTTTCATTTTTCGTATGGCATGTCGGTGCTGAACAGCAACCTCGCCACCGGGGCGCAGGTGGCGCTCGAAGACAATCTCGCTTTCCCGCAGGTGCTGGTGAAGCGGCTGCAGGACGAAGGCATCACCGGCTTTGCCGGCGTACCCGCCACGTTCGCATTGTTGTTAGGCCGCACGCAGCTCGCGGATTTCGACCTGTCGCGGGTACGCTACGTGACGCAGGCCGGTGGCGCGATGCCGCGCCCGCAGATCCAGGCGCTGCGCGCGGCTTTGCCGAAGGCGCGGCTGTTCGTCATGTACGGCCAGACCGAAGCCACCGCGCGCCTGAGCTATCTTCCGCCCGACAAGCTCGACGAGAAGCTCGGTTCCGTCGGGCTGCCGCTGCCGGGCGTCGACATCGAGATTCGCGATCCGTCCGGGCGCGTGGTGCCCGACGGCGAAGTCGGCGAGCTCTGTGCCCGCGGCCCGAACGTGATGATGGGTTATTGGGATGACGCCGCGTTGAGCGCGCAGGTGGTGCGCGATGGCTGGCTGCACACCGGCGACCTCGCGCATCGCGACGGCGACGGCTATCTGTACATCGACGGGCGCGAAGTCGAGATGATCAAGGTGGGCGCGTTTCGCGTGAGCCCGCAGGAAATCGAAGAGGTGCTCGCCACGTTGCCCTGCGTGCAGGAAGTGGCGGTCACCGGCGTGCCCGACGCATTGTTAGGGCAGGCGATCAAGGCCGTCATCGTGCCGCGCGAAGGCGCCGCGGCCGATGTCATGGGTGTGAAAGCGCATTGCCGCGCGCACCTGGCCCAATACAAGATTCCGAAGGTCGTGGAATTCGCGGCGGAGCTGCCGCGCACGTCGTCGGGCAAGGTACAACGCTACAAACTGGCTTGAGAGGAATAAAGATGGGTAAGAAACAGCTCGACGAGAAGGTCCTGGAACTGGACTACGACGCGGAAATCGAGCGTATCGGCGTACGCCTGCGCGAGATCCTCTCGAAGGAAGTCATGCGCCGCGGTTTCGTCTGCGCCATGTCCGGCGGCATCGACAGCTCGGTGAGCTCGGCGCTGTGCGTCAAGGCGCTGGGGCCGGACAAGGTGTACGGCATCATGCTGCCGGAGCGCGATTCTTCGGGCTTCAGCACCGCGCGTGGCAAACAACTCGCCGAGCACCTCAAGATCCGCCACGAAGTGTTCGACATCGCGCCGGCGCTCGATGGCATCGGTTGCTACCGGCAGCGCGATGAAGCCATTCGCCGCGTGTTCCCCGAATACGGTGACGGCTGGAAGAACAAGATCATCATCAAGGGCGGCCTCGAAGGCCGCATCAACCATTTCGAGCTCGTGGTGCAGACGCCCGCCGGTGAACTGAAGACCGCGCGCCTGCCGCTACCGGAATACCTGCAGATCGTGGCGGCGACCAACCACAAGCAGCGCATCCGCAAGACCGTGGAGTATTACCACGCGGACCGCCTGAACTACGCCGTGATCGGCACGCCGAACCGCCTGGAGTACGACCAGGGGTTCTTCGTGAAGAACGGCGACGGCAGCGCGGACGTCAAACCCATCGCGCACCTCTACAAGAGCCAGGTGTACGCGCTGGCGCGGCACATGAAGCTGCCTGCGGAGATCTGCGCGGCGATTCCAACCACCGACACGTACAGCCTGGCGCAGGGCCAGGACGAGTTCTATTTCGCGCTGCCGTATGCGCAGATGGATCTCGCGCTGTACGCGCTGAACCACGGCTACAGCGCCGCGGAGCTGGGCGGCGCGTTGAAGCTTTCCGAAAAACAGGCGCAGCAGGTGTTCAACGACATCCTCGCCAAGCGCAAGGCGACGCGTTACATGCACCTGAAGCCGCAGCTCGTCGAACCGGTGAAAGAGCTCAACCTGCCCTGAGGCAGTACGGCAATCAATGGAGATCGTGTTCTGGATCAGCCTGCTGGGCATCGCGTACCCGTATGCGATCTACCCGGCGTTGCTGGTGTTCGTGAATCGCCTGGCAGGGCGGCGCGCGCACGTCGGCGATGCGTCGGTGCGCCCGTCGGTCACGCTGATCCTGCCCGTGCACAACGAGGCCCGGCGCATCGAAGCGAAGATGCGCAACATTCTCGAGCTCGACTATCCACCGGACCAGATGCAGGTGCTCGTGATCGGCGACGCCTGCACGGACGACACGCTGGCGCGCGCAAAAGAATCCGGCGGTGCGCGCGTGGAAACGTTCAACGTCACGCCGCGCGGCGGCAAGGCTTCGGCGCTGAATGCCGCGCTCGAACGTGCGCGCGGTGAGATCCTGGTGTTCACCGACGCGGCGATCATGCTCGAGCCGGAGTCGCTGAAGCGCCTGGTTTCGCATTTCGCGGATCCCGAAGTTGGCGCGGTGTCCGGCGAGGACTACGTGGAAGGGGGCGGCAGCGAAGGCCTCTATGGCCGCCTCGAGCTGCTGCTGCGCCGTGAAGAAGCGCTGGCGCATTCCATCGCCGGCGCCAGCGGCTGCTTCTACGCGCAGCGCCGTTCGCTGACTCCGCCTTTCATCTCCGGAATGGCGCCGGATTTCCTGTCCGTGCTCAACGTGGTGCGGGCCGGCTCGCGCGCCCTGGCCGAGCCGCAGGCGCGCGGCGCCATGACCGCCACCAAGAGTCAGAGCGCGGAATTCACGCGCAAGGCGCGCACCTTCCTGCGCGGCATCACCGCGTTGTTCGGGAATGCGGCGCTCATGAATCCGTTCAGGCACCCGACGTTCGCGTTCATCCTCATCTCGCACAAGCTCATGCGCTGGCTCGGGCCGCTGTTCATGCTGGCCGCGCTCGCGGCTTCGTTCGCGCTGCCGCCGGAGCCCATCTATCTCATCGCGCTCTACGCGCAGGTTGCGGCCTATGCCGCCGCCACGCTCGGATTGCTGGTGCCGGCGATCGCGGATCGCGTGAGCCTCGTCCGGCTCGCGGCGTTCTTCGTGCTGGTGAATCTCGCGGCCCTGCAGGCGCTGCTGCGCTGGCTAGGCGGCGAGCGGCTCGAGGTCTGGGAACCCACGCGGCGTCCGCAATGACGCTCAAGGTCCTGCATCTTCGCGATTCGCAGTGGATCGACGGACCCGGGCGCACGATCCTCGAGACCGGCGCCCACATCGATCCCCGGCGCATCGAATTCCATGTCGCGGCCTTCGTCGCCAACGACACTGTGTTGCATCCGCTGATCGCGGGCGCGCGCCAGCGCGGCATCCGCGCGCACAGCATCGTCGACCGCGGCGGCATCGACCAACGCGTGGTGGACCGCATCGTCGGGCTGGTGCGTGAACATTCCATCGACGTGATCCACACCAGCGAATTGCGCTCCAACCTCTACGGCTGGCTTGCCCGCCGTCGCTGCAAGGTGAAGCTGGTGCGCACGGCGCACGGCTGGATCGCCAACGATCTCAAGCGGCGCATCATGCGCACGGCCGACAAACTACTGCTGAGCCGGTCGGACGCGGTGATCGCGGTCTCCGACGCGACGCGCGCGTTGCTTCCCTGGGGCACGCGCAGCCGCGCGCTGGTGCTGCGCAACGCGCTCATGCTCGATCGATATGGCGCCGACATCGTCAATGCGCCGCGTCCGGCGGTGTCGGCGGGTGCGCCCGTCGTGCTCGCGAACGTCGGCAGGCTCTCGCCCGAGAAAGGCCAGGTCATGCTCATCGAAGCGGTGGCGCAGGTGGCGCGGCGGCATCCCGCGTTGCAACTGCTCATCGCCGGAATAGGGCCGCTCGAAGCCGAGCTTCGGCAGCTCGCCAACGTTCGCGGTATCGGCGATCGCGTGCGCTTCCTGGGATTCGTGGAAGACATGCCCAAGGTGTACAAAGACGTGCACCTCGTCGTACAGAGCTCGTTCACCGAAGGACTGCCGAACGTGATTCTCGAAGCCGCTTACCTGCGAGTTCCCGTCGTCGCCACCGACGTGGGCGGCACGGCCGAGGTGCTGGGCCCGCAGGGTGGGTACCTGGTGCCGCCGCACTCGCTCGAAAAGCTCGTCGAAGGCATCGAAGCGTTTCTCGCCAAGCCGGCACGGTTTGCGCAGATGGCCGAATATGCGCACGCACGCATCCTCGAGGAATTCGCGTTCGACCTGCGCACCGAAAGACTCACGCGTTTCTACGAGAAACTGTGCGGGCGCAATGCTGCTGCGTAAATTCAAGACGTTCCTGCTGCGCCTCGGCGCGAAGCGCGCGCTGCGCGATGCGCGCACGAGCAGCATGCGCGCGCTGGCCGCGCATGGCGGGCCCACCGCCAGCATCCTCGTCGTGTGCCACGGGAATATCTATCGCAGCCCGCTGGTGGCCGTGCGCCTGCGTGAACTGCTGGGCCCCGGCCGCGTCATTTCATCCGCGGGTTTTCATCCCAGCGGTGACCGGCCCTCGCCCGAGGCACATATAA
The DNA here is from genome assembly GCA_035765415.1 of Steroidobacteraceae bacterium. Classification (GTDB taxonomy): domain Bacteria; phylum Pseudomonadota; class Gammaproteobacteria; order Steroidobacterales; family Steroidobacteraceae; genus CADEED01. The sequence goes on along the minus strand of DASTXR010000043.1, from coordinate 36,274 downwards.
AGATGAGTGCGCGCCTGGGGGTGGATTTGAGCCAGCACCGCTCGCGTGTCGTGTCCGACGCGGATTTCGCGGCTGCCGATCTCATCGTGCTCATGGACCAGCGCAACTGGGTGTTCCTCAAACGTGCCGATGCCGACGAGTCGAAGTTCGTGTGGCTGGGGGCGATGGGCCCGAATCCGATGGAGATTCCGGATCCCTATGAAATGGACGAAGCCGCCGCCGAGGCAGTCGTGAAACGATTGCTGTTGTGCACGGAGGAGCTGGCGAAGCGACTGCGCTGAGTGTCGCCGTCAGGGCAGGGTCGCGCCGGTCTGGCAGTCGACCCACGCATAGCCTGTGTTGGCGCGTCGATCGACCAGCTCTTCGGCCGGAATGAACCCCGCGCGTTCGGCGGCATCGAGATTCTCCCTGCGGATTTCGTGCAGGAGGATTTCGCCCGTTGCGCCACCGCACACGGCTGGATAGGCAACACCCGTCATCGCGCCGCAACCCGATTTCAGGACATCGACGCCCGCGGTTGTCAGTTTCATCGCGCTCTGCTGCGGGGTGATGCCGCCGGTGAAATCGCATTGCACTCTTTGCCGGCCCTCGAAGACCACGGTGTTGCCCGGCAGCACTGCGTCGCGCGGCGGATCCGTTGCATCGCCTTCGCCGCCGCAGCCGGAAAGGATGGCGCCGAGCGCAGCGACGGCGAGCAGAGCGGAGAACTTTGGGCAAAGAGAGTTCGTGAGCATGCGAATTACGGTATCGCCGCGATTCCATTCATGTGTGTAAAAAATGTAACCGCGGCTTGCAGACTGGTTAGGCGCCGTGGCCCGCCTGCTTTTCCAGGATCGCCAGCGTGTTGCGATCGCGGGTGTTGGAGAAGAACCTGGCGAGGGATGCGTGAAACGGTGAGCCCTCGGGGCTGACCGAGGCAAACAACGTGGCGCAGGAGTGAAACTTCTGCGCGTCCACCGGGCCCAGGATGTCGGCGGCGCTCAATCTCTTGTGCGAGTTGATGGCTGCGAACGTCTCCCGAAGCCTTGCGCCCAGAATGGGATGGGCGAGATACGCGCTGGCTTCCCGAACGCCGGAGATGGCGTAACGCACGGACATGGCGCTCATTCCGAGTCCCTTGATCTGCGGCAGAACGTACCAGCTCCAGTGCGAGCGCTTGGCTCCGGCGCGGAGCTCGGCGAGCGCCTCGCCGTAGTTTTCGGCCTGTGCCTCGACGAAACGATCGAGGTCGAATGGATCCTGTTCGCGACTAGGCATCGAGCTCTCGCGACGTCCAACTACTCTTCGCTGAGAAGAGAAAACCGCGGGCAAGCCAGGCGAGATGAAACGTGCAGGCCAGCGGCAACAACCCCGCAAGCCGCCAGGCCACGGAGTCGACGGGCCCGAACGCGTAAAACGCCACCGGCAGCATCCCGAGCACCATGGCCGCGAGCGTCCACCGCGGGCCGAGAAAGTGCGAGGGCGGGCTGAACAACCACAGCAGAACATTTACCAGCGCGGCCATGCCGGCCATTCCTGCCGCGACTGCCGCCAGCACCAGCGCTGCGCCGGGGCGCGCTTCGTCGTGGGCAGAGAACAGGAACGCCAGTTGCAGGGGCGCGATGACGAGCCCCAGCAACAGGACGATGGTCAGTGGCCCGAAGCAGACCAGCACTTCGATCGCGAGCAGCACCTTCAATATCGGTTTCATCGCTGTATGTAATCGAACCGTCCAAGCGCCAGGAATGTCTCGACCTGCCGGATGGCGTCCACGTCCCTCATGATGAACGGGTGCGAAGCATCCACCGTCGTGAAATCCGCCATGCCTTCCACCCGCGTTCTTGCCACGGACACTTTTCCGTCATCGGGGTCGGGGAGCGCGGAGGAGAGCAGCAGGTTCACGCTTTCCGTGCCGGCGATGACTCCAACCGGGTAGGTCACGGGGCCTAACATGTTCGGAACACTTTCAGGGCCGGTGCCGAGCTGGTATCCGGCGGGGCCGTTGACGGCTTCGTAGCCAGGTATCTTCGAGAATCGGTCGACCACCTCGCTTCCCTGGTTCGGCGGAGCGAGCATGACCACGCGACCGAGCTCCAGGACCGTGTTTCGCGCCAGGTATTGCCGGACCAGGATCCCACCCAACGAGTGCGTAACGAAATGGATCACCTCGGCCTTGCATGAACGGCAAGCTGCAAGGCCTCGCTCCACGGCTTCCGGGGCAAGGATCTCGATCGGGTGATCGCGCGATGGATAGTCGATGTTCGCGACGACATAACCCTTCCTTCGCAGGGCTTCCTCGAGCGGGACCATGGAGTGCGAGGTTCTCGCGAGGCCGTGCAGCAGGATGACGCATTCCACCGGCTTGGCGAATGCCGGCGTGGCGCTCAACAGGACGACGAGCAGGGGCGGGGCAAGTGAACCCATGATGCCTGTGTACTCGCGTTCGAAAGACATTCCAAGCTCAGGTCAGGATGACCGTCATTTGAGGACTAACATGTTTACCAGGTTGCCGATGGTCAGGAGTCCCCAGAACACCCACACCACGACCGACAGGTGCGGCATGCGGCGCCGCTTGATGAGCCAGTAGATTCCCGCCGGGACGAGCGCCAGCACGAACGCAAGTCCGATGATGGCGAGCGCGAGCACCAGGATGAGAGCCGCGCCCTCGCCGGTGAGGAGATCGACGCCCACGATGTACCAGGGGATGGCGCTGGTGACGAGCGCGACGGCGATGAGGATCAGCAGGTTTCGAGACACAGTCTGAGTCGCTCCGCAATTTCCAGGCGCTCGCCGGTTTCGTACGGTGCTCTTGGCCCCGCATAGAGGCCATCATCGCGGAAGCGGGGGAATACGTGAAGGTGGAAATGCCACACGTCCTGGTCGCCGGCGGGCCCATTGTGCTGGCGAGTGGAGATGCCCTCACAGCCGAAGGCCGCCTTCATCGCGTTCGCCAGCAGACGAGTCGCGCGAAAGAAGTCGTTGCCGAGGTCTTCGGGGATATCCAGCACGTTCTCGTAATGAATCCTCGGTGCGATCAGGCAGTTGCCGCGTATGCCCGCGTAGTGATGAAGCGGTACGAGGGCAAACACGCGCGGCTCCACCAGGACAACGGCCGAATCGGGAGAGGGCGTCGGCAGACTCTGCGCGATGCGGCAGAACGGGCACTCGTAGCCGGGCGGCGCATTTTTCATGAGGTCTATCGGGTGAGCGGAGCGTTACTGCGGCGGTGTGAGTTGGGCATTGTGTTTCATGCGCGAGGCGTTTCAGCTGTTTGTCATGCGGCGTTCATAGTTGATAGCGACTGATGTCGAGCGCCCCATGAAACACACCCAACACGTCGATGTCGCCGCCATCTTTGATCAAATACGCAATCCGGTAGTGCTCTTAGAGCAAGATTCGGACGTGTCGCTTCGAAGCCCAGTAACGGTGGCCGATCTCCGGGTGGGCGTTGAGAATCTGAGCTTTGTCGTAGATGCCCTGAACTGTCTCTACTGCCGCCTGCGGGTTGTCAGCGGCAATGAACCCGAAGACGTCCTCGAGCCAACATTGCGCTTCAAGCGTCCAGCTTATTTGCGCCATGTACGGATGCGGTGTGCCATCTCGTCATTTGATACGACGCGATTTGCGTCAGAGTCGGCCAAACCACGCTCCACCATTAAGTGAAATGCAAGCTCACGCACTATTTCCTCTCGCGAAGCATCGGCAGGCTGAGACTCGATGAGGCGGGTCAGTTCTTCCTTCGCCGTAGACATGAATATTCCTCCTGGGAGCGCCGATGCTGCCACAGACGTCGGAGCAATGAAAACGCCAAATATCGGCTGAACGGAGCACCGAATCCCGGACGTGCGTTCGGCGCGAACACCGGATGTACCACACTGCAGGTCTGCCGGATTTGCTACCTCGGAAAGTCGTGGATCACTAACTAGTGATCGGTTCTCGTGGAATGCACCGATACCCATTTCCAGCCGGTCTCCGTCCTTGCCTGGATATCGGTTTCGACAAGGCAGATTCGGCCGTTCAATATGGGAACACGCGGCAACCATGGCGATCGCAATGCCGACCATCCAGGTTCTGGCGTTCACGCAAGCTCCAGTGATTTGTTAGGCGTCTGGCTGCCGGAGTAGGACCGAGCCTACGGGAATTCCATCCTTCCTTCGACAACCCGATGGCATGCGCAAACGTATGATTTTCGAAGGTTGAACGATGGTCTTTATCCATCGATCGGAGACTCCCATGTCATTTGCGCTCTACATGTTCGGGTTGGCGGTGCTCCTCGGCGGTATCGCGTGGGGGCTCGTCACGGCGGGCCTGGCGCTGACATACGTGGTAATCGTATGCCTGATCGTCGCAGGCCTTGGAATCATGATGGCGGTGTCGAGAACCCGCGCCAAGGATCCGCCGGCCTGACGCATTGTCCGCAGCGGGTCAGGGTGCGAACTCATAGTAGAGTCCGTCGTCCGCTATCGCCGCTGCGATGTAGGCCACGACGAGTGCCGTGGCCGCAAGCGCGGTCTTCACCGTCCCTTCGTAATCCACTGTCTTCACTTCGACGCGGTAGATGTCCGTGTAGGGGATGCGAACGTCGCGACCGACGACGGCGTCAGTTTCGAGAGCGCGGATGCGAAATTTCCGCTGGTCGCCGCTGTTCAGCCAGACGTTGACGGTCTCCCCGACGGCGAGCTGGGATCGCAGGCCCTCAGGCTTCGATCTATTTATAGGGACGGATTCAAGAGTTGAGCAACCACCGAGCGTGAGGATGAGGAAGCCGATGGCCACGATCGAGCGCAATTTATTGTTGTTCATGGCGCACGGAACTATAACGTCACGAAACTGAACGCCAGCCTAACGGAAGGCACGGCGAGGTGTCAGGCGGCTAGCTGCCGGATTCGTTTCCGAACGGATGGATCGATGTCCTTTACAACGCCCACATTCTTGTGACGCGCAAATGGCGCCGCCCTCGCTTCTGCTTCCAGCGCATTCTGGGCCATGCGCCGGGCATTCGTCCTGTCGCCCTGTTCCGAGGAGATCAGCGCCAACGATGCAAAGAACTTGTATTGAGAGAGCGGAAACACCAGGTCGCCATCTTCCATCGAATCCATTGACTTCAGGACGTCGTCGAACTCCTTGGTAAGGTTGTTTGTGACCGCAAACCAGGCGTAGGCGAGATAGGCGCAGCACTTTGCACCGCGACTCCTGGATTCCGCCTCTACCGCTGCGCGGTACGCCTCGAGCGCGGCCGTGGTATTGCCTAGAGTGACATTGGCTTCGGCAACTATGAGATGCGCTTCGACTTCGTGGAATCCACCGGGATCCTCCTCCAGATATCGCATGGCGAGCGCAATGGCCGGAGCCGCCAGACGTGCCTTGCCTGTCTCCGCAAGGTGCCAGGCCTGCAACTTGATGTACTGGGCTTTCTGGCCTCGGGATTTTCCGAGGCGTTGCTCGAACTCCGCCGCGTCTGCTACAGACCACGATGTCTTGCGATACCAGTCGTCGCGTGCGCCCATATTGCCGTCTAACGGTTGAGCCGAGCGCCGGGCGCCCGGTTGCCTGGGCTTGGAGTTTTATTTTCCAGGCGTGCGCTCCGGCGGTTTGTTAGCAGGCGATACGGGCGTGCCAGCGTAAATCGTGTGACCTTGGTCGTCATGAAACACGAGTTCCCTCGTGCCCCAGTCAGTGTTGCAGGGAGGTTGGATCAGCTCTATGCCTGCCGCGCGAAGTCGTTCACCGAAAGTGTCAATGTCATCCACGCCGAGATACAGGTGCAGATGTCCACCTTCGTTCACGAACTCAACGGATGGATCCTGCGTATCTACAAGCTTCAGATGAAAGCTGCCGCCCGCAGAGCGTATGCCCGCATAGAAATCGGCGTGCCGGAATTCAAGTTCCAGCCCTACCAGCTCAGTATAGAAGCGGATGCTCCGGTCGAGATCGGTCGTGCGCAGCTGAGGTGTGATGGTCAGTACTGGCATTGGCTTCCACGCGTCTGCGCCAGCGAGGTGTTAGACCGCGCGCTACTTGTGCGCTTCCATGAAGGCGCGAAGCAACGCATTCATTCGCGACTGATACCCAGCCCCTTGAGACCGAAACCACTCAATCACATCCGAGTCGACTCGAAGGGAAAGCAAAGACTTACGCGGTACCGGGGCAAGTGCCTTTCGTGCGACCGCCTTCGCGAACATCTCAGGTGTCCACTCAGGCGCATCGCGGTCACGCACGATCGCCGGGTCCGACCGCTTCCTCAGGCGTGTGAGATTAGTACGGGATTTGCGAGAAGTAGAAGCGCGCTTCATGTTTCGTGGCCTTGCGAATGGAAATGATTCGAATCTCTTCGCCGCGTTCCGCAAGCCGTTTCGCTTCGTCCCATGCGAACATGCGGCATTGTAGCTACGCGATGTAGCTACAGCAACCGTTTGGCACCACGCTTCCTGCGGGCTAACTCTGAATCAGGCGGCCAAGAAGTCGTGAACCACCGCGACGAACGAGTCGAACAACATTCTCTTGTTCCCTCAAGTCTTTGTTCTTGCTAAAGCATTGCTCAAACTCGTCGTCAAACAATTCCGGCTGCTCATACGACAAGTCGCACAGGCAACTCTGCCCAACTACCTTCCCCCCAGCCACTTCTTGAGCTCGAACCACCCCGGCTTCCGATCATCCCCCTGCCAGATCTCATCGCGCTGATCCTTGCGCCAGAACTGCAGGAACTCCCACAGCAGCCTCCCGCGCGACGGGAAGTTGGCCGGCAGGTTGAGCGACTCGCGCGACCTGGTCAGCACCTTGATGAGCACATCGAGATCGCCTAACAACCAGCGGCTGCGCACGCCGACGCGATGCGCCACGGGAGCGGGTGTCTCACCGGCGGCGATCTTGGCGAGCAACAGCGGGAAGTCGACGCCGGAATCGATGGCGAGCTGCAGCGAGCCCCAGAATCGCGCATTGATCTCCATGAGATACAGCCGGTGGCTGTTCTCACAACGTTTGAATTCCACCATGGCGACGCCATGCCACTGCAACGCGCCGAGCAGCGCGGTGCCGTATGACTGGGTGTCGGGCGCGATCTCGGCGCTCTCGCGCAATACGCTGACGCCGCCGGACGGCGGCTTCTCGCGCAGGCGGCGGTGCGCGAAGAATGCGACGGGCTTGCCCTGCGCATACAGCGCGAAGAAGCCTTCGCCCGGTCCCTGGATGCGTTCCTGCAGCAGCACTGGATAGACCTGCGGCGGCAGCGCATGGAGCTGGCCTCGCAGATCGGTCTCGTTGTTCGCGTAGGTGACGCCGGTGGACAGCCAGCCCTTGTCGGTGAGCACGCGCGATCGGCCGGGCTTGATGACTACGGGATAGGGCAGCACGCCGGCGTCGACGAGCTCCGCGGCGGAGTTGAGGCGAATGCTCGCGGGCGTGGGCACCTTCAACGATTCCGCCAGCGCGACCATGGCGGCCTTGTCGGAGGCGCGTTGCAGCGTGGCTTCATCGGCGAATGGCAGCACGCAGCCCGCGGGTAATTGCGCGCGCGCACGCGTCAGCAGCAGCGTGGTGACCTCGGTCATGGGCAACAGCAGCCGGATGCCGTGCTCCCGGCACGCGGCAAACACGGCGGCGAGAAAAGCGTCGGGTGTGTCGATGGGCGACGGGCAGGGCAGGAAGCGGCTGCAGTACCGCGAGGCGGCGGCGATGCTGGCCTCGCGCTCGCCCATGACCATCACCTGATAACCGGCGCGGCCGAGGCTGCGCGTGGCGGCCAACGCCGAACGATTGTCGCTGTCGGTGACGAGTACCCGCATGTCTACAGCAAACCTAACAAACGGCTCAGGAACATGGGACGCGAATTCACGGCCGATTCGTGCATGTTGAACCGTCGGATGCGCAGCGCGTCGCTGCCGGGAACGTGGTGGCCGGTCTCGGTGGTGAACGCGATGCGGTAGCCGGCCTTGCGCGCGGCGGCGACCACGCGATCATCGTGGTCGCCATTCGGATAGGCCAATGTTTCGGGCTTGCGGCCGGTCCACTCGGTGATGACGTCGCGCGAGCCTTCGAGCTCGGCTTCGATGACGGCGTCGGTCTCGAGCGGCAGGCGCGCGTGGGTCATGGAGTGCGAGCCGAGCGTGATGCAGCGGCTGGCCAGGAGCTTGCGCAGCTCGGTGTGCGTGAGAAAGCGGTCCACGGGGCTCGCGGAGTTTGCCGTGGATGGCACGGCCTCGCGCAACCGCTGGATGAGATGCGCGGGATTGAGCTTGCGTGCCTTGACGCGGGCGACGGCGGCGAGCGCCGCGCGCCGGGCTTCCGCGCCGTCGAGGTGGCCGAGCTCGCGCGCTCCGAGCTCGTCGAACACCAGGCGTGCGTCGCCGTTGCCGTTCGGACCCCGCGCGGCATACAGGTGGGCGGCGAGGGTTTCCTGCCAGAAGCAGTCGCTGCTGCCGATGTAGTTAGTGGCCACGAACAGCAGCATGGGCACGCCGGTGCGCTCGAGCACGGGCAGCGCGTAGGCCTCGTTGTCGTACCAGCCGTCGTCGAACGTGACGAGACAGGCGCGGCCACCCGAATGCGCGGCGAAGGCGCTGGCGTTCAGCGGCGTGAACCAGTTCGCCAAGGTTTCCATGTGCATGGCGAAAGTCTCCGGCGTCACGATGATGGCCGGTGAGGAGAAGCTAGCCGCCGCCCTGTCGGACGGCAGCACCCGGTGATAGGTGAGCACGACTACGCGGTTGCGGGCCACCAGGCGCGCGTACAGCCACAACGCGCCGCTGTAGTAGAGCGAAGCGGCAATGGTCTTGCGGATGAGCTGTTTCAATCTGTGCATGGATATACCGGGGACCGGAACGCGCAACGCGTCACGCGCGCGTGGCGCGGCGTGAGGTTAACATCACGACCACATGATGCTGCATGAGTTGTTGGATCGAAGTGCGACGCAACGGCCGGATGCCGTCGCATTGAGCTATCGCGCCTCGTCGGCAACCTATGCCGAGGTTCGCGCCGCCACCCTGCGGCTGGCGGCGGGCCTCGCGCGGCTGGGTGTCGCGCGCGGCGATCGGATCGCGGTGCATCTCGCCAACCGCCCGGAAGCCGTCGAGCTCGCCTTCGCAGCCAGCCGTATCGGCGCCATCTTCATGCCGCTCAACCCCGGTCTGCGCGCCCGCCAGCTTGCGCACGTGCTCAAGGACAGCGGGGCGCGCATGCTGATCACCAGCGGCGCCGTCGCGCCGCAGCTCATCGGCACGGAGCTGCCCGCGCTCGAGTTCCTGGTGGTGTCGGATGCGCAACCCGGCGGTCTCGAGATCGGCGCGGTGCGCGCGCTGCGGCTGCAGGATCTGCACCAGCACAGCGCGGATGCCGAGGCGGGCGCGCGCGGCATCAAACCCCGTACCTACGACCTGGCGGCACTCTTCTATACCTCGGGCAGCACCGGCCTGCCGAAGGGCGTGATGCTCTCGCACGCGAACCTCACGGCGGGCGCGGTCACCGTGTCGCAGTACCTCGGCAACGAGCCCGCCGACCGCATCCTCGTGGCGTTGCCCTGGAGCTTCGACTACGGCTTCAACCAGATTGCCACGGCATTCGCGGTGGGTGCCTGCACCGTGCTCACTAACTACGCGTCGGCCGCCGCGCTCATCAACGAGATATACGACGAACGCATCACGGCGCTGGCGGGCGTGCCCACGATGTGGATGCAGCTCGCCGCCGCACGCTGGCGGGCCGCGCCGCCCGCGGCTCTTCGCTACATCACCAACTCCGGCGGCGCGCTGCACGCGGCCACCATCCGCGCGCTGCAGGCGCTGTTGCCAGGCACGCGCATCTTCTGCATGTACGGTCTCACCGAGGCTTTCCGCTCCACCTTTCTCGATCCGGCGGAGTTGCCGCGCCGCATCGGGTCCATCGGCAAGGCCGTGCCCGGCCAGCAGGTGGTGGTGCTCGACGACGCGGGCGATGAATGTGCCGCGGACGTCGTCGGCGAGCTCGTGCATCGCGGCTCGTTCGTGTCCCAGGGTTACTGGAACGACGATGCGCTCACGCGGCGCCGCTTCCGTCCGTACCCCGGCAGCGACAGCGGCGAAATCGCGGTGTGGTCCGGAGATCTCGCGCGGCGTGACGCGGAGGGTTTCCTGTGGTTCGTCGGCAGGCGCGACGACCAGATCAAGATCTCCGGCGTGCGGGTCAGCCCCACGGAAATCGAAACCGTGGCGGCCGAGGTGCCGGGCGTCGTTGCCTGCGTGGCCGTCGGCGTCGCGGACGAGCTCCTGGGGCAGCGCATCGTGCTGTACGTCGCCGCCCCCGCGTCGTCTCCCGAACTCGCTGATCGCATTCGCGAACATTGTCGCCGCCAGCTCCCTAACTACGCGGCGATCTCGGCCGTGGTATTCGAGCCGGACCTGCCGCTGACGGCCACTGGCAAGCCGGACAGGGCCGTGCTTGCCGCGCGCGCCGCCCACTCTTACTAGAAAAGGCTTGCTGGAAAAGTCTTACTGGCGAATCATCGAGAAGATGATGAACGAGTACGACAGCCCGAACTGCTTCCAGGTGACGACGCGCTCCTGCGAGCTGTAGTCGATTGGCTGGGTGAGCCGCAGGCCCACTTTCTTCGCGCCTTCCACGGCCGCTTCGATGTCGGCGCGCGTGAACACCCGGATCGGAGTGCCGTAGGCGGAAAGGCCGCGCGTGTCGGTGGGCTGCTCGAAGTAGTCGGTGGAGGTGACCAGCACGCCGCCCGGCTTGAGGATGCGCGCCATCTCGGCGAAATATTTCTGCAGGTCCACGCCATGCTCCACCACCGAGAGGCAGGTGATGGCGTCGAAGTGTTTGTCATCGAAGCGCGTGGCGGTGATGTCGCCGTATTCATAGGCGATGGTGCCGCGCTTGACGGTCTTCGACCTGTCGAACACCAGGTTGTTGCCGGTGAGATTGCGGTAACCGTATAGATAGAGCCACGGCAGGATGCGCGAATAGATTTCCGCGCCGGCATCGAGCACCTTGGCGCTGGTGCCGGTGCGGCTCACGATCTCGTGCAGCGCGCCCAGCGTGTCCCAGGTCTTCGGCGGGTCGCTGAACTGCGGGAGCTTGAGGCGCGCGGCTTCGGCGACCGCGGCATCGACTTCGGCCTTCGACTTGAGCACGGTGTTGACCGGGTTTACGCGCGGCGCTTCGCGGCGCTGGGTGCCCCAGCGCAGCGCCATGTAGGCGCGATAGCCCCAGGCGGTGGACATCAATGCTTCTTGGCCGGGAATCGACATGTTTGGGCTCTTGGGTGGTTGAAAAGCGGCGAAATATTACCGGGCCGCAGGCAGGCAATAACCCGCCGTCAGCCGGGGAGTTCTCCGGGGCGTGACGGGGAGCGCAATAAATCGATCAGGCGTGTCCGGACGGCCTCCTGGCGGAAACGGGCGCGGATATGGGCGGCGGCGGCGACCCCGAGCCGGGCGACGTATTCCGGGTCGCGGGCCGCGGCGTTGAGCTTGGCCGCCATGGTGGCGCCATCGGCGCTGATCATGGCGTGCACGCCATCGACGAGATCGATGCCCTCATTGCCGAGCGGGGTGGTGGCCAGGGCCTTGCCTAACGACCCCAGGAACAGATTCTTGATGCGCACGCCGCCGCCCGAAACGATGGGCGCGACGGCAATCTCCGCCAGCGCCGCCACGTCCTCGTCGCGCGCCACGAACCCGTGGCGCACGATGGTGAGGTGCGGCGAGCTCAGGTGCTCGGCGGTCAGGGCGCCGTCGATACCGCACAGATGCAGTGTGAATCCCGGCTCGAGCCGCGGCGCGCATTCGCGCAGGAACCAGCGCAGGCCATCGCGATTGGGGCTGTGGAAGAAGTTCGCCACCATGAGCAATTCGCGTGGGCCCGCGCGCGAAGGTCCGGATGCAAGGTTCGGAGGCTCGAACGGCGCCGGCACGCAGACGGCGCGCGCCGCGAAGAACGGGAACCAGCGCGCGATGGCTGCCCGGTCCGCCTCGGTGAGCGTGATGATGAGGTGCGCGCGCGCATACACCGCGAGCGTCACCAGCCAGCAGCTGAAGGTGCGCAGGCGCCAGGCCAGCGAGTCGAGGCCGCGAGCGGCCTCGCGCTCCATGTCGAGCTTTCTCACCAGCACTTCGTGATCGCGGACCACGACACGTTTGCCGTGGGTAGTTCCGAAACCTAGATAGACGGCCGTGAGCTGGAATTCGAAGAACACGGTATGCGCGGCGGCGATCGCCGCCGACAGCGACGCGTCGCCGAACAGCAGGTCGCGGCAGTGGTCGGGAATGGGCAGCGGCCGCAGCAGCACGCGCGCCAGGCGGCGCTTGATTCCGCCGGGGCATGCATTTTTTTCAACGACATGGGTTGTGAGGTCGAAATGGGGTTTGAGCGTGTTTGCGAGGTCGAGAACCGCCTTTGAGCCCCCGCTCTCGTTGCCGGGTGCGAAGGGGGCGACGAGAACTAACTTAATCGCGCCGGTCGTGGACCCACCACCCGCGGGGGGCGCCTTTGGCCGTCCACCCCGCAGAACGAACAGAGCCAGCGACAGGGCGCACATCAGCAGATTGGCTGCGAGGATCGCGGTCAGCGCGATCAGCCCGGAGAAGGTTCTTATGAGGCTCAAAACGGCTCCCTTGAAGCGGCCGCATCATACAACGGGGTGCCCGGGTGACAGCCCGCTGCCGACAAAAGTGAAATGTGAGTTACCTCTCGCCTTGGGAGACCTTGGGCGGAGTGCCGCCAAAGCGCTCCGGATCGCCAAGGTAAAATCGCCGCCCTTCACGCTGCCGACGGTCCCAGACGATTCCGTGATGAGCATTCCCGAATGAGCTTCGTAGCGCCCGCCGGCACTCCACTCGCCCTCAGCGAAATCGCCTCGGGCCTGTGGCAGGGTTCGCGCTCGGATGCGGACCTGAACGCGTTGCACGCCGAGCTCGCGCGCCTCGCGCATCGCGACGCATGCCGCTCGTTCTCCTCGGGCCGCGCTGCCATGGTGGTGGCGCTGCGCGCGATGAAAGCCGTGGCCGGCAGCCGGCGCACGCGCGTGGTGATCCCGGGTTATACCTGCTACTCCGTGGCCGCGGCGCTCGAGAACACGGGCCTCACGCCGGTGCTCTGCGACGTGGATCCCCGCACGTTGTCCTTCGACCTCGACGCGCTGGCGCGCATCGACCTGTCGGGCGTGCTGGCGATCGTCACCGCCAACCTCTATGGCATCCCGAACGACGCGGCGCAGATCGCGCGCGTGGCGGCCGCCGGCGGCGCCTATCTACTGGACGACGCCGCGCAGTCGCTGGGCGCGAGCCTCGGTGGCACGCCCGCCGGTGGCTTCGGCGATGTCGGCCTCTACAGCTTCGACAAGGGCAAGAACATTCCGACCATGCAGGGCGGGGCGCTGGTGTCGCGCCGTGGAGTCCTCAGCGAGGAGATCGAGCGGCAATGGACCGCGCTGCCGTTCTCCACGTCCGCCGAAACCTGCATGAATGCCGGCAAGCTTGCGGCGTATTCCGTGTTGCTCCGGCCGGCTTACTTCGGGTTCGTGCGTTCGCTGCCCGGCCTCAAGCTGGGCCAGACGCCCTACGAGCTTGCGTATCCGATCGCGCGTTACAGCCCGGCGCTGGCGGGCATCGCCGTGCGGCTGTGCCGGCGTGTCGACGACATCAACGCGCAACGCATCGCCAATGCCGGCAAGCTGCGCGCGGCGCTGGCCGACGTGCCGGCGCTGCAGATCATCACGCCGCCCGCCGGCGCAAAGCCCGTGTATCTGCGCCTGCCGGTGCTCGCGCGTTCGCGCGCCGAGCGCGACCGGCTGATCGTCGCGCTCGAGGCCGCGGGCATCGGCGCCACTGCCTCGTATCCCAGCGCGCTCGCCGATGTTCCGAATGTGCGCGCGCGTCTCACCCCGGATGCCGCGCCGACACCCGGAGCACGCACCGTGGCCGAGCGCATACTCACGCTTCCCACACACGCGTACAGTCCGCCGGACCTGGCGGATCGCGTGCGGACCATCGTGAGACGTGAAGCGCCATGAACGTGCAGGCCACACCACCGACCACGGCCGCTCCTCCGGCCGCCGCGCAGGCGCGCCTGCCGCCGCATCGGCGCGCCAGGGCCGAACGCACCACCGCCAACTGGGTGTTCGTCGGATTCCTCATCGCCTTCGCGCTCGAGTATTCGGGCCTGCCGAACGGCTACCCGATCCTCAAACAGCTGCGCCTCACGACGCTCATCACCTACGCGATGCTGCTGGTCACCATCTCGCAGGTCGGCTTCGGCGACCTGCTCAAGCACCGGCAGACCAGGCTGCTCGTGACGCTGCTCATTTTCACGGCGGCCTCCGTCATGTGGGCCGTGGTGAAGCAGCGCGCCTTCGACAACATCCGGCCGTTCGTCGACTACCTGATCCTCTTCTACCTCGCTGCCAACCTCATCGACCGTCCGAAGCGCTTCCAGGCCTTCGGCATCATGCTGGTGATGGTCATCGTCTACCTGGTGTCGCAGAACCTCGCGCGCATGGGACAGGAAGTGCGCGCCGGCGCGTTTGCCGCGCCGTACTTCATGGGTGACGGCAACGATTTCGCCTGGGGCCTGGCGATGATGATTCCGTTCTGCCTCTACCTGGTGACGGCTTCGAAGGGCGTGTTAGTCAGGATGATCGGCCTGGTGGGCCTGCTCGTGGCGCTGTTCGGCGTCATCGGCACGTCGTCGCGCGGCGGCTCGCTGGGCGTCATCGCGGCGATCCTGTTCTACTGGTGGTTCATGAGTGGCAAGAAGGCGCTCGGCATCGCCATCATGGTCGTGGGGTTGATCGCCGTGCTGGCGTTCGCGCCGGCGAGTTACCTGAACCGCATGAGCGGCCTCAGCAACACCTCCGACGACACTTCCGCGCAGGCGCGCCTCACCACGTGGAAAGCCTCGCTGAAGATGGCGGTCGACTATCCACTCGGCGTCGGCGCCGGCAACTTCTCCTCGGCATACGGCCGCTTCTACCTGGGCAGCAGCGGCAAGCTGGGTTACGCGTCCAACAAGTGGTTCTCCGCGCACAGCATCTACTTCCGCACGCTCGGGGAATACGGCTATCTCGGTGTCGGCCTGCTCATCTGGCTCATCGTCTCGTCGATCGTCGCCAACATGAAAGTGCGCGCGAAGCTCATCGAGCAGGGCAGCGATGCAAAGATTCCCGTGGCCTGGCCCAGTGTCGTGGCCATGTCGCTGGTCGCGTTCGCGGTTTGCGGCACGTTCCTCGGCGGCCTGAGTTACCCGCACCTGTTCCTGCTGTGCGGCCTCACCGTGGCCAACAAGCGGTTCGTCGGCCTCGTCGAAGGCGATGCGCAGGTCGGACGCGGACGAGGACGCAAACGTGCGACCCCGGCCCCTCGCGCGGCAGGTGCGCAATCTTGATCAAGGTCGTTCAGCTCACCGGCGCGCTGGATTTCGGCGGCCTCGAAAACGTCATCGGCCATCTCGCTCGCGGGCTCGACCCGGCGCGCTTCGACGTCACGGTAGTTTGTACACGCGGCATCGGCACGCTCGGCGAAAAGCTGCGCGCGGAAGGCGCCAGGGTGGTGCTCATGAGCGAGTACAAGCGCAGCCGCCGGCATCTGGCGCCGCTCGACCTGTATCGCACGCTGCGCCGGCTCGGCCCCGACATCGTGCACAGCCATGGCGAGCCGCCGCTCGCGGCCGCGGGGCCGATCGGCTATCTCGGCCTCATGCCTTACTGGGTGCACAGCTTTCACTACGGCAACTATCCCTACGCCGAAGCGAAACGCATGTTCATGGAGCGCATGCTCTCGCGTCCGGCCTCGGCGCTGATCGCGGTCGCGGACCAGCAGCGCGCGGCCATCATCAAACATCACCGCGTGAACCCGGGCCGCATCCGCACCGTCATGAACGGCGTGCAGCCCAATCCATTCGTCGGCGATCCGGCGCACCGCGCGCGCATGCGCGCCGAGTTCGGTTTCGCCGAGCACGATCGCGTCGTCGGCACCATTGCCGTGTTGTCGCGCCAGAAGGGTGTCACACACCTGCTGCAGGCCGCGAAGAGCGTGCTGGCCTCATCGCCCGACGTGAAGTTCCTGATCGTCGGTGGCGGCCCGCTGGAGCAGGCGCTGCGCAAGGAGGCCGCGGACCTCGAGCTCGGAGATCGGGTGCACTTCACCGGCTGGCGCAAGGACGTGCAGCAGATCCTGCCGACATTCGACATGTTCGTGATGTCGTCGCTGTGGGAGGCGATGCCGCTCACGCTGCTCGAGGCCATGGCGGCGCGACTGCCCATCGTCGTGACCGACGTGGGGGACAACCGCAACCTGGTGGGGGGTGACGGCGCCTGCGCGCTGGTGGTGCCGCCCGCCGATGCCGGCGCACTGGCCGCGGCCATCACCCGCCTCACGGCGGATCCGGCGCTGGCCGCGAGGCTCGGCATGCAGGGCGGCGCGGCGTTCGCGCAGCGGTTCACGCTCGGCCACATGGTGGCCGCGCACGAGAAATTCTACGAAGAAGCCCTGGCCCGGCGCTGACGGCGGCTAGTTAGCCGGCAGGCGCCGCCGGATGGCGCGCAGCAGCCCCGCCTTCTGGCGCGCAATCGTGAGTTCGTTGACGGCGCGCTGCCGCCCGGCATCGCCGAAGGCGCGTGTGGCCGCCGGGTGGTCGGCCATGCGTTCGATGCAGTCCGCGAGCGCGCCCACGTTGCCGGGCTCGAAGTTGAGACCGGTCTTCTCGTGCAACACCGATTCGGCGAGGCCCTGCAGCCGCGAGGCGATGATGGGCAGGCCGCAGGCCGCCATCTCCACCGAGCTCAGCGTGAACGAATCCCAGCCCGACGAAGGAATGATGCCGCAGTACGCGCTCTGGAAGATCTGCACGACGTCACGGCGATAACCGAGGAAGCGGATCCACGGCGCGATGGGCAGGGATTCGTACAACGCCTCATAAGGCTTCGCTTCATCGCCCGAGTTGCCACACAGCAGGAAACACACGTCGGTGCGGCCGCGCCGGTGCAGCACTTCGATCGCGGCGTCGATGAGCGTGCGAATGCCCTTGCGCTGCGTGCAGTGGCCGGTGAACACGAAGACCTTGCGGTCCTTCGGGATGCCGAGCGCCGTGTGCACGTAGTCGCTGTCGCGGTCGGGCCGGAATTTTTCCGTGTCGACGCCGAGGTACACCACGTCGACGCGATCCGGCGGCACGCCGCGTCCCAGGATGGCGAGGTCTGCCATGGCCTGCGATTCGAAGATGAGCCCGTCGGCGCGCGAGGAATCGGCCGCGAGCAGCACACGCTTCAGCAGGCGCTTCCATCGCGGGCTGACACCGGAGATCGGCGCGCCCCAGTACGGGATGATGGTCTGCACGCCGGCGGCGCGCATCACCGGGAACATCGCGTGGGCCGGCTGGATATCGAAGGGCATGGCGAAGTCGATGCATTCGCGCTCGACGAGCCGCCGCAGGTTCGACAGCATGGCCGGCGACGGATGATTGATGTCGATGGCGTGGTAGTTGGAGAAATTCTCCGGCAGCGTCGCCGGCCGCCCCGGCGCGATATCGGTGTAGCCGAAGTGCACGGCGGACGCGTCGCCGCCGGCCAGCTCGAGCGCCGTCTCGTAGAACAGCTTCTCGAGCGCGCCGATGGCATAACCGACGTTGGTCGGCCACTTCATCAGGATCAGCGATCGCGTCGTCACGCGGCCTTGGCCCGGGACGGGATGAAGCGGTGCAGGTAACGCACGCGGTCTTCACGGTTGAACGCAAGGTAGTAAGACGACAGCACGAGCACCGGCGCGGCCGCGATGCCCGCCAGCGCGATGGCCCACAACGAATGCGGCGCGAACCAGTACTGGATCGCCAGCAGCGCCAGCACGAAAGGAATGCTGGCCGCGACCGGGCGCAGCAGCGATTCGGTGAGGTAGCGGCTGAACGGAACCTTGAGCGTACGCATGGCGTAGACCGGCGTGACGATGCCGTGCATCACCACCACCGGGATGGCGGCGCCGATCGTCATGCCGAGCAGTCCGTATTTCTGGATCGCAATCAGGCCGCCGAGGAAGCTGAGCGCGCCGGTGACCACGTTGATGATCATGGCCTGCTGGTGACGGCCCGCGCCCAGGAGGATCTGGAAATTGCCCGACTGCGCAATCCAGAACAACCGGCCCGCGGCCATGGCCATGAGCAGCGGACCCGCCTGCACGGCGTAGCTCGCGCCCATCCACGCGGCGATGAACTCGTGGCCGAAGATCACGATGCCGCCGATGACCGGCAGCGCGATGAGGAAGCTCAGCTTGCTGCCCACCAGCGCGACGGCCTGCAGGCTGCGCTCATCGCCGCTCGCCTGCTTGGCGCTCGAGAAGGGATGCAGCGTGGACGCCATCGTGAACACCAGCTTCTGCAGGTATTCGAGCAGCGTGCCGGCGATGGCGTAGTAGGTGACGGCCGCAGGACCTATGAACATCGCGGCCAGCACTTCGCCGGTGCGGAACAGCAGCAGGTCGCCGAAGCCGCTGATGACGTTGGCCGAGCCGTAACCGTAAAGCTTCTTCGCGGAGTCGCGGTTGGCCTCGCGCATGTCGATCTTGATGTCGGGCCGCAGGCGGCGCGCGAAGTGGCTGATGACGAACCAGTTCATCACCTGCATGGACAGGTGGGTGATCGCCAGCGCGATGATGCCGTAGCCCATGCTGATCATCGCCACGATGACGATGGTGCGGATGACCAGCGTCGCGATGCCGATCTGGTTCGAGATATCGAACCGCTGCATTCCCGTGAGGATGCCGCCCGCCACCGACGACAGCAGGCTGACGCCCAGCGACGTGCCGGCGATGAGCACCACGATGCGCGTGACCGTCAGGGTCTCCGGCGCGATCTTGAAGATGTAGGGGAAGGCGATGGCGAGCGCGACCGTGCCGACGCCGACGATCGCGGTGACGCAGCAAAACAGGAAGTACGCGGTGCTGACGGTGCGATTGAGCTCGGCCGAATCGCCCGAGGCATCGGCGCGCGCCACGAACTTGACCACCGCCACGCGCACGCCGGCGTCGAGCATGCCCATGTAGCCGGTGGTGGAGCGGATCAGCACCCACAGGCCGTACCAGACGTCGCCCAGGCTGCGAACGAGGAACGGCGACATGAAGAACGCCACCGCCATGTTGAGCACGAGGCCGGTCCAGTTGGACAGCACGTTGCGAACCAGGATGCGGGCGCTCGACTGACGCGGTTTGGGGGCGGGGACTGCGGCGGCAGGCGGGACTTCGGGAGGAATCGTGCTCATCGTTGGTTCAAAGGCTCTCAACACGAAAGGGCGCGCGGTGCGAAACCGGCGCCGAATTATGACTAGCGCAAGCATGTCGTGCCGGATCGACGCCCGGAGACGGATTTCAGACTGCTATAAACGAGACGTCCCCGGACCTCGGCGGACAGCCTGTTGAGGTAATCTGTGACCCGCCTCACGCCGACCATTGTTGTGCATCAACTTATGTGGCGTGCCCCCGCTGCCTTATGGCGAGATTCCCGAATGGAAAATATCCGCGTCCTCGATGACAGCCAGACCGAAGCCTTCGACGTCGACTACATGTACGAGGCGCGCTGGCTCAAGCTGAAGGCGCTCATCGACCGCGACTTCCCCGACGGCAGGTTCAGCCTGCTCGACGTGGGCGGCGGCAACGGCAATTTCGCCGACCTGGTGTTGCGCAGTTATCCCGAGTCCACGGCCGTGGTCGTCGACCTCTCGGACCCGCTGCTGGCGAAGAACAAGCCGAACCCGCGCAAGAAGGTCATGCGCGGCTCGGCGACGGAACTGGCGCCCATCGAAGGGCCTTTCGACATCGTGTGCTGCAACTGGCTGCTGCATCACCTGGTGGGCGACTCCTACCGGCAGTCGCTCACCAACATCGAAGGCACGCTCGCGCAATGCCGCCGGCTGCTGAGCCCGCGCGGCCGCGTGTGTGTGTGGGAGAACCGCTATGACGGCATGCTGCTCGATGGCGTTCCCGGCTGGCTCATCTACTCGCTGACTTCGATGCGCAGCATCGCGAAGTTCACGCGTGCGCTCGGCGCCAACACCGCCGGCGTGGGTGTGTGCTTTCAGTCAAACCAGCAGTGGCACCGTCATTTCGATGCCACGGGTCTCAAGGTGCGCGACTCGCTCGACGACAGCAAGTTCAAGGCGTCGCGCAAGCCGTCACTCACGCGGCTCGCGCTGCATCTCAAACCCGTGGGACCCATTCTCTATTGGCTGGAACCGCGCCCGGCCTGAAGCGTCGTGACCGTGCCGCGCGTGATGCCGGCCCAGTACATCATGTTTGCGAAGCGCCCCATGGTGACCGCGGGTGGTTTGCGCATCACCCAGCCCGCCGCCGCGGCGAAGCCGCTCAGCACGCATCGACCCGCCGACTTGAGCAGTCGAACCAGCAGCGCACCTGCGGCGTAGGGCTCGGTGTTGCTGATCATCCGCGTGTTGGACAGGCCGTGTTTGTACGAACGCTTGAGCACCCATGAGCGGCTCACGCGTTCGGCCTGCACCCAGTGTTCGACGGGCGCGGCCGGTTCGTAAACGACCTTGATCGGAATCTGGTAGAGCCGCGAGAACAGGTCCTGTTCTCCGGCCGACATCATGTTGCCGCCCTTCGGGCCCACCTTGTCGCTGAAGCCGTTGATGGCGAGCAGGTGCGTCTTGCGGATCACCATGTTGCTGCCGTACGGATAACGCGGGAACTTGAGCTCGATGCGCTCCGTGCCGTAGTAGCAATGGCCGAAGTAGCCTTCGCAGGAAGGCGGCATCCAGTCCGGCCGCGTGGTCGGCCAGCCGACGAAGATGGGTCCGCCGGCGGCGCCGGTGTCCGGATCGTTGAAGATAGAAGTGAGGCGTGTCAGCCAGTCGCGTTGCGCGGTGGCGTCGTCGTCGAAGAACCCCACCAGCTCGAATCGCGACTCGGCGATGCCCTTGTTGCGTGCGTTGGAGAGGCCGAGCTTCGGCTCCTTCACGTAGCGCAGGTTGTCAGCCGTGGCCATGCGTGCGCGCACCAGCGCTTCGGTGCCGTCGGTGCACCCGTTGTCTACCACGATGATCTCGTAGCGGTCCTTCGCGAAGTCCTGCGCCAGCAGGCTGTCGATGGAACGGCCCAGCACCTCGCCCCGATTGAGCGTGCCGACCACGATGGACATGCGCGGACCTGGCTCTGGCGTCACGGCGAATACAGCGCCGCGAGGCGCTTGGCGATCGAATCCCAGGAGTACACGGTCTCCGCCAGGTGGCGGCCGTTGGTCTCGAGCTTCTGTCGAAGCTCGCTCTGCGTGAACAGGCGCGAAATCTGCGCGGCAAATTGTTCCGGCGTGTCGGCGATGAGCAGGTCGCGCTCCGGCACCACGTCGATACCCTCGGCGCCGATGCTGGTCGCCACGAGCGGCATGCCCTGGGCGAGTCCGTCGAGCACCTTGATGCGCGTGCCGCCGCCGTCCCAGATGGGGCAGATGGCGACCGCGGCGTTCGCGAAATACGGCCGCACGTCCGGCACGAACCCGTGCACGCGCACGTTCGCATCCGTCCTGCCCAGCGCCTCGATTTCCTTCGGCGGATTGCTGCCGATGACGTCGATGATGGCGTCGGGGTGCGCGCGCCGGATCGCCGGCCACGCCTCGTTCATGAACCGCAACATGCCATGGCGGTTGGAATACTGGTCGAGCCGGCCCGCGAACACGATGCTCTGCGGCCGGCGCGTGCCCCTGGCGGGTGCGAAGTAGTCGATGTCGACGCCGTTGGCGACCACGGTGAATTTCGCGGCCGGGGCGATCTCTTCGAGGATCTGCTGGTCGAGTTTCGACATCACCACGTTCATCGTGAACCGCGGGCACATGCGCGCTTCGTAGCGCCGCAGCGTGAGCCACTCGAGCCAGAAGAACATCCTGCGGCCGACATTCTTCTCGTTGTCGATGCGGCGGCGAATCATGAAGGACTCGGCGCCGTGATGCGTCATCACCGTCGGGACGTCGCCGACGTCCTCGAGGTAGTCGGCCAGGCTGATCGCGTCGAAGTGCGCGGCCTCGATCTTCTCGCGCTGCACCAGCGCACGCACCTGCGCGCGCAGCTCGGCGGACCGGTAGATAGTCACGGTGAGCGGCGAGCCGGTGAGCACGCTGCCGAGGCCGCGCATCGCCAGCTTCGGCGCGGTGGTGGAGGCGGAGATATCGAGGATCTGCACCGACTTGCAGTGGCGCAGCAGCTCCGTGCGCGCCTCGCGGATCTCGTCTT
This sequence comes from Steroidobacteraceae bacterium, assembly GCA_035765415.1. Lineage (GTDB taxonomy): Bacteria > Pseudomonadota > Gammaproteobacteria > Steroidobacterales > Steroidobacteraceae > CADEED01. The sequence goes on along the minus strand of DASTXR010000043.1, from coordinate 14,106 downwards.
CGGGATGGGTGCCGCTCTTGTGCTTGACGGCGATGAGATGGACGTCATGCACCGCCGCAACGCGCTTGATGAGGTTGTAGCTGCGCTGGAAACATCCGCCCTTGGGCGGATACGGCACGAAATGCGACAGCCACAACACCTGGCGGCGGCGCGGCGCCTTGGTGGAATCGGTGCGCGGCTGGGCGTTCATCGCGAGCTCGCGCTGGCGGCGACCATGAGCACGCCGACGCTGATGAGCAATGTGCCGCCGACTCGCATCAGCGTGACCCGCTCATCGAAGAACCAGGCGCCGGCGGCGAGCGTGAGGATGAAGCTCAGGCCGACGAAGGCGTACGCCACCGACAGATCGGTGAGCGACAACACGCGCAACCACAGCAGCGCGCTCAGCCCGTACAGGGTGAGGCCCACCAGCGAAAACGGCGAGGTGAGCAGCGCGAACATCGACTTGGCGCCTTCGCCCGCGGCGGCGCGCGCCGCGTTGTTCGCGCCGTACTTGAGCGCGACCTGGGCCATGGCCGACATGGCGATGCTCAGGAGAATCAGCAATACGAGTTTTCTGCTCACTACAGCGCCAGTGCCACGCAGGCTGCCGACAGCGCGCCGACGAAGATGCTGGCGCGGTCCTTGGTTGCATAGATGATCGGGTCGTCGTGCATTTCGCCGCGCGTCGCCTTGATCCACATGCGCGATACCCAGTACATGAGCGTGATGCACAGGCCCCAGAGCAATTGCGGGCGCGTGTAGCTCGTGGCGATGTCGGCGCTGTTCAGGAACATCGCCATGACGAGAACCGCGCAGAAGCCGGACCCCACGCCGAGCGCCATCAGGGTAGTTCGATCGGCGACGTTGTAGTCGCGGCCGCGCGCGGACGACTGGTTGAGCGAGGCCAGCGTCATGAGCTCCGAGTAACGCTTGATCAGCGCGAGGCTCAGGAACAGGAACATGGACAGCGCCAGCAGCCAGAAGGACGGCACCACCATGATCGCGGCGGCGCCGCCGAGCACGCGCGAGGTGTACAGGCAGGCCAGCACGATGGCGTCGACGAGCACGATCTGCTTGAGCACCAGCGAATACGCGGTGGTGGCGACGACGTACGCGCCGAGCATGAGCAGCGACAGCGGATTGATCCACAGCGCGAGCGCGAGGCCGCCCGCCAGCAGGACCGGCGCCATCAGCAGGCCGTGGCGCAGCGACAAGGTGCCGGCGGCCAGCGGGCGGAAGCGTTTGCGCGGATGTGCGCGGTCCGCGGGCAGGTCGACGAGGTCGTTCAGCAGATAGATGCCCGAGGCGCACAGCGAGAATGCGAAGAACATCGCGATCGACGCCGTCCAGGCCCGCGGGTCTGTCCACGCGTGCGCGGCCAGCAAGGGCACGAAGACCAGCATGTTCTTCGACCATTGGTACATGCGCAGCGCGCGCGGCAGGGCCCGCAGCGGCGAGGTCGACGCCGGAAATTCGCGCTCGACCCGCGTGAGCTGCCGCGCACGGCGCGTCGTGCTCGCCGAGGCGTTGACGAGCAGCGCGCCGGCGGCGCGCTGCCAGATGGGCAGATCCGCCGAATGATCGCCGGCATAGACGAAAGGCTGGCCGGCGGCGTCCTTGACGATGGCGTCCGCCTTCGCGGCGCCCTTGAGATTGTGGGTCGCCGAGCTCGCGAGCACGCGTGCGAAGCAATCCGCCTGGCGCGCGATCGCACGCGCAATATTTTCATTCGCCGCCGTGGCGAGCACGACGACCCGGCCGCTGGCCGCCTGCTCGCGCAACGAGGCGAGGAGCTCCTGGTTCCAGGGGAGGGTGGCTACATCCACGTCGTAGGCGTCGGCCAGACGGGATTTCAGATAGGCAGGGCCGCGAAAGGCCCAGGCGATGACCGAGAGTGCGCGCCAGGGATGGCGGCACCAGAACCGGACCAGCGACTCGAACAGCATGTCCGTGTGAACCAGGGTGCCGTCGAGGTCGACATAAAGCGGCGCTGCGCGGGACTCCGCGTCGCTTGTTCGTCCCGGCGATGCTTGGGTACTGGACACGATTTCGAGCTGCCTGGCGATGTGGGTTCGGGTATTCGACCGGTGACCCGTTTAACAGATCGCGGCGCGCCACGGTAGACGTGCGGAATATTACGCGAGGGGGCCGCGGGCAGGCATTTCGGGGCCGTCCCATGTCCCAAAATGTGCGGGACGTTCGATTTTCCGGCGGTGGTTGTTAGCAGGCCTCTGGACATCCACCACCAGATGAGGGCGAATGGGCCGCCAAAGGGGTCAAGGAAAGGGCAATGCGCAATATTTTCGCGTTCATCAGGCAGTTTGCCGTCGAAGAGAGGCTGCGCACGCACCTCCTGCTGCTGTTCGGGGTCGCGCTGCTCGCGCGGCTCGCGCTGCTGGCGGTCATTCCGAACGCCAACCTGAGCACCAACGCGATCGAAGCCATCATCAACGGCGCGAACATGATTCGCGCGGGACAGTTTCCGTCCGACCCGGAATTCCCGTTGTGGGTGCCGCCGCTGACCGCCCTGTTCGTCGCGGCGATCCAGTCGGTGTTCGGTGAGAGCCTGCTGCCGGTCAAGCTGGCACAGGTGCTGCTCGACGGTTTCACGGTGCTCATGGTCTTCGGCATCGGCCGCCTGCTGGTGCCGTATCGCGCGGCGCTGCTCGGCGCGCTGGTCGTCGCGGTCTATCCATTCGGCGCGATGACCACTATCTACATCGGCACCGAATCGCTGTTCTCGTTTTTCCTCGCGGCGTTCCTGCTGGTCACGCTGCGGAGCCTGCGCAGCGAATCGGTGATGGGATTCCTCGGCGCCGGTGTCCTGCTCGGCCTCGCCTGCATGGTGCGCGGGTCCGCGCAGTACTTTCCCATCTTCTTCATCCCGCTGCTCGCGTGGCTCACGTGGCGCAGGCGCGGCGCCGCCGCTAAGTTCTTCTCGCAATCTGCGGTTTTTGTGATCGGCTTCGCAATCGTCGTGGGACCCTGGGCTTACCGCAACGTGACCGTGCTCGGTGCATTCATTCCGACTTCCATTCCGGGATTGCCCCTGGTGAACGGCTCGAGCGAAGACTTCTGGGTCATCGAAGACCGTCGCCGCAACTTTCCGGCTTACTCGCAGCACCTAAAGGAGATAGGTGTAGTGAGCTCCGGCAAACCCACGTGGGTGGTGAAGGATCGTTTCTATCGCGAAGCGGCAATCGAAAAATACCGGCTGCGCTGGCAGCAGGACCCGTGGTCGTACCCATGGTTTCTCGTCCGGAAATTCGCACGCATGTGGTACGCAACCGAAACCGGAAACAACCATGGGCTCATTCTGGCCACGAATCTGCCCATCTACGGCTGCGCCCTCGTAGGATTGTGGCTCTTGTTGCGAATACGCAGCGACGCAACATTCGTGGTCGTGGGTATGCTCGCCTACTTCATCGCCATCCATGCCGCGGTGTATTCACTGTTCAGATTCATAGTGCCGGTGATGCCCTACATCATCCTGATGGCGAGTCTTGGCTTACTGCACATGGTGGAATTACTGTGGAGTCCTCGCGGCAGGGGCTCCACTAGTGGCGACGCCGTGACGGCTTCTTGACGCAAAAAATGCACGCGGGTCTGTAATCCGCGACAGTTGGTCCATGCTTCGTTTAAAGACTATTCTGCGCGCAGCTTGTTAGTTTAAAAATGAGGTACACGACGTGAAGATCAATTGCTTGTCGCGGATGAAGTCCGTGGCTCTCATCGGGATTGCCGGTGTTTCTTTCAGCGGGATCGCGCAGGCGCAGACGTGGTTCCGCGCCAACTTCGAGAATCTCAATGAGTCTCGTCCGAATCTCTACAATTTTTCCAATCGCTACGCGCAGTCGCCGACGACGTGGGAAACCACGCACACCACCAACCAGGGTTGGAACGGCAGCGCGGCGCCGCGTGTCGTCGTCCACGGCTGCGGCACGGGCGCTGACTGCACCACTTACGAAAACCAGTTCAACGTGGGTTGGGTGACGCCGGCGCTGAGCCGCACGTTCGCGATGGGCGATTCCGCGTTCCTGCGTTTCCGCATCAAGTTCGATCCGAACGTCATGTTCCCGGTCGACACGTTCATCACCAAGCTCATCCTGATGGGCACGACGGGCACGACGCCGAACTCGCGCGTCATCCTTCACCTGGCGCCGGCGTTCCGTAACCAGGGTTGCACGCTCGGGTTCGACTACCAGTACATGGGCTGGACTCCCCCGGCTTCGATCTGGACTGACTACCAGGACTGGAGTCTGCCGGCCAACTTCGACCGCGCGCCGGTCGCCGGCCAGTACGTCACCATCATGCCGAACGTGAACATCTCCTGGTCATGCGCCCCGGGCATCCTGGTCACGCGCAGCAACCATCCGAATCCCGTGCCGAAGCCGCAGGGCACTGGCGCCGCGCCGGTCGGCGGCTGGTATCACCTGCAGTTCCAGGCCACTTCGGGCGTGAACGGCCAGTCGGCTTTCACCATCTGGGCTAACAACAACAGCCAGACCAATCCTTCCTCGCGCCGCGCGAACATGCCGGACGGCCTGGGCGTCACGGGCTGGAGCAATGGCATCGAGGTGGGTGGCTACTGGGGTTCGGGAATGCCGAACGACATCAGCTTCGTCATCGACGATTTCGAAGTCGGCGGCAGCTTCGATCCGAACTGGTATCCGGCGAGCGGCCCCCGGCCGAGCCCGGTGACCGACGTCCGCTAAAGACGCGTCAGATCGTCAGCGGCCCTCACGGGCCGCTGCGATCACGCGCGCGGAGATGTTCGAGTCGTAACGTTCCGACTTGAATGCCGCGTACAGGTTGAGCGCCGGACGGCCCGGCTTGAGCAGCTTCTGCAGCCCGATCGCGAACCAGCTCAGGGTTCGCAACACGAAGAACGGCATCCAGAAGAATTTCAGATCCGGGCGCGTCGCGCGCAACCGGTCCGCAAGATCTCCGCGCCTGGTCGCGGGCACTTCCAGCAGATTCACCATCGCGGGCGCCGCTTCGAAGTGGCCGGCGTAGTGGCGCACCACCTGCGCGGCGGTGCGCACGTCGCAGACGGACAGTTCATTGCCGCGGCTGCCCATGGCGACGAACAGGCGCACGACTTCGCGGCCGAGACGGCCCGGAGGCGTGTATTCGTTGAAATCGACGAGCGGCCCCAGGCGAATCGTGCGGATCTCGATCTCGCCCGCGCTGGCGCGCCTGATCGCTTCGACCTCGGCTTCGGCCTTGGCCCACACATACGGACCGCGCGACAGGTTGCCGTGATCGACGGGTGAATCTTCGCGCAGCACGCTCGGTCCGGGCTTGAGCACGGCCACGCTGCTGATGTTGATGAGCTTGCGCACGCCCGCCGCCTTCATCGCATCGATGAGATTGCGGGTCGCGACCACGGTGTTTCGCTCGTGCGCCTGCTGGTTGCCCGCGGTTTCCGCGGCCAGGTGCGCAACCACGTTCACGCCTTCGAGTAGTTGGGGCGCGATCCCGCGACCCAGGTCGCCTTCCACGTAGTCGATGCCCGGCACCTGGTTGCGTGCGCCGGGTATGCGCCGCACGAGTGCGCGCACGCGCCAGCCGTTGGCGCGGAATTCGCGCAACGCGCAGCGGCCGAGAAAGCCCGAGCCCCCGGTGACGAACACCACGCCGCGCGCCGGATCGACGGGCGAGAGTGCGGCAGTGGCCGCGGCCAGCGCGCCGCGCGCCTGTTCCTCGACCTTGGCGCCCGCGGCATACAGCCGCGCCGAAATCTGCTCGCAGATCGACACCGTGGTGAGAATGGTCTGTCGGCTCATCGGCGGATTCGCGCCGGTGCGCACGCTGTCGTACAGCAGCGTCAGCAGCTCGCCGAGGCCCGGGTAACTCTTCTGGCGGCGGAACAGCAGGCGTCCGACGCCCGCGAAGCTGCCCCAGAATTTCTTGAACGACTGGCTGAAGGGTTTGACCACCACGGCCGGCCCCGAAGCGCCGGCGCCGGGCAGCGCCACCACGTCGCCCAGGATGAAGTCCGCGGTCACCGAGCCGTTCGTGCCCACCACGCGCAGGTAGGACTCGATCGGGCGCGCGCGCAGCGACACGATGAGCGTGGCCATGGCGCTGCCGCTGCGGATGACCGCGCGCACCTCGCCGTCGGCATCCACGTCGAGCGCCGTGAGCTCGGGCGTCTCGTTCGACTGCGACTCGAGCGCCGACAGCAGTAGATAGACCGGGTGCGGCAGGATGTCGATGAGCTGGTCTTCGGCGCCGAGCGGCGTGCCGCCATCGGCGCGCCGGCGCACCGGCTTGAACGAGAAGTAGCTCTCGACGTGGATTAGCCTGCCGAGCATGGGCAGGTGTTTCTGGTAGAGCTGGCCGGCGCGCTGGAACAGCACCTGGTGCGCGGCCGTGGCCTGCAGCCCCTTCGAGGCGGCCAGGTCGAGGATCTCGGCGGCTTCGCGATGCGAGAGCGCGAAGGGCTTCTCCACGTACACGCTGGCGCCGTTCTCGAGCGCGAGCCGCGCGAGCGGATAGTGCGTGTGCGGCGGCGTGACGATGTGCACCACGTCGGGCTTCGCGCGCGCCAGCAGCTCCTGCGGATCCTTGTAGTGTTCGATGTCGGCGCCGAAACGCTCGCGCACTTCTTCGGGGCTGAGATAAGGATCGGCGACGGCGACGAAGGTGGCGTTGGGCTGGAGTCGAATGGCCGTGGCATGGTTTCCGGCCATGCGTCCGCCACCAAAGATTGCCACCCGAAGTTGTTTGCTCATTTGCTGAAGAGATCCTTCTGCGTGTCCACGTACAGATTGAGTGCCGCGTACGCGGCGGAGGTGAGATGGCTGCCGTCGGGCAGCGAATAGCGGCGCTCGCGGTAGAAGCCCTCGGGCGCGAGCGCGTGCTGCAGGTCGAGCACGGGCAGCTTGCGGTCCGCCGCGAACTTCTTGAGCCAGCGGTTGCTGTTCATGACCTGCGTGTTGATGCGGTCGGCGTAGCCCTTGCGGCCCAGCGCCCCATAGATGGATGCCAGGACCGAGCCCGACCAGCTGGTGGCGGCCGGCATCGTCACCTCGGTGGCCAGCACCACCTTCAGGTTACGCACCGCCGCGAGGTCGACCATCTGCGTGATGCGCTGCTCGATCAGCGCCGCGACCTGCGGGTGCTTCTCGGCGGGCATGCGCGTGTAGTCGTTGATGAAGCCCCAGATGAGCACGTAGCGAGGGGCGAGCGCGAGCACGTCGCGCTCGTAGCGCTCCATCATGTCGCGCGTCTCGTTGCCGCCGACTCCGGCGTTGACGACCTTCAATCCGGCGATCTCGGCGATCGGCCAATCTTTCGCGTATGACGCTCCGAAGACTACAATCACGCCCCTATCTCCTGTCGCGGGAATTTGCGGCTGCGGAATTTGCCCGCCAGCCGTCCACGCTGACAGCGCCAGCACGCTGAATGCGCTGCATATGAACGATTTCGTGGACATAAGTGAACCGAACTTTGAAAAAGATTCAGGCCTGCGGTGCGCGTGCCTTATACAAGACAGCAACGGGGGCCGCTACCGCCCCCGGAACCTCCGAATGAGTAAACGAGACGTGGTCCGAAACTCGTGACCGAAACCCCGTTTTACTTTTCTCGCGGCGACACACGCCTGTTCGGCATGTTGCATGCGCCGCAGCCGGCTGCCCCGGCGCATACGGCCTATGTCATGAGCCATCCCTTCGGCGAGGAGAAGCTCTGGAGCCACCGCGTGTTCGTGGTGTTCGCGCGCACGCTCGCGGCGCGCGGCATCCCGGTGCTGCGCTTCGATTACAGCGGGGCCGGCGACAGCGGTGGCGACACCGCCAGCGCGAGTGTGGACGCCTACCTGGACGATCTCGGGGCGGCGGTCGACGCGCTGGCCGCTCGCGTGCCCTCGGCCACGCGCGTGGGCCTCGTGGGCCTGCGCTTTGGCGCCACGCTCGCGGCGCAGTTCGCCGAACGCGCGCGCCTCACGCAGAAATATCCGGCGGTGCAGGTCGGGCCGCTCGCGCTCTGGGATCCCATCCTCGACGGCGAGAGCTACATCCAGGAACTGCTGCGCATCAACCTCAGCACCCAGCTTGCGGTGTACGGCAAGGTGCAGGAGAGCCGCGAAGTGCTGGTGGAGCGCATTCGGGGCGGCGGCATCGCCAACGTCGAAGGTTATGAAATCGGCCTGCCGCTGTTCGCGAGCGCATCGCTCAAGGAACTGCTGCCGGCCGATGGGTTGCGGCATGCCGGCGGCACGCTCGTCGTGCAGATCGCGGCCACCGAAAAAGCCAAGCTGCGCGAGGACCAGCAGCGGCTCGCCGAGCTCAGCACCGAAGGGACTTTCCAGCGCGCGATCGAACAGCCGTTCTGGCGCGAGATCAAGGCGTTCTGCTCGCGCGCCGAAAACCTGCAGAATCAGACGCTGCAATGGATGGAACAGCGACATGGGTTGCCAGCAACATGAATGAAGTAGTGCCGGTGAGTTTCAGGAATCAGCGCGGGCTCATGTTGTTCGGCAGCCTGCATCTGCCGGAAACCATCCGCCCGGAGCTGCCCGTGGTGGTGTTGCTGTCGCCCGGCGTGAAGATGCGCGTCGGTCCCGGACGCCTGTATGTCCCGTTGACCGAACAATTGAACTCGCAGGGCTTTCGCGTGCTGCGTTTCGATTTCTTCGGCCTCGGCGATTCGGAAGGCGATCTCAGCGAGACTGTGCTGGCCGACGTCTACAACAACATCGAAGTGGGCCGGTACGTGGATGACACGCTGGCCGCGCTCAACTGGCTGAGCGCCGAGCACGGTGCGAAACGCTTCGTGCTCGGTGGGCTGTGCGGTGGCGCCATCACCGCCATCCTCGCCGCCGAGCGCGACGCGCGCGTCGACTCGCTGCTGTCCATCGGCATGACGGTGACGCTGGCGAGCAACGCCGCGAAGCCCGGCCAATACCTCACGCGCGCGCAGCTCGACGATCGCCGCCGCCGCTACCTGATGAAGATGCTCAGGCCCGAAGCGTGGCTGCGCTTCCTCACGTTCCGCAGCGAATACGACGTGATCTGGAAGTCGATGAAACGCGCCTTCATCAAGGACAAACCAGTGGCCGCCGCACCAGTCACCGCGGCGCAGCCCGTCGAACAACGCGGCAACGCGAATCCGCTGTTCCCCAAGGCCTATTTCTCGTTCCTCGCGCGCGGCGGCAAGGCGCTCATGTTGTTCAGCGAACGCGACCGGCTGCAGTCGGAATACGAAGAGAAGTTCGCGCAGCCCTATGCCGCGCAGCTTGCGCCGCATGCCGCGCAGATCGAGCAGCACATCATCCCGCACGCCAACCACGTGCTGTCGTTCCGCGAATGGCAGGAGCAGATGCTGGGCTTCAGCCGCGCGTGGCTGGCCAGGCTGTACGCATGAGCGACTTCAAGCTCGACCATGTGTGCCTCGCCGTCCGCAAGATCGCGCCGGCACGCGCCATGCTCGAGAAGATGCTGGGTTATCAGCCGCGCACCGAGGTCGTGCACAACACCCGCCAGCGCGTGAACGTGCAGTTCATGTCGAAGGCCGGCTCGCTCGACATCAAGCTCATCGAGCCCGATTCGCTCGAATCGCCGCTCGTCGATTTCATCAAGAGCCGCGGCGGCGGACTGCATCACCTCGCGTTCAGCACCGCCTCGGTGGAAGAGGGGGTGGCGGAACTTGCCGCCAAGCAGGCCCGCATCGTCGCGGCGCCGGCGCCCGGCGAAGCCTTCGACGACGAAACCATTGCGTTCGCGTTCCTGGGCGCCGGGCTCAACGTCGAGCTCATCGATACCGACCTGCGGCGGGCCGAAATCGCGTCCAAGTGATTGTCGCTGCTGCATTATGTCCAGCAGGCGCCGGCAAATCCCTGTATGACGTGCGTCACACTTTGCCTAATACGACCCCTGTCTTACACCCCCGCTTTTGTGCTCCGCGGATAGATTCAACGCACGACGCAATCCGTGTGGTAGGGAGACAGAAGTTGAAGAAGACCAATAAAGTTCTCGGCCTGTTAGCTGTGGCGGCCTTCGGGTTCGGTTCCGCAGCCAGCCAGGCGGCCCTCATCGATCGCGGCGGCGGGCTCATCTATGACGACGTTCTGAACGTCACCTGGCTCCAGGACGCCAGCTACGCCGCGACCAGCGGCAGCGCGCCCTTCGGCAGCCTGCAGTGGCAGGACGCGCATGACTGGGCGGCCGGCCTCGAGTACTACGACGCCGCGCGCGGTGTCGTGTGGGACGACTGGCGCCTGCCGACCACCATCAATGCGCCGAGCAGCTGGGGCTGGGACACCACCGGCACCACCAGCGAGCTGGCGTACATGTACTACGTCAACCTCGGTTATGCGCCCGACTTCGAGCCCATCCCGAGCGACCCGTTTCCGAGCGGCACGGGCTACAACCCGTTCGTCAACCTCGTGTATCGCAGCTACTGGAGCGATACGCAGAACGTCACCGAATACGCGGGCACCCGTGCCTGGTACCTGCACATGCACTTCGGCGAACAGGGTGAAGCGTCACTCACCGATTACCTGAAGGTCTGGGGCGTGCGCGATGGCGACGTGGGACTGCCCACCATCACCAACGTGCCGGCGCCGGGAAGCTTCGGATTGTTCGCCGCGGCGATGGGACTGGCTGCCTTCATGCGTCGGCGCAAGCCGCACGCGATCTGACAAAAAAAACGAAGAGTCTCTTTCGAGCTCAAAGGCCCGCCGACCGGCGGGCCTTTTTTTATGGCGGGAGCAAAAAATTTGTACCTGACAAGACGAGAACTCCGACCCACCTGATGGCTCGGTCAATGCCTCCCCGCAAGAACCAGCCAATGTCACCTCGGCGTGTGAACTCGCGACTAATGCTGCGGCTCTTGATAGGCGTCTTGTGAGATTTCGTTCCGGGTGGGATGTCGCTGTGGAGCGCATGGCGATCGCAAGCCAGCTGGTGTTGACCTCAGATATCGGAGTACTGGGGCCGATCAATTCCTGTGGCCGGAAATAACCCTCGTCGCCGTCAGGCCTGGCCCGGCTTCGCATCGAGGCCACTGACCCACGCCGTGGTCCGCTCGACCATCGCGCGCTGCATGGCGGCCGTCGACAGCGTGTGGTCGAGATCCGGCCGGTATTCGACGTGGAGGCGTTCGACGATGCCGAACCGCCCGAAGCCATCGCGGAACTGGTTCTCGTAGTTATAGGTTTCGAGGAAGCTGCCCGAGAACAGCAGGTCGATCTTCACGCCGCGGTCGAGCAGCTTGCGAAGCTGCGCGGCGAAGGCTTCGGGCGTGGGCCGGATCGAGCCGAAGCTGCTCGCGACCGAGTTGCGCGCTCGACCCTTGCGCGCGCCGCGCAGGCGCCGCATCAGCCACGCGGAACCCGCGCGCACCAGGCCGCCCTGCATGTCGGCGCGCCGCTGGAAGCGGTTGAGATGCGTGCGCAGCGTGGGGTAGTGATACGAATCCATCAACGTGACACCGACCACACGCTCATCGGCCAGCGCGGCGTGAAACGCATTCTCCGCGCCCGAGCAGATGCCCATGAGCGCAAAACGGCGGGCGCCGGTGCGCTCGTTCAACAGATCCATGGCCGCGCGGATGTCCGCCACCGCCTGTTGTTCGTACGACTCCATGCCGCGGGCCGGGGCGCTGTCGCCGCGGCCGGAGATGTCGAAGCGAATGGCGGGAATGCCGCTCGCGGCCAGCGCGCGTGCGATGCGCACGTTGAGACGATTGGGGCCGATGCGGGGCACGACGCCGGCATTGAACAGCAACGCGGCGACTCCGCCCGCGCGCGGGCCGGCCGCACTCAGCGTGCCCACCAGCCCCGCATTTGCGCCAAACGCCAGCGTGGTTTCGTTCACGCGCGCTCCATGACTTTCGACTCGATGCCCTGCAGAAGCTGCATGGGGACCACGGCGCTGTTGAGCGCCTTTTCGGAATTCCACTCGGCAACCGCCGGTGACACGGTCCAGTCGAACGCGACCTGGGAACGCGTGAGCGCGGCCTTGAGCGCGCTCGCGTGGCTGTCTTCGCTGCCGACGATGGCGGTGACCCGCGTTCCCGCGGGCAGGTTCAGGTTGGTGAGATTCAGCGTGGCGAGGTCGTTACGGAACCGGTCGGAGAATTCGAAACCCATGGTCTCGAATGCGACGCCGGCATGCGGCCCCGACTGGCTGCGATAGGTCTCGAGGTAGCCAGGGCCGGCGATCACCGGGTCCCAGAGCACCACGAGCCCGAGCCCGTTGCGCACGTTCTGCGCCGCGAGCGCGCACAGCGAGGCGCCGAGCCGCAGGCCTATCCACGCCACGGTGCTCTTGCCCGAACGCGCGGCGAGCTCGCGATGCGCGACGCCGATGTCGCCCGCCCATCCCGGCAGCGATGCGACGTCGTCGTCACCCGGCGAGTCACCGGTGCCGTGGTAGTCGAAGCGCAGCACCGGGCAGCCGGCGGCGGACAGCCGATCCGCCAGCAGGCGCAGCATGCGATAGCTGCGAATGGACTCGGGTCCGAACGGGTTGCACAACAGTACGGCCGGCGCGCTCGGCACCGCGCGTGCGGGCGCGTGATAGAAACCCAGCATCTCGCGGGTTTCGGCGCCGAATCGGATTGGCGTCACTCGTGTCCGCTCATGAACGCCGACCGCCGCGCAATGCGCCGAGCAGTCTGCCCACCAGGCCTTGCCTGGGCGGCGGCTCGGCCGCCGGTTCGTCGTAGGAAGCCGCGAGCTGCGCCAGTGTCTGGAACATGTAGCGGCGCGCGGCGATCTGCCGCCCGGTCTTCTTTTCCATGGTGGCAATCGCCTGCATGGCGAGCAGCGAGTGGCCGCCGAGGTCGAAGAAATTGTGGCGTGCGCTCACCTCGGGGAGGCCGAGCAGGTCGCACCAGATTTCCGCGAGCATCTTTTCCTTGTCGGTGGCGGGCGCGACGAACTCGTTGGCCGTGTTCTGAGCGGCTTCGGTGTCGCCTTGCGGCAGCGCGCGCGTGTCGATGCGTCCGTCGGGCGTGCGCGGCAACCTGGCGAGCACCATCACTTCGCTCTTGCTCATCACCGGCGGAGTCTGCCCGGCGAGGACTTCACGCAGGAGATCGCGCAATTCGCCACCCTGGCCTGCGACATGCGCAACCAGCACCGGGCGCGCCGCCGCGTCGAATCGCAGCTCGCAGTGCGCATCGTCGACACCGTTCTGCGCCATCAGCAATTCCTGGAATGCGCGCAGATCGATGCGCGTGTTGGCGGCGTAGACGGACTCGTCGGACTGCGAGTGCCGCTCGAGGCGGCCATCGGCGCGCCAGCGGCCATAAACGCGCGGGCCCGGCGCCGCCGAAATGCCCGGCACATGGATGGTGAGCTCGCCCCACACGTTGACGGGGCAGGTCAGGCGCTGTTCGTCGCGCACTTCCACCTGCACGTTGTCGATCGGCCGGCCTAACAGAGTGGCGTCTTCGGCGCGTTCGATGCGGCTCAGCGTGGTCCAGATTCCGGCCTCGGCGAATCCCCAAGCGCGGAAGATGCGGCCGGTGCTTGCCAGTTGCTCGCCGAGCTCGAGCGAGGGGCGTTCGCCGTAAACGAGGCCGACGAGGTCGTTGCCGGGCTTGAAGCCGCGCGCCGCGAGCGCGCTCCAGATTTCCGTGGGCAGGTGCAGGAAGTTGACGCCTGCGCCTGTTATCTCGCGCTGGAGTGTGTCGAGATCGCGCAGGGTTTCGTTCTTGACGATGACGCTCGCGGCCCCCGCGCTCCACGGCAACAGCCATTCGAGCACGGTGGGTTCGGCGGACAGCGCACCCGCGACGAGGCAGCGCTGCTGTGCCGTGATGCCGAGCGCGTCGCGGACTCCGAGCAGCGTGTTGGTCAGCGTGGCATGCGACAGCGTGACGATGCGCGGCGCCATGGGGCTGCCGACCAGGTCGAGCAGGATGGCGGCGGCGTTCGGATCCGTGCCTGCGGCGAGCCGCGAGGGGGAGGCTGCCGCGATTTCAGCCGCGTCCGTGTCCAGCCACAGTGTTTTCAGCTCGCGACCGGCGCCGATGTCCCTGAATCGCGAATTGCCCACGAGCGCCGTGGCGCGTGCGATCGACAGCGCGCTCGCGGCGCGCGCCGTGGCCACGCCGGGATCGAGCAGCAGGCAGGCCCCGCCGGCCTTGAGGATGGCTAACAACCCG
>DASTXR010000042.1:0-19916 GCA_035765415.1 Steroidobacteraceae bacterium | reverse complement strand
GCCGCCCCGCGCCCCGGCACCCGTTCAGTCCCAGCCCGTGGCCGCCGCGCCGAAGCCTGCCCCCGTGGCTCCGCCGCCGGCACCCGCAGCGCCTGCTCCCGAGCCGCATCCATTTGCGTCGGCGGCTCCGCCGCCCGTGCTCAAGTTCGAGCACGAACCAGAGCCGTTCGTGCTGACCGACGACGAGCCGGCATTCAAGCCGATGGACGTTCCCGTGATCCATCCGCCCGCGACGCCGGTAGTTAGCCCGCCGCGCGCGGCTGCCAGGCCCGTGGCCGCGAAGCCGGCGCCGCCGAAGGCGGCTGCCAAGCCCGTCGCGAAGCCTGCGCCCGCGAAGCCGGTGGCCGCCAGGCCCGCCGCACCGAAACCCGCCGCTCCCGCACCGGTGGCGGCAAAACCTGCCGCCCCCGCGCCGGCCGCGAAGAAGCCTGCCCCGGCAACACCGCCGGCCGTGGCGCCGAAGATTGCCGCCAAGGTTTCCGCTCCTGCGCTGCAAGCCGCGGCTCCTGCGCCGAAGCCTGTTGCCGCGCCGCCGAAGGCGCCCGAACCGACGGTGCAGATGCCGGCGTTGAGTCTGAGCCCGCCCATTTCCGCGACGCCTTCGCTCACCAACGTGCGCCAGGTCATCGAAGAGCTCGACGATCTTTCGGATACGCAGACCATCCGCCTGCTCGAGCGTCATTCACCGTACCGCGAAGGCTCGCGCGAGGCCGATGTCGACGAAGCGATTCGCGTCATCAAGCCCGAAGACACGCAGTCGATGCAGGCCATCAAGGCCGAGGTCAAGCGCAATGCGCCCGTGCTGTTCGCCGTGCAGCTCGACTGGTCGGTCACGCCTTTCGATATGGCGAAGGTTCCGCCGCTCGCCATTTTCAACGCCTACACGCTCTACACCACGGAAGCGAACCGCGAGGGCCGCACCTGGTACGGCCTGCGCCTGGGTTTCTTCAGCGACGCGGTCTCCGCGAAGCAGGTGGCGTATTACGTGCGTTCGGACTTCGCCACGGTGTCCGTCGTGCCCGTCACCACCATCGAAAAAGAACGCGCCAACGACATCAATGCCGCGCGCAGTGGCATCCACCGCGCCGTGAACGTCAGGGAAGCGCCGCCGCCGACGCCGCTGTCCATGACTTCGTCGAACGCCAGCGGCGTCTTCAAGCTTCTCGATGACGACCTGCCGGCCATGATCGAGCAGGACGTCGACGGCGAGACTTCGCCGCGCTTCGGCAAACAGGCCCAGGCACCGGCACCCGCCGGCAAGCCAGCCGCCCCTGCGTCGCCGGCCGCCACCGCGCCCGCGGGCAAGGCGTCCAAGGGTCGCAAACCTGGCCCGCGCGGAGCGCGCCGCGATGCGCATGCGCAGGTGGACGAAGAGACACTCGACCAGACGCTGGAGATCCTGGGCGCGCATACGCTCGAGATCACCAACGACAGCGCCGAGAACACCGGCGTGCGGCACCTGCGCGTCAAGGTGGACAAGAAGGGCTCGAAGTTCGCTTCGCTGATCGACCGCCTGTCGGGCAAGAAATAAAGCTGCCATAGCAGACCCGGCCGCGAGGCCGGTCCCGCCGGATATCCAGTTCCCCCGCGGCGCCTGCCCCTTCCGCTTCGCTGCGTTCCGGTTTATATAATCGTACTAATCGTACGAGAGCGCCCGACGCGCCAACCATGGAGGGGATAGTCATGAAGCTGCGAATGCTTGTTTGCTTCGCGCTGGTGTCGATTGCACCCGGCGTCAACGCCAGTTCCGTGCCCGAACTGCCTGCACTCCAGAATCTCGACTTCGAAAACGACGGCACCGGCGTTGCCGCGCCGCTTTCCTGGGAAAGCGCGGGCACCACCGATGCGGATTTCACCGAAGCGGGCGGACGCGCGAGCGCTTTCCGCCTCTCGCACTTCAGTGCGGCGGCGTTCGACGTCGAGACGCGGCAGCGATTCCAGGCGCCCACCCCGGGCTGGTACACGTTCCGGACCTGGGTGCGCCGCAGCACCGGCGAAAACTCGAGCCAGGTCGAGGTGCGCTGCGGAAGCCGGACCCATCGCGTCGATGCGCCGGTCGCATGGCCTAACCAGTGGCTGCAGGTGGTGGTCTCGTTCCAGGCCGGCAGGGATCCCTGCGATCTCGTCCTGCACACGCGCGCGGCGGGTGGACAGTGGAGCAATTTCGACGCCATCACGCTGGAGCCGGGTGCGCCGCGGCTTTCGATCCTGGGCGCCGACGTCTCCAGCCTGAAGAAATCCGAGGATTTCGGCGGCCAGTATTTCGACACGCTGCAGGCGGCGCCGAGGCCGCAGAGAAACCGCCTTCCGGCGACCGCGCTCGAAATCCTGTCCAACCATGGTTTCAACTTCGTCCGCCTGCGCGTCTGGGTGAATCCCGCCGACGGTTACCACGACCAGGACGAGTTGTTCGAAATGGCGGGGCGTGCGCGCCTCGCCAGGCAGAAGGTGCTCGTCGACCTGCACTACTCCGATTCATGGGCGGACCCCGGCAAGCAGTTCAAGCCGGCGGCCTGGTCTAACTACACGTTCGAGGAGCTGAAACGCGCGGTCTACGATCACACGTTTGGCGTGTGCGAGGGGCTGCGATCGCGGGGGCTCGCGCCGGCGATGATCCAGCTGGGCAACGAGCTCAACTCCGGCATGCTCTGGCCCGACGGCCACACCTGGAATCCGCCGAACTGGGACAACCTCGCGCAATTGCTGAACGCCGGCGCCGCCGCGGTGCGCGCCTGCTCGCCGAAGACGCAGATCATGCTGCACCTGGCCAACGGGGGTGACAACAACCTCTATCGCTGGTGGTTCGACAACATCACTTCGCGCGCCGTCGATTTCGACGTCATCGGGTTCTCGTACTACGGCTACTGGCACGGATCGCTTGGCGACCTGCAGGCCAACCTCAACGACATCTCGGCGCGTTATTCAAAGGACGTCGTGGTTGCCGAGACCGCCTATCCATTCGTGCTGGCCGACGACGACGGCTGGGGCAACATCATCGGCCTGCCTGGCCAGCTGGTCGCCGGTTACCCGGCCACGCGCGAAGGACAGGCCGCCAATCAGCGCGACGTGCTTTCGATAGTCCGCGCGGTGCCCGGTGGGCGGGGGCTCGGCGCGTTCTACTGGGATGCGACCTGGACGGGCGTCGTCGGCAACGGCTGGGATCCGACCAACCCCGCGTCGGGCAACGCCTGGGAGAACCAGGCGCTGTTCGATTTCGACGGCCGCCCGGTGCCGGCGATGGATGTGTTTCAGCCGTGAGAACGGAGTCGTTGCAGGAAAGGGCTCCGCGAAGCAGATCGCCCTGCCTATTTCTTGCCGAAGAGCGCTTCCAGCGCCGCGCGGGCGGCGTCGGCTTCACCCGTCGGCGCGACATAGGCGCCGGCTTTCGGTTTGAAGTGGTCGCAGAAGTTCGCGGCGGTCTTGTCGCGCACCTCTTCGGCCGTGGGCTCGCGGCAATGCTTGGCGACACGCGTGTCGTACTCCACGCACAAACGACACACGTGCAGCTCGGAGTGACAGGCTTTGCATTCGTCGAGCCGTCGCAACGGCAGGGTCAGCGCTTCGAGTGAAGCGCCGCATTTCCAGCAGGTGAGGCCGTGTGGGGACACTCCCCATTTTCTAGCAAAAGGGGCCGCACTTGTCAGGCGGAAACGCCACATCGGAAAACGCCGGCGTCCGTGGGCTGAAAATGGGGATGTCCCCGCCACTAAGAACGCCTGCCTTGCAAAAACTCCTTGAGCACCGCACCGGTATGCGAGCCTGCGGCCTTCATGATGACCGACGGCGGTCCCGCCGCCACCACCTTGCCGCCCGCAGCGCCAGCCTCGGGCCCCATGTCGATGATCCAGTCGGCCTCGGCCATGACATCGAGATTGTGTTCGATGACGACGACTGAATTGCCGGCGTCCACCAGGCGATGCAGGACATGGATGAGTTTTTCCACGTCCGCCATGTGCAGGCCCACGGTCGGCTCGTCGAGCACGTACAAGGTGTGCTGTTGCTTCTGCCGCGGCGCGCGCCGCTCCTCGCCACGCACCTTGGCGAGCTCGGTCACGAGCTTGATGCGCTGGGCTTCGCCGCCGGACAGCGTGGGGCTCGGCTGGCCGAGCGTGAGGTAACCCAGGCCGACGTCCTGCAGCAGACGCAGCGCGTGATGGATGGACGCATGCGCCGTGAAAAATTCCACGGCGTCGTCGATGTTCATGGCCAGCAGGTCGCCCACCGACTTGCCACGCCACAGGATCGACATGGTCTCTGTGTTGAACCGCCGTCCCCGGCAGGAATCGCACAGCACTTTCACGTCGGGCAGGAAATTCATCTCGATGGTCTGCATGCCCTGGCCTTCACAGGCCGGGCAGCGTCCCTCGCCGGTGTTGAACGAGAAACGGCTGGTGGAATAGCCGGCGATCTTCGCTTCGGTGGTGTTCGCGAAGATGCGGCGGATGTCATCCCAGAAGCCGATGTACGTGGCCGGGCAGGAACGCGGCGTCTTGCCGATCGGCGTCTGGTCCACCTCGAGCACACGATCGATGTGTTCGACGCCGCGAACGGCAGCGACGCCGGTGAGATCGGGTAGTTTGGCGCCGCGCGGCCGCTTGGCGGTGAGCCGCTTGAGATTCGCGTAGAGAACGTCGCGCGCCATGGTGGATTTGCCCGAGCCCGACACACCGGTAACGACGACCAGCCTGCCCACCGGCACGCTGATGGTTTCCTTGCGGACGTTGTGCAACTCCACGTGGTCCAGCCACAGCCTGGCCGCGCGGGCACCGGTGGCACGACGCGGCTCGGCCGAATGGGTCAGCGGGTTCTTGAGAAAACGCCCGGTGATGGACGCGGGATTGTTCTTGAGTTGCTCGAGCGTGCCCGTGGCCACCACTTCGCCGCCGCGCACGCCCGCGCCGGGCCCGAGATCGATGACGTGATCGGCGCGACGAATGGTGTCTTCGTCGTGCTCGACCACCACCAGCGTGTTGCGGTTCTTCGCCAGTTCCGCCAGCGCATCCAGGAGCACCTTGTTGTCGCGCGGATGCAGCCCGATGGTGGGCTCGTCGAGCACGTAGCACACACCCTGGAGGTTGGAGCCAAGCTGTGCGGCGAGCCGGATGCGCTGCGCTTCGCCGCCCGACAACGTGGGCGCGGAGCGGTCCAGTGGCAGATAGCCCAGGCCGACGCGCTGCAGGAAGGCCATGCGCGACCTGATCTCCGCCATGAGGTCGCGCGCGATCTCCGCTTCGCGCCGGGTCAGGCGCAGCTTGCTCACGAACGCGATGGTTTCGTCGACGCCGAGGTGCGTGAGGTCGGCGATGTTCAGATCGCGGAAACGAACGTGCAGCGCAGTCTGGTTGAGCCTCTGGCCGTCGCAGGTTTCACAGGTGTGGGCTTCGCCGTTCAGCGTTTCGTTCCACGCGTTCTCCTCGCCGCTTTGTTCCTCGTCGAAGCCTTCGAGCGCGAGCCCCGTGCCGAAGCAACCCTCGCACCAGCCGTGTTTGGAGTTGAACGAGAACAGGCGCGGATCGAGCTCGGCGAAACTGGTGCCGCACGAAGGACAGGAGCGCTTGACGCTGTATACCTGCACCTTGGGCTTCTTCGCGGTGGAATCCAGGTCGAGCACGTGAACCAGGCCTTTGCCCATGTCGAGCGCGCGAATGACGTTGCGCTCCAGCAGGTCGGCGCTGTCCTTCTGCACGTTGATCTGGTTCACCGGCAGCTCGATGGTGTGTTCCTTGAAGCGGTTGAGCCGCGGGAACTGGCTCGTCGACATCATTTCGCCGTCGACGCGCAGTTGTTTGTAGCCGCGCGCGCTGGCCCACCTCGCGAGCTCGGTGTAATAGCCCTTGCGCGCGACGACGAGCGGCGCGAGAAGCAGGATGCGCGAGTCCCTGTGCTGCTTGAGCAGCCTCTCGGCAATGCTGGATGCGGTTTGCGGCTCGATGGCGACATCACACGTCGGGCAGAACTGCGTTCCCATCTTCACGTAGAGCAGCCGAAGGAAGTGGTAGATCTCGGTGAGCGTGGCCACGGTGCTCTTGCGGCCGCCGCGGCTGGTGCGCTGCTCGATGGCGACCGTGGGCGGAATGCCGTAGATCGCGTCCACGTCGGGCCGTGCCGCGGGCTGCACGAACTGGCGCGCGTAGGCATTCAACGATTCGAGATAACGGCGTTGCCCCTCGTTGAAGATGATGTCGAACGCCAGCGTGGATTTGCCGGAGCCCGAAACACCGGTGATCACCGTGAAGGCTTCGCGCGGAATCGTCACGTCGATGTTGCGCAGGTTATGTTCGCGCGCGTTGTGGATCACGATCGAATTGCGCGCGGCGTACCGTTCCGCACTTTCGGCGACCTTGCTCTCCGGCATCGGCTCCGGCTTCTTGCCGATCGCGTCCTCGTATTCGCGCAGCGCCCGACCGGTGTGCGACGCCAGGGTCGCTTCCACCTGCGCCGGCGTGCCCGCGACCACGAGCTGTCCGCCCGCATCGCCGCCTTCGGGCCCCAGGTCGATCAGCCAGTCCGACGAGCGGATCACGTCGAGGTTGTGCTCGATCACCAGCAGCGAGTGGCCGATCTTCAGAAGCTTGCGGAACGCGCGCAGTAGTTTGGCCACGTCGTCGAAGTGCAGTCCGGTCGTCGGCTCGTCGAACAGGAACAGCTTGCCGCGGATCGAGGGAGTGTCGTCGGCGGCGGCCTCGGCCAGGTGGCCGGCGAGCTTCAGGCGCTGCGCCTCGCCGCCCGACAGCGTGGGCACCGGCTGCCCGAGTTTCACGTATTCGAGACCCACATCCACGAGCGGCTGCAGGCGGATGGCCACGTTCGAATTGCCGCGGAAGAAGGCCAGCGCTTCGGTGACCGTCATGTCCAGCACCTGGGCGATGTTCCGGCGCGTGCCATCCGCGCCCTCGCGGCGGATCTCGAGCGTCTCGGCGCGATAACGCTTGCCGTCGCAGTCCGGGCATCGCAGGTATACATCCGACAGGAACTGCATTTCCACGTGTTCGAAACCGTTGCCGCTGCAGGTGGGGCAACGGCCGGTGCCGGAATTGAAGCTGAACGTGCCGGGCGTGTATTTGCGTGCCTTGGCCACCGGGTCGTTGGCGAACAGGTCCCGCACCACGTCGAATGCGCCGACGTAGCTCGCGGGATTGGAACGGGTAGTTCGACCGATCGAGCTCTGGTCGATCATGACGACGTCGTCGACCAGCTCCGCGCCTTCGATGCGGTCGAACGCGCCCGGCGCCTCGCTGGGCTGGCCCTTGGCCTTGCGCAGCGCCTTGTACAACACGTCCTCGATGAGCGTGGATTTTCCCGAGCCCGACACGCCGGTGATGCACACCAGGCGGCGCAGCGGGAACTCCACGTCGATGTTCTTGAGATTGTGTTGCGTGACGCCGCGCAGCTTGATCGCGCGCTGCGCCGGCACCATGCGTGCCTTGGTTTCGTTGTCGGGTTTCGGGGGCGGCGCGCGCGGCGCCACTATCTTCGCGCCCGAGAGGTACTGGCCGGTCAGCGACTTCGGATTGGCGCGCACCTTGTCAGGCGTATCGAACGCGACGATTTCCCCACCTCGTTCGCCCGCGCCCGGTCCCAGATCCAGCAAACGGTCGGCGGCCAGCATGATCTGCGGGTCATGTTCCACTACCACCAGCGAGTTGCCCGCGTCGCGCAGCCGGTGCATGACCTGCGTCACGCGCTGCATGTCGCGCGGGTGCAGGCCGATGGACGGCTCGTCGAGCACGAACAGCGTGTTCACCAGCGAGGTGCCGAGCGCGGTGGTGAGATTGATGCGCTGGACTTCGCCACCCGACAGCGTGCGCGACTGGCGGTCGAGCGTGAGGTAACCCAGCCCCACCTCGCAGAGGTAGGAGAAGCGCGAGCGCACCTCGCCTAACAACAGGTCGGCCGCTTCGTCGAGCGGCGCAGGCAGTTTCAGCGCGTCGAAGAATTGCCGGCTCTTGTCGAGCGACATGAGCACGAGGTCGTGCACGTTGTGGCCGTCGATGCGCCACAGCAGCGCGTCGGGCTTGAGTCGCGAGCCGTTGCAGGCGGTGCAGGGCGTGTACGCGCGATAACGCGACAGCAGCACGCGCACGTGCATCTTGTAGGCCTTGGTCTCCAGCCACTCGAAGAAGCGCCTGGCGCCGTACCAGACCTTCTTCTCCCACTTGCCTTCGCCTTCGATGACCCACTGGCGCTGCGCGTCGGAGAGCGCGTACCACGGCGTGTCGAGCGGAATGCCGCGCTTGTTCGCGAACTTCACGAGGTCGTCCTGGCATTCCTTGTACGACTTGGTCTGCCACGGTTTCACCGCGCCGCCCGCGAGCGTTTTGGTTTCGTCCGGGACCACCAGGCCGTAGTCGATGCCGATGATACGGCCGAAGCCGCGGCAGGATTCGCAGGCGCCGACGGGCGAGTTGAACGAGAACAGGGAGGGCACCGGATCGCGGTACGCAAGATCGCAGTCCGCGCAGTGCAGCTCGCTCGAATATTTCCAGCGCTCGAGAGACTTCGGCGGATCGCTTTCATCGACGACATGCAGGTTCACGCGACCACGGCCGACGCGCAGCGCCGTTTCCAGCGATTCCATGACGCGCGAACGTTCCGCGCCTTCCAGGCGCAGGCGGTCCTGCACCACTTCCAGCGTGTCGCCTTTACGTTCGTGGATGCGTGCGTAGCCCTGCGACTCCAGGAGCTGCCGGACCTCCGCTTCCTTGAAATTCTTGGGCACCGTCACCGGAAAGCAGATGTACACACGCGGATTGGATGCCGCTGCCGCGCGCGCCGTGGCGTCGGCGTAAATGCTGTCCGCGCTGTCGCGCCGCACCGGCTTGCCGCAGTTGCGGCAGTGGAGCGTGGCCGCGCGCGCGAACAGGAGTTTCAGGTGATCGTTGAGCTCGGTCATCGTGCCGACGGTGGAGCGCGAGGTGCGCACCGGATTCGTCTGGTCGATGGCGATAGCGGGCGGAATGCCGTCGATGCGATCCACCGCCGGCTTGTCCATGCGATCGAGGAACTGCCGCGCGTACGGCGAGAAGGTTTCCACGTAGCGGCGCTGGCCCTCGGCGTACAGCGTGTCGAACACCAGCGAAGACTTGCCCGAGCCGGACACGCCCGTGACCACCACGAGCTCATGCAGCGGAATCTCGAGACTGAGATTCTTGAGATTGTTCTGGCGCGCGCCGTGCACGGCGATGCAGGCGCGCGAATGCACGTGAACGACGGGCTTGCGTGGGGAGCGTGGCGATCTCATGTATCGATGGTTTTGCGGTGACGCGGATCGGTCATTGTACCGACCATGTCAAGCGGGCTGTGTGGAAATCCGGGTGGCCGGGGCGAGTGCAACGCGGGCCCGGGGAAATGCGGCGATTCTGGCGAGCTTCAAGTATCGTAAGCGCCACAGGAAGGGGGATTCGTGGCAGAACAAAAAGGCATCGACGCCGCTCACCGGCGCGTCATCTTCGCGTCTTCGCTGGGCACCGTATTCGAGTGGTACGACTTCTACCTCTACGGCTCGCTGGTCACCGTCATCACCAGGAAGTTCTTCTCGGGCATGAACGACACCACGGCGTTCTTGTTCGCGCTGCTGGCGTTTGCGGCCGGTTTCTTCGTGCGGCCATTCGGCGCGCTCGTGTTCGGCCGGCTCGGCGACCTGGTCGGCCGCAAGTACACGTTCCTCGTCACCATCGTGATCATGGGCGCTTCCACCGCGCTCGTCGGCGTGTTGCCGACCTATGAAACGGCCGGCGTCATCGCACCCATCATCTTCATCGTGCTGAGGCTGCTGCAGGGCCTCGCGCTCGGTGGCCAGTATGGCGGGGCGGCAACCTACATCGCCGAACACGCTCCGGAAGGCCGGCGCGGTCTCTATACGAGCTGGATCCAGACCACGGCCACGCTGGGCTTCTTTCTCTCGCTGCTCGTCATCCTCGCGTGTCGCGCCTCGATGACCCCCGAACAGTTCGACGACTGGGGCTGGCGCGTGCCGTTCCTGCTCTCGATCTTCCTGCTCGTGATCTCCGCGTACATCCGCCTGCAACTGCAGGAGTCGCCGGTGTTCCAGGAGATCAAGGCCTCGGGCAAGCTGTCGAAGCAGCCGTTGACCGATTCCTTCGGAAAGTGGGCGAACCTCAAGATCGTGATCCTCGCCTTGTTAGGCGCCACGGCGGGCCAGGCGGTCGTGTGGTACGGCGGCCAGTTCTATGCATTGCTGTTCCTCGAGAAGACACTGCTGGTCGACCCGACGAGTGCGCAGCTCGTGATGGCCGCCGCGTTGCTGATCGCGACGCCATTCTTCGTGGTGTTCGGCTCGCTGTCGGACCGCATCGGCCGCAAGAAAATCGTGCTCGCGGGTTGTTTGCTGGCGGCGCTCACCTATTTCCCGCTCTTCAAGGGAATCACACATTTCGCGAACCCGGCGCTGGATCACGCCGTCCAGACCGCGCCCGTCACCGTGGTCGCGAATCCGGACGAGTGCAGCTTCCAGTTCGATCCGGTCGGGAAGAAGCAGTTCAAGACCGGCTGCGATCTCGCCAAGGGCGCTCTCGCGCGCATGGGCGTCTCGTATTCGAACGATGCCGCAGGGGTCATGGGCAAGGCCGGCGTGAAGATCGGCAGCGATGTGGTGGAGATCCAGAACCTGGCCGGCACGCTGACGGGCGCCGAATACAAGACGGAACAGGACGCGGTCACCGCTCGCCTGAAGGAATCGCTCACCAAGGCGGGTTATCCCGCGAAGGCTGACATGCAGGCCTTCAACTACCCGATGGTGATCCTGCTGCTCACGATCCTCGTGTTGTACGTGACCATGGTGTACGGCCCCATCGCCGCGTGGCTGGTGGAGCTTTTCCCCGCGCGAATCCGCTACACGTCCATGTCGTTGCCGTATCACATCGGCAACGGGTGGTTTGGCGGCTTCCTGCCGGTGACCTCGTTCGCCATCGTCGCGGCCACCGGCAACATCTATAACGGCCTGTGGTACCCGGTGGTCGTCGCGGCCATCACCATCGTCATCGGCGGGTTGTTCCTGCGCGAGACCAAGGATTCGCCGGCGTAGCCGCCAGGCCGCTGTAGTTAGCCCGCGGCCGTCAGTCGATCACCCCGCAGGCGATGCGCGCGCCGGAATCGCCGGACGGCTGGGTGGCGTAGTCGTCGGCTTTCTCGTGCAGGACGATCGCCCTGCCGCGTACGTCGTTGGGCTGGCCGCTGCCGAGACTCACGCCGGTGGCAACCGCATCCACCGTTGCCGCGCCCTGCATGTCGGATTTTGCGTTGAGCATGTCGCCGGCGTGATGCGCGAGTCCCTGCGGGTCGCCGTGCGGCATGTTCGCCGGGTTGAAGTGCGCGCCAGCACTGCTGGCGTCGGGCGCGCTGCAGTCGCCCTTCTCGTGGATGTGGAAACCGAACTCGGCGTTGGGTGAGAGCCCCTGCAGCGTTCCGGTGACGCGCACGCCATCCCCTTCCGCGACCAGGGCCAACGTGCCCGACGCGTTCTGGCCCTGGGTGGGGGCGAGTTTCACCGAGGGCCCAGAGGCGCCCGAGGCAGTAGGCGAGGCGTCGGCCGGTGCCGGGGCGGAGGGCGTCCCGGGCGCCTCGGTCGTGGCGGCCGGTTGATCGCGTTGACCGCATCCGGCGAGCAGCGCCGAGGCAGCACAGAGAGACAGCCAGTACTTCACGTTCATGCGTACTCCAGGATGTTTGGGGCAATCGAGGCCGCACCTTATGCAGATATACCCGCGCGGTCAGTCGGCGGGCGGCGCCTGTCGCCGTGACGATGTCTGACTAATCACCTGCCCGTTGTTCGCAAGCGTCGGCCTTTCTGGCGGCAAACAAGCCCACTGGCGGACAACCGCGCCTTTTCCGCTACACTCCGCACCACAAGCGCGGCAGCCGGGGGGACGGTCGCTCACAACCCCGCTGCCGTGCGCCAATAACAGGAGAGGTCGCATGAAATCGTGGATCCCGCGCGGCGCAGCCGCGCTGCTCATTGCTGTGCCGCTTACATTGCCGGCGCAGGAAACTTCGCCGTCGTCCGAAGAACTCGTCGATGAAATCATCGTCACGGCGCAGAAGCGCGCCACTTCGCTGCAGGATGTGCCGTTCTCGGTCGCCGCAGTCACCGGCGAAGACCTCGAGCAATCGGGCGCAACCAACATCGTCGAGCTCGCGCGCAGCGTGCCCGGCCTCTACATCGCCGACCTCGGGCCCGGACAGAGCCAGGTGGCCATCCGCGGCATCAGCGCCGGACAGGTGGTGCGCGACCAGGCGGGCGTGAAGGAATCCGTCGGCATCTACCTCGATGAATCACCCGTCTCCGTGGCGCTGTTCACGCCAGACCTCGACCTGTACGACCTCGATCGCATCGAAGTGCTGCGCGGACCGCAGGGCACGCTGTTCGGTGCGGGCTCGTCGTCGGGCACCGTGCGCTACATCACCGCGCAGCCGAACGTCGGGGAGCTCAGCGGGTCGGTGGACCTGACCGCCAACGGCCTCCAGGACGGCGAGTTCGGCGGCTCCGTGCGCGGCAGCCTCAACCTGCCGATCGGCGAAAACGCCGCGATGCGCGCGGTGGGCTACCACAGCGAACTGCCCGGCTTCATCGACTCCGCGTATCCCGGGCGCGCGGTCAACGAAGACGTGAACGGCGGATCGCGTAGTGGCGGACGGCTGGCGTTCCGCTTCGAACCTTCCGAGAACTTCACCGTCACGCCGCGCATCGTCTACCAGAAGCTGGAGACGGACGGTTATCCGCGCATCGACGTCTACAACATCCTCGGCAACACCTACACCACCACCGAGCCCGACGTGGATCCGGGCGAGCGTGGCCAGGTCACGCAGATCCGCGAAGGCCTCACCGACGAATTCATGATGGGTGACCTCAAGCTGGATTTCGACTTCGGCGACGTGGGCATGACTTCGGTCACGTCGTACATCGACCGCAGCGTGGAAGTGCTGCGCGACGCCAGCCAGCTCACCGGCAGCGTCACCAAGGACCTCGGCGGCACGGACGCGCAGGCGCGGCTCAACTCGCCTTTGCACGACAACACCGACCTCAAGGTGTTCAGCCAGGAAATCCGCTTCGCCTCGACGGGCGAGGGCGCCTTTCAGTGGGTGACCGGCGCGTTCTACCAGGAGGTGGAACGCCAGTACGGCCAGAACCTGCCCACCCCGGGTTACGACGCGCTCTCGCAGGCGCTGATCGGTGCGGACAGTTCGGATTTCGGCTCGCCGCCGGACACGCCGTTCTTCTCCGACCTGAACTACGACTTCAAGCAGTTCGCGCTGTTCGGTGAAGCAACCTACCGGTTCAGCCCGCAGTGGGCGCTGACCGGCGGACTGCGTTACTACGACTTCGACGAAGACCGCACGCTGACATTCGCCGGCCTGTTCGCGGACGTGGGTTATGTCGACGAACCCGGATCGGTGAGCTCCGACGGCGTGTCACCGCGCGTCATCCTCGCCTTCAGCCCCAATGACAACGTGCAACTGACCGCGCAGGTGGCGCGCGGCTTCCGGCTCGGCGGCATCAACGATCCGCTGAACCGCGGATTGTGCTCGCCGGCGGATCTCATCACCTACGACGGTCGCGCGAACTGGGACGACGAGGAAGTGACCAACTACGAAATCGGCGCGAAGACCCGCTCGAGCGAGGGCCGAGTCACGTTCAATGCCGCGGTGTTCTTCAGCGAAATCGAAGGTCTGCAGGTGATCGCGGATGCGGGCACGTGCTCTTCGCGCATCATCCTCAATGCGGAAGCCGCGTCGATCGGCGCCGAAATGGAGTTGTTCTTCCGTCCTGACGAGAACTGGGACTTCGGACTGTCGGCCACGTACGTGAATGCGGAGATCACCGAGTCGCAGCTTGCCAGCGGTACGCCGATCGCGGGAATTCGCGACGGCAACCGCCTGCCGACCTCGCCCGAGCTGCAGGCCGCCGCCAGCGCGGCTTACAACTTTGCGATGACGGACTCGCTGTCGAGCTACGTGCGGCTCACGTTGCAGCATGTCGGATCGTCGTTCACGCAGCTCGCGGACCAGGAGCCGAACT
The DNA here is from genome assembly GCA_035765415.1 of Steroidobacteraceae bacterium. GTDB lineage: Bacteria > Pseudomonadota > Gammaproteobacteria > Steroidobacterales > Steroidobacteraceae > CADEED01. Next base: position 5,881 of record DASTXR010000042.1, on the reverse strand, counting down.
TCGGCCTGATCTCCAACGCCGCGGGGCGTCCGGCCGGCTCGGCGCGCCTGATCAACCTGGGTGGCATTCCCGCGAACACCAACATCGAGTTCGATGCCGAGCTGCCGTCGTATGACATCGCCAACCTGCGCTGGGGCTTCGGCACCGACGCCTGGGAAGCCGCGCTGTTCGTCAACAATCTCTTCGACGAGCGCGCGTTCCTGTCCATCGACCGCGAGCGTGGCCGCAGCGCGCGCGTGGGTTATCTCACCAACCCGCCGCTCACCTACGGCGTGAATTTCCACATGAACTTCTAAAATTGTGGGGACAGACTTAAGTCTGTCCCCACTCGTTAATGGGGACGCGCCTCGAAAGGGCGCGTCCTTTTTTTACGCCAATCGCCGGGTGATTTCGGTGCCCGCTAATGAACCGCGCGATTCTGCCGCTCGGCCTTGGTAGCCAGCGAGAACCGCGGCTCCGCTTTCCTGAGCTTGCCCGTCGCGAGCTCCGCTGCGTAACGCCCGACTTCCGGCCCGTGTTTGAACCCATGGCCGCTCCCCGCGCCGACCAGCAACACATTGTTCGCCGTGGGATGGCGATCGATCAGCAGATCGCCGTTGCTGCTGTTCTCGTACTGGCACACACGCTCTTCATTGAGCGATGCCGACGCCAGCGCGGGGAAACGCTTCGCCATGTACGCCCGCACATCGGCGAGCGCGCCGGGTGACGCCACGCGATCGCCGCGATCCGGATCGATGGGCGGCCCGTGTTTGTCGTGAGCGATCTTGAAGCCGCGGCCTTCCAGGTCAGGCATGCCATAGAAGATGTCGCCGTTGTTGAAATCGGCCCACCCCGGCAGGTGCCCGGCGCCGAAACGCGCATCTCCCGCGGGCGCGCCGAAAAAGAACACTTCCTGGCGGGTCGGGAAAATGCGCGGGCCGAGCAGGTGTGCAAACATCTTCGGCAGCCACGGCCCGCAGGCAAACACGTAGTTAGCCGCGGACACGGATGAACCGTCGGACAGCTCGAGCGACGTCAGCGGCTTCGAAGCATCCGGCGCCTTCGCCGCCGCGACGCGATACTCGCCGCCGGCCTTCACGAACTGCTTCACCAGCGTCTGCACGGCGCGGCGCGCCATGAGCACACCGAACTCGGGCTCCAGCAACCCCAGCGTGATGTCCTTCCAGAACACCTGCGGATAACGCTGTTCGAGCGTGGCGCGATCGAGCTCCACGGTGGGGAGTTTCAGCCGCCGGTGCACTTCCAGCGATTCATCGACGTATGCCTCGCGCTTCTGAAAGAAGAACAGCACACCGACCGGATGGAACACCGGCAGCCCCGACAAATCCGACAGCCACTTCCACTGCGCGAGCGAGTCGAACGCGAACCGCGTGTAGATTTCGTCGCGGCCGTAACTGCCGCGCGTGAGCCGGGACTCGCCGCCCGACGACGCCCGCGCATGCGCGGCGCCGAACGCGTCGAGCAGCAACACGCGTTGCCCGGCCTTGCGCAGGTGCCAGGCAGTCCACGCGCCGAACACACCGGCGCCGATGACGACAGAGTCCCAGGTTGCTGACTTGCTCACTTTGCGCTCCTCACCCTGCACGGTACTCGCGATGCTGGCCGCGAGCGCCGTCGCAATGACGCCGCGTCGCGAGACTTTACGGGTGCCCACCGGCTTTCGTCTCCTGCGCAGTGGAGCTCATCGCGCGATTGCTCTGGCCGAACGGCTTCTCGCCCTCGGCCCGGTCGGAACGCGTGAGCACACCCATGAAGGCGACCAGGTCGCGCAACTGCGCGCGCGTCAGCACCTGGCCATAAATTTCCGGCATGGAAGAAGGCGCGGTCACGCGCTCGCGTACCTGCCTGGGATCGATGGTGGCCGTGGAGTTGTCGGCGCGCTTGAGCACGATCTCCGTGGGAGTCTCGGTGGTGATGGAACCCGTCTCGGTCTGGCCGTTCCTGAGCTGCAGCGTGACCACGTCGAACCCCGCGGCGATGTGCGCGCTGGGCTTGATGATGGACTCGAGCAGGTATTCCTTCTTTTTCTGCGCGCCGATCGTCGTGAGGTCCGGACCCGCTTCGCCGCCTTCGCCATTCACCTTGTGGCAGCGCGCGCAGGGCAGCACCGGGTTCTCGTAGAACTGGCGCGCGCCGCGCCACGGATTGCCGCCGGCGAGCGCAAACGTATACGGCGCCATCACATCGCCGCTCGCGGCCCATGCGGCCTGCTGCTTCGCCCAGCGGGCTTTCACGGCCGGAGCGTCACTGGCCTCGGCAGCGGCGATCAGTTCCAGCTGCGCACCGGGTTGAACCTTGCCGGCCGCGAGCTGGTCGAGCGAGCTCACGAGCAGCCTGGGCGCTTCCGCGGATTTCAGTTGTCCCATGGCCATGAACGCCGCCTGCTGCTCGGCCTCCGAGCCGCTCGTCGAAAGCTGGCGGACCATGGGCAGCGCACGATTGGGCGCACGGCTCGCCACGATCTGCAGCGCCGCCAGGCGCAGCGTGGCAACACTCGACTTCTCGGCCACATCGATGCCGCGCATGACATCGTCGCCGCCGAACGCATCGAGCGCCTTCAGGGCACCGACGCGCACGGCTTCCGGCGCCTGGGTGTCAGCCACCGTGGCCACCAGCGTGGGCGCGGCTTCGCGCAATTGCAGATTGCCCACGGCCTCGAGCGCCGCGAGCTGCACCGCTTCCGGTCCCTTGCCAAAGACCTTGGGCAGGACGGCGGTGAACGCATCGGCGGCTGGTTTGGCATCGCGCGCGGCCAGCGGCCGATAGATGCCGACGATACGGTCGCGCTGCGGTGTCTTGCCCCAGAGCCCGAGCTGCAGCAGCGCTTCGGCGCGCATGGCGGCGCTGGCGGCGTCCCGCGTGGCGTACTGCGCCAGCGACTTCGCATTCGCCGCGGTGCCGAGCCGGTAGTTAGCGTTCAGGGCGCGTTCCACCAGCGCTTCATCCGCCACGGGAGCGCCGTCGAGTTTCGCGGCGAGCGCGGTGTAAGCCCCCTCGATCGGCGCATCGTTGATGGCGATGGCCGCCTCGCGGGCGACGTACGCATCCGAGTCGTTGAGGAATGCCGCGACGCTGGTATCCCGCAACTCGCGGTAGGCAAGCACGACGCCGAGGCGTACGGCGGCCGAGGGATCACTCACGCCCGCATCCAGGACGGCATTCCTGCCGATGCCCGCGAGCGCATGCGCCGCGGCGTGCCGCAGATAAGGATCCTTGTTGTCGTTGGACCGCAGCAGGCCGAGCAGAGCCTGGGTGGACTTCGCGTCCTCGAGCTTGCCCAGGCTTTGCGCGGCGAAGAATTGCACGCGCGGTTCCTTGTCGAGGAGATGGGTTTCGAGCGCGGCGCGCGCTTTGGCAAACCTGATGTCTCCCAAACCCTTGGCCGCCTGCGCGCGCACTTCGGCGTCGGTGTCGGCCAGCAGCTTCACCAGCAACGGCCCGACCTTCGGGTTCTTGCGGCCGAGTTGCGTCAGGCCCCACACCGCGTGCAGACGCGCGAGCGGATTCGCGGCACGATTGTCAGCCACCGAGCTGAACACCTTGACGCTGGCATCGCCCCGCGAAGCCAGCTCGAGCTGCGCTTCCAGGCGGGCGCGGCGATCGGCATGTGACAACAGCGCCGCAAGCTCCTGGGCGCTGCGCTGCGTAAATCCTTGCCAGAGCAGTTGCGCGAGGTCGGCGCTGATCTTCACCTGCGCCGGATCCGGCTTCGCCGGCGAGATGCCGTAGACGCGGCCCTTGTTCGACTTGGGCCAGCCATCCACCCAGTCGAGGATGTACAGCTTGCCATCCGGGGCGAACGTGACGTCGGTGGGCAGCACGCCGCCCATGAACTGCTGGCTGCTGCCGGGCGTGAACGTGGCGCCCTTCTGCTTCAGCGTGTAGGTCTGAATGCCGCTGCGCGCGATGCTGCCCTTGAAGTGCGTGATGAAGAAATGCCCGGCGTACTTCGGATCGAGGCCGGTGCCCGGGTAGTAGGTGAGGCCCGACGGACCGTCTTCGATGTTGCAGACCGGCGGCAGTAGATAGGCGGGGCGGCCGGAGAACGCCGGCTTCCACAACCCTTCGCGCATCCACGGGCCGCCCTTGCCGAGCGGCGAGTGCTGGTAACCGACGCGCCAGCCGCTGTCGCCACCTTCGACCAGGTAGACCAGGCGTTCCATGTCGCCCTGGTCGCTGTCGTTGTCGCCGGTGAACAGGTTGCCGTGTTCGTCGAACACCAGCTCCTGCGGATTGCGCAGGCCGCGCGCGAACATCTCGAACTCGGTGCCATCGGGATTGGAGCGGTAGACCGCGCCGTCATCCGGATAGGCGACGACCTGGCCTTCCTTGCCCTTCACGTGCGCGCCGCGGTCGCCGATGGAATAGTAGATCTTGCCGTCGTGGCCCATCGCCAGGCCGTGGAAGTCGTGGCCGGTGAAGTTGTAGCGCACGCCGAAGCCGCGCAGCAGCTCGTCCTTCTTCAGCTTGCCGTCCGCACCTTCCTCCAGCAACCAGAGGCTCGGGATGTTGGTGAACCACACCCTGCCGTGGCGCGCGAGCACGCCCGAGGCGATCCCGTCCAGTTCCGTATTGAACCCGTCGGCGAACGCGCGGCTCTGGTCCGCGACGCCGTCACCGTTGGTGTCTTCGACCAGGCGGACCACTTCGCCCTCGATGGCGAAATCCTTCGCCTGCGCGCCGAACACCTTGTGGTGCAGGGCCACGCGGTCTTCGATGGTGCGCGCGGCCAGGTCGAGCTCGAGCATGCCCATGTAATCGCGGATGTCGAGCACGCTGCTGCGATAGCGATAGGTCTCGGAGACGAACAGGCGTCCCTTCTCGTCGAAATCGAAAGCGACGGGATTCGCGAGCATGGGCTCGGCGGCCCACAACTTCGCCTGCATTCCCTGCGGCAACGAGAAGCGCTGGATCGCCAACCGGGCATCGTCCGATGCCGGGTCGATGACAGGGGTGGGCTGCCGGTCCATCGGCTGCAACTCGAGCGTCTGCGAAGAAACCGCCGAAACACCGGCGATGAACATCACGGCCAGGCGGGAAAGAAGAACGGAAAGTTTCATGGGATCCCGGGAATGAAAATGGAAGGGCTTTCAGCCCGGGTAATATATAGGTCGGCGCATCGGCTTGCCGCCGCGACGCGCTTGTATTGCGCGGGAATAGGGTGAATTCTCGCGCGCGTGAAATCCCGGAGACATGTCAAAAAGTGGGCCGCTCTGTTCATCGTGTCAGTCGGCGCGCTGCTGGCGTGGTTTTCGCAGCGTGATGCGACGAAATCCCTGCCCGATGTCGTTGATCACTCGCCTGGTGAAGGTCGCGCGGACAAGCCGGCGAGAACCGGCGCCACGTTCGACTTTTATCTAATGGCATTGACCGCGCATCCCGCGTTCTGCGCCGATGGCAATGCGCGCCGCCGGGAGTGCCGCGCCGGCGGCAATCGCCCGCTGGTGATTCACGGTTTGTGGCCCGAGCGCATGGAGCCGCGCACTTATCCGCGCGATTGTCCGGCGCCGCCGCTCGATCTCGATGCGGCGCTGGCGCTCGAGCTCGCCGAGCTGATGCCCGGCATGGCCGACGGGCTGCATCAGCACGAATGGCGGACGCACGGCGGCTGCAGCGGGCTCGAGGACGACGATTATTACCGGCGCACGCTCGAGCTCGCGCGCGCCGTGGACGCGGCGCTCGGCGCCAAACTAACTACTCTCGCGGGCCGCGAGACCAGCGCCGCCGAATTGCGCGACGTCGCGGACGTGTTCAGCCCGGGCCTCGGCCGCACGCTCACGTTCCATTGCCGCACGTTGCGCGACGGCGCGAGTCGAAGGCCCTATCTCGTCGAAGTGCGCCAGTGCGTGGACAATGACGGCCCCGGTGGCGCGCCGCGCAC
>DASTXR010000041.1:0-5955 GCA_035765415.1 Steroidobacteraceae bacterium | reverse complement strand
TTCGTGCTCATCGACGGCGAGAAGGCCCAGGGCCTCGCCATCATCGCCAGCGAGCCGCGCGAGTTCACCATCGTGAACATCGTGGGCAACATCGACCTCGAGCAGTTGCATGACCTCGAAGGCAACTTCGGCGTGCCCGATTTGGAAATCGAAACCGGCAAGAAGCCGGCAGCAGCGGAGAAACCGAAGTAGTCAGTCGATGTAGACTCAGGGTCTTCGTCGACCAGGGAGTCATTCCATGATGCTTCGTCTGATCCAGGGCGTCCTGTTGTTAGGCCTCACCGTCGCAATTCACGCGGCCGTACTGGGCGCCATGCTCCACGGTTTTCAAAAGAATCTCGAGAAAGCGATGCCCATGGGTTTCATCAGAATTTCCTGGCTGCTCACACGCATCGCCGCCGTCACTGTGCTCGCGCACCTGCTCGAGATCGCGGTCTGGGCCGGGTACTACCGGTTGAGTGGCGCCCTGCCGAGCTTCGAGACCAGCTTCTATTTCAGCTCGGTGACCTATGCGACCATCGGCTACGGCGACATCGTGCTGCCGGCGCCCTGGCGATTGCACGCGGCGATGGAAGGCCTCACCGGCATCCTCATGTGTGGATGGTCGGGAGCGTTCTTCTTCGCGGCGGTCAATCGGCTGTACCTCGCCCGGATTGCGAGCACGGTTCGCGAGTAAGCGTGTCCGGAACTACGCCGGGCAGCTGTCTTTGAACGAGAACGGCGCACCGGCCACGGCGGCGTCGGGCGCGGAGAACGCCTCGCCAAACGTGAAGGCTTCGGCGGTGGCGCCATGTTTGCGCAGGTGCTCGAGCCGGGCCACGGCTTCGGCGATGGTCGGCTCGTGGCCTTCCGGAATCCACCACAACGCGAACGGCGCCTCCGCCATGCGCGTGAACCATTCGCGCTTGCGCTTGAGGATTGCCACGTGCGCCGACTGGTACACGTAGTTGCGCAGCGAATCGACATCGCGCCACACCGACATGTTGACGATGATGTTGTCGCCGAGCGGGCGCAGCGAGGTTGCGTCGTTGCCATCGCCCTTCAGGCGCCAGACAAAACCCGGAGAGGCCTCGGCCAGCGCGTTGATGCGGTCCAGGTTGTCGACGAAATCCTTGAGCTCCGGACTGTCGAGCGGCGCCTTCAGCGCGGCGATGTTGAGCTGGGCCAGTTGGTACTTTGACATCGGGGTTCCCTGTTATTCGTGGCGCGCCTTCAGCGCATGCTGGCACGGACGTCGAGCAAGGCCTGGTCCGCGCTGTCGACCTTGATGAGGCCGAGCCGTGGATATTCCAGGTCCACGATGACGTAAATCGCCAGCGAGATGACCAGCGCAAAGGTGACGTGGTGGAACCAGTTCCGGTCCTTGTTAGCCGAGGTGGCGTACCCGACCAGCAGCGCGCCGATGACGGACAGCACCCCGAGCAGCACGAATATGATGTGCGGCGGGTGATTTCGGGTGGCCATCACGCGCGTGGCGGTGATGTCGATCATCTCGTTCAATGCCGGGGTCAGCAACATCGTGGCCTGCGGCGACGCGCCGGGCAGTCGCATGGCCGCCATGGCCTGCTTCCAGATCTCGTTCTGCAGCGCCGCGCCGTCGGCCAGCCCGGCCGTCACGTCGTGCTGGCTGCGCGCGCCGTGGTAAACCGTGGCGCGGTTGTCGGTGTAGCGGCGAAAGAGATCGCGCAGCGGCGCCTGCGACTCCTCGGGCAGCAGGTCGATGCGTAGATAGGCCGTGCCGATCGCATTGGCCTCGCTGTTGATGAACCACTTGCGGTCTTCGAAGCGCGAGGCCGCTCCGGAGAACGTGAACGCCAGCAGGAGACCGAGCAGCGCGAATACCGCGCCTTCGGCCGCGCCGGCGCCCTTGGTGAGCCCATCGGGATCCGTTGCCAGCCGCCTGACGCCCACGCGCCGGCCGATTTCGAAGGACGCCAGCATGCCGGCGAACAACGCGATCGTCAGCAGCAGCGCGACCCACGTGAAGCTCATCGGCGTTCTCCCGGTTATTTTTTCTTCTTGCGAGCGAGCGCCTTCGCAGCGTCCTGTTTCGCATTGTGCCGAACGATGCGGGCAATCAATTCCAGAGGCAAGGGCTCGCCGAACGCAAACTTCAGGTTGCCCTTCGGGCCCGCATATTTCGCCACCGCCTTCTGGAGCGCCGCATTGCCGCGCACGGGTGGGTAGAGGCCGATGTGATTGCTGAAGCCTGCGAAGTACACGAGGACCCCGTGCTGCCTGTACGCCGGCATGCGATAGCTGATGACTTCGGTCGCCTTGGGCGCGGCGGCGCGGATGGTGCGGCGAACCTTCCGCAGCAGCACCTGGACGTCCTTGGGAAACGAGTTGATGTAGCTGTCGACGTTCATCACAGCCCTCTCGCGATGACTTCCTTCATGATCTCGTTGGTGCCACCGTAGATGCGCTGCACGCGCGAATCGGCGAACAACCGGCACACCAGGTATTCATTCATGTAGCCGTACCCGCCGTGCAACTGCACACATTCATCCAGCACCTGCTGCTGCATGTCGCTGCACCACCACTTGGCCATCGATGCGGTTTCGGTATCGAGCTTGCCTGCGATGAGATCCATGACACAGCGGTCGGTGAACACGCGGGCGATGCGCGCGATGCTGGCCAGCTCGGCGAGTTTGAAGCGCGTGTTCTGGTAGCTGAAGACGGGCTGGCCGAAGGTCTTGCGCTCGCGCACGTACTTCAGCGTTTCATCGATGCCGCCTTCCATCGCCGCGACGGCGCAGACCGCGATCACCGTTCGTTCGTACGGCAGATCGTGCATGAGCTGGTGCATGCCCGCGCCTTCGACGCCGCCTAACAGGTTCTCCGCCGGCACCTTCACGCCTTCGAAGAACAGCTCCGCGGTGTCCTGACCGTGCTGGCCCATCTTGTCGAGCACGCGCCCGACCCGGTAGCCGGGAAGATCGCGGGTCTCGACCATGAGAATGGACAGGCCCTTGCTGCGGTCGGCATCGGTGCGCACCACCAGCATGAGCAGGCCGGCCAGGAAACCGTTGGTGATGAAGGTCTTGCCGCCATCGACCACGTAGTGGTCACCCTCTTTCACTGCGCGAGTTCGAATGCCCTTGAGGTCCGAGCCCGTGCCGGGTTCGGTCATGCAGATGGCGCCGACGAGCTCGCCCGACGCCATGCGCGGCAGGAAGCGGCGCTTCTGGTCTTCGCTGCCGTGATTGAGCACGTAGTGCGCGCACATGCTGTGCACGCTCTGGCCGAAGCTGCTGATGCCGCGACGTTGCAGCTCGGTGTACATGACGGCCTCGTGCCGGAAGTCGCCGCCACCGCCGCCGTACTCGACCGGCACGTCCAGCAACAGCAGGCCGGTGTCGCCGGTCTTGCGCCAGGTTTCGCGGTCCACGTGATGCTGCTGACGCCAGCGCGCGTCATTCGGGACCATCTCGGTGTCGATGAAACGCACGACCGTGTCGCGAAACACTTCGAGGTCGTCGTCCATCCAGGGAACGATGTAGGGGTTCATGCGCCAAGCCTAGCGCGCGAACTCCACCGTGCCTATCCAGTTTCGCTGACGCCTCGTCAACCGGTCGCCCTCGCTCTCTCCATCGAACGAAGCCGGAGCACGGTCGATGAGCCCGGCATCGACGTCGTTGAACGCATTGACGCTGACGACTGCGTACAGGCGATCGACAATGCGGCTCGTCACGACGGGCACGATGCCGCAGTCCTGGCAAATATGGAATTCCGCGGTTCGCGTACCGAAAGAATATGGGGTGACGCGCTCGGGCCGACGCACCGTGACGCGCAAGCGCCCGGCGGGACAGGACGTCCACACACCACCGTGTTTGACGCAGAACGAACAGCCGCAAGCCCGCGCAGGGATCCGCGTCGGTTCCGGCTGCCAGTCCAGGACGAACTCGACATTGCCGCAATGACAACTGCCGGAGATCAACATGATTCCGCCCTCAGCGCCCGGTGCAGGCCGCCGCGGAGGTGCGAGTGAATCGGTATTGCCCGCCCTTCTTCGCCACGAACCTGCGCGTGGCCATGGCGCCCTCGGTCTTCACGCTGCCGCCGAATTCTTTTTCGAACAGCGTCGAGCGCAGATTCACCGGCCCCGCACGCCCGGTGGTCAGCGCCAACGCCACGGGTCCGCAGGCATCCCAGTCGATGTCGACGGTGATGTCGCCACGCGCGCGGATGCCCTTCACGCTTCCCTGGCTCCAGGCCTTGGGCAACGCCGGCAGGATGTGCAGCTCGCCGTGCTGGCTCTGCAGCAGCATCTCGACGATGCCCGCGGTCGCGCCGAAGTTGCCGTCGATCTGGAACGGGGGATGTGTATCCCACAAGTTGGGCAGCGTGCTGTCGCGCAGCAGTCCTTCCAGCAGTTTGTGCGCGCGATCGCCGTCGCGCAGGCGGGCCCAGAAGTTGATCTTCCACGCGCGGCTCCAGCCCGTGCTGGCGTCGCCACGCGCATCGAGCGTCGCGCGCGCGGCGGCGGCGAGCTCGGTGTTCTTCGACGGATCGATCGCGTTCCCCGGATGCAGCGCGAACAGCTGCGACACGTGGCGGTGATCGCTCTTGGGGTCATCGAGGTCGGCCTTCCACTCCTGCAACTGGCCCCACTTGCCGATGCGCAGGCCGCGGTCGAGTTTCGCGAGCGCATCATCGACGCGCTTCGCGAACTCCTTGTCGCCCACCAATTGGGCGGCGGCCGAAGTGCTGACGAACAGGTCCGCGACGACCTGTTGCGACATCGCCGCGCCGGCGGTGAACGGCCCGTGCTCGGGCGAATAACTCGGCGTCACCGTGAGCTTCCCGTCGCGCGGGTCCGCGACCAGCGCATCCAGCCAGAACTCCGCCGCGCCCTTCATGACGGGCCACGCGCGTTTCTTCAGGAACTCGACGTCCTGGCTGAATAGATAGTGCTCGTGGAAATGCTGCGCCAGCCATGCCGAAGCCTCGGGTTGCCAGAATGCCGTGGGCCAGTCGATCGGCCCGACGTAGCCCCATGCATTGGTGTTGAGGAACATCGTCCAGCCGCCGGCGTCGAAGTAACGCTGCGCGGCGAGCTTGCCGGGCGTGACGAGGTGTTCGACGAACTCGAACAGCGGCGGCGCGGTTTCGGCGAGATTGGCCACTTCCGCCGGCCAGTAATTCATCTGCAGGTTGATGTTGACGTGATAGTCGGCATTCCACGGCGGCGTCGCCTTGTCGTTCCACACGCCTTGCAGGTTCGCGGGCAGCGAGCCCGCGCGCGAAGAGGCGATCAGCAGGTAGCGGCCGTACTGGAAATAGAGCTGCTCGAGCTGGCGGTCCGCGGCCGCGTTGCCGGCGCCATATTGCCCGCGCAATTTGTCGGTGGGGATTTTCGCAACGCCCGCATCCAGGCGCAGCGCCACGCGCCGGAACAGCTCCTGGTGGTCGCGCGTATGGCGGGCGAAGACCTGCGCGAATCGCTCCCGTGTTGCGCCTGCCGCGTCGGCGGCAACCGCGGCGACCGGGTCCGCGCCGGCGTCGCGATAACTCGGATACTGCATGCGATAGTTAGTGCGCGCCGCCAGCACGAACGTGACCTGGCAGTCGCTTTCGATGCGCAGACTGTCGCCATCGGGGCTGATGCTGCCGCATTCGGGCACCACGCGCAGTTCGGCGGCGAACTTGAGCCCGTTCGATTTCAGGCTGCCGGAGATCAGGATGCGCGTCCCCTCCGCCCGGATGGTGACATTGCGATTGTCGTGCACGGCGAAACGGATGCGCAGCTTCTGCAGGCTGGTGCCGTACCAGCGCGCCACCAGCGCCTGGTCCGGGTACGAGACGAAGTATTCGCGCCGATAGCCGGCGTCGCCCTGCTTGAAACTCACGCGCGCGGCGGCGGTGTCCAGGTCGAGCTCGCGCCGATAACCCGACACCTCCGAGCCATCGGTCTCGCGCTCGATGATGAGGTCGCCGAAACTCTGGTAGTCG
>DASTXR010000040.1:0-57235 GCA_035765415.1 Steroidobacteraceae bacterium | reverse complement strand
GCGCCGATGTCCCTGAATCGCGAATTGCCCACGAGCGCCGTGGCGCGTGCGATCGACAGCGCGCTCGCGGCGCGCGCCGTGGCCACGCCGGGATCGAGCAGCAGGCAGGCCCCGCCGGCCTTGAGGATGGCTAACAACCCGGCGAGGAAGCTCTGGCCCGGCTCTTCGCACAGCGCGACCACCGTGCCCGGCGTGACGCCGCGCGCGGCCAGCGTCTGCGCGATCCGGTTCGCCTGGGCCTCGATGTCCTGGTACGAGACGCTCCAGCCGCCGGTGAACGCGGCCGGCTGCGCGGGAGCCTTGTCGGCGGAGGCTTCGAACAGGCCATGCAGCGTGCCGGCTTCGGCGTGCGCCTTGTTGCTGCCTGCGAACGCGCGCAACTGCCTGGCGTCCGAATCCAGTTCGAGCTTGAGGCGGCCCACCGGTGTTTCGGCAGCATCCAGCACTGCGCCCACGAGTTGGAGATAGCGGTCGCGCAGCAGGCGCGCGGACTCCGCTTCGATGATGTCGGAGTTGTAGGTGATGCCGCCGACCATGCCGCGATCGTTGTCGAGGAACCAGAGGCCCAGGTCTTCCGTGGCGCCGCGCTGGAACAGCAGGATCTGCTCGTGCGCGAGCCCGCCCCAGTTCGACACGCGATGGCGCGCGTCCTGGAACGAGAACAGCGCCTGGTACAGCAGCGAACCGCCTTCGCCGCGCTGCACGGTGAGCTCGCGCATGAGGCTCTCGAGCGGCACGTCGGGATTGGCGAAGCTGTCGAGCACGGTGGCCTTCACGCGCTTCAGCAGATCGATGAAAGGCTCGGAGCGGTCGATGGTCAGGTGCAGCGGCAGCAGGTTGGTGAAGTAACCCATGACGCGTTCCACTTCGGGCAGGTTGCGGCCGCGGACCGGCGTGCCCACCACGAGGTTCTTGCGCCCGCTGACACGCGCCAGCAGCACGTAGTAGATAGTCAGCAGCGTCATGAACAGCGTGGTGTCGGCGCGGCGGCTGAGCTCGCGCAGGGACTCGGTGGTCGCCTTGTCGATCCTGATCCACTCGGTGGCGCCTTCGCCCGACATGCCCGGGCGGCGCGGCTTGTCGGCCGGCAGCTCGGATACTTCGGCGACGTCGGCCAGGCGCTCGCGCCAGAAGCCTATCTGCTTCGCGAAATCCGGACCCTCCAGCCACTGGCGATGCCAGGCGGCGAAATCGCCATAACTGATGGGCAGCGGCTTGAGCGGGCTGGGCCGCCCGGCGAGGAAGGCCTCGTAAACCTGCGCGAGCTCTTCATAGAAGAGGTCGAACGACCAGCCGTCCCAGATCATGTGATGCGGCACGAACAGCAACACGTGCTCTTCGGCGGCGAGCTTGAACAGGCGCGCGCGGAACAGCGGCGGCTTCGTCAGGTCGAAGGGCTCATTGGTGAGCGTGTTGAGACGCTCCATGAGCGCGCGCTCGCGCTGCGCGTCGGGCATTGCCGAGAGATCTTCGGGCGTGAGCGCCAGCGCCACGCTCTCGTTGATGAGCTGGTACGCCGCGCCGTTCTCGACGAGGATGCTGGTGCGAAGCGAAGGCTGGTGACGCACCATCTCGGCGAAGGCGCGTTCGAAGGTGGCGACGTCGAGGCGGCCGCGCAGGCGATGCGCCGAAGGCGTGTTGTAGACCACGCGCCCCGGATGCAGCTGCTCGAGGAACCACAGGCGCTCCTGCATGATGGACAGCGGCGCCTTGCGCTGTTCGGTAAGGATCGCGATCGGCGCTTCGGTAGTTTGCTGGCCGGCGGCGAGTTCCGCCTGGATCTTCTCTGCGAGCCGCGCCACGGTCGGCGCATCGAACAGCGTGCGCAGCGACAGCTTCACCTTGAGCTCGCGGTTGACACGCGCGGTCAACTGCGCGGCCAGCAGCGAATGGCCGCCGAGCGCGAAGAAGTCGTCGTCGATGCCGATGCCCGGCAGGCCCAGTACGCTTTCGAAAACGCCGGCCACGGATTTTTCGAGATCGTTGCGCGGAGGCGCGTACTCGCGCTCGAGCCTGGGAGCTTCCGGCGCGGGCAGGGCCTTTCTATCCACCTTGCCGTTGGGCAGCAGCGGAATCTGCGGCAGCACGAGGAAGTGCTGCGGCACGAAATATTCGGGCAGGATTTTCGAAACGTGCGCGCGCAGCGTTGCCTCGGTCAGTTCCTCGCCGGCCTGGGCCGTTACCTGGGCCACGACATAGGCCACCAGCCGCACGTCGCCCGGCCGGTCCTCGCGGGCCATGGCCACGGCGCGCGCCACCGTGGGCAGCGTGAGCAGGTTGGCTTCGATCTCACCGAGCTCGACGCGGTAGCCGCGAACTTTGACCTGGAAGTCGAGGCGCCCGAGATGTTCGAGCGTGCCGTTGGCCAGCCAGCGCCCGCGATCGCCGGTGCGATAGACGCGTCCGCCGCGTGTGTCGAACGTGTTGGGTAGATAGCGCTCGGTGTTGAGCTCGGGACGGTTGAGGTAGCCCAGCGTCACGCCGTCGCCGCCGATGCAGATTTCGCCCGGCACGCCCTGCGGGCAGAGCTGCTGGCGCTCATCGAGGATCCACACGGTGGTGTTGGCGATGGGGCGGCCGATGCTGATGCCGCGCTCGGTGTTCGCCACGGGCCAGAACGTGGAATACACGGTGGTCTCGGTGGGGCCGTAGCCGTTCCAGACGCTGGCGCAACGTTTGAGCAGCGCGTTGGCGAGATCGGGGGCCAGCGGTTCGCCGCCGGAAATGGCCTTGAAACCTTTGTGACCTTCCCAGCCGGACTCCAGCAAGATGCGCCAGCCGGCGGGCGTCGCCTGCATGACGGTGGCGCCCGAGGCCTCTAACAAGGTGCGCAGCGCGCCCGAGTCGCGGGCCTGGTCGCGCGTCGCGATGACCACGCGTGATCCCACCGTCAACGGCAGCATCAACTCGAAGATCGCGATGTCGAAGGAGATGGTGGTGACCGCGACCAGCGTGTCCGCGGCGCCGATGCCGGGCGCGCGCGTGAGGCTCGCGAACAGGTTGGCGATGCCGGCATGTGTGACCTGCACGCCTTTCGGCCGGCCGGTGGAGCCGGAGGTATAGATGATGTAAGCGGACGTGTCGGGAGTCGCGGCGCGGTCGTCGCGGCCTGGCCGCGTCGCCGACATCGCGGTGAGCTCGGCCTGGTCCTGGTCCAACAACAATGCCTTGTCACGCGCCACGCCGAGCCTGGCGAAGTGTTCAGTCTCGGAGATCAGCGCGCCGATCGCGGCATCGCTGGTCATGAAGCTCAGGCGCTCGGCGGGGAAGGCCGGATCGAGCGGCACGTGCGTGCCACCGGCCTTCAGGATGCCGATGATCGACGCCACCATGTCGAGCTGGCGTGTGACACACAGACCGACATTGACGCCGCGGCGCACGCCCATCTGGCGCAGGCGCTGCGCGATGCGATTCGCGCGCGCGTCGAGCGCCGAATAACTGAGCGTGTCGTCGCCGAACACCACCGCGGGCGCATCCGGAGTGCGATCCGCCTGGCGCTCGATGAACTCGTGCATGAGCACGTCGCGTTCGAACGCGGTCTGCGGCGGCTGCAGCGCCGCGAGCTCGGCCAGCGATTCGGGTGACACCAGCGGCAGCGCAGCCACGCTGCGCGTGGCGTCGGCGATAGCGGCCCGCAACATCGTGACGTAGCTGTCGAACCAGCGGCGAATGGTCGCCTCGTCGAAGAGCTCCGAGTTGTACTGCACTTCCAGGCGCAGCCCCGACGCCACCGGCACGGCGTTCACGAACAGCTCGAAATTTTCCGCGACGCGCGGATTGGCGTGGAAATCGAAAGTGAGGCCGGGGAACCGGATGGTGTTCTCGTCGAGCGCCTGGTCGACGTTGAACAACACGCTGACCAGCGGCAGCCGGCCCGGATCGCGTTTCACGGCGAGCTTCTGCAGCAGGGTGCCGAAGGTGTAGCGCTGGTGCTCGAAGGCGTCCAGCAATTGCGTGCGCGCATCGCCGATCACGGCCGAAAGCGCACTGTCGGCGTCGATGTCGAAACGCAGCGGCAGCAGGTTCACGCAATGACCGACGAGCCGCGACTTGTCGGCCAGGGATTGCCCGGCGGCAGGCAGGCCGACCACCACCGACGTGGCGCCGGAGATGCGATGCAACAGCGTCGCGAACGCGCCGGTGAGCGTGGCCGGCAGGCCGGCGCCGAGTTTCGCGCCCCACTTGCGCACGTCGGCCGTGAGCGCGGCATCGAGCGTGATGTCGGCGCGGCGCGAGCTGAAACTGCGCCAGGCGCGGCGCATGCGATCGGTCGGCAGGTCCAGCGCCGGCACGGACTGCGCGAAGCGCTGGAGCCAATAACTCTCGTCGGCGCGTTGCGCTTCGCTGCCCTCGTGTTTGAGCTCTTCGTCGGAATAGTCGGCGAATGAGTCGCCGGCCGGAAGCGCGGCGGTGGAGTTTCGCCGCGCCGAATATGCCTGCGCGAGGTCGCGAACGATCACGCCGAAGGACCATCCGTCGCACACGATGTGATGGGCGGTGAATACCAGCGCATGTTCGGCCGGGCCGAACGAGAAGATCTCGGCGCGCACCAGCGGGCCGGCTTCCAGGTCGAATCGCACGGACACGGCGCGCTCGCAGGCGCGCTCGAGCGCATTGGTGTCGGCGGACGCGTGCACGGGAATGTCGATGGCGAGCGAATCGCCGACGATCATCTGCTGGCCATCGGCGCTGAACGTGGAACGCAGCGCTTCGTGCGCGTTGATGACGTCGTGCACCGCGCCCTGCAGCGCCGCCACGTCGAGCGCGCCGTGCAACCGCAGCGTGATCGACTCGTTGTACGCGAGCGAGGCTTCCTCGCTGAGGCGATCCGCGAGCCACACTTCGCGCTGCGGCTGCGTGGTCGCCGCCACGCGCGCGATGGCGCCGGCGGCAAACGGGTTGAAGTCGTCCTGGTCGACCGTGGCGGGAATGGAGTTCATCGGTTGACCTTGACGAATTTACCGGGGCTGTCGGGATTGGGCATGAACCAGGCGGGCGTGCCATCGACGTCGCGGCCGAGGCGCGCACCGGGCACCGGCGGCTTGCTGGCGTCCAGCAGGTTGACGACCGACGCGCGTCGGGGAATGAAGTCTGCTTCCTGCAGTTCGCGCACGGCCTCCTTGAACGCGGTGACGATGGCGGCGATGTCGGCGTCGGTGTGCGCCGTGGTCATGAAGCAGGGGAAGTTGTCGAGGATGTGGATGCCGCGTTCGCGCATCATCGCGAACAGCAGGTCCTGCAGCGGATGGTCCTCGTCGAAGAACAGCTTCCACACCGACGAGAAATTCTTGAGCGTGATGGGCGCGCCCACGTCGCGGCAGAACGCGTTCATCTCCGCGACCATGGCGGTGACGCGCGCATTGAGCGCGTCCTGCAGCTTGCCGCCTTCCTTCTTCAGATGAATCAACACGGCGTGTGCCGCGGCCAGCGCCAACGGATGGCGCACGAACGTGCCGGCGAAGTAGGTGACGCCCACGGTCGGGATCGAGTCGTCGCCGAACTGCCAGCCGCCGCCGTCGAGCGCGTCCATGTATTCGCGCTTGCCGGCGATGACGCCGATCGGGAAACCGCCGCCGACCACCTTGCCGTAGCTGGCGAGGTCGGCGTCGATGCCGAGCACGGCCTGCGCGCCGCGCGGATGCGAGCGGAAACCGGTGACTACTTCGTCGAAGATGAACAGCGTGCCGGATGCACGCGTGATCTCGCGCAGTTCTTTGAGGAATTCGCGCGGCTGGAAATCCGGGCGGCGGCTCTGCACGGGCTCGATGAGCACCGCGGCGAGTTCGTCGGCATGTTCGCGCAGGATCTGCAGGGATTCGGGCGTGCCGTAGTCGAGCACCAGCACGTTCTCCGAGGTGTTGGGCATGATGCCCGGCGCCGCCGGCACCGCGCGGAGTTTGCGCGCGCCGCGCACGATGACCTCGTCGAAGATGCCGTGATAGGAACCGGTGAACAGCGCGATCTTGCTGCGGCCGGTCACGGTGCGCGCGATGCGCAGGCAACCCATGACGGCTTCCGAGCCGGTGTTGCACAGGCCGGCGCGATCGAAGCCCGTGAGCTCGCAGACCAGCTTCGCCACTTCGCCCGCCAGCGGGTGCTGCGGACCGATCTCGTAACCCTTGTCGAGCTGCTCGCGCACGGCATCGAGCACGAAGTCCGGCTGCCAGCCGAAGAGGCTCATGCCGAAGCCGTTGAGCGCGTCGATGTATTCGTTGCCGTCGAGGTCCCAGACGTGTGAGCCCTTCGAGCGATCGATGACGATCTGGTAGATGATTTCCTTGAGCTGCGGACGGAAACCATTGACCACGCGCGGATCCGCCAGGTGTGCGCGATGTTCGGTGGTGTAGTCCTTGGATTTCTTCGTGCGCGCGATGTAGCGCCGCATGAAGGTGCTGAGGCGGGTTTTCTGCCGCTCGGTGAGTTCTCCGGCGGCCTTGGTGTGGATGCGCGCGATGGCGCCGAACGCCTTCTTCACGTCGTAGGTTTTCTGGCCGCCGTCGTCCTCGGCGGGCGGCGGCGGAGGCGATGCGCTAACTACTGCCGGCGCTGGCGCTGGCGCTGGCGCCGGCGCGGCGGCCGCTGGTGCCGCCACGGTGGTTCCGCGCAGCAGCGCCATCTGCGCCGTGAGCAGTTGCATCTGCTGTTCGATGAAGGTCTGCAGTAGCGCCGGCGAAGGTCCTGACGAAGGCAGCACGCCCATGTTGGTGTGGATCTGGGGCGCGGCCGGCGCCACCGCAGTAGACGGAGCCGCGTCGGGCGGCATCGAAGCATCGAGATGCGCGGCGAGCGCGCCCAGCGAGGAATAACTCTCCATGAGCTGGCGGAACGTGACCTTCACGCCGAAGGCCT
Source organism: Steroidobacteraceae bacterium (assembly GCA_035765415.1). Taxonomy (GTDB): domain Bacteria; phylum Pseudomonadota; class Gammaproteobacteria; order Steroidobacterales; family Steroidobacteraceae; genus CADEED01. The sequence goes on along the minus strand of DASTXR010000040.1, from coordinate 50,386 downwards.
TCTGCAGCTGCAGCGCCACCTGGGTGAGCGCCAGCGAGTCGAGGCCGAGCTCGACGAAGGCCGCGGAGGGGTCCGCGCCTTCCACGTCGATGCCGACCACCTGGTCGACGATGCCGCACAGCCGGGTGATCAGCTGGTCGCGGCGGGAGGCGGGGGATGAGGCTGGCGGCATGGACACGTCGGCAGTGGGCTGCCGCTCCAACAGGGAAGAAACCGATGACGGAGGAAGCTCATCCTTGGGCGCCGCCAGTGGCGTAAGTACCCGAATCGTGGCCGTCGGTTCCGTGACGGTGGGCAGTGACGACGATGCCGCCGACACCCAGTGTCGCCGGGCTTCGAACGGATAACCGGGCAGGCCGATGCGGCGTCGTGCGCTGCCATCGCCCCAGCGCGTATCGAGCGCGACTCCGGCGGCCCACAGCAGGCCGATGGCATGCACGAGCGCGGCGGATTCCTTGTCAGGACCTTCCGCGCCGCTCGCGACGATCTCGGGTTGAGGTTGTTTGGGCGGGAAGTGCTGGCGCGCCAGCGTCGACAGCATGTTGCGCGGGCCGATTTCGAGCAGCAGCGCGCCGGGGTGCGCGGCCAGCGCCGTGCGCAGCGCGGGCGAAAATTTCACCGGTTCGCGCAGGTGCCGCGACCAGTAGCCAGGATCCATGGCGAGCGCTGCCGGCAGCAGCTCACCGGTGGCGGTGGAAATGATCGGCAGCGCCGGTGCGCGCAGCACGAGCTTGCGCACTTCATCGCCGAAGGGCGCGACCACGGCATCCATCATCGCCGAGTGGAACGCATGCGACGTCTGCAGCATGCGATTGGCGATCCCGGCCGACTCGAGCGCGGCGGCAAAACTTTCGATGAGCGGCGCCGGGCCGGACACTACGCTCGCGAGCGGCGAGTTCTCCGCGGCCAGCGAAAGGCCCGTGGGCAATCGCGCGGCAACTTCCGCGGCGGGCGCGCGCACCGACAGCATGGAGCCGGCGGGCTGCGCCTGCATCAGGCGACCGCGCGTGGCCACCAGGCGCAGCGCATCGGTGAGCGTCATGACGCCGGCGAGCACCGCGGCCACGAACTCGCCCACGCTGTGACCGATGAGCGCCGCGGGTTCGAGTCCGCGCGCCAGCCATACCTGGGCGAGGCAGTACTCGATGACGAACGTGGCCGGTTGCGCGATGGCCGTGGCGGCGATGGTGGCCGGCGTCCCATCGAAGATCTCGCGTTTGATGTCGAGGCCTACCGACTGCAGCGCCGCGGCGCATGCATCGAAGTGCTCGCGGAACACGGCATCGTCGCGATAGAGCTCGGCGCCCATGCCCGGGTACTGCGCACCCTGGCCCGGGAACAGGAACACGACCTCGGGCGCGCGATCGCCGGCGCGGCGGCGCACGAAGCGCGGGCTTTCGAGCGCGGCGACGGCGTCTTCGGGGCCGCTGGCCACGACGAAGCCGCGAGCCTGGAAATTCTTGCGGCCGACGCGCAGCGTGTGCGCCGCGTCGGCGAGCGAAACATCGGGGTTGGCGCGCAGATGTGCGGCAAGTCGAAGGGCGGCGGCGTCGAGCACTCCTTCGTTACGCGCCGACAGCGTCAACAGATGCAGTCCCGCGCGCGGCGCCGCTGAATCCTGCGCCGGCGGCTCTTCGACGATGACGTGCGCGTTCGTGCCGCCGACGCCGAAGCTGCTGACGCCGGCGCGGCGCGGCCCGTGATCGGGCCGCCAGTCGGCGAGCTTGTCGTTCACGTAGAACGGCGAGCCGGCGAAGTCGATCTTGGGGTTGTTAGCCCGGAAGTTGATGGAGGGCGGCAACACGCCGTGACGCGCGGCCAGCGCCGTCTTGATGAGCCCGGCGGCGCCGGCGGCGATGACCAGGTGGCCGACGTTGCTCTTCACCGAACCGAGCGCGCAGAACTGCCTGTCCGCGGTGCCGGACCGGAACGCCTGCGTGAGGGCTTCGACCTCGATCGGGTCGCCGAGCGGCGTCGCCGTGCCATGCGCTTCGACGTACGTGATGCTGCGCGGCTCGACGCCGGCGCATTCCTGCGCGGCGGCAATCACGCGCGCCTGGGCCGTGGCGCTGGGCGCGGTGAAGCTGGCCTTGTGCGCGCCGTCGTTGTTGACCGCCGCGCCGCGGATGACGGCGTAGACCGTGTCGCCATCGGCGAGGGCATCGGAGAGCCGCTTGAGCAGCACCACGGCCGCGCCATCGCTGAACACCGTGCCCTGCGCGTCGACGTCGAACGAGCGCGTATGGCCGTCGGGCGAGAGCATCGCGCCGTCCTGGTACAGGTAACCGCTGCTGGGCGGGCAGGTGACGGCCACGCCACCGGCCAGCGCCATGTGGCATTGCCCGCTGCGCAGGCTGTCGAAAGCCTGCGCCACCGCCACCAGCGACGTGGAGCAGGCGGTGTGCACGCTGATCGCGGGCCCCGTCAGGTTGAGCTTGTGAGCGACGCGCGTGGCGATGTAGTCCTTCTCGTTGGCCAGCATCACCTGGAATTCGCCGACGCGTTCGATCGATTCGCGATGCGCCAGCACGTGCTTCTGGAAATAGGACGAGTTGTACATGCCGGCGAACACGCCGACCGGCTCGTCGATCGCGTCCGGCACATAACCGCCGTGTTCCAGGCACTCCCAGCAGATCTCGAGGAACTTGCGCTGCTGCGGGTCCATGAGCTCGGCTTCCTTCGGGCCGATGCCGAAGAAGCCGGCGTCGAAATTCTCGACGCCCGCGAGCACGCCGCGCGCGCGGATGTAGTTAGGGTCTGCCGTGAGGCTCGCGGGCAGCGAGGCATCGAGCTCGCCCGGCGTGAAGAAGCTGATCGATTCGCGCCCCGCGCACAGGTTGCGCCAGAACTCCGCCACGTCGTTGGCGCCCGGGAATCTTCCGGCCATGCCGACGATGGCCACGGGTTCGAGTGTTGCCGAAGCAGGGCGGCGCCGCGGCGCGCGCAGCGCATTGCCGGTGCCGATGCCCGCGATCGCGCGCGCGAGGCCTGCGGGCGTGGGGCGCTGGAAGAACGTGGTGGTGGAGAGCTGCGCGCCGAGCGTTTCACGGATGCGCGTTAGAGCCCTAAGCGCGAGCAGGGAATTGCCGCCGAGCTCGAAGAAGTTGTCTTCCGCACCCACGCCGTCGACGCCGAGCGTCCCGGAAAAAATGGTGGCGAGACTGCGCTCGGCGCCATTCGCGGGCGCACGGTATTCCTGCGCGAGCTCGGGACGCGCCTGCGTCGGAACGGGCAGCGCGGCGCGGTCGAGCTTGCCGTTGGCGGTGATGGGCAACCGCTGCATGCGTACCCAGGCCGCCGGACGCATGAACTCCGGCAGCCTTGCCGAAACGTGTGCGCGCAGCGAATCGTTGTTAGCCGAGTCATCCGCAACGACGTAGGCCACCAGGCGCCTGTCGCCGGGCCGGTCTTCGCGCACCACCACGGCGCCGCTGCGCACGCCCGGGTGCTCGCGCAAACACGCTTCGATCTCGCCGACTTCGATGCGGAAGCCGCGGATCTTCACCTGGCCATCGCCGCGGCCGATGAATTCGATGTTGCCATCGGGAAGGCGGCGCACCAGGTCGCCGGTGCGGTAGAGGCGCGCGCCCTTTTCGGTGACCGAAGAGGCGGCGAACGGGTCGGCGACGAATCGTTCTTCGTTGAGCTCCGGCCGGTTGCGGTAGCCGCGCGCGAGCCCGCGGCCGCCGATGAACAGCTCGCCGATGAAGCCATCGGGAACGGGCTCGAGCTTTCGATTGAGAATGTAGAGCGTGGTGTCGGGAATCGCGCGGCCGATGGGCACGGAGCGGTTGTCCGCGCCGAAGCTGCGCGGGATGCGCCACGTGGCCGCGAACGTGGTCGACTCGGTCGGGCCGTAGCCGTTGATGAGTTGCGTCGACGGCAGCGCGGCGCAGGCGCGTCGCACATGCGGCACCGACAGCGCTTCGCCGCCGGTCAGCAGCTCGGCGATGCCGGCGAGCTGTGCGGGGTTCTCGTCGACGATGGCATTGAACAACGCGGCGGTGAGCCAGGCGGAGGTGACCCCGTGCCGCGCGACGGTGGCGGCCAGTCCCGAACCCGTGGGCAGGATTTCATCGTGCACCACGCAGCATCCGCCGTTCAGCAGCGGGCCCCAGATCTCGAGTGTCGATGCGTCGAAGCCGAGCGGCGCGGCATGCAGGAATACGGTGGATGCATCGAGCCTGATATACCCGGGATCACGCACCAGCCGCACGATGGCGGCGTGCGGGATCTCCGCACCTTTTGGCGTTCCGGTCGAGCCCGAGGTGTACATCACGTAGGCGACGTCGTCAGTGTTTGCCCGGTCGGGAATGTTTCCGCCCGTCGCCGCGCCCAGGTCGGCCAGGCCCAGCGAACGGACACCGGCCGGCAGGATGTCAGCGGGCGCCGCGCCATCGGTCAGCAGCAGCGAGGCGCCGCTGTCCTCGAGCATGAAGCGCAGGCGCGCGGGTGGATAGGCCTGGTCGAGCGGTAGATAGGTGGCGCCGGCCTTGAGGATGGCGAGCAGCGCGACGATGGCGTCGGCGGAGCGCTGCATGAGCACCGCGACGGTGGCGCCCGCGGGAATGTCACGGTGCAGCGCCGCCGCCCAGGCGCTCGAGCGGCGGTCGAGCTCCGCATAAGTCAGCGTGCTGTCGGCGGCGGCCAGGGCCGGAGCGTCGGGCGTGCGCCGCGCCTGCGCGGAAAACAAGGCATGCACGGTATCGCCGGCAGCGATGGCGCGCAGCGGCGCGTGATGGCCGTGCAGCGCGGCCTGGCGCGCATCGGCGTCCAGCAGGCAGAACGCGCCGGGTTGCCCGAGCGCGCGCACCAGGAATCCGGCGAGCGCCGCCAGCGTGCTCTCCTCGAGCCGCGTGGACTCGACGCGCAGCGCGAGCGGCCCCCGGGGTGGCAGCGTGGTTCGCCAGACGAGCAGGGCTTCGGGCGCACTCGCGCCGTCGAAGCACCACACGCCGTTGTCGCCCATCCCGGTCGAAGCTTCGCCGTCTTCGCCGGTGAGCGCGGCTACCGTGAGGTTCCAGGCCCGCAGCAGCGCGGCTCGCGGATCCTCGTGCCGACGCAGCGCATCCGCGAGCGTTTGTTCGAGCACGAATTCATGGATGGCAGTACCAGGGGCGATTGCCGGGACGCAGGTGTCGGCCAGCGTGCGCCGCGCGCCGCCTGGTGGCTGACTCAGCTCCGGCACGCGCTCACCCGACCTGTGCGTGCGCGTAGCGCGCGGTGTCGATGCGCGCATTGCTGCTGCGGATGCGTGCGACCGTGTCGCGCACCCCGGTGCCGACGGCCGTGAGCGACCCTAACAATGCGTCGCGCGCGGCGCGTGTGCCCACAGGCGCGGGTGACATGCCGGCATTGCGCATGCGCTGATGCAGCGCGTGCAGGCGGCTGTTACGGCGCGTGGCGTCGGTGTAGTAGGTGAAGCTGACGGTGATCGACGGGTTGTCGTCGTTCTCGACCATGTGCGGGCTGGTCGAGGGCATGTACGCACCCTGGCCAGGCTCGAGATGGAACACAGTCGCGCGCTGCTTGAATTCTTCCTTCCACTGGATGAGCTCGCGCGAGTGATCGAAGTGGAAGCGGTCACGCGCCGGCTCGGAAACCACTTCGGTGTCGCGGTGATCCCAGACGTACAACTTCTTGGTGCCGCGCACCTGCATGATGAAGTTGTGTTCCTTGTCGATGTGGAACGGCGTAACGGCCTTGGGCGAAGTGACGAAGATCCATCCGCCGCGGTAACACACCCCGGGATCCCGGCGTTCGATACCGGGCCTGAGCTCGTCGATGACCGAATCGACCAGCTTGCGGTAGATCTCGTCGGTCTGGACATTGAGCAGCGACATCCAGGCGCCGGCCTCGCGAATCCGGCCGAGGGTTTCCTCGGCCGACCGGCGATTGGGGTGCATCGACGGCGCGTCGTTGAACGGGGTGCCGGCGCTCGCCTTGTCGCTGTGCGTGCGCACCAGGCCGCCCACTTCCAGGCGCCGGCCGAGCTCGATGAGCTGGTCGGGCTGCAGCAGGTGATGGCTGCCGAGGCGATGCTGAACCGGCTGGATTTGCCACGGATCGAACCTCGTCCAGTCGACGATCAACTGCGGTGTCTGGATTGCGTGCATAGGACCGGAACGGGGCGGGTTCTTGTTCTGGAGGCGGCTGATTTTCCGTCTGATTCCCGGCCGAAACACCGCCAAAACCGCGGCAACATGCGCGGACCGTGAATCAGTCGAAACTTAGGGGCAGCGCAATCTGTAAAGCGACGCCGCGGCCGCGGGACAGCGTGTAGAAAGTGATGGTTGCCATACAACAAGAGCTGCCAATGCCAGGACTGTTCGAAGGGCTCCGCCGCCGCCGGTTCGACAAGCAATTCGCCTCCCACGTCGAGGGCGGGTTCGGCGGCAACCTGTACCGGGGGGTGTTCAAGACCTTCGAGGAGGCGCAGGCCAGCGCCCCGAAGGGCAAACCGCTGGGGTATGACAACCCGGCCGCGGCCGACCTGTACCTGGAACGCACCCGCCGCATCTATCCCAGCGATTACCCGGTGGTTTACTGGCTGGACCGGCTGTTTCGCAGCGGGTTGCGGACGGTGTTCGACTTCGGGGGGCACATCGGCCTGGGTTACTACGCCTACCGCAAGTACGTCACCTACCCGGACGGATTGCGCTGGACCGTCCATGACGTTCCCGCCGTCATGGCGCGCGGCCGGGAGCTTTGCCAGACCATGGATCCGGACCGGCGGCTTTCGTTTGCCGACAGCGTTGCCGCGGCGGACGGGTATGACGTGTTCTTCTCGGCGGGCGCCCTGCAATACCTGCCGACCACGCTCGCCGAGATGCTGGCGCCGCTCACGAAGAAGCCGCGCGCGCTGGTGTTGAATCTCGCGCCGCTGCATCCCTCCGAGTCGTTCTTCACGCTGCAGAGCATCGGTGCGGCGTTCTGCCCGTATCGCGTGCTGCAATTCGGCGCGTTCGTGAAAAGCCTCACGCAGCTCGGCTACGTGCAGCGCGACGCCTGGGAGAATCCCGACAAGCGCTGCACCGTCGCCTTCGAGCCCGCGCACTCCATCGACCGCTACTACGGCTTCACCTTCGAGCTGCCGGGGTGAGAGCGTGAGCGCGCGGAGCTGGATCATCCTGGTGGTGGTGCTCGCGGCGCTGGCGGGCACGGGCTTCTGGCTGCTGCGCAACCGCTGGATGGTGGTCAATGCGCTGCCCGTGGGGCTGCGCGATGCCATCTTCGGAATTCGCTACGGGTATCGCGTCGAGCGCGACGTGATGATCCCGATGCCCGACGGCGTGAAGCTCGCTACCAACCTGTATTTTCCGAGGGGCACGGGGCCCGCGGACACCGGCGGCAAACTACCCGCGGTCCTGATCCGGCTGCCGTACGACAAGAACCACCATGCCGGGGGACTCGCGCCCGCGCAGGAATTCGCCGGCCACGGCTACGTGGTCGCGATCCAGGACATGCGCGGAAAGTACGCGTCGGAAGGCGTGTTCACGCCGAGCCGGCTCGATGCCGAAGACGGGTCGGCCACCGTCGACTGGCTCGCGGCCCAGCCCTGGTCCAACGGCCGCGTCGGCACGGTGGGCTGCTCGTCGCTGGGCGAGTCGCAGATCATGCTGGCGCGCATGCGCAACCCGCACCACGCGGCGATGATTCCCCTGGGGGCCGGCGGCGCCATCGGCAGCGCCGCGAACCGCTATACCTACTTCGGGCAGTACGAAGGCGGCGTGTTCCAGCTCGCCTCCGGGTTCGGCTGGTTCCTGTTCGAAGGCGGCAAGAGTCCCGGCGCCGAGTTCGAGGGAAAGATCGACGTGGCGCGCGCCATCTGGGAGCTGCCTTCGGGCAGCCTCGTGCGCCGCCATCGTCCCGACAGGACCGACTTCGACGACTTCATCTCGAAGCCACTGGGCGATCCCTACTGGCGCGATCTCGGCTACATCGCCGACGAGGATCGCTTCGCGACGCCGGCGCTGGTGTTCAACACCTGGCAGGACCAGACCGTGGCCGAGACACTGGTGCTGGCCGAGGTCATGAAACGCAACGCCGCCAGCGAAGCGGCGCGGACTCACTACCACGTGATCATCGGCCCGGGAAATCACTGCCAGTATTTCGGCCCGAACCAGACCATGAACGTCGGGGAGTTCCGCGTGGGCCCGAATGCGGTGGCGCCGTACAGCGCGTGGCAGCTGCAGTGGTTCGACCATTGGTTGAAGCGCGACGGGTTGAAAGGAAAACCACCGGAATTTCCCGCGTATCGCTTCTACGTGATGGGCGCCGACCGCTGGATGGACAGCGCGCAATGGCCGCCCGCGGGCGTACAAACCCAGCGCTGGTATCTCGGCGGCGAAGGCGCGGCCAACAGCCGCAATGGGAAAGGCGTGTTGCACCCGGTCGCGCCCACGACGGATCACAGCGACGAGTTTCGCTACGACCCGTTGAAGCCCGTGCCGACGCGCGGCGGACCGATCTGCTGCACCAACGACCCGGCGCAGGTGCAGGGCATGGTCGATCAGGCCGACGTCGAGACGCGCGATGACGTGCTGGTCTACACCTCACCGGTGCTCGAGTCGGACCTCACCATCGCGGGGCCGCTGCGCGCCGATCTGTACGTGAGCTCGAGCGCGAAGGACACGGACCTGGTTGCCAGGCTGGTCGACGTATTTCCCGATGGGCGCGCGCTCAACATCCAGGAGGGTGCGCTGCGGCTGCGTTATCGCGACAGCTTCGTGAGTCCGCAGCTCATGACCCCGGGCGAGGTGTACCGCGTGTCGGTGGACATGCGCGCGATCGCCTATCGCCTGCCAAAGGGCCACCGCCTGCGGCTGCAGATCGCGAGCAGCAACTTTCCGCGGCTGGAGCGCAATCTCAACACCGGCGGCAACAACTACGACGAGAGCCAGCCGGTGGTCGCCACCAACCGCATCCTGCGCTCTCCCGGATATCCTTCCGCGGTGCTGCTGCCCGTTCTTCCGGAAGGCTAGCTACCGTCAGGCGGCCTTCGACCTGCGGATCAGGTCTTCGAAGTAGGCCGCCGTGCGCGTGAGGCCTTCCTTGAGCTGCACTTTCGGTTCCCAGTTGAGGATCTTGCGCGCCTTGGTGATGTCGGGGCGGCGCTGCTTCGGATCGTCCTGCGGCAGCGGCTGGTGCACGATCTTCGATTTCGAGTTGGTGATCGCGATGACTTCCTGCGCCAGCTCGAGCATCGTGAACTCGCCGGGATTGCCCGTGTTGATGGGGCCGGTGACGTCATCGCCGGTGGCCATGAGCGCCAGGAACGCGTTGATGAGGTCGTCGACGTAGCAGAACGAACGCGTCTGCGAGCCGTCGCCGTAGATAGTGATGTCGTCGCCCTGCAGCGCCTGCATGATGAAATTGGACACCACGCGGCCGTCGGCGGGGTGCATGCGCGGGCCGTAGGTGTTGAAGATGCGCGCCACCTTGATGCGCAGCTTGTGCTGCCGGTAATAATCGAAGAACAGCGTTTCGGCGCAGCGTTTGCCTTCGTCGTAACAGGAACGCGTGCCGATGGGGTTCACGTTGCCCCAGTATTCCTCGACCTGCGGATGCACGGCCGGGTCGCCGTACACCTCGGAGGTGGACGCCTGGAAAATCTTGGCGCGCACGCGCTTGGCGAGGCCCAGCATGTTGATGGCGCCGTGCACGCTCGTCTTGGTCGTCTGCACGGGGTCGTGCTGGTAGTGGATAGGCGAGGCGGGGCAGGCGAGGTTGTAGATTTCGTCGACCTCGACGTACAGCGGGAAGGTGACGTCGTGCCGCACGAGCTCGAAGTGCGGGTTGTCCACCAGGTGCGCGATGTTGTCCTTGGTGCCGGTGAAGAAATTGTCGATGCACAACACGTCGTTGCCGGCCGCGATCAGGCGGTCGCACAGGTGCGAGCCCAGGAAACCGGCGCCGCCACTGACGAGGACGCGCTTACGCTTGAAATTGCTCATGGGAAATATTCTGCCTTGCGAGGAATTGGGAGGGCGATCAGGCGGCTTCGGGCAGGCGCAGCACGCTGCGGTACACGGCCATGGTCGCGTCGATGTTCTTGCGGATGCCGAAATGCTGGTTCAGTCGTTCGTAGCCCTTGCGGCCGAACTCGGTCGCCTTCGCGCGGTCGGCTAACAAGCTGCCGATGGCATTGGCCAGCAGCTCCGGCTTGCCGGCTTCGACGAGCAGGCCGGTTTCGCCGTTGACCACGACTTCGGCGGGGCCGCCATGCGTGGTGGAGACCAGCGGTTTCGACAGCGACATGGCTTCGAGCGTAACGATTCCGAACGGCTCCGGGTGCACCGAGGTGTGCGCCACGACGTCCATGAGCCCCATGTAGTCGATGGCGTTCTTCTGGAAGCCGGTGAAGATGACGGTTTCCTCGAGCCCGAGCTCGCGGCACAGTTTCGCCAGCATGTCGCCGTAGGATTTGTCGGCCGCCCCGCAGTCGCCCACCAGCAGCACGCGCAGGCGCGGGAATTTCTGTTTCAGCAGCGCCGCGGCGCGCACCATGACGACCTGGCCTTTCCACTCGCGGATATTGCCCACCACGCCCACGACTTCGGAATCCGCCGGAATGTTGTGCTTGGCGCGCAGCTCGGCGGGCGTTTCATTGACGTGGTAACGCTCGAGGTCGATGCCGCAGTGGATCACGACGGTGTTCGGATAGTCGACGCCCAGCCGCTTCATGTTGTCGTGGATGGCGTGCGACAGGCACACGATCTTCTCCAGCCGCTTGCCGAAGAAACGCGCCAGCGTCGAGAAATGCAGGCGAATGCCCATCTCGTGCGTCATGCAGCGCGTGTGCGTGCGGCGCGCGGCCAGCATCCAGGCGTGGTTGCGCGTGATGGAGTTGTTGAGGTTGACCAGGTCGATCCTGCGCTCGCGCAGGAATTGCGCGTATTCGCGCGCCGGTACGAACAGGCCGCGATACAGGTTCACCAGCTTCTTGAGCGGCGCCAGCACCGACCTGAAGAGGAATCCCTTCGGCACCCACGGGGTGGGATTGGAGAACACGATGGTTTCCACGCCCAGGGCCTTGAAGCGCTCGATGAGGAAGTTGTCACGATGGAAGCCGACGATCGGCTCGAATTTTTCGCGATCGAGCCTCGAGACGAGGTCAAACAAGAGGTAGTAGGAGCCGCCGACCGTACCGTCCGTGTTGCCCTCGATGTACAGAATCCGCTTCTTCATCTGCCTGCCTGGATGTAACCCACTGTGCGGCCGGCATTATCAGGGGGTCGGGAAAACTCTGCAGAGACCCCGTCCACCCGGATGGCAGGAACGCGACTTGGGTCACTTTGGCGGCGGGAACGATTCATAACCGGCCCAGCATGCGGTACCACACGAGGCCGAGGTATTCATGCACCGCGAGATCCGAGGCCTGGAGGGCGCGGGGGGCGGGAATGAAGCTCGCGATCGACATTCGTCCTGGCAGGCGGTAGTCGGCCGGCACCGGTATGGGGCGGAGGCCGGCCTTGGCAAACGTGGCCATCGACCTCGGCAGATGTGCGGCCGACGTGACCAGCGCGAAGGGTCTGCCGGCTAACAATTGAACGACGCGGTTGGCGCTGTCGGCCGTATTGCGTGATTGCGATTCGAGCACCAGCCGGTCGGCGGGCAGGCCCAGCGACAGCAGCACATCACCCAGGTCGCGCGCGTTGCGTGCATCGCCGCTCACGATGACGGTGGCGTCCGGATGCAACCGCCAGAGTTGCACGGTGACGATGGCGCGCGATGCCGAAGAATCGTTGAGGCGAACGCCCGCGGGCAGGCCGGGGTTGTCGCCCGCCCACGCGGTGAGCAGCACGATGCGCTCGATGGACAGCGCCGGGTTCACTCCCGGAGCCCAGGCGGGATAATGCTGTTCGAGCGGCGACAGCAGCGCTCTGGCCACCGGGCCGCACGCGAAGATCAATGCCACCGCGCCGCCGGTTGCGATCAGCCGCCACGACCAGCCGCGCGTGCGGTGCCAGAACCGCGCGAGCAGGCCGGCCACCAGCAACAGGAGCGCGAGGTGGGAGGGCAACAGTAAATTGCCGAGGGAGCTCATGAATTCACGCCGGTCAACGACACGCGCGCGATCTTAACGTCCCGCGAAGACACGGGGTGTCGCGAGGTGGCTAACAATCGCAAAGCCCCGGGCGCGCGCATCTCGTGCGACACTGGATCATGACGCGGCCATTGGCCTTCGGCACGGGCGTAGTCAGCCTCGCGACGCTGCTCGCCTATGGCGGGCGTTGGTCGTGGGCCTGCGAACTGCTCGTCAATTTCCGCACTCACTTTGCATTGTTGCTGGGGCTGGCGCTGCTGCTTGCAGCCGTGACGCGCCACTGGCGCATCGCGGGCGTCGCCGCGCTGGCACTCGCGCTCAACCTCTGGCCGATGTACGGCCTGTATTTCGACGCCGCATCGTCGCCGGCGGCAGATGCACGGCCCGTGCGCGTGCTCGCGTTCAACGTGAACGTGGCCAATGGCGGCCTGGCGGACATCGCCGCCTATCTCGAATCCCAGGCGCCCGACGTGGTGGTGCTCGAGGAGATGACGACTCCGAGCACAGACCGCCTCACGTCGCTGCTGCCGAGCCTGCCGCATCGCGCTCTCGCCATCGACGAGGGAATCAGGGGTGTCGTGATCCTGAGTCGCTGGCCGCTCATCGACCCTGAGTTCGTGAAGCATGAGGGGCGGATGTTCGGGGTGCGCGCGGACGTCGACCTTGGCGACCGGCGGCTGCGACTTTACGGCGTTCACCTGAACTGGCCGGTGGTGCTCAAGGCAGCTTCGGGTCGCAATGCGCAGTTGTTGGCGCTCGGCCGCGAGCTCGCGGAATGCCGCGGCGCCTGTGTGGTCGTGGGCGACTTCAACACGACGCCCTGGTCCAGCCACTTCCGTGACCTGCGAAAGAATTCGGGGCTGCGCGATTGCGCCGCCGGAAAAGGATTGCTGCCCACCTGGCCTTCCGGATTGCCGGCCCTGCTGCGTATCCGCATCGATCACTGCCTGGCGAGCACGACGGTGTCGGTGGCGGACGTGCGCATCGGCCGCAGCGTGGGATCCGATCATCTCGCCACGGTCAACGATTTGTGGGTCAACGGCCTTTGAAGTCTTCGGGCGTGAGCTGGTGGCGCGACAGCAGCTTGTAGAAGTCGGTGCGGTTGCGCTTGGCGAGGCGCGCGGCCTGGCTCACGTTGCCGCCGGTGATCTGCAGGATCTGCGAGAGATATGAACGCGTGAATTCATCGCGCGCCTCGTCGAACGACGGCAGCTTGCTCTGCGTGCCGCCGAGGGACTGCTGCACCAGTTCCACCGGGATGATGGGCGTCTGCGACAGCGCGACGTTCTGGCGCACGACGTTCGAGAGCTGGCGGATGTTTCCGGGCCAGTCGGCCGTGGCCAGCAATTCCACGGCCTCGGGCGCGTAGATCTTGCGCACGCCGCTTTCATTGCTGATCTGCGCGAGGAAATGCGACACCAGCAGCGGAATGTCTTCGCGGCGGCGGTTGAGCGGCGGCATCTCGATGTGCACCACGTTCAACCGGTAGTAGAGGTCTTCGCGGAACTGGCCGCTCATCATGAGCTGCTGCAGGTCGCGGTGTGTGGCCGAAATAACGCGCACGTTCACCGGGATGGCGTCGGTGGCGCCGATGGGGCGGATGTTGTTTTCCTGGAGCACGCGCAGCAGCTTGACCTGCAGGCGCATGGGCATGTCGCCGATCTCGTCGAGCAGCAGCGTGCCGTCGTCGGCGGCCTGGAACAGGCCCTGGTGGTCGCGCACCGCGCCGGTGAACGAGCCCTTGATGTGGCCGAACAGCTCCGACTCGAGCAGGTTTTCGGCCATGGCGCTGCAGTTGATGGCGACGAAAGGCTTGGCGCGGCGCGGGCTTGCGTTGTGGATGGCGCGCGCCAGCAGTTCCTTGCCGGTGCCGGATTCCCCGGTGATGAGCACGCGCGCGTCGGTGCCCGCGACCATGTGCGCCTGGGCGAGCTTTTCTTCGACGAGCGAGCTGCGCGTGATGATCTCGGCGCGCCAGTCTTCGTCGTTGTCGGCGAAGCCGGAGATGCGCAGGGCTTTCTGTACCTGGTCCAACAACTCTTGTTTGTCGACCGGCTTGGTCAGGAAGCCGAACGCGCCGAGCTGGGTGGCGTGCACGGCATCGGGAATGGTGCCGTGGGCGGTGAGGATGATGACCTTGAGGCCGGGGTACCGGGACTGCAGTTCCTTGAGCAGGCCGATGCCGTCCATCTGGTCCATGCGCAGGTCGGTGATGACCAGCTCGGGACGGAAACGGCTGGTGGCGGCGAGTGCGAGCGCCGCGCTTTCCACGGCCTCCACTTCGTAATTCTCCGCGCGCAGGCGGATGGTCAGCAGGCGAAGCAGGCCCGGATCGTCGTCGACGACCAGGATGCGGGCTTTGCGCTTGGTGGAATGCGGTGTGGCTAATTGCATGGCTGCGTGCATCAGAAACCTCTACGGTTTCCGTCCCTCAGGCGTCGGAGTCCGCCGGTTGTTCGACGATCCTTCGATGTTTGCGATGGCGTCCAGCTTTGCCTGGGCGTCCGCAAGTGCCTTCTCGAGACGGGCATTTTTCTCGCTCTCGGATTTCAGTTGCCGCGACAGTTGCGCGTTTCGTTCATTCGCGTTTCTTTCGGCTCCCAGCTGCAGGCGTCGCACCTCACCCTGAAGAGTCTGCTGGCGGTCGACCTGCTGATTCTGCAGGAACGCGAGAGCGCGCTCCGCAGGCAGCAGAGTCTCGGGGTTGGCGAGTACTTCGCGCAAAAGTCGCTGCGCGACGACAGGATCGGAGCCCGCATGGCCCGGCGTGGAGAGCACCATTGCATAACGCAGCACCCTGCTAGGCGTGGGGGCGGCGGTGTAATCGTTGTGAACGCTGGCCAGGATCTCGGCTTGCTCGGCCGGCGTGCCGCGCGCCACCTTGAGGCAGGTGTCGAGATAGGCGGAGATGACCATGGCTTCGGTGGAATTGCGATCGATCGACGGCAACGTCTGCGAGTCGCGCTGGCGCTTCAATGGCACGCCGCCGCCGCAGCTGGCGAGCAGCAACCCGCAACACGCGATGCCGGCTGGCAGGAAAAGCTTATGCCGCATGCGCCTGCGTCCGGACTGGGTTGGTGACCGACAGAACTGGCATGCGGATGCGGAAATGGGCGCCCGGGTATTCCCCGTCGACGATTTCGATGGTGCCGCCATGGGCGTTCACGAATTCGAGCACCACGGACAACCCGATGCCCGTGCCCTTGACCTGCACACCCGCCGGCGGGCGGCCGGTGTAGAAGGCTTCGAACACGCGGGCGCGTTCTTCGGGGGGAATGCCTGCCCCGGCGTCGGCGACGTCGATCACGAGCTGGGTATCCTGTTTGGCGGCATGTAGATAGACGGTGCCGCCCTTGGGCGAATATTTGATGGCATTCGACAGCAGATTCTCGATGATGAGGCGAACCTTGCCGCGATCGGCTCGCAGCATCAAGTCGTCCACCTTCACCTCGAGCCGGACGCGTTGTGAGACTACAGTGAGTTGCTGGCTTTCGAGAACCTGTTTGACGAGGGGGCGCAGCCGGAACTCGGAAAGGTCGAGGCCCACGCTCTCTTTTTGCCAGGCGCTGAAGGAAAGCAGGTTCTCGATCAGCCGGTGCAGCTTGATACCGTTGTCACGCAGGATGGCGACCACCTCGCGTTGGGAGTTGTCCAGGGGTCCGACCGCGCCATCCATGAGCAGTTCCGCCCCCTCGCGGATGTTTGCGAGCGGCGTCTTGAGCTCGTGTGACATGTGGCGGAGGAACCGATTGCGTTCCTGGGCGAGATCGAGCAGGCGCAGGCGCAGCCACTCGAGCTGCGCGCCGAGCCGCTCGAGGTCGCGAGGGCCGGGCACTTCGATGGAGCGCGAAAACGTGCCGCGGCCGAGCTCGCCGATGGCGCGGTCGATGGCGCGCAGCGGCCGGCCGATGGACAGCGTGAGCGCCAGGATGGCAACCAGCGTGAGAGGCGCCAGCAGGGCGGACTGCCAGAACAGCCGGCGCTGCGTGCTCGCGGTCTGCCGCTGCAGTTCCGCGAGGCGCGCGTCGATCTGGGTGTTGCCGCTCTCGGCAATCGTGTCGGCGAGTTTGTTGAGCCGGTCGAAGCGCGCGAGGATGGAGGTGAACGCGGTGCTGAGGGGTGGCGTCGAGCCCACGGCCTGCGCAATCTCGTTGTGCATGGTCGCGAATTCTTCGAGGCTGCGGCGCGTGGGATCTTCGTCGAGCAGCAGCGACAGCTGGGTGCGCGTCGCCGCCAGGCTCTGATCTGTGCGCCGGTAGGTTTCGAGCAGTTTCGGATCGGCGAGCACCTGGTACAGCCGCACGGTCCGCTCGAGCGAGGCGATGTCGGCGATGAGACTGCGCGACAGCCGCGCGCTCTGCACGCCCTCGAGCACCAGCTGCTGGCTGGTGGCCGACAGGTTGCGGATCTGGATGGCGGCGTCGACCACGGCCCACAGCAGCGGGCCGGCGATCAGCGCGAGGCCCAGCAACATCAGGCCACTCAGCGATTTGGGTCTGGGCAGACGCATGCGAAAGACTAGTTAGGAATTCACCAGGGTTCCCGTTGCAGACGTTTTTCCCACTCGAGCGACGTTCGCACGATGGTGTCGATATCGTCGAGCCGCGGCTGCCACTTGAGCAGATCGCGGACCTTGTCGGCCTTGGCCACCAGGCTGGGCGGATCGCCGGCGCGGCGCGGTTCCTCGCGCACGTCGAGCTTGAGGCCGGCGATCTTCTCGACCGACGACAACACCTCGCGAACGCTGTATCCGTGGCCGTAACCGACGTTCGCGACCAGCGACTTGCCGCCGGCCCGCAGGTAGTCGAGCGAATTGAGGTGCGCGGTCGCCAGGTCCTGGACGTGGATGTAGTCACGCACGCCGGTGCCGTCGGGCGTCGGGTAATCGGTGCCGAACACCGACAGGTGCGGGCGTTTGCCGACCGCCGCCTCGCAGGCCACCTTGACCAGCAGCGTGGCGGCGCGCGTCGACTGGCCGATGCGACCTTCCGGGTCGGAGCCCGCCACGTTGAAATAGCGCAGCGCCACGTGCCGCATCGGCGTGACCGCGCACAGGTCGCGCAGCATCCATTCGGACATGAGCTTGGAGGTGCCGTAGGCGTTGATGGGCGCGGTGGGCGACTCTTCGGATGCAAGCCCCGCGTCCGGCATGCCGTAGACCGCGGCGGTGGAGGAGAACACGAAATGTTTCACGCCCGCCTGCGACGCCGCTTCGAGCAGCGAGCGCGTCGAGCAGGTGTTGTTGCCGTAGTACTTGAGCGGATTGGCGACCGACTCGGGCACGATGGTGTGCGCCGCGAAGTGCACGATGGTGTCCACGCGGTGTTCGGCGAGCAGCTGGTCGACCAGGCGCCGGTCACCGACATTGCCGACGACCAGCGGCACGTCGCGCACCGCCTGGCGAAAGCCGGTGGATAGATCGTCCAGCACCACCACGCGCTCGCCGCGTGCGACCAGTTGCAGCACGGTGTGGCTGCCGATGTAGCCTGCGCCGCCAGTGACCAGGACCGTAGAGTTGGAAGTCATGTCGAAGTGGTTCCGCGGGATTGGGGAAAACGGTGTTTGAGGGCGAAGGATTTTACATTAATGTGCCGCAGTGGCTGTGACGCATTCTGCACCAGCGCCGTTCGACGCACTCGACCCGGGCGCCGTTTTCGCTGCTGCGGAAAGCATCGGGTTGCAGCCGTCCGGGCGCCTGTTCGCGCTCAACAGCTACGAAAATCGCGTCTATCAACTTGGCGACGACGACGGTGCCCTCTGGGTGCTCAAGTTCTACCGTCCGGCGCGCTGGAGTGATGCGCAGATCGGCGAGGAGCACGCGTTCACCCTCGAGCTCGCGGCCGCGGAACTGCCGGTCGCGGCGCCCATCGAGCGCGACGGCGCAAGTCTGTTCAAGCACCGGCAGCTGCGCTTCGCGGCGTTCCCATACCTCGCGGGGCGCGCGCCCGAACTCGACGACAAGTCCACTCTCATCTTGCTAGGCCGCACGCTGGCGCGGATGCACGCCATCGGCCGGCGCGCGCCCTTCGATCACCGGCCGGCGCTCACGCTCGAGCGGCTCGGCCTGCAGGCGCGCACCACCGTGCAGCGAAGCGGCTTTGTACCCGAGGCGCTCGAGGAACAATATGCGCGCGTCAGCGAACAGGTCATCGGACGAGTCCGACAGTGCCTGGACAACTTCGGGCCGTTGCCACGATTGCGCATTCACGGCGACTGCCATGCGGGCAACATCCTGTGGCGCGAAAACGGCCCGCTGTTCGTGGACCTCGACGATTGCATGTCCGGGCCGCGCATCCAGGACCTGTGGATGTTCCTGTCAGGCGATGCCGCCAGCCAGCAGTCTTCGTGGGCCGCGCTCATGGAAGGTTACGAGTTGTTTGGCGAGTTCGACTTCGCCGAGCTCACGCTGGTGGAAGCCTTGCGTTCGCTGCGCATCCTGCACCACGCGGCCTGGATAGCCAGCCGCTGGAAAGACCCGGCGTTTCCACGCGCGTTTCCCTGGTTTGGCGACGCCCGTTTCTGGGAGCGGCACATCGCCGACCTGTTCGAGCAGCTCTCGGCGATGGACGATCCACCCATTCTCTCGAGATAGGAACCGGTCGAGATTGCGGGGGAGGGGCGCCTGTTAGTATTGCCCGCGGAGGGTTCCCGATGTTGAAGACCAGTCATCGCGCAGTCGCGTTCGCGGCCTTGGCCTGCGTTTGCGCCTGCATGTTTGCCGCCTGCGATGACGCACCCTCCGAAAAGCCCAGGAGCGCGGCCACGGGCGACAAGCCGCCATCCGCGAAGCATGCCGACGTGACGGCCAACATGGTCGCGGCGGTGTCGGCCGGCAAGGCCGCGAGCGCCATCAGTGTCCACTTCGCGTTGCGCGCGCCGCCGGTGGCGAACACCCCGCTGCCGCTCGACCTTGCGATCGTCCCGCACGGCAAATTCTCGCTGGTGCGGGTGTATCTGGAGAGCCATGACGGCCTGACCATCACCTCGGGCGGGGAATTCGG
Source organism: Steroidobacteraceae bacterium (assembly GCA_035765415.1). Taxonomy (GTDB): domain Bacteria; phylum Pseudomonadota; class Gammaproteobacteria; order Steroidobacterales; family Steroidobacteraceae; genus CADEED01. The sequence goes on along the minus strand of DASTXR010000040.1, from coordinate 31,336 downwards.
CCCGGCCAACAGCGTGGAGGCTGAAAAGCCCCTGATGCACCAGCTCGTGCTGCTGCCGGCGAGGGACGGGATGTTCGTGGTGACGGCCACGGTCGAAACCGTGGATGAGGGCGGAAACGTCACTCGCGTTTTCTCCATTCCCGTCATCGTGGGCGCCACCCCGGCGCCCACCCCGGCCAGCGCTCCCGAAAGCGCCCCCGCAAGCGTGCCCGCCACCCAGTAGCGTTCCAGCAAAAACGGGACCCGCTTCACGCGCAAGCGCAAGGTCCGGACATATCATGCAATTTGGTCTCCGATCTCATTGTTATGTCAAAACCCGCCGAGGGCACTCCCTCAAACGAGAGCTCTGAATCCACCGCCGCCATAGCGGGCGCCGCCACGGCTTCTGGCGGTCGGGTGGATATGAGCGACTTCTCCATGCGGCGCCTGCATCCGTTCTTGCAGTCGCAGCTGCGGGAATTACGCGCACGCGTGACGGGCGGCCGGGTCAGCGCCCACGAATTGCTGGAGATGCTGAGCCGCTACTACGACACGGTGGACGACGAGCGCCGCGCGATGGTGCGCTCCATGCAGCTCATGTCGGACGAGGCGCGGTCGGCGGGCGTCGAGATCGCCGAACAAGGCGCCGCGCAGCTCCAGGTCATCCTCGATCACATCAAGGACGTGGTGATCACCGCCAATGCCGAAGGCAGCATCGATCGCGCCAACCCGATGGCCGAGCGCGTCTTCGCCTATCCCGCCGGTGAATTGCGAGGACAGAGCATCGCCGTGCTCGTGCCTGACATCGCGCTGGACGGTTCGATTCCGGCCGGGCTGGCGCGGCTCGCCGAAGCGAGCGACACCTACCGCGGTGCGCGCGTGAGCCCCGAGGTGACCGCGCGCCGCAGCGACGGCACACCGTTTCCGGCGGAGATCGCTGTCAGTCGCGCGGGCCACGGCCGCGGCGAAGTGTTCGTCATCTGCCTGCGCGACATCTCCGAACGCGTGAGCACGCAGGAAGCATTGCGCGACAGCGAAGCGCGCTACCGCTCGCTGGTCGACCACGCGCCCGAAGCGATCACCGTCATCGATCCGGACACGCAGCGCTTCATCGAAGGAAACGAGCCGGCGTTGCGGCTGTTCAAGATGACGCGCGATCAGCTTCTGGCGGTCCACCTGGACGCCATCAGCGCGGAGATGCAGCCCGACGGGCAGCCCGCGGTCGCGCCTCGCCAGCATCTGAAGCTCGCGGCGGCCGGTGAATCGCAGGTGTTCGAGTGGATTCATCGCGATTCCTCCGGCCGCGACATTCCCTGCGAAGTGCGCCTGGCGCGGCTGCAGGGCGGATCGAAGCCGCTGGTGCGAGCCAGCATCACCGACATCTCCGAACGCAAGCGCGCCGAAGTCATCATGGAGAACGAGCGCGCGTTCTTCGCGCTGCTCGCCTCCAACGCGGGCCTGCCCGCGGTGCTCGACGTGATTTCCGCGCTGGTGCAGGCCGTGTACCCGCGATGCCGCTGTACGATCTCGGTGCTCGCACCCGATGGCAGCTGCTTTGCGCTGACGATCGCCCGCCATCTGCCGCCGATGCTGGCGGCGGTGCTCGAGCGAACACCCATAGAACCGCGCCGTGGCTCGTGCGCCGCCGCCGTCTACTCCGCCTGCGACGTGTTCGTGCCCGACGTGGCCAACGACGCGCACTGGGCGGACCGGCGGCAGGTGGTGCTCGAATCGGGCTTCCGCGCCGTCTGGTCCATGCCCATCAAGGGCGCCAGCGGCAAGTTGTTAGGCTCGGTGGCCATCTATCGCCCCGAATCCGGATTGCCGGACCAGCGCGAGCAGGTGCTGCAGTCGCATGCCACGCGCCTGGCCGCGCTCGCCATCGAGCGCAACCTCGCCGAGGAGGCGCTGCGCGCCAGCGAGTCGAAGTTCCGCGGGCTGTTCGAAGGCGTCATCGAAGGCGTGTACCAGAGCACGCGCGATGGCCGGCTGGTCTCGGTGAACAGCGCGTTCGTGAAGATGCTCGGTTACAGCTCGGCCGAGGAGATGTATGCCCTGCCGAGCTCGGTGATGCTGTACTGGAGCGCCACCGATCGCGCCGAGTTCGTCCGGCGCGTCGATTCGGATGGCGAAGTCCGCTCGATGGAAGTCGTGCTGCGGCGCCGGGATGGCACGCAGGTCGTGGCGCTGGAGAACTCGCGCGGCGTGCGCGACGGCAGCGGCCGCATCGTCGGCTACGAAGGCACGGTGTCGGACATCACCGAGCGCAAGCGCGCCGAGCAGGCGATCTACGCGGAGAAGGATCGCGCGCTGGTCACGCTGCAGTCGATCGGCGACGCGGTGATCAGCACGGATGCCAACGCGCGCATCGACTATCTGAATCCCGTGGCCGAACGTCTCACCGGGTGGTCGGTGCTGGAAGCGCGCGGCTGCCCGATCAGCGACGTGCTGCAGCTCATCGACGAACAAACGCGCCAGCCCGTGGCCTATACGCTCGACCGGGTGCTCATCAATGGCGAGACCTCGGTGCCTTCCGACCACATCGTGCTCGTGAACCGCCGGGGCGAAGAGCTCGCGATCCAGGAAACCGCGACGCCGATCCGCAACCGCGAGGGCGTGGCCATCGGCGCCGTGATCGTGTTCGGCGACGTCACCAAGGAAAGGCGCCTCAAGCGCGCGCTGTCGTACCAGGCCAGCCACGATGCACTCACCGGTCTCATCAACCGGCGCGAGTTCGATACGCGGCTCGAAACCGCGGTGACCGCCGCGCAGCGCGGCGACGGCGAATTCGTGCTGCTGTACGTCGATCTCGACCAGTTCAAGGTGGTGAACGACACCTGCGGACACAGCGCCGGCGATCGCCTGTTGCGCGACATCACGAGCCTCCTGCAGACGCGCGTGCGCGCCTCGGACACCATCGCCCGCCTGGGCGGCGATGAGTTCGGCTTGCTGCTCGAGCGCTGCTCGCTCGAGCAGGCGGAGCGCGTGGCGGACAGTATCCGGCAGGCGATCCACGGTTACCGTTTCCTGTGGGGCGCGAACAGCCTGTCGGTGGGCGCCAGTATCGGCGTCGTGCGCATCGCGCGCGAAACCACCAGCGCGGCATCGGTGCTGTCGGCGGCCGACATCGCCTGTTACGCGGCGAAGGACGGCGGCCGCAATCGCGTGCAGATCTACGAACGCGATCACGGCACCAACCGCCATCGCGAAATGCAGTGGGTGGGCCGGATCGCGCGCGCCGTGGAAGACGGGCGGCTCGAGCTCAATGCGCAGCGCATCGTCGGGGTGTCGGCGAATGCCAGCGACACGCCGTTCTTCGAGCTCATGGTCCGGCTGCGGGACGAGGACGGCACGCTGGTGCCGCCCAACGAGTTCATCCCCGCGGCGGAACGCTACAACGTGATGGTCCTGGTCGATCGCTGGGTGGTCGGCCGCGCCATCGAGTTGCTGGAGAACTGCGCGAGGCAGGGCAAGCGGCTGCCGCTCGTAGCCGTCAATCTCTCGGGCACCTCCATCAACGACGAGGACTTTCTCGAATTCATCCTGTCGCGCCTGCGCGATGAGCAGGTGGCGCACGCGTTGTGTTTCGAAATCACCGAGACCGCGGCCGTCGCCAGCCTTTCGAAGGCGACTTACTTCATGCGGGAGCTCAAGGCGCGCGGTTGCCGGTTCTCGCTCGATGACTTCGGCAGCGGCGTGTCCTCGTTCGTGTACCTCAAGACGCTGCCCGTGGATTTCCTGAAGATCGACGGCCATTTCGCCGCGCACGTGGCCACCGACATCGTCGATCGCAGCATGGTCGAAGCCATCGCCAAGATCGGCAGCGCCATGCAGGTGGCGACGATCGCGGAAAAGGTGGAGAGCGCCGAGGTGCTCCACGTGCTCAAGCACATCGGCGTCGACTACATCCAGGGATTTCATCTCGCCGAGCCCTGCGCGATAGACGAAGTGTTTGCCTGCGGAACTGACGCGTTGCGTTAAACCCGTGTAGTGTTGCCACCTCATGGCAACGCCTCACAACGTTGAACCAGCCTTCTCGTTAGGGCTGGAAGAAGAATATCTGCTCGTGGATCTCGCCACGCGCGACCTCGTCTCCGATCCGCCCGCGGAACTGCTGCAGCGTTGCATCGCCGAGACCGATGGCCGCGTGAGCCCGGAGTTCCTGCGTTCCCAGCTCGAAGTGAAGACTTCGGTCTGCGGCTCGGTGGCCGCGATGCGGCGTGAGCTCGCGGAACTGCGGCGCAAGGTGTGCGAAGTGGCGGCCGCGTATGGCATCGCGCCCATCGCCGCTTCCACGCATCCGTTCGCGCGGCCGGTGCAGCGTCCGCCGCACACCGACCATGAACGCTACGCGGACATCGCGCGCGAAGTGCAGGGCGGGGCGCGGCGCATGATCATCTGCGGCATGCACGTGCACGTCGGGCTCGATGACGACGAGCTGCGCATCGACGTGATGAACCAGCTCAGCTACTTCGTGCCGCACCTGCTGGCGCTGTCGTGCTCTTCGCCGTTCTGGGAAGGCGAAGACATGGGCATGCAGTCGTTCCGGCTCATGCTGCTGTCTTCGTTGCCGCGCACGGGTCTGCCCGAACACTTCGAGAGTTACGGGGAGTTCCGCCGACACCTCGATGCGCTGGTGCGCAACGGGCTCATCGAAGACACCACGAAAATCTGGTGGGACATCCGTCCGAGCTCGCGTTATCCCACGCTCGAGACTCGCGTGTTCGACTGTTGCACGCACCTGGACGACGCAGTGTGCCTGGCGGCGCTCAATCTCTCGCTGGTGCGCATGCTTTACCGCTTGCGCCGCGAGAACAAGGTGTGGCGGCGCTACCCGCGCATGCTGATCGCCGAGAACCGCTGGCGCGCGATGCGCTTCGGCAGTGACGCCACGCTGCTCGACCTGGCGCGCGGCGAGCTGGTGGCGTTCCCCGAACTGCTCGACGAACTGCTGGCCATCACGCATGACGACGCCGTCGCGCTCGATTGCCTGGCGGAGACCGAGCACGCCCGCCTGTTGCTCAAGCGCGGCACCAGCGCGCATCAGCAGACCGACGTGTACCAGACCGCCCGTTCGCAGGGCGCGACCGACAGCGAGGCGCTCTCGGCGGTAGTTGGGTGGCTGGTGCGGAAAACGGGGACACTCCCCATTTCCTAGCAAAAGGGGCCGCACCTCGAATGGGGCGTAAATGGGGACATTCCTGATTTGCTAGCAAAAGGGGACGGGGCTCGCGGTGTAGCGTCTGCGCGAGGCGGCGCGCCAAAACTGTCAGCGCTCCGCTGAATGGCCCACAAAACGCGCACAGCTGGATTAAACCACCAGGAGGATCTGCGCGCTGATCGCCTCGCGCTGCGGCGCCCTCGATGTTCGCGCCGGAAGCCTGTCCTTACTTCACGCGCTGACGCGCCAACGGCCTGCCTCGATCCCGCTTGCAAAGAAGTAGGAACTGAGGACCTCCCCATTCGAGGTGCTGCCCCATTTGCTAGGAAATGGGGACTGTCCCCATTTCAGTTGGCGACTGGGGCGCAACTCGCGCCGCGCACCAGCTGCGCGAGCGCCGTGCAGGCGTTCACCGAGCGGAACGGCCCGCGCGTGGTGTCGTGATTCTGCGTGGATTGCGCCAGCAGTTCGCGCATGCGCGTGATGCCCAGCTTCTGATTGCGGGCCAGCAGCAGGGCGACGACGCCGGAGACCTGCGCGGTGGCGAGCGAACTTCCGGACGCGAAGTCGTAGTGGCCGTCCGGCACCAGCGTGACGATGTCGCGCGCCGGCGCGCGCAGCACGTCGTCGGCCACGCCCGAGGGAATTTCCGCTTCGGCGACCGGCAGCACGCGCGGTAGTCTGGCCGGAAAGCTGAACCGCGGATCGGGCGAGGCCGCGCCCACCACGATCACGCCCGCACTGGTGGCCTTGTCGATCAGCGCTTCGAGCAGGGGATCGCTGGGGCCGACCAGGCTGAGATTGATGACCTGCGCCCGCGCGTTCAACGCGTCCGCGAGCGCCTGGGCGATGGTGAACGAATTGCACCGCCCGGACGTATTGGCGGAAACCTGCCAGCACGCCTTGTACGCCAGCAGCTTCACGTCCGGAGCAACGCCGACGATGCCGATGCCGTTGTTGGCCGAAGCCGCGATGAGCCCCGCGACCTGCGTGCCGTGACGATCGCCGCGAAACGCGGCCTCGTCGGCATCGATGTAGTTGCGTGTGAGCTGCGTGCGCCCGGCGAGGTCGGGATGGCGCGTGTCGACGCCCGTGTCGATGATGGCGACGCGGATGCCCGCGCCGCGGCTGATGTGGTGCGCCTCGGCCACGTCGAGCGCCAGCACGTTCGACTGCAGGCGCGCATACGGGTCGTCGAAACCGCCGATGGCCGCGCCCGCGGCGGATTCGAACTCGTTGAGCGGCTGCACGATGAGGATGCGCTTGTCCGTCTTCAGCTTCTCGATCATCGCCTCGCGCGTCGTGCCGGGAGGGATGCGGAACAGCACGCAGTGCATGTTCAATTGCTCGATGGGCCATTCGGAGACGCGCGTCATGGAGTACTGGCTGGCGATGTCGCGAATGGCGGCCTTGGCCGATGCGCTCACGCGGTAGTTAGTGGCGGTGCCATAGCCGTGGGCGGTGCCGCCGACCGCGCCCGGCCGGCCCGCGACCGGGTTGGCGACGGCCACGACGATGAACTGCGTCGGCGCGCTGCGCACTTCGGGTGGCGTGTGCACCGGCGGCGGCGCCGCGACGGCGGCGACCGACAGCGCGAGAGCTGCCAGCGTTACGGCAACGCCGAGCCGCCAGTTCCAGGCACTAACGCGCAACCGGTTGTGCGAACGTGACATTCGGATCCTTCGAGATCACCACGGCGACCGAATTCGCCGACGCGCCTGAAGCCACGGCGTCGGCCGACAGTTCCGCGGTGAAATTTCCCGACGTGCCGGGGCCCGACACGATCGACAGGCCCTGGTGCATGAGCAGGGTGTTGACGTCGGACATCGACGCTTCCGGCGCGAACACGATGCGCACCGCCGGCGCGTTGAGCCGCTGCGGTGGGACTTCAGAGTACGTGATGTAACCCTCGGGTGGCGAACTCTGCCGCAGCGAGTTGAAACCGAACAGCGCGAGCCCGAACCCCTGGACGACCACCGCCGCCGCCAGCCACCGCACTGTGCGCGAAGTGCGCGCGACCGGCGTCCCCGTGCCCTTGATGCTGCCGCCCGGCGTCGCAGCGGACTCCGCAGCCTCGATGCGCGCCCACAACTTGTTGAACGAGCGATGCTCTTCGGTGGCCGAGGTGGGCGAGGAGCCGCGGTTCATTTCGTCGTTCAACTCCCCGGCAACCTTTTGCTGCACGGCAAGTTCGCTCCGGCATTCAGCGCACTGCGCCACATGCGCCTCCACCCACTCGCGGTCGGACGCCGGGAGGCGGCCGTTGGCCAGCCACGGCAGGAGTGCCCAGGCTTCGGCGTGAGTATCGGGAATGCGGGGATTCATGAATTTTCTCCGGACATACCCGCGAGGGCGGGCAACACTTGTTTGAGAGTTTCGCGGGCGCGGAACAGGCGCGTTTTCACCGTGTTCACCGGGCAGTCGAGGATGGCCGCCACCTCTTCGCAGGAATGGCCGAGCGTGTAGGTGAGCTCGAGCGCCATGCGCTGTTCGACCGGCAGCCGTGAGAGCCCCAGGGCCAGCCACTGCCCGTCGGTTTCGGCGGCATCCGTGGAGGCCACGCTGATGGAGTCTTCGTCGAAGGGTTCGTTGGACACCGGGCGGATCTTGGCGCGGCGCAACGCGTTCAACGCGCGGCGATAGGCGATTCCGATGATCCAGGTGGACAGTTGCGACGCGCCGCGGAACTCGCTGGCCTTGGTCCAGACCACCCAGAACGTGTCGTTGATGACTTCCTCGATGTCCTCGCGGCGCACCGACATGCGCGCCAGCAGGCGGGAGAGGCGCTGGTAGTAGTTGCCGTACAGCGCGCGGAAAGCGGCCTGGTCCTGGGATCGGGCGATGCGCTCCAGGAGCTCGCGTTCGGAAGCGTCGGACCCTGGATCAAGCGCTCGCGGGGAGTGGGTTTCAATGCTTTTAAGTGCCACGGCAGCGAACCTTGTCGACTTACTGCTCATGAGTACCACGGCCCCGGCGCTTGGTTCCCGGGTCAGTGGCTCGACGAAAAGCGCCACAGGGCCGTCAGGGCCACGCGGTTTTCCACGGAATTGGCGACGAAATGCTCGGCGGCCTCGCCGTCCACGCCGAGGTAGGCGAGCTGCAGCTCGAACGGAGCCAGGTTCGCGATGAGCGTGAGGTTCCAGTAGTTGTAGCTGTCGCCATAGACTTCGTCCAGGCCGTAGTGGCCCACGCCGGCCGACAGCGACAGGCGCTCGCTGAGGGGCTGGCGCGCGGAGAGTTCCGCGGCCCAGACATTGCCTTCGGCGTATCCCGCGGATGAGCCGACCGCCTTCGTGTTGGGCGAGTAGATAGCCGCCAGGTACACGCGGTTGCGAAATCCCAGCGTGGCCGTGAGCTCGGTGCGGTCGTAGCTGACGCGCCGCGGATCGTCGGGGTAGATGTACTGCGAGAGACGCAGGTCGCCGGAGAAGTTGCTGGATATGCGCCAGTAGCGGCCGGCCCAGAAATCCATTTCCACGGGCGGGCTCGGGCCGGGGTTCGGATCGGCGGTCGCCACGAATGCGCCGGCGTAGAACTCCCGCGAAAATTCGATGTCGAGTGAAGCCTGCGCGGCGGGCTTGCCGCGCGTGAGCGAGAGTCCGCGGAACACCAGGTCCGTGGTGCCGCCGACACTGCCGGTGAGCTCCTGCACGCTGTCCGCACATGCCACGTTGGTGTGTGAAAGCCCGCACGATGTGACGGCAATCACAATCAGCGTCTGCCAGGGTCGCGTCACGTGCAGGGTTTCTCTCAAGGCCATCCTTACGCCGCGGGCAGTCTGCCGAGTCGTTCCGGGACTGGCAACCACTTTCCGGCGATGGGTCTGCAATTCGGCGCGTGCGTGCCGATATCCCGATGTGCGAGCTGGAAGCATCGAAGGGACGATGAACGCATTTATCGCGAGGTTGACGGGGCGCTGGGCGCGAACGCTGTTCGCGATCTCGGTGTTCTACAGCGTCGCCTGCATGATGCTCCTGCTCACCGGCTGGGGCGGCGAGGCGGTCACCGATTACGTCGGCGCCTGGGGATCATTCCCCGTGAGCATCACGATATGCGTCGTGTTGTGGCCCTCGCTGATGGATGCCTCGTTGAGCGTGCACCGAAGGCGCGCATGGCGCCTGATCTTCGTCGCGCTGATGCTCGACAACATCGCGAGCATCGGCTGGGGTTACAGCGCGTTGACCGAGAACGTGACGTACGGCTCCTGGCCCGACGTGCTCTACATCTTCTATTACCCGCTCGCCGCCTGGGCCTTCGTGCTGCTGTACATCGATCTCGGCGGGCGCTTCAGCACGGTGCGCGCGCTCATCGATTTCACCACGGTGGCGATCGGCTTCGGCACGCTGTTGTGGTTCACCGCGCTCGCGCCGGTGGCCGGCATGTCCGCGGAGCAGGTGCTGGAAAACTGGTCGGTGGTGGGTTACGGCATCGGCGACGCCATCGCCATCATCGCCGGCGCCATGGTCGCCATGCAGATCACCGACTGGCGCGCCGAACGTCCCATCGTCTGGCTGCTCATCGCCATGGTGGTGACGCTGGTCGCGGACCTCCTGTGGATCAACGCCGAGCTGCGCGGCGCGTATGTCATCGGCGGTGCGAGCGACATCGGCTATTTCGTGTTCTATCTATGCATGTTCGCGGCGGTGTGCGGCCAGCTCGGGCACCGCAAGGCGATCGCGTCGACGCTCGGGCTGCAGGGCGACCTGCGCGGATCGCTGCCGATCATCGCGCTCATGGTCGGCACCATCGCGCTGCTCGACGACCGTTTGCAGCTCGCCAGCGGCCAGTCGCCGCTGCTGATCTGGGTGATGGTCGCGGCCACGCTGCTGGTGGTGGCGGGCCAGGCTTTCTCGACGCGCGAGATGATCGGGCTGCACCGTGAAGTCGCCTCGCGCCGGTTCGACGAGCGCCTCACCGAGCTGGTGCGGCGCTCGAGCGACATGATCGCCATCTGCGACGCCGCGGGCGTCATACGCTACGCCAGTCCGTCCTCGGAACAGTTGTTAGGAGTGGCGCCCGGCGAACTCGCCGGCCAGCGCCTCGACGAGGTGCTCGGACCGGAAGCGCAGAACGTCCGCGCGGTGTTCGACGAGGTGATTCGCGCCGCACATTCCGAGCAGACGGCGAGATTCGCGATACCGCAGCCGGATGGCGAGAAGCGCTCCTACGAGATGGTCATCGCCAACCTGTGCCACGTCGACTCCATTCGCGGCGTCACGCTGAACATCCGCGACATCTCCGACGCCACGCGGTTGCACGACCAGCTGCGCACGCTGGCGTTCCACGACTCGCTGACGTTGCTCGCCAACCGCTCGCTGTTCACCGATCGCGTGCACCAGGCGATCCGCCACATTGCCGATGGCATGACGCCGGCGGTGCTGTTCATCGACCTCGACAACTTCAAGACCGTGAACGACAGCCTCGGCCACAGCGCCGGTGACCAGCTGTTGCGCGGCTTCGCGCATCGCCTGGTCCACTGCACGCGCGCGGGCGACACCGTGGCGCGCCTCGGCGGCGACGAATTCGCGGTGCTCATCGATCACGCGCCGAACATCGAGGCCGCGATGGCGGTCGCGCGCCAGGTGCTGGAAGTGTGCCGCCAGCCATTCGACATCGATGGCCAGCCGCTGCGCATCGGGTGCAGCGTGGGCGTCGCGCTGGCCGATCGCGTCAGCAACGTGGAGCGGCTGCTGCGCAATGCAGACGCCGCCATGTATTCGGCCAAGTCGCACGGCAAGGGGCACGCGGAGATGTTCGCGCCCGAGATGCTGCGCGCGGCGCGGCGGCGCATACGCCTCGAGAACGAGCTGGCGGCGGCCGTGGAGGCGCAGCAGTTCGAGGCGCATTACCAGCCCATCGTGGACCTGCAGTCGCGGCATCTCGTGGGCGTCGAGGCGCTGATGCGCTGGCGGCATCCGACGCGCGGACTGGTGCAGCCCGGTGAGTTCATCCCGCTCGCCGAGGAGACCGGGCACATCGTGGCCATGACGCAGTGGATCATGAACCGTGCCTGCGCGGACCTGGCGCGCCTGCAGCGCCAGATCGCGCACGGCGCCGGCATACGCCTGTCGGTCAACGTGTCGAGCCGGTATCTCAATCACGGCAACATCGTCGACGACGTGCGCAACGGCCTGCGCACGCACGGCCTGTCGCCCGACTGCCTCATCCTCGAAGTGACCGAGAGCCTGCTGCTGGAGAACTCCACGAGCATCGAGCGGACGTTCCACGAGCTCAAGCGGATCGGCGTGCGGCTCGCGCTCGATGACTTCGGCACGGGTTATTCGTCGCTGGCCTATCTACATCGATTCCCCATCGACATCCTCAAGATCGACCGTTCCTTCGTCGAACGTCTGGCGGGCGATTCGAGCGGCGCTGGCGGCGTCGACGCGGTGGCGCTGGCGCGCGCCATCCTCTCGCTGGCCGACGCCCTCGGCCTCGACACGGTGGCCGAAGGCATCGAACACGAGACCCAGCGCGACATCTTGTTGGAGCTCGGCTGCAAGACCGGGCAGGGATACGCCTTCGGCAAGGCGATGCCGGTGGGCGAGGTGCCGGACGCGGCCGTCACGCGCCGGCGCAGTCTGCTGGCGGGAAATGTGGCCGGCGAAATCGAGTACTCGGCGACGGGGCGGTTCCGCGCGGTGACGGAAAACAGCTGACACCGGTTTCCGGGCGGGGTGAAGCCCGCATGACATAACTCCAAGAATGGTTCTCATAATCCCGCGATTGCGAATCCGGGGCGTCGAATGCCCGAAAAGCTGAGACCTGCGTGGCCTTTCCCTTGGGGGAGCTCGACTAATCTTCTTCGGCGCGGGAGTCGGCAGAAGTAAAACAAGGCAGCGGAGTAACCGGTGAAGTCGGTAGAGACCAATTCGCTCGAACTGGGCACGTCGTCCGAACGGAGCACTGAAAGCGTATTGCGCGCAGTGTGCATGCGCCTCGGGTGCACGGCCGCGACGGCGGTTTTTCCACGCGAGGATTCGCGCGCGGTGTGGGGTCGCTGCGACGAGGATTTCGCGTTCGCCCGCGAGCAGCTGGCGATCGTCGGTGACGAGCTCGCGCGCCGCGCCATCGACACGAAGAAGCCGGTTGCCACCAACAAACTCAAGCACGCGAGCGGCGGGCAGATTGCCTGCAAGCTGGTCGCGGTACCGCTCATCGCGCGCGGCGGCCCCGCCGGCGCGCTGATCATCTTCAACCGTCCTGAAGAGCCGAGCTTCGACGAATTCACCGTGCGCCGCCTGGGCCGCTTCGCGCGCCTGCTGGCGCGCAACGCGACACAGGATCTCGATTCGCTCACCGGGCTTCTCTCCTGGAGCGGCTTCAAGACCCGCGTCGAGTCCTGGCAGCGCAGTGCGCCGCCGGACGCGATGGTGTCGATGTTGTACGGCGACATCGATCGCCTGCATCTCATCAACGATCTGGCCGGATTCTCCGAAGGCGATCGCGTGATCGCGCGATGTGGCGTCGCCATCCGCCGCGTCCTGGTCGGTGGCGAGAGTTTCGCCTGCCGGCTGTCGGGCGACCGCTTCACGGTGTTCCTGCCGCACATGAATCTCGCGCAGGCGCGCCAACTCGGCGAACGAATCTGCAAGGAAGTGAGCACCGGCGAGTCCTCGAAGCAGGAGCCTAACCACCCGGTGTCGATGTCCTGGGGCGCGGTGTCGGCGAGCGTCGTCGACCTGCATCTCGACCATCGCATCGCCGAGGCGGAGATTGCCTGCAAGACCGCCAAGGACCGCGGCCGTGGCCGCGTCGAGGTCTACCAGGATACCGACCAGAGCATGGTCCGCAGGCACGATGAGATCGGGCTCATCGGCACCGTGCGCGAAGCGTTGCGCCTCGAGCGCATCGTGGTGTACGCGCAGCCGATCACGCCGCTCATCAATCACAGCCTGCCGACCACCTACGAGCTGCTGGTTCGAATCGTGGACGCGAAGGGGAATATCGTGGAAGCGGCCGACTTCATGTCGGCGGCGACGCGCTACCAGATTCTTCCGGAGATCGACCGCGCGGTGTGCGAACGCGCCTTCGAGCAGCTGAGCAGGAACACCAGCAGCGCGGGTCCGCTGCGCGTGTCGATCAACCTGTCCGGGCCGACGTTGTCGGATCCCGATTTCCTGGAGTGGCTGCTGGCGTCGATGGCCAAACACAACATCGATGGCACCTGTGTCGTGTTCGAGATCACCGAGGCGGCGGCGGCCGCCAATCTTCAGCAGGTGCAGCAGTTCATCCGCCGGCTCACCAGCCACGGCGTGCGCTTCGCGCTCGATGACTTCGGCACCGGGGTCAGTTCGCTCGCCTATCTCAAGAATCTCGAGATCAACACGATCAAGCTCGATGGCTCGTACGTCGTCGACGTGATGACCAACCCGCGGTCGCAGGCGCTGGTGCGCGCCATCGTGCAGCTTGCCGAAGCCATGGGCATCACCACCGTGGCCGAGTTCGTGGAAACGACCATCGTGCGCGACCGGCTCGCGTCGCTGGGTATCCACTTTGGCCAGGGGTATGCGCTCGGTCGCCCCGGACCGCTGGACGACGTTCTCGCCGCCGTGGCGGACCGCGCGCCGGAAGGCCGCGAACGCCCGTTCACCGAGAAGAAGGCGTTCACCACGCCGTCAGGCATCCCGATCATGTTCAAGCACGCGTAAATGGGGACACTCCCCATTTCCTAGCAAAAGGGGCCGCACCTGGATTTTCGGGGACGGCCGACGCTGATCAGCGATTGACCAAGCCCCGCTTCGTGCGCGCGGCGCTCCACCCAGTCGGGATCGCCGAAAGGGCGCTGGCGATTGACGCTGGTGCGGATTGCTTCGACTTCCGCAGCGGTCTGCGGCTGATTCACGAATTCCGACCAGTACCTGGGCAGCGCGACCGGCGGTTCCGATAGAACGAGCGGCGCGTTTTTCGCCGCACGCCAATTCAAGCTACCCCAACGCCATTCCTCAGCGCGCGAAACGAGCTTCGCCCGCTGCGCGTTTCGCTCGACGTAGCGCAGGACTGTCAGCAGATAGTGGTCGTCCTGAATCAGGAAAGATTTGTATCGCCCTTGCCAGAGGCGTCCGGTCGTTCCGTATTTCTCGTGATAGTGGCGGACGTGCGTGGTGAAGAGCCATCGCGTCCAGTTGGGAATGTCGTTGTCTGCGGCCGGACGAACCACGAGATGAACGTGATTCGGCATCAGGCAAGCAGCCAGAATCGGCAGATCCACTCGCTCCTGGGCGCGCGCCATCAGGGCGATGAACGCCGCGTAGTCGCCGGCGTCGTGAAAGATTTCGGCGCGCCGGTTTGCGCGATTGATGATGTGATAACACTGGTCGGCGACTATGAGACGCGGCGGTCGGGGCATCGGCCAAATCTAGCCGAGTGAAGCTGATGCGCGTGTCGCGAATCGGTCGTGTTCGTGAAGTTTCGGAGGTCAGGCGAGCCGCGAGTACAGGCAGGTGCGGCCCCTTTTGCTAGGAAATGGGGAGTGTCCCCATTTACACTCGCGCGCCATGATCAAACTCACGCGCTACCAGTGGACAGTGTTCTTCGCGGCCTGGCTCGGCTGGGGTTTCGACATCTTCGATGGATTGCTGTTCAACTTCGTCGCGCCCAACGCCATCCCCACGTTGTTAGACATCCCCATCGGCGGCGCCGAGGCCAAGGCGGCGGTGCCGTACTGGACGGCCATACTCAATTCCATCCTGCTGCTGGGATGGGCCGCGGGCGGCGTGATCTTCGGTCCCATCTGCGACCGCTTCGGGCGCCGGCGCGTGCTCATGATCACCATGCTCCTGTATGCCGTGGGCACGGCCTCCTGCGCCTTCGTCACCGAAATGTGGCAACTCATCATCTTCCGCATCGTCGCCAGCCTCGGCATCGGCGGCGAATGGGCCGCGGGCTCGGCCATGGTGGCCGAAGTGGTGCCCGAGGAGAAACGCGTCGAGGCCGGCGCGCTGCTGTATACCAGCGCGCCTTTCGGCTTGTTCCTCGCGGATTTCGTGAACACCGAAGTGGCCGGAAACTGGTTCATCCACGATCCGTCGATGTCGTGGCGTTACGTGCTGATGTTCGGCCTGGTGCCGGCCGCCGTCGCGTTCGTCGTGCGCGCCTTCGTCAAGGAGCCGGAACGCTGGGCCGCGACCGCCGCCACGGCCGCACCCGCGCGCGTGCGCGAGATCTTCGCGCCCGACATGCGCGCGCGCACCATCAGCGCACTCATCGTCGCCGTGATCGCGCTGATCACCTGGTGGACCTGCAATGCCTTCATCCAGGCCATGTCCAACAGCCTCGCGGGAGCCGAAGCCACCAGGCTGGGCCTGGATGCATCGGCCACCGCCCTGCTCAAGCGCGACTGGATGACGCTCGCGATGTACAGCTTCTGCTGGGGCGGACTGCTGGGCACGCTGCTGACCGTGCCGCTGGCCAAGACACTCGGACGCCGCAAGATGTACGCGCTCTACTTCGCCGGCTCCGCGCTCGCGTTGCTCGCCACCTTCGGGCTGGACCTGCCCGCGGAAACGCGCCTGCGCATGTACTTCTTCATCGGGCTCACCGTCTTCGGCGTATTCGGCAGTTTCACGTTCTATCTACCAGAGCTCTACCCCACGCGCCTGCGTTCCACGGGCAGCGGTTTCTGCTACAACATCGGCCGCGTGGTGACCGCCGGAGGCGTGTTCGTCGTCGGCATCATCCAGAACACGGCCAAGGGCGATCCCGAAGTCTTCCTGCGCACCATGTTCATGATCGGCTTCGTGCCCATCATCGGACTGCTGCTGCTCCACTGGGTCATCGAGACGCGCGGCCAGAAGATGCCCGATTGATGCTCACGGCTGGCTGACCGAGGGGCTCATTGCGTAACCAGGAAGTCCTGCCAGGTCGCGGCAGCGCGATAGGTGCCCATGCCGTATTTGCCGCGGGGCAACTCACCGTCGAGTGCGGTCGCGACGAGCTGACCGTCGACGATCGCATGCAGTTCGTTGCCGACGACACTGAAGGTGTACTCGTGCATGGCGCCGGGCGCGGCGGTGAAGGACACCGCCTTGAGCACGGTGGTCACGCCGTTCACGATCTTGCGGATCTGCAGCTGGTTGGAGCTGCGGACCGAGAGGAAGTAGTGATTCTGCTCGTCCACGTATCGGGCGAGCAGGCCGAACCAGGCGCCCGACGGCGCTGCGAACGAATCGAGCCGCATGTTCGCCGTGATCACCTGGTTTTCGGTGGCGACGCCGTTGTATGCCAGTGCGAGGCCGGTGGTCGTGGTCTGCGACATACCCTCGGGATCTTGCTGGCCCGTGATCTCCCACTGGCCCCCGAGCTCGGTGAACGGCCGGCCGAAGCCGAACCAGTAGAACACCCAGTCGTTGAAGTTGACGTTGAGCGGCGCGGTGGGGCTGGCATACACATTGTCGAAGTCGGCGCGCGCCCGGTAAGTGAGCAGCGCCGCGCGGCCGCGCGAGAACGTCGTGTCGTTGGCGGTCAGCACCTGGTTGCCGTCGACCTCGACGGCCAGGCGCGAGCCGGCCACTGAAAGCCGCACGTGATGCCGCGTGTTCAGCGCCAGGGGCAGCGCGCGTTCGGCCAGCGTCACGAAGGCGCCATTCACCTTGCGCTTCAACTGGATGACGTTGGAGCTTCGCCAGGTCACGTAGTAGTTGTTAGCGATGTCCACGTATCGCACGGCGAGGCCGACATAGCGGTCCGCGCCGTCGAAGGCGGTGGGCGTGATATCGGCCTCGATCGACTGGTAATGGTTCCAGTCGCTGTCCGCGAGAACCGCGACCGATTCGCCGGCAGTCGCCGACTGGCGATAGAGGTAGTTGGAGACGTTGCCCGCGAGCGCGAACTGGCTGCCGGCGGTTTGCTCGAAGCCACTGACATCGCGTGCGTTGAAGTCGTTGGTGATCGACCGCGCTGGCCGCAGCGGCGAGGGCAGGGTGAAGACGTCGACACCCGTCTCGCCCAGGAGATCGAAACTCGCGAACACCGTGCTGTTGCTGATTTCGAAATCCTGCGTGAATCCCGAAGTCTCGAGGATCCCGACATGCTCGAAGGTGCCGCCGGCGTTCTCGAGATATAGATAGGGCTTGGTGTATTGATGCAGCTCGCTCCAGCCCTCGCTCGCGATCAGCACACCATCGCGATACTCGACAGCGCCCGCGTGACCCGTGCCATTGCCGTAATCCACGGGCTGCAGTTGGCCGACGTGGTTCCAGGCCGTGCCGGTGCGCCGGAAAATCGCCGAGCCCGGCGACACCGCCGTGGATTTCTGCAAGGCCAGGGGCCCGCCCGCAGTGCTGGCCTCCTCGGGAATCTGGATGGACCCCACCGACGCCCAGTCGAGCGAGCTGGTGGGGCGATACACGGTGGCGAACCGGGTGGCTACGCGCACCAGCGCGTAGTCGTAGTTGAGCTCGACCTCGAGTGGCGGAGAACTGCACGGGCCTCCGAGGAAAGGCAGGCGTCCGGTGATACCCCAGATGCCGTTCGCACCTCGCTGATAGATGTAACCGCTGTAGGTTTCGCAGCGACTGCCGCCGATGAGGATGCGGTTGCCGGAAATGGCGAGCCCGCCCGGATAACGCAGCGGCGCGAGCGTGGTGGCGCGCTGCCATTCGCTGTTGATGAGCTCGAAGATCGCGATGGTGGCGTTGAGCTGGACGGCGGCGATGCCGTTTTTCATCTCGAGTCCGGCGCGAAGGTTTTCCGGCGTGTCGGCCACGTCGAGCAACACGCGCCGGTAGGCCCAGCGGCCCGTGGACTCACGGCCATACAGCAGCGCGACGCGGCCGCCGGGGCGGTCGGCCAGCACGATGGCCCAGCCACCGTCGATGGCCACTGCCTGGCCGAAGAACGAGTAGTTGGGATCCGGCGCGAGCAACTGCTGCGTCGGCGAGATGGTGCGAACGTTGCCGGCAAGGGAAGGCAGCGCCGCCAGCGCGAGCGCGATGATCAGGAGTGTGCGTTTCATGAGAGGGCTCCGGATTGCCCGGTCAGGGCTGATAGGCCACGTAGTCGTCGAACTGCGTGGCAGCCTTGTTGGTCATGAGCCCGCTGATGCCGGCGGCATGCGAACTGTCGGTGGCCTGCAGGAGCAGGTTGCCATTGACGTAGCCGCGCAACTGGTTGCCGACGACTTCGAGCCGCAATGCGTACTGGGTGTTGAGCGACACTGCGAGCGGCGCCGATGCGAGCGTGAAGATGGTGCCGTCGACGAGTTTGCGCAGGCTCACGGTGCCACCGCTGCGCAGATGCAGGTAGTAATAATTGCGGTCATCGACGTAACGCGCGAGCACGCCGGCCCAGCGCTCAGCGGTGCCCGCAGTGGACCAGGCGATCTGGCGCACCCGCGCCTGGACGACCTGGTCTGCGGTCTTGCCGCCAATCACCGCGCGCGCCTCACCGCCCACGGAATTCTGCGCGAATGCGCCGCCGTTGAAGACCCACTGGCCAGTGCCGCTGTGGGTCCACGGATCCGCGGCCGCCGTTGCGAAATCATCGACGAACACCGTGGTGAGTGGGCTCGGTGTCACCAGCACGTTGTCGAAATCCGCACGCGCGCGATTCATGGTGAGGCCGGCGTTGCCGTAGTGAGGCGCGCCGGAGTCGTCGGCATCGAGCAGCAGGGCTCCATTCACGTAGACGCGGTGCACGCTGCCGATGGATTCGAGGCGCAGCCGGTAGCGCTGATTGAGCGCCACCGGAAATGCGGTGGAAGCAATCGTGGTGAACGAACCTGCGCGCATGCGCTTCAATTGCACGCTGCCCGAGCTGCGCAACGTGACGTAGAAGTAGTTCTGCGCGTTCTGGTACCGCGTCACGAGACCTACCCACCGGTCGTTGCCATCGAACGCCGTGGGCGTGACCTCCGCTTCGATGGCCTGGTTGGTCCAGTTGGTGCTGTTGAGCAACGCGCGCGCCTCGCCCGCGGTGCTGCTCTGGCGGTAGACGCGGTTGGCGCCGTTCGCGACCACCGAGAACTGCGAGCCGGCGATCGTCGTCCAGTTCGCGGCGTTTCCCGCTTCGAACGTTTCCTGGCGGGGCGTGCGGTTGGTCAACGATGCTGGCAGTTCGAAGATGTACGCCGTCTCGGCGCCGCTCGCGATGACGACGTTGCCACTGACATCGAACGACGTGGTGAGGGGTCCGCCGCTCCGTGGCGTCAGCACCGCGACGTGATCGTAGGTGCCGGGCGCGGAAAGCTTCGCGCGGAACACATTGATGACCTGGGCGCCGCCACGGTCGTAGCTGGGCTCCCGCACGAACACGAAATCGCCGCTCTTTTCGATCTGTACATCGCGAGAGGGCCGGACGCGCGATTGCAGGTATGCGTCGGCCGGTTGGAGCCTGCTGACTTCCTGGTGCAGATTGGGATAGCGGTACACGTACGCGCCGTGCCGCGCGTCGACGATGACGTCGTCGCCGCGCAACGCAACCTCGCCCTGGAAGATGCCAATGCTTGCCGGCGGTACGATCGTGCCGGCGCGATTCCAGCTGGTCGCAGTTGCACGCTCGTAGATCAGGACGTTCAAGTGCTCGGGTTCGTAGCCGCCGCCGGCATTACCGAGGATCACCCGGTCGCCGTCGATATCCACCGGCCCGCCCCAGAACTCGTCGTCGCAGCCTCTGTGCAGTCCCGACTGACCTGCACGGGTCCATCCGCCGGATTCATTCGGCTCGAAGGTCACGGAACTATAGGAGCAGTCGCCGGTGCTGAGCACGATGCGCTCCCCGTCGATCTCGATGTCTTCAGTGATGAAGCCAAGGGATCCGGCGGGCTGCCAGCCAGTCGCGTCCAGCCGGTAAGCCTGGGTGCTGCCGTCGAGCTCAACGACAGCGAGGTTGCCTTTCATGGCGAACAAGTTCGGGAAGTTATAGCCGTCGTACCCCAGGGCGCTGCTGCGCAAGACCTGCTGGAACTGCCATTGACCCGCGACGCGCCGGTAGAGCAGGGCGGCGCGATGGCGGACCTCAGTGTCGTCTTCGTAGGTGAAGCGCGAGCCGAGCACCAGCGCGTATTCGCCGTTGGTGGCGACCGCACGGCCGAATTGCGGATGGGCGGCCGGATCGGGATTGGTCAGCGTGGCCGTTTCTTCGATGACGACAGGACGCGCGAACGCAAGACTCGAGGCGCCCACGAGCAGCAGCCATGCACAGGCGATTTTCATTGGTATTCCCCTGGACGAGCCACCGGGGCGGCGCCCAATCCTTCGGTAGTTAGTATGGCGCGCGGGCCGGGCGCTTCATGCACGACAAGGACGCGACACACCGTCGGCCGGTGACGACATCGGGGAAACCCGAGGAACGGGAAACGCGGAGCTTCCTACAGACAGAAAAGCCGGAACCGGCGACTTCCGGCCTTCCTACAGGAACGCTGCCGCGTTATCGCGTCAGAAGTTCGCGGCCAGCTCCGCGGCGATGGTGCGCTGGGTGTAAGGGTGGAACGCCCAGTACTCCTCGTTGCCGATGTTGTCGACACCGACCGATGCGACCCACCGTTCGCCGAAGCGGCAGCGCACGCGCGCATCGAACACCAGGAAGCTGCTCGTGCCCGTGAAGGAAAACGCGTTCGTGTCCGAATTGTCGAGCGTGTTGTACTGCGTGCCGCTGTAGCGCCCACCCAGGCTGGCCGACCAGCGTTCGCCGAAGCGATAGTTGGCGAGCGCATTCGCGCGCCAGTCCGGTACGCGCGGCTGCCATTTGCCAACGCTTGCCGGGAAATTGGTGTTCGCCACCGTGCGCGAGTGCGCGTACGTGACGCTGGCCGACAGATCGAATCCGCTCGCGAATACGTCGTTCGCCTGGTACGCCAGCTCGACGCCGCGCGTGCGCAGGTGATCCACGTTCTGGATGCTGGTGACGTTGGGAACAACGGTGACGTTGGTCTGCGAGTACAGGGCGTCGCGCGTGTCTTCATGAAAGTACGTCGTCCGCAGCAGTCCATTGCCGAGCTCGCGTTCCGCGGTGAGCTCTCCGGTCCACGATTTTTCCGGTTTGAGGTTCGGGTCGTTGTTCACGATCACGTCGACCGAGATCGAGCCCTGGTAGAGCTCGGAGACCGTGGGCATCCGCACGGCGCGCCCGACGGACGCCTTCAGCACCCACGCCGGCGTGAGCTGCCAGGCGATCGCCGCTTTCGGCGAGACATAGGTTTCGCTGCGCTCGGCGAAGGAGAGGATGGCGGTGGCATTGGCGATCGAGCCGTCGTAGGCGCGCCAGTGCTCCACGCGCGCGCCCAGCGTTACGCGCCAGTCGTCGGCGAAGCGCCAGCTGTCCTGCACGTAGGCGCTGTCGAGTCGTGTCTTGCCGCGGAACGCGGAGAAGCGGGTGGTGGCCGACCCGTCTATCCAGTCGGCGGTGTTCGACACCAGCGTCTGCAGTTCACTCATGTCGAGTTGCAGCCCGACATCGACCAGGTGCGCGCCATCGGCGCCTTGCGGTCGCCACGTGCCGCGCAGCGCCATCGCGCGCCAGCCGGTGCCGCCCTGGTCGGTGATGCGCCCGGCGCCACCGAGGTCCGCGGCGGGCAGCGCCACCGTGGGTGAACGCGTGATGTCGTCCGCGTAGTCGTAGGCGCTGGCGGCGATTTCCCAATCGAATTTGCCGCGGCCATGCGACTTGACCGACAGGCCGTGCATCAGGTGGGTCAGATCGCCGTGGCCTGGCGCGAAGTCCGCCGCGGTCACGGCGTACGAGCGGCCGCCGAAGTTGATGTTGCCGCTGTACACCGGCGTTCCGTCGGGACCACGCAGATAGGATTCCGAGGTGCGCTCGGCGTCGTTGATCCACACGCCGAGCGTGTAGCTCGCGCGCACGGTCGGTGAGAAGTCGTAGCTCAGTTTCGCCTTGGCGTGGTCCTGGATCGTGTGGATCTGGGTCGTGGACCCGAGGATCAGCCAGTCCTGGTTGCGCGGATTGCGATCGGGGATCGCGCCCGAAACGGGAGTGCCGGCGGACCCGGGCACGCCGGCGCTCACGAGTTTGTTGGCGAACGAAAGCGGTTGGCCGTCGCTGTCCAGGTGATTGAAGTTGACCCACCACGCGAAGTCGCCGGTGCGATCGCCCGCGGAGGCGCTGGCCTGCCAGCCGAAGAAGCGATCGGCCGAGTCATAGATCGCGAAGTCCTGGCCGAAGCTCGTGAGCTTCGCGTGCATCTCGAGGTCATCGGGCATGCGCGTCACGTAGTCGACCACCGCGCCCACGGAGTTGCCGGGAAACGCGGCGGAGAACGGGCCGTAGAGCACGTCGACGCGTTCGATTTCCTCGGGCGTCACCAGGCCCCAGCGCGGCGTGAAGGTGGCGCCGTTGCCTAACAAGTTCGACAGCAGGATGCCGTCGGCATAGACCAGCGAGCGGGCGCTGTTGCCGGTGCCCGACGCGCGGGTGGCGAGCACCGCGTGGTCGTAGTCGCCCACGTAACGCTTGCGCACCAGCAGGCTCGGGAAATACTTGAGCGCATCCTCGCTGTCGGTGGCGTTGATGGTCTCGGCCACTTCGCTGCCGGTGATGCCTTCGATGGTGGTGGGTATGTGCGTCGGCAGCGAGGTGGGCCGCACCGCCGTGACGGTCACGGTGCCCAGCAGGCGTGTTGGCGCGTCGTCCGTATCGTCGGCCATTGCCGGCACTGCCGCGCAGGACGCGAGCAGCACCCAGAGTCCATTCTTTTTCATCGCAGTCTCCCAAGACTTCAGTGTCGGGGCGCGGATCCTTGCTCCTCGACTTTGACGTGCACGGTGATTTCGCCCGCCGCCTTGAACTGCAGCACCAGCGGCACGAGCGAGCCCGCCACCAGCGGTGACTTGAGCTCGACGAGCATGAGGTGCAGCCCGCCGGGTTCAGCGGTGAGCGTGGAGTTCGGTCCGACCACCAGGGCCCCGGCGGGGCGCATGCGCGCCATGCCGGCCTCGAATTTCGTGCGATGAAACTCGACCCGCGCGGCCGCGGGGGTATGCGCCGCGAGCAGCGTGTCCTCGAGTGGCCCGTGGTTGGTGATGGATAGATAGGCGACTCCCGTCGGCATGCCCGAGGCGGTGGGCCGCGACCACGGATGGCCGATGACCAGATTGCCGATGGAGTAGTGGTGCGCATGCACGGCCACGGCCAGAGCACTGGCGGCCAGCAACGCGAGAAACGGACGAAGCATGTAGATTCCCTGCACGTGATCGGGCGTAACCGCGCCCTGGGGCGTGGGTTACGCGTGACTGACGGTTCCTGGATGGAACCGGAACGCTCAGGAGTGCGGAGGGCCGCGCGGATTCTGCGCGCGTAACAGGGGAATTTCGGCGAGCTGGGATTCCAGCGATGGCAGCAGCGAAGGTTGCGAATCGGGCGCGAGCGACGCGAGGTTGACCGGCGCCAGCGGCGCGTCCAGCGACGGCAACGTGCAATGGTCGCAGTGCGGCTTGGCGGGTTCGCTCGGGATCTCGAGTAGTTCGTTCCTGCTGTCGGTGGAACACATGGACACCGAGAGCACGGTGCTGTCGCCAGAACCCGGCATGGGGCCGGCAGGAATCAGAAAGCGCAGCGCCAGCGCGCCGAGCAATATCGGCAGCACGCAGGAGCGAAGGCGGATCGAGCGCAATTGCTTCACGGCGGGCATCTTAGCGCTTCGCGCGAACCGTTACGTTGCGGTTTTCGAGAAAACTGTTCGCGGTTGTGCATCGCAACCACACACCGCCGCGCGGCCCTATTTCGAAACGACCCGCATCTTGCGGAGCAGCTGCCGATCGACGTAGGTGCGGCAGTCGAGCACGAGGCGATCCTGGAACTGCTGCAACTGGTGCATCCAGAACATGACGATGATGCAGGAGACGAGGGCGACGAGCGTGGCGTTGAAGGTAACGCCCAGGCCCATGGTGACGCCGGAAATGTCGCCGCCCATGGCGCCCTGAGCTTCCTGCAGGGCCGCGCCGATGCCGCGCACGGTGCCGACGAAGCCGACTGCCGGGATGGCCCACGCGGTGAAGCGGACCATGGATAACTTGGTGTCCATGCTGGCGGTTTCGAAATCGCATTCGTCGCGCACCGCCTCGGCGGCGTCCTGGACGCTGCGCGTGGCGCCGAACCGGTTGTACGCCACCATGAGCAGCCGCGGCAGGAAGCGGCTCGCCTCCGCGGGACCCAGCGATTCGAGCGGCCGGGAATACACGCGCGCATCTTCGGGCAGCACCACCTGCCCGTCGCCGATCTTCACGTAGTCACGATCGAGGAGCTGGCGCGCCAGGCGCGTGTCCTGGGCCTGGCGGGCGAGCAGCAGCAGCGACCACATGCACAGGATGATGCAGATCTCCTGCTCGTGGTCCTTGAGGATGACGTAGATGGAACGAAGCTGGAGCACCTGCGCTTTCACGCTGGTGCCCGCCTGGGTGACGGTGACCCGCTGCGACAACACGGCCTCGGCGCGCGGCCGGATGATCAGGGTCCAGATGCTGTGGATGACGATGACGGCGAGCAGCAGGGCGCTGATGCTGTAAACCGCATCGTCCAACACCCAGTGTGGCCGTTCACGACGCTTCTCCGCAGCGGTTTTGTCGATGCCAAGCGGCGCGTTCTCGGTGGCCATTCAGGTTTTCTCGTTCCTCGGGGAGGGCAAAAAGTGTACTCGTTAGTCGGCGGGCTAACCGATTAAGTTCCGCGGCGTTATAACCGTTTGTGACCGCATTGTAACCAGCGCGTTATTCGGGCCAATACCTGCTGCTGATAGCATCACTCCCGGTTTTTCTCCAGCCCGCCATTCATGTCCATCGCACTCGACCAAGTCACCAAACGGTATCAGGACCAGCCGGTCGTCAACGACGTATCCATCGAAGTGGGCGAAGGCGAATTCTTCGTTCTGCTGGGGCCCTCCGGCAGCGGCAAGAGCACGTTGTTGCGCGCCATCGCCGGCCTCACCGGCATCGACCACGGCCGCATTTCACTGCATGGACGGGACGTCACGCACGTGCGCGCGCGCGATCGCGGCGTCGGCCTGGTGTTCCAGAACTATGCGCTGTTCCGGCACATGACGGTGGCCGACAACATCGAGTTCGCCCTGCGCGTCCGCCGGATGAAGGCCGCCGACCGTCGCGCCCGGCGCAAGGAACTGCTCAAGCTGGTGGCGCTCGAGGAAATGGACGAGCGACTGCCCGGACAGCTTTCGGGCGGCCAGCAGCAGCGAGTCGCCGTCGCGCGTGCGCTCGCGCACAAGCCGCAGGTTCTGCTGCTCGATGAACCCTTCGGCGCTCTCGACGCCAAGATCCGCGAAGAGCTCCGGCGCACCATCCGCTCGGTGCAGCGCGAGCTTGGCATCACCACGGTGCTGGTGACGCACGACCAGGAAGAAGCTTTCGCGCTCGCCGACACCATCGGCGTCATGAACCACGGGCGCCTGCTCGAGGTGGGCAATCCGAACGATCTGTATGCGCAACCCGCCACGCGTTTCGTCGCCACGTTTCTCGGCGCGGCCAACCTGCTGCTCGCTCGCCAGGGTGTGGACGGCATCCGCTTCGGAGCCACCCCGGTCACCGCCGAAGGCGCCGAGCCGGTGCATGCCGGTCGCGAGCACGAAGTAGTCGCGGTGTTGCGTCCCGAGGAAGTGGAAATCGCGGCGGCGCGTGAACAGTTGTCCTCGAACTTCATCGCCCGTGGCGCGGTGGAGGAAATCGTATTCACCGGCGCGCTCGAGCGGCTGCGCGTTCGCCTGCTCGACGAACCTTCCGCCGCGCAATTGCTCGGGCCTTCGGGCGATGGCGATGCTCGCCTCGAAATCACGCGCACGCAGCCGGAACGCCGCGGTCTGCCGCTGGCGCAGGGTGCGCAGATCGCGCTGGGTGCTCGCCGCCTGCACATTCTGCCCACGCCGCTGTCCAGCTTCCTGGCCTGCGGCTCCACCGAAGCGGACGCCGCCGCATTGGCGCGCGAGCCCTTGCTCGAAAGCCTTTCCACTCGCATGAAAACCCGCGTGGGCGTACGCGCCATCGGCAGTTTGAGCGGCACACCCGCACCGTTCGCCGGAGTCGCCGCCATTGCCGGGGGCGATGACGCCGCCACGACGGTGGAATGGATGCTCCGGCACGGCGCATCCGAGGTGCTGGTCCTGCCGCGCAATGCGCCGAGCCCGACGCGTGTCTTCATTCACTGGACCGACGAAGCCGCGCGCCGCGCCACGCTCGCAGTGGCCGCGAGTCTCCTGCGCCACGTTTCCGCCGAGGCGGTGTACCTGGGCATCGTGCCGGAGAGCCGTCCCGGAAGCGGACGACCGGCGCCCATGCGCGCGCTGCTCGATGCGCGTTCCGAAGCCCAGCAGAGTCACGGCCTGGAGATGCGCACGGAGCTCGCCATCGGCGAGACCGTCACCGAGCTCACGCGCAATCTGTCCACCGGCGCCGCGCAGATGCTGGTGCTCGGCATCACCGACATCACGCAGGCGGGCAGCGCCTATCGCAGCCTGCTGGCCGCGCAGCCGGGCTGGCCGGTACTCATCGTCTATCGCCCGCATGAGACGCGCGCCGCGCCCGAGATTGCGGCATGAAAAACGTCGGACGGCGCGAACCCAACGTCATTCCCGGTTTCGGAATCACGCTGGGCTTCACCACGTTCTTTCTGTCGGCCATCGTGCTGCTGCCGCTGTCGGCGCTGGTGCTCAAGGCCGCGGGCATGGACTGGTCGCGCTTCGTCGAGGTCATCGCGAGCCCGCGCGCGCTGGCGTCATACCGGCTGTCTTTCGGCGCGTCGCTGGTCGCTGCCGGCGTCAACATGGTGTTCGGGTTCGCGCTCGCGTGGACGCTGGTGCGTTATGAATTCCCCGGCCGCAAGCTCGTCGATGCGATCATCGACATGCCGTTCGCGCTGCCTACGGCGGTGTCGGGCATCGCGCTGGCCACGATCTTCTCGGTCAACGGCTGGATCGGCCAGTACCTGGAACCGCGAGGAATTTTCGTGGCCTACACGCCGCTCGGCATCACGGTGGCGTTGACGCTCATCGGCATGCCGTTCGTCGTGCGTACCGTGCAGCCCGCATTGCAGGAAGTGCAGCGCGATCTCGAAGACGCCGCCGAAACGCTCGGCGCCGGGCGCTTCTACGTGTTCCGCCGCATCATCGTGCCGACGGTCCTGCCGGCGCTGCTCACCGGCTTCACGCTCGCGTTCGCGCGCGCCGTGGGTGAATACGGATCGGTCATCTTCATCGCCGGCAACAAGTACATGAAGACCGAGATCACGCCGCTGCTCATCATTTTCCGGCTCGAGGAATACGATTACGCAGGGGCCGCCGCTCTCGGTTTCGTGATGCTGGCGATCTCGTTCGTGATGCTGCTCGCCATCAACCTGCTGCAGGTCTGGGGCCGTAAACGCATGATGGTGAGCCGTTAGCCATGGGCGGGCCATCGTCACACGCGGACGTCGCCGCCGAACTAGCTACCCGGCCCGGGCACAGGAACCTGCGCTCGACGCTGGTGCGCTGGCTGCTCATCACCGTCTCGCTCACCTTCCTGGGCGCGCTGCTCGCCGCGCCGCTGGCGGCGGTGTTCGCCATGGCGCTGGAGCAGGGGTGGGACGCATACTTCTCGAGCTTCTCCGACGAAGCCACGCGCGCTTCCATCCGCCTGACGCTGACCACGGCGGCCATCGTCGTGCCGCTCAACACCGTGTTCGGCATCACCGCGGCCTGGTGTATCGCCAAGTTCGAATTCCGCGGCAAGAGCATCCTCATCACGCTCATCGACCTGCCGCTGGCGGTGTCGCCCGTGGTGTCGGGACTCATCTATGTATTGCTGTTCGGCCTCAACGGCTGGTTCGGCGCGTGGCTTCAGGACCACGAGATCAGCATCGTCTACGCGCTGCCGGGCATCATCCTCGCGACGATGTTCGTCACTTTCCCGTACGTTGCGCGCGAGCTCATCCCGCTCATGCAGCAGTTAGGCAACGACGAGGAAGAGGCCGCCATCACGCTCGGCGCCGGCGGCTGGTTCACGTTCTTCCGTGTTACGCTGCCGCGCATCCGCTGGGGCCTGATCTACGGCGTAATCCTCTGCAACGCGCGGGCGATGGGTGAATTCGGCGCCGTGTCCGTGGTCTCCGGCAACGTTCGCAACATCACCATGACGATGCCCCTGCAAATCGAAGCGCTGTACAACGAGTACAACATGGTCGGCGCATTCGCCGTCGCCTCGGTGCTGTCGCTGCTCGCCGTGGCCACGCTGATCATCAAGACGCTCGTCGAAGGGCGCGCGGGATATCGGCGCCGATGAAGCGCAACAGCCTCGGGTGGTGGCTCGCGGCCAGCAACGTGGCCATCGTGCTGCTGGTGGCGGCGGGCATTTCCTACTTCGCCATCGACATGCTGCGTGGACTGGCCGACAGCCAGCAGAAGATCCACGTGCAGCTGGCCGGCGCCAATGCGCGCGAAGAGATCACGCGCATGGCCGAGGACACGTTGACCTACGCGCGCGTGCTCGCCGAGCGTCCGCCACTGCGCCGGCTGGTTTCCGAACCCGGGCGCGAGGGCCTCGCGCCCTTCATGCGCCGCTTCTGCGAGACCTCCGAGCTCGATGCCTGCGCGGTGTTCGATGGCGCGCAGGTGGTGGCTTCGAGCGGCGTCGAGTTGCCATGGCCGCAGCTGTTCATCGTGTCCCAGGACCAGGGTGAACGATTCATGGCGGTCCCGCCCGGCACGCACTTTTCGGTCGTGGGCGCGGTGGCCAAACTACCCGCGCAGTACAGCTCGTTCAGCGTCATGGTCGTGCACCTGCTCGACGACTCGCTGGCCAAAGTGCTGGCGGAGCACAGCGGCCTGCCCGTGCGGCTCATCAACTACCGCGCCTTCAATGCCACGCCGGACAACGAATTCACCTCGCTGCATTCGCAGGCGATGACCGACGGCCGGTTCGCGGTCCAGCGCATCGACAGCCTGGGGCTGTACGCATCGAGCTTCCCGGTGTTCTCGCCGAGCGGCGAAGGTATTGCGCTCATCGAGACGCGCGCCTCGGCCACGGAGACGGATCTGGCGGTGAGCGCGCTGGTCTGGCGGCTCATCGTTACCGCGTTCGTGTTCGCGCTGCTGGCGCTGGTCGCCGGCGTGTTGCTGGGCTGGCGCGTCACCAAGCCCACGGAAGCGCTGACCGACGCCGCGGTGCGGCTGGGGCAGGGCGATTTCGCCACGTCCATTCCCACGGCCGGTCCCGCGGAAATCGGGCAACTGGCGCGCACCATGGACGACATGCGGCGCAATCTCGTCGAGCTCAATTCCGAGCTGCGCCATCGCGAGGCGGAAGCGCAGGTGGTGCTCGAGGCGGTGGTCGAAGGCGTGTATGCCGTCGACCAGGAACGCAACATCCGCTACCTCAACCCCCAGGCCGCGCGGTTGTTAGGCATCGACGCCCAGGACGCGATCGGCAAGTTCTGCGGCGACGTGCTCAAGCCCTGCGGCGCGGATGGTTCGTCCAGGGGTACGCGTCCCTGCGCGACCACCGCGTGCCCGATCCTGCGCGCACGGCAGGCGGGTAGCGCCCAGGCGGTGGAACAGTTGCAGACCAACATGGGATTGCGCCAGACCGTCATCACCAGTTCACGCGTGGTCAACGGGATGCAGGTGCAGGTGCTGCGCGACGAGACCGAGCTCGAAGGCGTGCGGCGCGCGCGCGACACGGTGCTGGCGAATGTCTCGCACGAATTCCGCACGCCGCTCGCCGCGCAACTGGCGTCCATCGAGCTGCTGCGCGAAGGATTGAAAACCAGCCCGCCGGAGAAGCTCGACGAGCTGGTGCTGTCGCTGGAGCGCGGCACGTTGCGCCTCACACGGCTCATCGACAATCTGCTCGAGAGCGTGCGCATCGAGTCGGGCCAGCTCGACGTGCGCCGGCAGAGCATCGAAATGGCCGACGTGGTCGACGATGCGCGCGGGCTGGTGGAAGCGCTGCTGCGCCAGCGGCACCAGGAGCTCGAGGTGGACGTGCCGGACGGCGTCGAGTTGCAGGGCGACGGCATGCGTCTCACGCAGGTGTTCGTCAATCTCATCGCCAATGCCAGCAAGTTCGCGCCGGAGGGCACCGCGGTGCGCGTCGGTGCGCGCAGCGACGGCAGGCAGATCAGCGCCTGGGTCGAGGATTCAGGTCCGGGCCTGCCCGAGGGCGACGCACTGAGCATCTTCGAGCGCTTCAAGCGCGGCGGCTCGCAGGAACCGGAGCCCGGCGGCCTGGGCCTGGGGCTGTGGATTTCACGATCGATCGTCGAACGTCACGGGGGCACCATCACCGCCGCGCGCACCGCGGAAGGTTTCACACGCTTCACGCTCACGATACCCACCGAGGCGGCCGCCGCATGAAGATACTGGTTGCCGACGACGACCTCGACTTGTTAGGCCTGGTGGCATATTCGCTCACGCAGGCGGGTTACTTCGTGCTCAAGGCCAGCGACGGGCACGCGGCGATCTCCACGTTCGACACCGAAGCGCCGGATCTCGTGATCCTGGACATCAACATGCCGGGCGCCTCGGGGTTCGAGGTATGCACCGCCATTCGCGCGCGCGGCGATACGCCGGTGATGATGCTGACGGCGCGGGGCGAAGAGCAGGACCTGGTGAAGGCTCTCGACCTGGGCGCCGACGATTACCTGACGAAGCCCTTCAGCCCGCGAACCTTGCTGGCGCGCGTGAAGGCGCTCCTGCGCCGCGCCAGCGCCGACCGGGCGCATGCGCCGCTGTCCGCCGGCCGCGTCACGCTCGATCTCGAGGGTTATTCGGTGCGCATCGGCGATGGCGAAACCATTGCCCTGACGAAGCTGGAACTGCGGCTCATGCAGATGCTGCTCGCGCAGGCCGGCCGCGCGGTGAATTCCGATCGCCTGCTCGTGCAGGTATGGGGTCACCGGGGCTCGGGCGACCGACAGCTGCTCAAGCAGCTGGTGCACCGGCTGAGGCACAAGATCGAGGCCAATCCCGCGGTTCCCCAACTACTGCAGACCGCCGCACCGTCCGGCTACAAGCTGGTTGTCGACTGAGAATGGAGAATGGGGACATTCCTGATTTGCTAGCAAAAGGGGACGGGGCTCAGCGGTGGAGCGTCAGCGCGTGAAGAAGGACAGGCTTCCGGCGCGAACTCTCGGGCGCGCTTGAGTGAAGGAATGGGGACAGTCCCCAATTCCCCGCTTCGCGGGCAAAAGGGGTCAGACCTCGTGAGGTGCCGCGATTCATCGCGACGTGGTCGTGTGAGGTCTGACCCCTTTTGCTAGGAATTGGGG